>JBBRNJ010000013.1:0-134576 GCA_038230375.1 Polyangiales bacterium | reverse complement strand
GAAACGAGGACCTGTCGAGGGGCGGCGCGCAGTGCTCGGAACGTTCATGCAGCACGACGTACACCGGCCGCCACCTCATGGATAGAAGTCTGTGTACTATGCAATAAACAAACCAGGGGATCCCTCAGGCATGGGACACGAATTGTCCCTCATGCGGACTTTGATCACGATCGATGGTGGAATAGTAATTACTACTTTGCGAGCTTCCATATAGAGCCGCCATTGAAGTCAGTAAAGTATACGGCGGTACCATCTGCCGCTATGTGCCCAAGCTGCGTGTATCCGCGCGCAAGGACCTTGATTGGGCCGCCTCCGGCGATGGGGGTCGCGCGAACCTCCGTTGCGGTCGTGAAGTAGACGGTGGTTGTGTCCACGGCGACTCCGCCGGCGCCGAGCTCCTGAGTCGTGAACGTGGACGTTGGGCCGCCGGCGATCGGGAGTGACCACACGGTGCTGTCACCTGCGCCGAAGACCCGCGTGCCGTTGATGGCGATATCGCTCGCGCCGATCGAGCTAGCCTTGACGGGGACAAGCGCCGGGAGCGAGAGCGTCGCAGTGCCAGTGTAGAGACCCGACTGGCTCGCCAAGAACAGGGTCGAGCCGTCAGTCGCGAGAGGCACGGGCCCCGTGCCGTCAACGGGCGACAGCACGGTTTGTGCGGACACCATCGTCCCATTCTTCGGCGCGCCCGCGACCAGCGAGTTGGTCGTGAAATAGACGGTTGTTGCGTCAACCGCGACGCCGCCAGCGTAGAACGCACCCAGAAGGTTGGTCACCTCGGTGACGCTCGGCGCGGCCGGCGCGAGGGGCGTGCGCTCCACCGAGATCTGGATCGGCCCCTGCGTCTGGTGTGACCAGTAGGCGTTCTTCCCGTCGACGACGATGCCGCCGAACGTTCCCGGGGCTGTCGCCAACGTGATGAGCCCAGAGCCGTCCTTCCGGCACTGACGAACGGAGTTGGTGGTGGGGTCGCCCAGCTCGGTCCAGTAGACGGTCGTTGCATCGAGCGTGAGCCAGAAGGGTCCGTGGAGATTCTGAGCGATCTGGAATGGCTGGCACTGCCCGAGCAAGCACGCGCCGCCGAGACAGTCGTGGCCGCACGCGCCGCAGCTCCTCGGGTCGAGCGTGAGATCTGCGATGCAAGTCGAACCGTCGACGTGCGCATCGGGAGCGGATGAGCCGCCGTCGTTGCTCAACGTCCCACCATCCGACGCCCCATCCAGACCGGCTGCGCCGTCCGCCGCGTTCGGGGTGACGCCGCCCAGGCGGATATCCGCGCTGCACGAGACCAGCAAGGGGCCCAAGGAGAGGGCGCCAATGACCACGCAACTCATCCTGAACATCGACACCCCTCTCAATTGATCGAGTCGGACGAATTGATCACGAACACGACGTTGTCATTCGAATTGGCGACGCCGAAGGTTTCCCATCGATTCTGTGATCAACAGCGCCGCGCCCAACAATCATGTCGGTGTTCCCGGCCCACAACGTAGGCGCTGCCCTCACCGTGCGGCCACTTCCTAGTTCGTACCACGAGAAAGCAACCCGGAGACCGACCATGAAGCTCACCAACCTCGCACTGCTCACTCCTTTCATCGCGCTTGCGGTCGCCGCTTGCGGTGGCACGAACGATACGGATCGGGGTGTATCTGTCGATGCACCTTCCGGAGTGGTGATCGCGAAGCTGCCGGGCCCCCAGACCGCGGTGGATCTGCGCATCTCGTTCCCCGCGCGCTTCTACCTGCGTTACCAGGGACCCGGCTACGATACGGGCGCTTTTCAACTTGCTTCGGGTGACGGGTTGAACCCCGCAAACTTTGGGAGACCGACGCTCGGGACAGCGGGCGACCCGTTGCTCCTCCCTTGCGACTTCACCGATCTTGGCGGCCAGGTCGATATCGTGCACCCGAAGGGTCCGCACGTGTGGCCGATGCTCGACCAGAGCATCCTCGTGGACGGAGTCGCGCAGGTGAGCCACGGCAAGGCTGGCGGCGCCGCTCCATTTGCCGCCGTGCGCAGCGCGATGTCGATGATGATCGACCAGACGACACAGACGGACGGCTATGGGACCGTCAGCTCAACAAGCGCGTTCGCGACCTGGCTCTTTCAGCCGGACACGGACGTCCCCTCCAACCTGGTCACCTCGCTCCACCTGAAGCTCACGGAGTATCGCTCCAAGGACGGATGGAACGCGCAGCCCGATTGGAATTCGAACACCAACGGGTACGACCCTGCGCTGTTGATGCCCGACGTCCACCCGGCCGACAACGAGGTCGACGTGTTCTTCGTGAAGACCTGTCCCCGCTGACCAGACGTAGCGACATGCAAAGGCGCCAATGATGACTGCCGACCGTCCACCGATCTCTCCACGGGCCTTCTCCACCCCTCCAGGTTCACGGAGTGCTGGCGTAGGCATGCGTCGGGAGGACTATGTCTTCGGCGGCTATATCGTCACCGAGCGCGCTGCACGGCCAGGCGCCGGGTCTGCCGAGCCTGAGCCGACCCATCTCGTGACCGCATCGGCCTGCATCTCCAGGTTCGGCGGGCAGCTAGGCTGGCCGACCCCCGTGACGTCGACCGAGGTAGTCATCGCGCTCGCGGACCAGCTCTCGAGCGCCCGGGAGTGGCTGATTCTCGGGCTCTCTCTCCGCTTGGACCATCGCGAATCGTTTCTCGAGCGAAACAGCAGTCTGGACGGCCGCCGCCCATCGGGCGTCTCCCAACTTGTATGTCTGCAAAAGCCAATGCCAGAGGGCGGCATCGTCCTCGGATTCGAGCCGCTTCGCTTCGAGTCTGAACAGAGGCGACACTCCTGGCGGTGTGATCGCCTGGAAGACGAGTGCTTTCGGGCGCTCGGAGTGCGGCCGAATTCGGACGGGCTCCTCCGGACCGAGGACGAAGCGGAGAAGGTGACGTCGCACATCCAAGAGCTCGAGGACACGGCCCTCGGATGGTTTCCGTGGATGATAGTCGACTACACGATCGAGTCGAGGCCGCCGACCCTTTACGTCTCGTCCCTCACACCCAGGACTCTCCTATGAAGCTCACCAGGCTCACGGTACTCAGCCCCTTCATTGTTTGCGTCGTCGCGGCGTGCAGCGGAGGCACCAACGGGGAGCACGCTCAGGGCGAGCTGCCCCACGCTGACGAAGGAGCGGGCGCCGTCCACGGGCTCTCGAGCGATGGAACCGCGACACCAGCGGGGCCGGACGTCGACGCGGCTCATGCCGCGGCTGAGCGGCTGTCGCTGCTGAGCGACCAGGCTCTCATCGACGCTTTCCTGGCCGACCACCAGGACCTCGTCGAACACTACGGTCCAGCCGAGCTGGCGCGGGGCGCCGAGCCGCTGCCCGACGGTACGATTCGAGTGATGGGACCTCCGGGAGCGGGCAAGCCCACGAGCTTCGTGACCATGGGCGCGAACACGAGGACCCACGCGATCGCCGCCTCGCTGCGGAGCTCCCAGGATCGCAGCGCAGTCTATACCGCGTACTACGCGATGATGACGATGCTGGGCGCCTCCGTCGCGGCCCAGTACGGGTTGGTGTCCAAGGAGGACGCCCAGAGAGCAGACGTGCCTGCGCTGCGTGGAATGATTCACAAGCTCGTACTGGCCTCGGATGTCATCGCAGCGAATCACTCGCTTCCGATTCTCACGGACGCGCTGCAGAAGACCAAGCCGGCCACCTGCGCAGGCGAGCTCGGATACTCGGCCACCGAGGGCGATTCACAGGAGACCGAGCTCTGCGCCGGGCCGACGCTCGGGCTCTTCAAGATGCTCTCCTACCCCTTGAAAGGAACCGAGACCTGCATTCGCAGCCAGGGCACGCGAGGGTCATGCACTGCATTCGCGATCACCGCGGCAGTGGAGGAGCTCCACGCAGAGCGTCATCAACTATGGACGAATCTCTCGGAGCAAGCGCTCTATGACAAGATCAAGCAGGAATGGCAGCCCGACAGCCTGAGCGACGGATCGTACGCGGGTCCCGCCGTCCAGCAGATGGTGTCCACGAAGTATCTATTCCCTTTCGAGAAGGACTGGGTCTACAACCCGTCGCTCAACCGGATTGAGCTCGCGGGTGGCGGTTTCGCCAACTCGTGTGATGGATACAGCGGTATCCACTGCTCGGAGGCGGCCCACCAGGCCGACTACCTTTGCGGGTTCGACGCCAATAACCAGCTCAAGTGTGCCTACGATGGCAGCGTGAACACGTCGAGCTCCATCCGCACCCGGTCGCACATTCCACTCTGGACGCCCGGGGAGGAGAGCGACAGCGTGACCATGATCAAGGACGCTGTGGACTTCGGATTTCCCGTCGTTCTCGGCTTTGACGTGCCGCAGAGCTTCCTCGCCGCTGACTCCAAGTCGTTCAACCAGGGGGCGAAGGCAGGCATCGTGCCCGACCCCCAGGGCAAGAGCCTCGGCAGTCACGCCATCAACATCGTCGGTCACTTCGACAACTCAAAGATATGGACCAATACCGGCGGAGGCACGATAGTGCCCTACGGCAGCGGCGGCGGATATTTCATCGCCAAGAACTCCTGGGGGAAGTGTTCAGGAGACCAGGGCTACTACTATCTGCCCTACGAGTTTGTGAAGCAACGTGGGCTTGATGCGCTCGCCCTCGTTGACGTGCAATGACTCAAGCAGCCAGAGAGGCGGCGTAGGTCGGCGTAGGTGGGAGCACATGCGCGGGAAAAGGGCGGTTACAGATCGAATCGTGATCAAACGCGGCCGTAGTAACAATGGTGCAGGTACCCATGCCCAGTGAGGACACCTCCGAAGCGAACCTGCCGGTTGCACCTCGGCAGCCTCCGCAAGCCGCGGAGGATCTCTCTGGCGCTGGGGATCCGCTCGTGCCCACATTGTCTCCGCCGCCATCCGCTGGCGATGGCAGCGCACGCGTCACGGCGCTCGTACAGGCTCATTTCGAGTTCGTGTGGCGCGTCGTACGTCGCTTCGGCGTCCCGGAGAGCGCCGCCGACGACGCCGCCCAGCAGGTCTTCATGGTCCTGGCGCGAAGGATCGACCAGGTCGAGGAAGGCGCCGAGCGCACGTTCCTCTTTCGCACCGCGCTGAACGTTGCGGGGGACGCCGGACGCGCACGCGCGCGGAACCGTGAGCGCGCCGAAGACGGAATCGAGGCCGTGATCGATCCGGGCCTCAGCCCCGAGGACACCATCGATCGCACGCGCGCTCTGGAGATGATCCAGGACATCTTGCTCGGTATGGATGAGCCCGAGCGGGTCGTGTTCGTCTTGTTCGAGCTTGAAGGCGTGTCCGCGCGAGAGATCGCGGAGATGGTCGAGATCCCGGCCGGCACCGTGGCCTCGCGCCTCCGTCGCGCGCGCGAGTACTTTCATGGTGAGGCCAAGCGGCTACGTTCGAGGGATCGGAGGTCCACATGAGCGAGCCTCGGTTGTTGAGCTCCGGCGACACGGACGACTTCGAGCGCGGCCTCTTGTCGATCGCTGCATCGGAAGCGCCGAGCCGCCGCGCAAAAGAGCGGACGCTCGCGGCGGTCGCTGCCTTCGCGTCCGGTGGGGCGAGCGCAACGGGCGGTGTCTCCATCGTGGGCGCGAACGCGTCCGCCGGCGGCACCTCCTCGAACAAGGGTGGGGCTTCGGCGCCTCAGTCGAGCGGCTCGAGCGGCTCGAAGGTCCTCATGACCATGAAGTGGCTCGGCCTCGCTGCGCTCATTGGTGGGCTTGGCACGGTCACGGTGAATGCGGTGTCCGGGGATGGCGCGCCCAAAACCGAAGACACGACGTCCAGCAGAACGAGCGCGCCCACAATCGCGCCGCCAGTCGCGCCCACAATCGCGTCCACAATCGCGTCCACAATCGCGTCCACAATCGCGTCCACAATCACAACAGCACAATCGGAGCCACTGCCCACCACGGTGCCGGTGGAGGTCGCTCCCACCGCACTGGTGGACACGAAGCCTGTCGCGTCGGTCGCGCGGACCGATGCGCGTCGCACGCTGCCGCTCCCGCCGCCGAAGGAGGACACCCAGGCCAGCCTCTCCGATGAGGTGGCGGCGCTGGATGTCGCGCGCAAGGCGGTGCTCGCGGGTGATCCGGATGGCGCCATCAAGGCGCTCGACGCGCACGACGTAAAGTTTCCTCACGCCGCCCTCGCAGACGAGGCGCTCGTCTTGCGCGTCGAGGCGCTCGTGAAGCGCGGTGACGGCGTGGGTGCGCGCGCGCTCGCGGATCCGTTCCTGCGCCGAAATCCACGCGGCACGTACGCGAACCGCGTTCGCACTTTGGTGGGAGACGCGCAGCCCCCTTATCCGCGATAGGGCGCGGCGGCACCCGTCGTTTCCACGAACAGGCGCGTCGCCGTGTTGCTATCGCCCGTGCCCGTCGTCGAGACGATGCACCCAACGACGCGGCCCTCGCTGACCTTGACGACCTTCCAGCTCCAGCGCGTCAGCACAGCAAGCGGATCGGTGGTCGAGAGCACGTCGTTCGAGAGCGGGCCGTAGAGGGTGTCGTTGCGGTAGAGCGCCTTGCTCGACACATCGAGGACGAGAGTCGGCGTCCACGACTCGCCCTCCGAGCGGCGGACCCTCGCGATGAGCACCTGATTGCCGGCCGGGATGGGCGCGACAAAAGCGATATCGTGGGCTTCGATCTGGGTCTGCATGGTTGTCTACTCCGACGGGGCGTCAGCCTGAGGTAGGGGATATTGTCCGTCGTGCCAAGGCGCGCCTCTGATTTCGTGATCAAGGAGTGCCCGGCGCCCAATCGTGTCTCATGCGCTCTTCGTTCTTCGCTCTATCGTCCTCCGCCGCGGTCGTGTTCCTGGGCGCACTGGCATGGGTGGGCTGCGGTGGCTCCGACGCCACGCTCGCAAGAACAGGCGGCGATGCTGATGGCAGCCCTGAAGGCGCGGCCAGCAGCGACGGTTCTACGTCGAACGGCGACGACGGGAGCAGCGCGACCGATGGCTCGAACGGCGGTGAGACAGACGCCGGCGCGGGCGACGGCAGGCCTGGCGGCGACCAGAAGTCCCTCCCGTGCGGCACGATGACGTGTGCGCTCCCGGCGCAGGTCTGCTGCCTCTTCGGCAGGGGGGGCGGCGCCAGCACAAAGGTCGAGTGCGCAGCCGACAACTGCTCCACGCTCTTCGACGATGGTGGGTTCGACGCCGGCCCGCTCAACGGCGACGGTGGTGTCAACCTCACGCAGCTCAAATGCACGGGGCAGGCAAACTGCGCGGTGGGCTCCATCTGCTGCGTGCACCCCGTCAGCGCAGGCGCGAACGACGTCCTGGTCAGTGAGTGCCTGGTGGGCGCGACGTGCGCCAACGCGGGAAAATCCGCGCAGCTGTGCGATCCCCGCGTCGCGGTGACGGGTTGTCCGGCGAGCGGGCAGCTGTCGATGTGCTCGAGCACCAACATCGGCGATTGGGGCCTCGCGCCGCCTTTCGCCACCTGCGGCGGCATCGGCCACTGAATCCGAAGGGGTGCGCAAGCCCTCCGATGGGTCGCGGCCTGTGTGATTCCGACAGATAAGGACGCGATCGCTCCGCTTCCGAGCGTACGATAGCGCCATGGGGTTCTGGTTCTTCCGGCGGTGCACCGCATGGGCACGAGGCGGCCCGACGTGAGCGCGTTGATGACGAAGCAGCTCGAGCTTCGGCCGGTCACGCTCCAGATCGCCGCGGCGATCCTCGAAGGACGGCGAAGGACCGACATCGAGGCGCTCGTGCAGGCGGAGATGCCGTGGACGTGGCCCGGACGCACGCTGGTCGAGCAGGTCTTTCGCGCGTCGCTGGACGCGGTGGTCGCGGATCCGGAGACGCGTCTCTGGGGTGACCGCTTGATGGTGACGCGTGAGGCGCCGCCCCGCGTCGTGGGCAGTGTCATCTTTCACGGGCGCCCCGATGCCGCTGGCCGCTGCGAGATCAGCTACGGCGTCGAGGAGACAAACCAGAATCGCGGATACGCGACCGAGGCGATGACAGCGGTCCTCGCGTGGGCGCTCGCGCAGCCGGAATGCAGCGTGATCGAGGCGACGACGACCTCGTGGCACAAGGCGTCTGCGCGGCTCCTCGAGAAGGTCGGAATGAAGCTGGTCGGAAAGCGCCAGCACGAGCGCGACGAAGAGGTCCTTGTCTACGAGATCCGCCGCGAGCCGCTGCCGTGAAAGACATACACAGGCTCCTCCCCCGCCGGGGATCGCGCGGCACAGTGCGCGCGTTCGCGGCGCTGTTCGTGGTCGCGCTCTCGATGACCGCGACCGGCTGTTACTCGAAGGCGACCGCGTACAACGGGAAGTTCACCTTCGCGTATGCGTCTGGCGCCGAGTTCGAGAACTTCGTGAAGCCCATCGCGCCAGGGGCAAAGCTCGACGTCGTCGCGTTTGCGAATGGCACAGAGGACAAGCTCGTCATCACCGGAGCAACGTCGTCACGGCCCGGTGTGATCGCGATCGACTCCTTTGGAGAGCACAAGCTCGTGCTCAAGGCCGGCGAGCCGGGCGTCGCCGACGTCGAGATCACCGCGGTCGACCCCGCCGGCAAGACGCTCGTGGACAAGATGTTCTTCCACGTCGAGAAGCCGACCACCCATAAACTCGAGCACCTCTGCACTGACGGGCCCGACGCGGTCTATGTGAAGGGCGAGCGCGTGTTGGTCTATCACCAGCTCGCGACGAGCGACGGTCGGCCCGTGGTCGGCCATTCGTACACGCCGTTCAGCATCGAACCCGCGGGCCAGCTCGAGTTGATTCCGCAGCCGCAAGGAGCCGCGGCCTACACGTTCCGTGCGGACACGAAGACCCCGCGCGTCACTGTTCGCTCCGCCATCGACGGCACCGCCGTCTCGGTGCGCGTCGTCGATCGCGGCGAGCTCAAGGACGCGTGGCTCGATGGAGGTGGCGGCAGCCGGATCTTCGAGGGCTCCTCCACCTACGTCTTTGCGCACGTGGGCTTCGGCGCAACGCCCGTGTGCAGCCAGAACGCGCTCACGAAGGCGCGCAGCCTCACGCCAGACATCTGCACCGTGACGGCAAAGCTCGAGGACGACGACGACGGCGAGGGCGCCGATTCGAAGGACGATCCGGACTCGAACCGCTGGCAGGTCGCCATCGTGAAGGGCCACAAGTTTGGAGTCTGCAAGTACGAGGTGACGCTGCCCGAGCTCGATGGAGGCCGGGGCGCCCGCCTCACCGGCGAGGCCAGCGTGGGCCGCGTTGAATTCCCCGGCGACAAGAAGACCAACGTCGCCGTGAAGGCATCCACGAAAGACCTGCTCCTTCGCATCGCGATGGGGTGGTGGCTCGTAGGCGTGGGCTGGATCGCGCCAAGCATCATCGCCTTCGCGTGCATCGGCTGGACGCGCCTTCGCCGCAAGCACAGCTAGCAACGCGATGAGGAGCGCGGCCTACTTTGCGCGGCCGACGAAGCCGGAGCTGAAGTGCTGGACAGTGGCTGTCATCGTCCCGCCCTGTGACTTTCCGCCCAGGTCCTTGAACGCAGGGTCGCTGCCAGACGACCAGAACATGCTGCTGGCCTTGCCGTCGTCCGTGAAGGGCATCTGCATCGTCACGGGCTGCGCGAAGTTGGTGCCGCTCGGCTCACACTTGAAGACCTTCGACAGCGCCACGAAGCCGTCCGGGACCGCGTCCGTGGAGCTGATCGTGACGCCGACCGGCGCGGCGACTGCGTCCTTCGGGAACGTGATAGTGGCGCCGTCCACGGTGATCACTCCGCCCGCAGGACCGATGGTCTGCGTGACCGTCGAAGTTGCGGTGTTCGAGCCGGTCGCGCTGGACGAGCTGCTGCACGACGCACACGCAAGAAGAGCGATCGCAAGGGCCGCAAGGTGGGTTCGCATGCCTGAACGATACTACGCGCTGGCCGCCACCGGGAGCGTTGTGGAATAAGCGGGCCGCTCGCTGGTTCAATGCCTCCGTGAACCTTGCGTGGATGCGCGCCGTGCTGGTGGTGTCGGGGCGGCCGTTCGCGCGCGCTCTGGTCGCGCCGACCATGGCGTGGCTGGTCCCCGCGGCGATCCTCTTCGGTGGCAACGGCATGACGGCAGACGACGCGGTGTCCGTGTTCCGCACGTCGCCAGTGTCGTGGGCCGTGGTGGTGCTCGCGTTCTCTGCGCTGACCGCCAACGCGCTGTCGGCGGCGGTGCACGCGCAGGGAATGACCACGTTGCGCTCACTGCGCCCGTCCCGATGGGCAATGCTGGGGCCGCTGGGCGTGCTCATCACGCTCGGTCAGGCTCCGCTCTTCGTGCTGTTCGCGCGCGCGGGCCTCGTCGTCGCCGGGGTGCTTCACGTCATGCTTGCGCTCTGCCTGGAGCTCTTGCTGGTCCGTCTTCGCGCGGCCGGGCGTTCCACCGCGGCGTGGCGATCCGCGCGCGCGCAAGGGCAACCTGGGGCTCCCCTACCTCCGTTGCTCGCAATATGTGTATATTGCATGCGAACGCTGTGGCGACGCGAGCAGGCCAGCGTGTCCCTGTCGGGCACGGCGATGGCGCTCGGCGCGGGCGCGCTGTGGCTGTCCTTCCACAACGACCCGCCACGGAGCGCCATAGGCCGTGCGATGTGCGTGCTGCCCATCTCGCTGTGCGTGGCCGCGGCGCTGCTGGTGCGACCGCTCGTGCGTGAAGAGGTGGCGCTGCGCTCGCTGCTCCGGTCCACGCGGACGCGAGCGTGGGTGCCAGCGCTGGCGATGATCGCGGTGGTCTGCGTCCCCAACGCCGCATATGCATCCGCGGCGACCTACGGCGCGAGCTCGGAGGCGAGCGCGGCCGAGACGGCAGCGACTCTGGCGTTCGGATTCCTGGTTGCGCTCGCGGTGGTGGCGTGGGCTCGACGGCACGGACGAACCAGGAAGCAGGACCCTGCGCTGTTCGTCGCCGGAACCATCGGGATCGCGATCGCATCGATCACGATGGGGATCGTCTGGTGAGCGCGGTGCTCACGCTCTCCGATGTGTCGATGCGTCGCGGCGCGCGTCGTGTGCTGGCCGGCGTGTCGCTGTCCGTCGGGGCAGGGGAGGCGCTGGTGATCACTGGCGAGAACGGCTCGGGAAAATCCACGCTCCTCGCGATCGCCGCTGGCGTGCTCACGGGATGCTCCGGCCGCGTTTCGCTGTCCGGCACCTGTGGCTACGCGCCGAGCACACCAGACGTACCAGAGCATCTGACGCCCAGCGAATGGCTCGCGCTCGTGGCCTCACTGCGCGGGACGCGCACGTCCATCGACGACGAGATCATGCGCATGGAGCTGACAGACGTGCACCACCGGAAGGTCAGCACGCTCTCCGCGGGCCAGCGGCAGCGGGTCTCGCTTGCGGCAGCGCTCCTGGGCGCACCAACGCTCCTGGTGCTCGATGAGCCAGAGGGCGCGCTCGATCAAGCCGCCGTCGCGCGCCTGGCGACCCGCCTTACCGGCACCACATGTCTTGTCGCGACGCATGATCTCTCGCTCGCATCACGCATCGGCGCGCGAACCATGCATCTTGCAACCAGCTAGCGCCGCCCTCCGGGCCTGGTGCGTCCGGTGGTGATCGGCTACGATCAGACGATGAAGCAGCGTTCGTTCCTCATCCTCGCGGCCTGCCTCTTTGTCGCGCCGATCGCGGCGTGCAGCACGACCAACGGACCGGGCTCAGGTGGCAGCACCGGGTCGGGCACCGGTAGCGGGTCGGGCACCGGTAGTGGGTCGGGCAGCGGGTCGGGCACGGGCACCAGCAGCGGTGATTCCACGGCAAGCTTCACGGGGATGTGGAGCTCGAGCGCCGTGACACTCAGGCAAACCTGCGCGGGGAAGACGTTAGCGAGCAGCAACCCGGACACCCTCTCGATCTCCGCGAGCGGAGGCCAGCTCACAGCAATCACCTCGGATGGCTGCTCCTTCACAGCGACCGTGAGCGGACAGGTCGCGTCCGAGTCGCCAGCAGACCAGGAATGCACCCCCAGCTCCTCCGGCGTGACGCTCGTCTATACGGCGTTTGCTTTCGTCGTCGAGGGCACGTCCGCCACGCTCTCCGGAACGGGCACCTACACGTCGAGCATGGGTGTATCATGCACGTTCTCCAACAGCGGGTCCTACACGAAGCGCTGAGCTCCGGCGGACTCACGTGCGTTGCGGCAGCGCCTCTGGCGAGTACGTGATCGCGCAGATGTTGCGAACGAACTCCACGAAGTCCTTGCCGTTCAGTGCCTTGGAGATGAACGCATCCGCTTTGCCCGAGCGCGCGCGCCGCTCGAGCTCCTCGCGTGGGAGGTCGGATACAAGGACAATGGGGACCGCCGAGCCGAAGCGGGCCTTCATCTTGAGGCAGGCTCGTCACCGCTGATGCCTGGCATCTGCACATCCATGAGCACCAGGTGCGGCGCCCACCCCTCGAGCACCGCCTCGAACTCACCGGGGCTCATGGTGGTCCGCACCTCGAAGCCCGAATGCGTCAGCAGATGGTCGTGCGCCGCGAGCGTGATCTCGCTGTCGTCGATCAGGAGTACGCGCATCGACGTGCCCGGTGGCGGTGGTCGCGCCGGAAGACGCGTCACGCGCGCCTGCGCATCCGAGATGGAGGTAGGCGGCTCGGTGTCGGCAACCGCTGCGCCAGGCACGGGCGGATCCGCCTCCAGCGCCTGCAGTGCATTGTCGTAGGTGGGATAGTGACGCGCTGGCCGCGCCGTACGAACGCGCGAGGAGATCTCCTTGATGCGCAACACGAGAGGGGTCCACGCTCCGCTCCCAAACGGCGCGAGCGCGCTTGCGAGCGACGCTGCGTCGGGCCAGCGATCCGGGAGATTGCGCGCGATACACTTTGTGACGACGGCGGCCAGGCCTTCGGGCACCGACGCGACGCGCTCGCGGATGGGCACCGGATCGTTCTGGAGGATCGCGGTGACGACAGTGCCGAACCCACCATCGAATGGCGGCGCGCCAGTCAGGAGCTCGTACATGACGACACCGAGCGACCACAGGTCCGAGCGATGGTCGAGCGTCTCCTTGCGCAGCTGCTCCGGTGACATGTACGCCAGCGAGCCCAGGATGACAGGCCCCGTGAGCTTTCGATCGTTGTCGGGCACAACCGACTTGGAGACACCAAAGTCGAGCAGCTTCACGATGGGACCGCCGGACTCGCGCTCTGCAAGGAACAGATTCGATGGCTTCATGTCGCGATGGATGATGCCGCCGGTGTGTGCCCGCGCCAGCGCCTCCAGCGCCTGCAGCGCATAGTCCACGACGTCCTCGGCGCGCATGGGGCCGTCTGCCGTGAGCACTGCGCCCAGGTCACGGCCCTCCAGGTATTCCATCACCAGGTAGGGTGCACCCGTGCGCAGTGTGCCCGCGTCGACGACGCGCACCACATGCTCGCTCTTGATCGACGCGAGCGCGCGCGCCTCCAGCGAGAAGCGATCGATCACGTCGGAGGACACGACCGTCCCGGCGAGCAGCACCTTGATCGCGACGCGCTCGCGCAAGATCACGTGCTCCGCCTCGTAGACGGTGCCCATGCCCCCTTCGCCGGCAACGCCTTCTATGCGGTACCTATCGGCGATCACGTCTCCCACAATCGGGCGTTCCGCGGGACGCGCCTCGCTCATCCATGCAGCGTACCCGTCTGCTCGGAGTTGTCTACTCGAAGGCTCCGCTCTTGCTTTTGCATATCGATGCGCGGACACTCTCTCGTCGGGAACTGCATGACCACCATCGACATCGACCTCGGCACGTTCGCCGCGAAGCACGGGGCCACCACGGAGCGCGCGGAGCTCGTGTTTTCGGGTGACGCGGACGCCGCCGCGCTGATGCCGCTGGAGACGTTCCTCCATGCCGCGCACGATCACGCCGTCGCGAGCGGGTACAAGCAGGTGTTCATCGATCTGCATGCCCTCTCTTTCATGAACTCGTCTTGTTTCACCAAGATCATCGGCTGGGTCGCGCGCGTGCGCGACATGCCCGCCGAGTCGCGGTACCACATCCGCATTCGGTCGAATCAGGCGTTGCTCTGGCAGCGCCGGAGCCTCCAAGGGCTCCAGTGCTTCGCGACAGATCTCATCTCGCTAGAGCCCGCTACGTAGGCAGAGAGACACCTAGAGCGCGTGGGCTAGCAGCGCGTCCCAACGCAGGAGGATCGCCTCGCCCAGGGGTGTCGTGACGATCTCGCTGAGATCGCCCTGCTCCGTGCGGCACCGACGGCTCGCATGGCCCTTCGATGGGGAAACCGCGCCCGCGGCGATGAAGATCCGGCGGCCAGCCGACTCGAGCGCGAGCACCTGCATCGCAGGTCCGCCGGGCAGAGAGAGGAGCCGCGCCAGATCCGCGCTCACCTTGGCAAGAGGCGCAGCCGTCACGGTCATGCTGTCGTCGACAGCGAACAGGATGTCGGGTGCCGTGCCCGGGAAGAACGTGAGCGCGACCTTGTGCGATGCCTGGGGAACGGCGACCGTCACGGTGGTGCCACGTCCCTTGGTCGTCGTCAGGGTCACTTCGCCGCCCACCTTCTCGGCGGCCGAACGCACGGCATCCATTCCGACGCCGCGCCCGGACACGGGCCCCTTGTCGTCGCGCGTGGACAGCCCCGCGACGAAGACCAGGTTCACGAGCTCTTCGTGGCTGTGGTCGGTGCCGGATGCAGCAGCGCGCAGGCGCAGCGCATCAAGGTCGATGCCAGCGCCATCGTCCGAGATCGTGAGTACGGCGCGACCATTCTCCTGCCGGGCCAGCACGCGGATGGAGCCCCTGCGCTTCTTCTGCTGGGCAACACGGGCCTCCGCGGACTCGATCCCGTGATCGACCGCGTTGCGCAAGGTGTGCAAGACAGCCGTGCTGATCACGTCGAGCAACTCCGCGCCAACACGGGTGTCTCCAGCATCTACCGAGACGTCGATCTCCTTGCCGAGCTCGCTGGCAAGCCCCAGGCTGGCGGTGACGTGCTGCTGCAGCGTCGCCTCGATGGGGACGCTCTCGAGCGCCGCGACCTCGCGCGCGATGCCAAGCCAAAGCCCGTGGATCCGAGCGCGCGTGGCCGGGTCCGTGGCGCGCCGCGACTCCAGGTACGTTGCCGTTGCAACGGAAGCAAGTCGATGCCGCGCAGTGCCAGGAATGCGCGTGACCTGCGAGTCGTCGTTCCACGACTGGCTGCTGGGGAGCGACCCGCGCATCGCGGGCTCTTCTGGTTCTGCCGACGGTCGCGATAGCTCGCGGACGACTTCGTCGAGCT
Source organism: Polyangiales bacterium (assembly GCA_038230375.1). Classification (GTDB taxonomy): domain Bacteria; phylum Myxococcota_A; class Polyangia; order Polyangiales; family Polyangiaceae; genus JANXLV01. Next base: position 119,374 of record JBBRNJ010000013.1, on the reverse strand, counting down.
GTGCGATGAACCCGTCCAGGTCGATGCCGCGCCGATGTGCCCTCGACGTGCCGCTGCGAAGCAGCATCCCGGTGAACTGCAGCGCCATGGTAGCGACGATGTCCACGTCCTCGCCCACGCGGTACCGCCGGGCCTGCGCGGCGGCCACGAGGTCTTCGAATTTTTCGCAGATGAGCGCGACGCTGGCGAAGCCCATGACGCGCGCTTCGCCCTTCAGCGTGTGAAGCTCGCGCTTCATGTCCGCTTCGGTGTCATCACTTGCCGAGTCACGCGCGAGCGTGGACCACGCCGTCTCGATCCGGGCGAGCCGGTCGAACGCGCTTGAACGAAATCGTTCCACGAGGCTCGCGGGAAGCTCGATTGCGCCCACGTTAAAGACTCCTCATTGCATCCAAGATCATCCCGCTTTGGGCTGCTTTGCAAGGCTGCCCCATCCCCTTTTGGGGTGGTCACCGCAGTGGTCAGCGGTGGTGTAGTGCCGTGCAGGCGGTCGTGTGTAGTTGGTGATGGCCGCCGTCGTGGGGGCAGCCATGTGCTGTCGCTTCATCGTTGCGCGAGGGAACGGTCTTCCGCATCATTCAGCTCGCCGCGCAGCGCGACCGCGAAGAAATGCGTCGTGCCAAGGGGGATCTCCAATGTCGAACATCAGTGACCGCTTCGCGCTCAAGTACGATCCGGAGCAGTATCGTCGCGTCATCGCGGGGCGGGAGGTCATCCTCCATTGCCACCACTACAACTCGCGCATGCAGTCCACGATCGAGGGCGCAACGCAGGTAGACGGGAAGAATATCTTCGCGTTGGCGGCGGAGGCCACGTTCGTCGGTCACATCAAGGCGGCGCTCCTTTCCAGCGACGACGCGGCGACGAAGTCCGCTGTGGTGTCGGGTCTCTACTCGCACCTTGGTTATGGCGCGCTGGACCTGTCGCAGATGGAAGAGGGTCACGTCAGCGCGAGCGCCTCGCACTTCGTCGAGGGGTGGAGCGCGGGCTTCGGCGATCGCAAGACGCCCGTATGCACGTTCACGGAAGGCTTCCTTCAGGCCGCTCAGTTCGCGCTGAACGGTGAGGCGGCGTTCTGGCGTGAGACCGAGTGCATGATCACGGGCGCGAGCGCCTGCAAGTTCGAGCGCGTCCCTGGCCGCACCGAGCCGATGGCGGGCATCACGAAGCGCCCACTCTCCATCGTCCAGAAGAAGAAGTCGTTCTTGACACCGGAGAGCGTGGATGGTGCCAAGATCGTCAGCGCACTCGTGAGCATGCCCATCCACGGCAACGCCGAGGGCCTGATCCCGGCGTTCGGCGTCTACCTGGCAAACACGCCCGCGGACTTCTACAACCTGGCGAGCATCCGCTTCATCGAGGAGATGGACAAGCTGGGCCTTGGAAAGACCGCCCAGCGTCTGCTCGTCTCGGACGCCGAGACGTGCGCCATGAACACGTTCCGCGGCATCATGAGCTCGCCCGAGTGGGCCGGCCTGGTGGCGCCCATGATCAAACAGGAGTCGGACAACCTGTACGGCGTCGTCGCCGTGAGCAACGCGCTCGGCTGGGGGAACTGGCATGTGGACAACCTGGCGCCAGGCCGCGCGCTCCGCATCGAGTCGCTGAATGGCTACGAGGCCTACGGCTTCCGCGAGCTCCGCGGCACAAGCCCCGCGCCCCAGTGCTTCATGCTCCGCGGCGTCGCGGCCGGCATCATGGGGCTGGTGTTCGGCAGCGGCACTGTCGAAGAGCGCACGGGCACCTATGGCTCCACGGAGACGGAATGCATCTGTTCCGAGAGCCCGTCGTGCGTCTTCTCCGTAGAGAAGCTGTGAACAATGGGCACGTGGCGTGAACTCGTGCCCATGTGCGCTCGCCGCGGCACCTACAAATATTTCCTTCAGCGTGATCAGGTCCGTGTCATCTGGGAAAAGCTCGCGTCGACATACGGCGCGATCGAGCGAAACGAGAAGATGATGACCATGGAGATTGAGAGCCGCGCGCTCATCTTGCGCGCGACGACCCTCGGGAATCCGATCACGGTCTTCCGCAAGCGTGCCTGCACCGACGCCGACGTGGAGGCGTTCCACGCGCTCGTGGGACTCGAGGTCTCCACAGAGCCTGCGGGAGACGGAAAGGCCGAACATTGACGGCGTTCGGGCAGGCCGCGCTCCGCCTCGACAAGCGCCTTGTCATCAAGCATGTCGACGCGACGTTTTACGCCAGGTTCGCATGCGTGGAGTCGGACGTAGTTGGCGTGTCTCTCGAGGACCTGGTCAGCCCGCGCGATCGCAAGGGCGCGCTCCTCCTCTCCACAGCCGTTCACCGCCACACCGGCGGGACCATCGACGTGGCTGTCGGCCTGCGCATCAATGGGCGCGACATCCCGGCGCGAGTCCGTCTGGCCCCCGACGCGGATGGGTGGCAGATGCTCGTGGAGGCGCTGGATGGTCCGGGCGATCTCGTCTCACGTCTCGCGGCGGGCGATCACCACTTTGTCAGCATGCTGCGCCACAGCGTGGACGGCGTGGCGCTTCTCGATCCACAGAACTGCCTGGTCCAGCACAACGCGCGCTTCTTCGAGCTCCTCCGCGTGACGAACGACCGCGGCATCGCGCTCACCGAGAACGCCGTGGCGGGCCGCGACCTTGTGACGCTCATCCCACCGGGCGCCTTCCCCAAGGTCGTTCGAGCGCTCCGCGCGGGTCTGCCCGAGGGCATCCAGGAAGACGAGCGCGTCGAGCGTGCGCATGTGGCCGGGCGCCTTCTCGAGCTACGCGTCAGCCCCGTGGACGTGCCGCTCCGCGGACGGACGGGCGCGCTCGCCTTCCTGCGCGACGTCACCCAGCAGCGAGAGCTGGAGGAGCGCGACCAGCGGCTCAGAGCGGACATCGAGGACGCGCGCACATTCCAGCAGGCGATGCTGCCGCCTGCGATGACCCTGTCGGGCTACGACGTTGACGTTGCTTTTCGCCCTGTCGATCGCGTTGGTGGCGATTTCTACGACGTGGTGCGGCTCGCATCGAGCGTTCGCGCTCTCGTGTTCGACGCGACGGGCCACGGCGTCCGCGCCGCGCTCGCGACCATCCTCATCCGGAGCGAATACGAGGCCATCAAGCTCCAGGCGTGGAGTCCGGCTCGCGCGTTGTCGGATCTCAACGATCGCATTGTCTCCAGCTACCGCAGCCTGGACCTGGTGTTCACGGCAGCCGTGGTCGACGTACAGCTGTCGTCCGGCGAGTTCCAGCTTGCAAGCGGCGCGCACCCACTGCCGCTTCTCGCGTCGGCCGGCGCCGTGCGCGAAGTGGGAACCATCGGCTCGTTCCTTGGCGTGACTGTGGGCGCGCGCTTCGAGGAGACGAAAGGGCAGCTAGAGCCCGGCGACTCCATCTTCATGCTCACGGACGGCGTGGAAGAGGCCATGTCGGCCAACGGCGCGCGCTTCGGCGAGGAGAACCTGAGACAGGCGATCGCGTCCGAGAGCACGGCTGCCAAGGCGCCCGCCAACGCGGTGCTCAACCGCCTCCTCACGTACATCTCGCCGCGCGTGCCCGACGACGACATCGTCGTCCTGGCCATCCGCCGCCAGTGACCAACCGCGTGGTGACTAGGTGGTCGTTGTCGCGCGATGGCGCAGCACCACGATGGTCAGGTCGTCGTCGCGGTCCACGGTCCATTTTTCCACGGCGGAAAGCAGGCGATCGCGGATGTCCGCAACGGGCTCGGTGCGTGACCGTTCCACCTCTGCGCACAGGCCTTCGAGGCCGAACTGTGCGCGCTTCGCGTCGCGGGCCTCGGTGACGCCATCGGTGTAGAGTACAAGTAGATCACCCTCGCCCAGCTGGAGCTCGCTGTTGGTCGTGACGGCGCTCACGTCCTGCATGCCGCCGACCCATGTGCCTGGTGTTTCGATCATCTCGCATTTCTCGGCGCCTTTGCGGAGCAGCACCATCTCCTCGTGCGCGCCCGCGAAGACCACACGCCCATTGCTCTCGAAGCGCAGCAACGTGAGCGTGATGTGCACGCGGCTCTCGAGGCGGTTCCGGAGGTTGTCGTAGAGCACCTCGTTGGCGAGCGTGACGGCGCGCGCGGGCGTGAGACTCTCGACGGCCCGGCACAGGCCCGACACCACGCTCTGGAGCATCATCATCACGAGGCCAGCGGTCAGTCCGTGGCCCGCGACGTCGCCGATGCCGACCCAGCAACCGTCCTTGGTCGGGATGACATCGTAGTAGTCGCCACCCACCTCCGACGCAGTGACCATCCGCCCCGCGAGCTCCAGGCCGACGGCCTCCAGCTTCCGCGGCAGGATGCTCGTCTGGATCTGGGCGGCGATCTCCATCTCCTTCTCGAGCCGGTCCTTCTTGCCCGCCTCCTTGCGAGAGGCCGTAAGCTCGGAGACCATGTTGTTCATTGCCGTGCTGAGCGCCTGGATCTCTGGCGGACCTGACACTGTTGCCGGGGTGGTCGCGCCGCCCGCGATGCGGCGCGTGAATCCGACGAGATCGTCCAGGGGGCGCGCCAACCTGCGCGCGAGCAACGCGGAGATCGCGATCGAGGCTGCGGCCGCGATCGCCATGATGAGGTAGAGGAGGCGTATCAGGTGACGGCCCGGCGCGAGCGCGCGGTCCAGCGACCGTACGACGACGTAGGAAGCGTGGCCTTTTCCCTGGTAGCCGGGCAAGGGGGCGCGCGATGCGATGTACGTCACGTCTTCGAGTCGGATCTCGGCGACGCCATCGCCCATCGGCACGCCGTCGAGCACGCGGGCGGCGCCAGCAAGATCAATGCCCTGCGCGTTCGGCTGGAGCCCCGACCCCGCGACGAGCTTCCCGTCGAGCAACACGAAGACGCCGCTCGCCGTCTGTGCCTCGACCGTCTGCGCGACACGATCGTCCCAGCGATACCCGGTGGCAAGAACGCCAACAACGGTATCGCCGAACGCTAGCCGGCGCGCCTGCATCTGATAGACGCGGTCGCCCTCTGTCCAGACGCCGGACGCTTCCCCCTCCTTGAGCGCATCGGCGATGAGCTTGTTGGTGGAGAGGTCGCCGTCTTCAGCCTTGGGATTGGCGACGTCCACCACGAGCTGCGCCTTCTCGTCGGTGAGAACGAAGACATCCGTCTGCAACGTTTGCCGGAGCTCGTTCGCGACTCCGACGACGGTCTCGTGTGAGATCGAGTCCGTTGCGATGACGGCCTTCAGACGCGGCTCCTCGGAGACGACGCGGCCCTCGGCGCGCAGGAGGCTCTGGCGATATGCGTGAAGATCCTCGAACACACGCCGCGTCCGCGTCAGCTCCTCCGCCGTATCGCGCCGTGCGCTGCCGTCGAGCACCACGGTGAAGACACCCGCCGTGGCTGCGAGCACCCCCGCAAGGACCGCCAGCATGCCGAGCATCACCGTGCTCCGGAACTTGAAGTTCATCGTGTGCTCTTCATGCTCTTGGGAAGGCCGCGGCCCGCGCCGGCTGCCTTCGCGCCGAAGGAGATGTGTATGTCGGCGATCCGGATCTCCGGAGAGGCAGCGACCTTCAGACGCTCTCTCACCGCGGTCCCGACCTCGCGACGCAGGAGCTCGATGTGGACCTCGCCGGCCTGCGGATCCACGGCAAGATCGAACGTCTCCTTGCGGGTCTCGTTGGCGGTCAGTCGACTGTCGTGATCGACGCGAACGGCCTCGTAGAACGGGACCTCGGTGCCGCTCGCGTCGACGAGGACGCGCGCAAACTCGCGTTCGCTCTTCGCCGTCACCGCTCCGTCCTTGTTCTGCGAGCTGACACGAAGGACGATGCGCCGACCGGGCATGCCAGTGGGGAGCGCGTGTGCGGCGCCTTCGTTGTGCAGCGTGACGTCGACCTTGATGCCGTCCCCCTCTGCGCGGGCTGTTGCCTGCCACGCGATCGGTCCCTTCGCGGCGCCAGCGTCACCCCCGTCTCCGCCATGGGTCTGCGGCGAGCCAGAGAACCCGTGATACGAGACCAGCGGTCGCTTGCTGGCGCCGACCGCGACCTCACCAGAGGTGCCGGGCATGTGGCAGTCCTGGCAGGGGAGGCCCGTGGCGCCGTAGGTGCTGGCGCGCCACTCGTCGAACTCGGTGAAGACAGGGATCTCTGCCCGCGCGTCGTTCGCGGGAAGGTAGAGCATGTGACAGGCCGCGCACTGACGTGCTTCGCCGTGCATGGGTGAGCAGCCGACCTTGTGGAAGTAGTGATCCTTGGCGTCGCAGAGCGGGCCGTACTTCACGTTGTCATGGAGCCGCAGGTCGAATGCGCCGCCGTCTCGTGACTCCTGTGCATCACGCATGGTGTGGCAAGCGTCGCACGTCACGCCTTCATCGGGGACGACATCTTCTGTAGCGACGCGACCGCGAAGGGGCGCATGGCACCTGTCGCATTCGGCAGCGCGCTGCGGAGTGCGCATCGCACGATAGAGCGCGCCCTGGTCGGCATGTGCGTGCGCCGACTCGCGCCACTCGTCCTCGAGTTTGCCGTGGCACTCGCCGCAGCGATGCGCCGACGTTCCGAAGAGAGTGCTCGCAGGCGCAGCATGCACTCCATTGGAAGCAGGCGCGCCCGCATCCGCGGTGATGCCCTGCGTGGGCCCGGGCTTGGTACACGACAACGCAGCCGCGAGCGCGATCGAGATCACACCGAAGGATCGCACGCGGAGCTCACGAGAGGACCCCTTCACGCCGTCTTCACGGGCTCGTCACTGGTAGCGCCCATAGGGCGTTCCGTCCTTGCGGACGTGCGGGCTGTTTGCCCGGCTCTCTCTCAGTGTCATCCGGACGGTCGCGGTCTTCCCCTCTTCGACGATCACCTGGCCGCTCTGCTTGCCGCCGTTTCGCTCCCAGGCGATGACCGGGTAGGTACCGGGCGACACGTTGGTGATGCGAAAGGTCCCGTCGCGGGCGGTGAGCCCGAAGAACTGCGTGTCCACGACGAGGACCTTCGCGACCATCTGCGGATGAATGTTGCAGTAGATGTCCACGACGCCGGGACGGTTGAACGTGACCGCCTTGCTCTCGCCGGACTTGTACAGCCCCAGGTCGAAGCGTGACGGCTGTGAGAGCGAGAAGACGTTGTGAAAGACCTTGTCCTCGTTCGGGAAGTCGATCGCGGTCCCCTTGGCCACCACGTTGAATCCGGGATCAAACGCGAGATCGCGCTGCTTGATAGCGATCCGCGACGTGGGCGCGGGGCGCGGGGCGCTCTCCGGCAGCTCCAGATAGACGGCGATGCCAGAGCGATCGGCCTTGGCCGCACCATCCGCTTGCTGCACCTCGATCGTGCCGACGACGGTGCCGGCAGGCCCAGAGTAGGCGTCAGCCGATAGCAAGAGGAGCGCCAGCGCACCGAGGAGTGCGCCCCGGGTGCCACGGACCTTTCGGACTAAGCGATCGCTCAACACGCCGACACCTCCGCTCAGAACTTCACGACCATCGAGCTGGTGAATACGTCATCCGGGAAGTTCGGCACGCGCCCCAGCTCCTGGATGAGAGTGTACTCAGTTTTCACGATGACGTTCGTTCCGATCTCGAACCGCAGGCCCGCGGTCACCCGCATCAACTGTGAAATATAGACGAAGCTTGCGCCGCTTTGATGGAGCGCATCTCGCCAATCGACGCGGCTGTAGGGGGTGAGCCAGTTGAAGAGCCGGTACCCGACCAACCCGTAGGCGCCCTTGTATTTGAGGCATGGCGCCACGTTGCACGGCGCAATGTTTCCGCCGCTGTCGTCGGTCTTACCCTGCGCCTTGCCCTGGACGAACTCCGCGCGCACATCGAGGTCCTTGTAGTCAACGCGCGCATCGAACCCGAAGTGCCACTGGGAGACGCTGTTGTCGGTCTGGAGGTCCTGAGCCCCGTACGCCCCCGACGTACCGACCTCGATGCCCTGTCCGGCGATCGGGATCCGATACGACACACGGCCAGAGACCGTCTTGATCGCGTTGTGATCGATCTCGTCGTAGAAGGGAAACATCTCGACGAAGTTGCTGCCGTTCGTGATGCTGAGCGCCGCGATGAGCCGTTCGTCCAGGAACTTGGCGCGCGCCTTCAGCCCCAGCGGACGACCGCACGTGTAGCGACAGATGAGCGACGGCGCGACGCCCATGCGATCGGGCGCGTCCTGGTTCCGATACTCGATGCCAAGGACCGAATCGAACTTGCCGGCGGAGAGCGCGAGTCCGTACTGCTCGGTCGCTGTCGGCTTCCACTCGGCGTAGCCGAGCTTTGCGTCGATGTAGTCGCCAAGGCCGACCTGGCTCGAGTCCGAGGGGTTCCGCCCGCGCGGCACGAAGTCGACCGCGGCGTTCAGCGTCACGGTGGTGCCGATGCCGTGGAGGAGCGAGAGGTTCAGCGAGTTCATGATGAACGACGGCTGGCCGCCGTTCTTGATCGGATCGAAGGTGATCGCACGCGACCCACCGAGCGCGGGTGGCTCGCCGCGGCTGTTGATCGCGGTGGAGAGCGGGTCGCCCATGAAGACCCATTGCTCGGGGACGACGCCGCGGTACTCGGGGAAGTGGTCGAAGCCGGTGTCGTTGCGGATGCCCGAGCCGTTGCCTTGCACGTAGAAGAATCCGAAGTCCAGGTAGCCCGTGATCTTGTCCTTCACGGGCATCAGCTGCTCGACGCGCTTCTCCACGAACGCGTGATCCTCCTTGAGCTGCTCGAGCTCGTCGCGGAGCTTCGCATTCTGGCGCTCCAGCTCGTCCAGCCTGCGCTTGGTGTCATCTGCGGGACTGGGTGTGACCGCTGGAGCGGGCTCGGGGTTTGCTGTTTGCGTCGACGTCGCGGGCGGCGGCGCGTTCGCCGACGGCGGATCGGCCTGTTTTTCCTGGGCCGCAGCGATCGTGGAGCACAGGGCGGTCGCGAGCACGGCCGCGATCGATGCGGCGAGCAGACATGCCGCATGGCTTCGTTCAGAGCGAGGCACGAGAGGTGTCCACGAGCAGCGGTGCGGGCACGGGCTCTCCGGTCAGTGCCTCGAGGAAGCTGACCAAGTCAGCCTGCTCCTCTGGCGTGAGATTCAGCGGGACCATGCGCGGATCCTTCTGGCCTGCGAACCCGGTCGTTTCGCCGCCGCGATTGTAGAAGTCGACGACGTCGGCCAGCGTTGCGAGCTGACCGTCGTGCATGTACGGGCCCGTCTGCGCGACCTCGCGGAGGTGCTTGGTGCGGAAGGCGCCTGTCCTGTCCGTTCCGTCTCTCACGGTGGTCAGGTCGGCCGGCGACTTGCCATCGCTGAACTTGCTGCCGGTGTTGAGGGGGTTTCCGAGGACCTGGTCGATGCCGGCCGAGCGGCCGAGATCTTCCGCAGGAATGTGCGGCCCGCCTTGATGTACACCGGTCACGTGGAAGTCGTTGTCGCTGAGCAGCGGCGTGTTGTGGCACGCGCTGCATGCGGCCTTGCCGATGAACAGCTTGAGCCCGCGCTTCGCGCTGGCCGAAAGGGCAGTGTGGTCACCGGCCACGTAGCGATCGAAGGGTGAGTTCCTACTCACGAGCAAGCGCTCGTACGCCTCGAGGGCCTTTCCGAAATTCACGAAGATGGTGGAGGCAGCGTCCTGATCCGCCGGCGTCATCTTCTCCCACGCGCCGTTCGGTGAGGACGCCGTGGCCTTGGGTATTGCCGAAGCGGGAAAGCGAGCGGCCATCGGCGATGCGGGGTCGAGCGCGAGATCGAGCGGACCGAAGATCGCCTCGTAGTCGGCGCGATACTTCGTGAAGATCATGTGCGCGATCTTCAGCCGGTCGCCACCCATCTCTCGCGGCGCCTCGCTCGGACCCTGCGCCTGCACCCACATCGCGTCTGCGCGGCCGTCCCAGAAATACCAGTTGTAGAAGGTCGCGTTGATGATGGACGGCGTGTTGCGCTTGGTCCAGTCAACACCGAGCGACGTGAGGCTTGGATTCGAGCGATTGTCCTGGAAGGTCGCTGCAGGCACGTGGCAGCTCGCGCACGACACCTTGCCGCTCTGGCCCACGGCACCCAGCGCGCCGTTTTGCCCGTCGTTCCCCACGACGAGCGCGCCCGAATAGCCGGGGTCGAAGAACAGGCGCTGGCCGAGCGTGGCCGCGTGGGGATCGTCCGCGTACTTGTTCGATGGGTCAGGAGGCACGACGGGAAGCGGTGAAAGACCGTCCATGGTGCGGAGCTCCCCGGGCGAGAATCCGTCGACGGTGGGGCTCTCCGAACCACATGCCGCGGCGCCACCGAGCGGGAGCGCTACGGCGAGCCATCCAAACCACGAGATGGAGGTTTTCGTCTTCCCCACGAGACTGGTCGAAATTGTAGCTCACCGGCTGGACCGGGAAGACGAATTCGGTTTTCGTCACCCTTCGTGATGTTTGCCTCACAACGTCGGCGGGGCCTCGATAGGCTGCGTGTATGGCAACCGGAGGGGACACCGCTTTCTTCGAGCTTCGTTTCAGACCGAACATCCAGCTCGTGTCGGTCGTACGGAGATTCGTCACTGCGTTCTATGAACGCGTGCTCGACGACGACGAGGTCACACAGCGCATGGCTCTGGCGACACACGAGCTCCTCGAGAACGCCGTCAAGTACGCCTCCGACGGCGAGACAGTGTTGCGGATCGAGGTCGCGCACACGAAGCGTCCCATGGAGGTCTGCATCCAGACCTGGAATCAGACGACCAAGGGAAACGAGGCGATCGTCGAAGCGACCGTTCGTGCATCGCAAGAAGCGAACGACCCGTTTGCGTTCTATCAGTCGCTGATGGCGAAGAGCGCCGTGCGCAAGGACGACGGCTCCGGCCTCGGACTGGCCCGGATCCGCGCCGAGGCCGACATGTCGATCGCCTGCGAGGTGGTCGAGGGACAGGTTTGCATCACCGCGCGCGCGCTCGACGTTGGCGCAACTGGAGGGGCAAATGAGCTCCGAAGCTGATCTCAGCATCGACGTCGGGACGTTCTCCTCCAAGTTCACCAAGGAGGGCTCGACCATGCTGTTTGTTCTCGCGGGAGAGGCAGACGCCGCCGCGATCGCCGCGCTCGAGGTCCTGCTGAAGCGGCTCGACACGCACGCGGCCACAGGAAAGCCGAAGGACGTCGTCCTGGACGTGCGGAAGGTGACCTTCATGAACTCGTCCTGCTTCACCGTCCTCGTCGCATGGGTCGAGCGCGTGCGAGGCCTGGCCGACGACGCCCGCTTCCGGATCCGCCTCAAGTCCAACAACGAGCTGCTCTGGCAGCGCCGCAGCCTTCACGCGCTGAAGTGCTTCGCGGCGGACATCATCACGATCGAGAGCTGACCCGGATGGCTGACCAAAGGGCACCGGTCCGCGTCTTGATCGTCGACGACTCGGAGGTCGCGCGCGAGGTCCTGAAGATCGTTCTCGAGGGCGAAAACGACATCGTCGTCGTGGGCGAAGGGCGCGATGCCTTTTCCGCGGCGCGTCTGGTCGAAGAGCTCCGGCCCGACGTCGTCACCATGGATGTGGAGATGCCCGGAAAGAGCGGCCTGGAGGCCGTGGAGCAGATCATGGCGCGGTGCCCGGTGCCCATCGTCGTCGTGACGAGCGAGCCCATACACGACACTCCGCTTGCGTTCAGCGCGATCGAGCGCGGTGCCATGGAGATCGTCACGAAGCCCGCGCTCACCGACGCGGACTCTGGCTCCTCGCTGCGCGCGCTCGTGCGCTCGCTCTCGCACGTACCCGTCTTTCAGTTCACCGAGCACGACAGCCGCATCACCGCGCCTCCGCCGGCGGACCCCGACACCGAGGTCGTCGTGGTGGCGGCCGGCCCGGGCGGTCTGCCCTCGATCGTGTCACTCGTGAGCCGACTGCCAGCGCAGCTCCGGTTCCCGATGCTGCTGCACTACTACGTGGTTCCAGAGCTTGGGCCGTCGCTCACGCGATACCTCGCGGGCGCGTGCAAGTGCGAGGTTCGACCATTCGAGGGTGAGCGCATCTCGCTCACGCCCGGATGCATCATCCTTGCGCACCACCAACCCGTTGAGTTCGTGAGCCCGCTCGGCGTGCAAAGTGCGGCGGGCTCGTTCTCCGCGTCTGGTCTCTTCCATTCCCTCGCGCGCGTTCATCGCAGCAAGGGCGTTGGCGTGTTGCTCGGGGGTGTGGGAACTGACGGCGTGGAGGGGCTGCTCGCACTTCGCCTCGAAGGGGCTCGCACCTACGCGGAGGCCGTCCCGGTGCATAGTGCACTTCGTGAGGCGCCACACTCGGCGATCACGAGTGGTGCGATCACGAACACTTGCCCGATCGAGCAGCTCGCCAGCGCCCTCTCGTAGCGCTCGTAAACCCGCAAGGTGTGCGGGGGTGGCAATGAATGTGACCAGATGGATTGATTGATCGGTCGAGAAAAAAGCTCGCTTGGCGTGCGACAGCTCTTGCGTCAGCGCGCGATCGGGACCAAGAATGAATGCTTGCAGTTGACGTCTCGGGGGGGCCGAGAGGCAGCATGACAACGATCCCAGAAGGCGAGCACGACCAGCGCCCCGCCTACTTCGAATTGCGATTCAGGCCGAACGTGGAGCTTGTCTCGGTGGTGCGCCGATTCGTATCGGCGTTCTACGAGCGCATCATCCACGATCTGGAGGTCACCGAGCGTCTGGCCATGGTGACGCACGAGCTCCTCGAGAACGCAGTGAAGTACTCCTCCGACGGCGAGACGTTGCTCTCGATCGAGGTCGACCAGGTCGGCACTCCGCGCAACGTGCTCGTGCGGACCAAGAATCGCACGACCGCGGAGAACCGCAGCATTGTCAAGGAGCGCTTCCAGGAGGCGAACGCGGCGCCCGACATGTTCGCGTACTATCAGGAGCTGATGCGGCGGGCGTCAACGCGGACCGAAGGCTCCGGGCTTGGCCTGGGACGGATTCGCTCCGAAGCGGACATGTCCGTCGACTTCGCGATCGAGGGTGAAGAGCTCACCATCGACGCACGAACCACCATATCTGCGGTGGTGGCGGCATGACCGACAGCAACACTACGCCGCTTCTCGACGTTGACGTCGGAACCTTCACGGCGAAGCAAAGCCACGAGAAGGACGCGCTCCATCTCCTCTTCACCGGCGAGGCCGACACCGCCGCTCTCCACGTCATCGAGTCGTTCCTGCAGGGCGCTCACGCGCTCGCGGAGAGTCGCGGCGCGAAGGAGGTCGTACTGGACCTGCGAAAGGTCAACTTCATGAGCTCGTCCTGCTTCACCAAGCTCATTGGGTGGGTCACGCGCGTGCGCGACACACCGGAGGAGTCACGGTACCGGATTCGCATCCAATCCAACCAGGCGTCACTGTGGCAGCGGCGAAGCCTTCACGCCCTTCAGTGCTTTGCAACCGAGCTGATCACGATCGAGTCGTGAGCTTGACGCTCGCAATCCCAGCGACGCTGGTCAATCGCTTTCGGACTTCGGCAGCCGAGAAGATCGAGCGCGTGGAGAGCTCCTGGCTCGGGCTCGTGGAAGGGCGCGCGGAGGCCGCGGAGGCGGAGCTCGTCCGGCGGCACCTGCACACGCTGAAGGGCGACGCACGCATGGTGGGCTTCCCCGAGGTGAGCCTGGTCTGCCATCGGCTCGAGGATCTCTTCGCGGTCGCGGAGGGGCGTCTCTTCCACGTTCCGGAGACGCTGAACCTGATGATGACGATGGGCCTGCGGTTCGTCGCCATGCTCGTCATGAACAAGCCCGGCGCGACTCCCGCAGGCGTGGATCTGGATGGCTTCATCCGCGAGCTGGACTCCGTCCTCATCGAGGCTCGTGAGTCTCTCGGCGTCAGCGTGGAGTCAGAGCCTCGCGTCGCTGCAGTGGTGGAGAGAGGACGTCCAAACCGCCTGACGGAGCGCGCCCGCGATCGGCTTTGCACGGCCGCGACAAAGGTGTTCCTGGAGGCAGCGCGCTCGACGGGAAGCTCGCATCAGCGGCTGCACGACGCGTGGACGGCGCTCTCAGAGACGGTGCTGGAGGCCACAGCCGTACCTCTGGATGCGATCACGGCTCGGCATCTTCGCGCGGCCAAGGAGCTTTCGCACTCACTTCGCAAAGACGTCCACGTCGAGCTGGATTCACGGACGGGGATCCGCGTCTCGCCGGAGGTGGCGGAGGCTGTCGACACCGCCTTGCTGCACCTGGTTCGCAACGCGATCGATCACGGCATCGAGCCCGCCGCGGATCGGCTACGAGAACACAAGACCGGCGCGGCGCGCCTCACCATCACGGTGTCAGAGGTGAACGACGGCGGCGACGACGCAGAGATCTCCGTCTCCGACGACGGCCGCGGTGTCGACTGGGCACGGGTCGCACGTCTCGCGGTCCAGCGCGGCATCATGAGCGAAGAGCGCGCCAAGGACGCGAGCACATCGGAGCTCGGCGAGCTTCTCTTCAAGCAAGGCTTCTCGACGGCAGACGTCATCACGGATGTATCTGGTCGTGGCGTGGGGCTCGACGCGGTCAAGGTGCACATCGAGGAAGCGGGCGGGTGCGTGACGCTCGAGTCCGTGCCGGGCCGCGGAACGCTCGCTCGTATGACGTTCCCGCGCGCAAAGTCACGGATGACCGTGCATTGCCTCGAGGTGGCCGGCTCGCCGATACGCATCGTTGTGCCTGCGACGTGGCTGCTCGGCGCCGCGGAGACTGCGGGGGCCAGCGCTGCGGAGGTGGGGCGCGACGTCCTGCAAGCGCTCGGGCTTGGTGTCACCTCGGTTGCGCTCCCGTCGCACGGGCTCCGGCTCGAGCGCGGAAAGACCAGCGTATGGATCTACCAGGGCCGCTACACGGGTGACGCGCTCGCCGAGCGGATCTGCGCGACGCCCCCGTCCGAGCTCGCAGAGATCGTCGTCGTGGATTCAGTCGAGTGTGTGCTGGTGAGGCCGGAGCATCTCGGCTCGCTGCACAAGTGGTCTGTATGATCGACAAGAACACTGCGATCCGCGCACGCAGTGACCGGCTCTTCAAGGCCCTGACCCTGGTGTGGCTGATTCTCGTGCTTGCATCGGGCGCACTCATGTGGCGCTACAAGATGACTGGTGGCGCGCCCGCCGATGCGCCCGCGCGCTGGCCAACTGGCCTGGACTTCCCGCGAGCGGAAGGGCGGCCCACGCTGGTGATGATCGCCCACCCGAAATGCGCATGTACCCGCGCCAGCATCTCCGAGCTTGAGCGGCTCCTCTCGTCAGGCGGACAGAACGCCGACGTGCACGTGCTGTTCGTTCGCCCTACTGGCACGCCCGACGGCTGGGAACGCAGTGATACCTATGCGCGCGCGTCGCAGCTTCCTGGCGTCCACGTGCATTCGGACATTGGCGCTGCTTCGGCAAAGCGGTTCGGCGCCCACGTGTCCGGCGAGACACTGCTCTACGACGTGGACGGGGCGTTGCTCTACCACGGCGGCATCACCGGCGCCCGCGGCCACGAGGGCGACAACGCGGGACGTTCACGGGTGCTGGCGTTGCTGCAAGGACAAGTGGCCGATCGACGCGACGGCCCCACCTTCGGGTGCGACATCGGAGAGCAGCGGAGCCGGCAATGACAAACAGTGCAGCGAAACCAGTTCTTGGCGCCGTCTCCGACCAGAAGGTCACCGAGCGGGCGCGGGGCACGGCCCTGTTCGAGGAGCGCTTCCTGGCCTCCCACAAGCGGGTCGATCGACTCTTCGCCTATCTCATGATGCTGCAGTGGGTCGCGGGGATCATCCTGGCGGTCACGGTTTCGCCGTACGCGTGGGCCGGCAAGACGCACACGGTCCACTCGCACGTCTTCATCGCGGTGTTCCTGGGCGGGCTCATCACGGCGATGCCCGTCCTTCTGGCCCTCAAGCGCCCGGGCTGGGAGACGACGCGCATGGTGATCGCCGTCGCGCAGATGCTGTGGTCCGCGCTCCTGATTCACCTGAGCGGTGGGCGCATCGAGACGCACTTCCACGTGTTCGGGTCGCTTGCGTTCTTGTCCTTCTACCGTGACTGGCGCGTCCTTGTCCCCGCCACGGTCGTCGTCGCCGCTGACCACTTCTTGCGGCAGATGTACTGGCCGGAGTCGGTCTTTGGCGTCCTTGTGCCCGAGTCGTGGCGCTTCCTGGAGCACGCAGGTTGGGTTGTCTTCGAGGACATCTTTTTGCTCATCTCGTGCATCACGAGCGTCACCGAGCTGAAGACGTCTGCGGCGCAGCAGGCCCACATCGAATTCGTGGACCGCCTGGAGCGGGAAATGGAGATCGCCTCCACCATCCAGACCTCGATCCTGCCTCGGCGCCTCAAGGTCAGCGGACTGGATGTGGCCGCAAAGATGGTGCCCGCCACGGAGGTCGGTGGCGACTACTACGAGATCCTCCCAACCAAGGACGGCTGCTGGATCGGCATTGGAGACGTGGCAGGCCACGGCCTGCGGGCGGGCCTGGTCATGTTGCAAGCGCAGAGCGCCGCAGAGGCGCTGATCCGCAGCGTGCCCGAGGACTCACCGAGCTCCGTGCTTTGCGGCGTGAATCGCGTCTTGTTCGAGAACGTCCGCAACCGCCTTGGCTCGGAGGAGCACATGACCATGTCGCTGCTCCACTACCGCGAGTACGGCCACATCGTGTGCGCCGGCGCGCACGAAGAGGCGATCGTGTGGCGCGCGAAGACGAGAAAATGCGAGCTGATTCCGGTCAAGGGGACCTGGCTCGGCGCCATCGAGGACATCGCGGCAGCCACGGTGGAGACGACGATCGCGCTCGGCGAAGGCGACCTCCTGGTGCTGTACACGGACGGCCTCACCGAGAGCCGCAACGACAAGCGCGAGCAGTTTGGCTTGCCGCGCCTGTGCGACCTGGTGGAGAAGGCGTCGGGCGAGAGCGTTGAAATAATCTGCGAGACGATCGTGACCGCAGCCCTGGCCTGGTCGATGGACAGGCCCGACGACGACGTGACGTTGATGGTGTGTCGGCAGGTCGGCATTGCAGCAAGAGCTGCTGCATAGCCGGAACGACGTGACCCAGCCCCAGGCCCTCTCGTCCGCAATGGCCCTGATGGACACCTGCTTCGTAGCTGGCGCGCTGTGCGCAATGGCGGTGGGCTTTCGCGCGATCAAGAAGCGACAGGTCCGTCGTCATGCGCGCGCGATGAAGATCGCGTTTGGGTTGTCCGCGCTGTTCCTGGCCACGTTCGCGACCCGCTTCGTCATGTTCGGGATCACCGAATTCCACGGCGAAGGCGTGGTGCGTGTGCTCTTCCTTGTTGCGTGGCTCAGCCACGAGCCGATCGCGGTGGTCAGCGTGCCCCTCGTCACGGTGACGTTCGGACTCGCGCTGACACGACGGTACGAGGCGCATCGGCAGGTGGCACGGATGGCGTTGCCGCTCTGGGCGTACGCTGCCACGACGGGCATGGTGATCTACGTGATGCTGTACCTGCGCTGAGGCTGGTAGCGCGCCCTCGCGCCATCACAGAACCTGCCGCACCCAGCCGCGCGCGCTCCCCGGGCGAACCAGGTTTGCCTCGCACGTGCAGGAGTAGGGGCAACCGGTGACCTTCACCTTGACCGCCCGCATCCGCTCCGCGAGCGCCACGGGCACGTACGCGATCGCGTGGCCTGCCTCGATGCATGCCTGTACGACCGCCAGCGTGGATGCCGGTATTCGTTTCTTTCGCGGAAACATGTCGTCGCGCCAACCGTCGTGACTCATCGCCTTCCCCATCACGCCAAAGACCTCGCGCTCCGGCACCATGAACGCGAATGCGATCACCTCCTCCACGGGAACGCCCGCGATGGCGCGCGAGGCGAGCGGGTGCGTGAGTCCGACATAGGTTCCGAACGGCGCGCGCGTGAGCTTGCGTGAGGGCTCGGCGCGTGAGACCTCGGACACCACGCCCAGGCCCGAGGTCTCGTCGGCGAAGGCCGCCCGCGTCTCGCCGTCGTCCTTCGTGACCCTGACCTCGAGCGTGGCGTCCGGGAATCGCTTCGCGACGATCTGAAGGACCTCCGCGAAATGCAGCGCCACAAGCGGCTCCGTTCCGAAGAGGAGGAGGCGCCGTGAGGCCTCGCCGCCGGAGAGGCCATCCACCAGATCGTCCTCGAGCCGGAGGAGCTCGAGCGCGTGCGCGCGGAGAAACTCGCCGCCTTCGGTCAGGCTGAAGCCGCGCTTCGACCTCACGAAGAGCCGGCGGCCGAGCGTCGCCTCCAGGTCCGTCATGGCCTTGCTGACCGCGCCCGGTGAGACGTGCAACCGCGCGGCAGCATCACGGATTCCCCCGCGCGCCGTCACCGCCAAGAACCACCGCAGCCGGTCTGTTTCCATTTCGAGAACACTACATCCAAATCGGTGCACGGCGCATCTGGAGAAGCCGGCGCACAACATCGGCGTCTGTGCCCCAACGTGAGGAAGGTCCGCCGCCATGAAGACGCCGTTCATCACTGTCGCTCTGTTGCTCACCGCGCTCACGGGCTGCGCTGCCGACGCCGCGAGCGATGCGGATGGCGCCTCCGTCTCCGAGGACGCGCTCTCCTCCAGTCACTACCCGGCGTTCAAGCCCGACATCGCGACGCTGAAGCAGAACCCGCGAAACCCGGTGCTGAAGAACGCCACGCTGGTCACCATCACCTATCCCGGCGACTCCAACCGTGAGCGGCTCGAGGCATTCTCGGATGGCCTGGGTCGCTCCAGGTTCTGGAGCACCGCGGTGAGCGAGTACGGCGTGGGCCCGACGCGGAGCGACGCTTCGCTTCACGTGCACCTGGACGCATCGGACCTCCCGCGCGTCAGCAGAGGGAAGGTCCTGGACACCGACGTCGTCGACTTTGTCGTGGGTCACGCGAAGTCCGAAGGCAGCGGATGGCCCGCAAGGGAGCGCGAGACCCTCTACATCATCTACGTGCCGAAGAGCGTCGCGCTCACCACGGGAGACGGCTCCGTTGGCGCCTGCGACAGCTACATGGGCTTCCACGACGAGAGCGTGAGCGGCAAAGACCACCTCCTCTATACGATCGTCTACGAGGCCTGCGGCAACGGCACCCTGGACGAAGTGACCGACACCGCGTCTCACGAGATCGCCGAGGCCGCGACGGACCCGTGGACGAGCCAGGACGCGACGCTCGCGCTGAGCGGCTTCGATGACGACCACCTGGCGTGGTCGCTCTTCAACGAGAAGGCGGAGGAGAACGGCGACGCCTGCGAATTCTACGACGACGCGAACGTGACGCTCGGCGGTGACTTCCCGTTCCGCGTCCAGAGCCTCTGGTCGAACAAGGCGGCGCTCGCTGGAAGTAACCCGTGCGTTCCCGCGGCGCCCTTCGAGGCTGCATCGCCCGCGTACTTCAACGTGACGCCCCTCGACATGAAGAACGTCTCCCTGGTTGTCGCGCAGCGCGGCAAGAAGACAAGCACGGTCGCCAGCGTCACCACCAAGGGCTTCCGCGTGGACTCGCGGACGAACCGCGTCGACTTCAAGGTGGGATTCTACAGTGACAAGGACACGGGCGGCGCGTTCACGCTCAGTGCGATCGAGGGAGCGGTCTGGTCGAAGAGCCGCGAGCACCGCCTGGACATCACGTTCGGCCCGGATGGCGCCCGTTCGCTGGACGGCAAGAACGGCACGAAGGCAGACGTGCACGTCGCGTTCGATCCCACGAAGACCGGAGCGCTCGACGGCGACGCGATCCTCATCACGCTCGTGTCCTCGAAGGACGGGATGCCGAAGCACTACATGCCGATCTTGATCGGTATCCCGCGCGCCAACGCACACGGCAGCTGAGCCGCGAGAGGTGGTAGGCTGCACCGAGCTCTGGAAGGTACGATGAACAAATCTCGCGTCGCGCTGCACGTCATTCTTCCGCTCACGCTGGGCCTCGCGGCCTATGTGGTCTTTCGACAGTCGGACATCAGGCTGTTTGCGTGGATGCGCTGGCTCGGTCTCGACGCATGCATCGCTGTCGTTCGCGACGCCAGCGCTCCTCTGCGCATGCACGCACCGCGGTGGCTCACGGGCAGTCTCCCGGACGCGGCGTGGGCCTACGCTTTCGGAGCAACACTCGCGCTCGTATGGCGCGGGTCGAGCGATCGCATCGGGACGCGCGCATGGCTCGCGATCGGCGCGCTGGTGACAGCGCTGCTGGAGCTCGGTCAGGCGGCACACATCATCCCGGGAGTCTTTGACCTCATCGACCTCGTGACCATGCTGCTGGGGTTTGGTCTCGCGACCACTATCCTGGCGCGGGCGCGGGTCTCTCCCCGTCACGTCGTCGCCGTGGTCGCTTCGGTCGGCGTACTGCTCGCGGCCGAGCCTCGCGCCGCCGCGTGTGGTGGTTGCTTTCACCCGCCAAAGGAGAACCCGACGGTCGTCACCGACCACCGCATGATCTTCGCGGTCGCGCCCAAGCAGACCACGCTCTACGACCAGATGCGCTACACGGGCTCGCCGTCTTCGTTCGCATGGGTGCTCCCCATCGGCGGTCTGGTCACGATCGGTCTCAGCTCGGACGAGCTCTTCAGCGTGCTCGATACGCAGACCGGCGTGCAGGTCCTTGCGCCACCGACGAACTGCTACATTCCTCCGAGCTGCCTGCAGGCCTTTCCGCCGTCGGGTTCGCTTGCAGGGGCGGCGCCCGGCGGTGGTGGTGGCGGTGTGACCGTGTTCGCGCACGAGGTGGTGGGGCCGTACGAGACGGTGCAGCTGCGCGCGACAGATCCAAAGGCGCTTGCCACCTGGCTGGCCGCGCACCACTACGAGATCACGCCCGACGCGCAGACCATCATCGACGCGTACGTCAACGAGAAGTCCGCGTTCCTTGCGATGAAGCTCGTGCCCGGCGCCACGGTACAGGCGATGCGGCCCGTGCGCGTGACCTCACCTGGTGCATCCGTCACGTTGCCCCTTCGCATGGTGGCTGCCGGCGCGGGCGCGACCCTGGGAGTCACGCTCTGGGTCGTCTCCGAAGGACGCTACGAGCCGCAGAATTTCCCCTTCTTCACGATCGACGCGTCTGATGTCGTCTGGGACTGGACCACGTCGTCGAGCAACTACGCGACGATTCGCGCGGCAAAGTCGAAGGCCGCCGACAACACAGGTTGGCAGATCGAGTCGTCGCTCGACCTGGCCACGGCGACGGTGGAAAACCAGCTCAAGTTCATGGAGCAATCGCCGCCGCGCCCTCCGGTCAAGCGGATCGACACGCCGCGCGATGCAGGGCCGCCGGAGAAGAGTACCGACGAGCAGCGCGCGGAAGATCTCGACGTTCTGTTCGGCGGCACGTCCACACACGCACCGACCGTGCGCGTCACGCGCATGCGGGCCGACCTTGCCCATGCGGCGCTGAGCCGGGACCTGCGCGTGCAGGCGTCGGCGAGCCAGGCGCTGCTCTCCAACATCGTGCAGGTGACGCGCGAGGCCGGCCAGCAGTCTTGCGTGGTCTACGACGAGAAGTGCGGCCTGCTCGCCACCGCGCCCCGCCTCGAGGCAGAGGCCAAGAACAAGGCCCTCAAGAACCCGCACTTCGCGAACGGGTCGACCGGTCCAACTGGGACCACCGACACGACCGAGAAGAAGTGGTTCTCCTGCGCCGCGTCTCCTCACGCGTCGTCCGCGCCACCGCTCTCGCTGTTCGCGGCGCTTGCGGTGGCCGTCGCATTCATCGTGCGTCGCAGGGATCGACGCCCCTGAGTGACGCCGCGCCTCAGGACCCGCAACGAGCCGGGTCCAGGGCGAGGTCGCGGTGGAAGCTCACCTAGTGCTTCGATTTGGTGGCGTCCTTGATCGCATGCTTTGCGTCTTCGACGGCCCCTTTGGCTTTGCCCTTCAGCTCGTCGACGGTGCCCTCTGCCTTGAGCCTGTCGTTGCCCGTTGCGTCACCAGCAATCTTCTTCATCTTGCCCTTGGCCTTGTCGATCAGCTCGCCCATGGAAGTCCTCGCTCTCTGAGTACGTTGGTTTCGTGGCGGGTCCCACCAACGGGTGCCCGCGCTGATTCCACTCGTGAGCATCGCTCGTGCCAGGTCGAGTGCACGCGCGGAACGGGCTGTACGGCGTGCGTTTGCGGTCTGGACGCGTGGCCGTGGTGGCAGCTTTGTATGGATCGTGGCGTCGTGACGCACGATCGAGCCACGGCGCCGCGGATCGGGCTCGTCCGCCGCGTGGCGCTCGATGCCTAAAGAGGCACGGTCGATGCATCCGCATCCGCGAGGAGAAAATGCCATGTCCCACGCAGTGAACTGGTTCCAGATCCAAGGCCCGAACGCGCACGCGTTGCAGGAGTTCTATCAACACGTCTTCGGTTGGAAGATGAAGGCACAACCAGGAGGTGGGGACGGGATGATGGTCGCCGCGGAGCCCGGCGGCATCGCGGGCGGCGTCGGCACCTCGCACACGCATCATCCAAACGTGACCGTCTACGTCAGCGTTGGCAGCATCGACGCCGTGTTCGGGAAGATCCAACGTAGCGGCGGTCGGATGTCGATGCCAAAGAGAGAGCTTCCGGGCGGCATGGGCTCGGTCGCAGAGTTCACCGATCCCGCAGGCAACTCGATCGGGCTGTGGATGCCTGGCAAGAAGGCCGCTACCCCCAAGCGGAAGTTGGCTGCAAAGAAGGCCAGCGGCGCCAGGAAGAAGGTGGCAGTGAGCAGCCCCAGGAAGAAGGTGGCACTCAGCAGCCCCAGGAACAAGACCGCGACAAGGAGCGCAAAGGCACCAGCCGGCAAGGCGCGCGCGAAGAAGAAGTGAGGCGGCCGTCCCGGGTTCGAAGCATGCTACTCTGCGTCGAACCATGGCGAAGAAGCTCGTCTACTTGCGGGTTGGTGAAGAGCCGGTGCGGGGGCCCCTGGATGCGCGGGCCGTCATCGAGTCCGTGCACACTGGCGTGGTGGCGAAGGACGCCCATGTGTCCGACACGAAGGATGGGACCTTCATCCCTGTGGCCGACCTCGCGACGCAGCTCTCGCGTGCGCGCAGCAGGGCGATTCGTTCGTGGCTCGCGATCGCCGTGAGCGTGGTGGTGGTGGGCGGTGCGGCCGCGGGCGGTGTCCGCTACTACCGGGGACGGCCGGACAAGCTCTGTGACGCCACGCCGCGTCTCCTCGCTTCGTTGCCGTCGGAGCTCGCGATCGATGCGTACGTCACGCGCGGCACACCGAAGCTGGACGAGTTCGCCAAGAGACTGGAGACGCTGCTGCTCCAGTACGAGGCGGCGGCGCCCGGCAAGGTGAAGGTCCGCGTGATCGAGGCGAACGACGAGATCTCGCAGAACGCCGCAAAAGAGGCCGGATTGCAGCAGATGAACCTTGCCGAGGGCGAGGAGAACGGCGACGCCGTCTTGGTCCGGAAGGGCTACTCGGGTGTGGTGCTCAGGTATCGAGGCGCGCACGACGCGATCAAATACCTGCCGCCCAGCGTCAGCGACGGTCTCGAGTTCTGGGTCACCTCGAAGATTCGCGAGCTGCATGCACGCGAGGATCACGCGGGCTACCGCCTCGCGGTCGCCATAGGACATGGGGAGACCAGCCTGCGCGCCGCGAACCTTGTGCCACGGACCGCGGGCTCCTCCCCGAACGTACAGGCCATCATCGAGCAGACTTTCCCGTTCTACGCGTTCGTGGAGACTGACCTGACGAAGGCAGCACCAGAGTCGAACACCGCAGGCCTCATGATCGTGCAGCCCAGCGGCGACTTTTCGGACGCAGAGCTGTCGCGCATCGACGAGTACGTGATGCAGGGGCACTCGCTCGTGATCGCGGCAAGCGCGGTCAACGTGCGCACGAGCGACCCCACGATGACGCTCACGCTCGCCGCGCACGGCCTGCCCAAGCTTCTTTCTTCGTACGGCATTCACATGCACGAGGACCTGGTGCTGGATCTGCATCACAGCTTCGCCGTGAGGGTGGCGTCCGCCAGCGGAGGTATGAGCACGCGTCAGATGTCGTTCATGCCGCTGGTGTACTCCGGCGATTCAAAGCCCGATGCGAGCTTCCTGGACAAGGACGCGGCCATCTTCTTCAACATGGCCGCGCTGCCGTTTCCGTTCGCGTCTTCGCTCACGCTCGAGCTGACGAAGCAACCAGAGGCCACGTTCCATGTGCTGGCGCGGTCGTCGACCGAGAGCGCGCTGGTCACGAAGGGCGGCGCGCTATGGCCGAGCGCCCCGTCGGGGGAGGGGCCGCACGCGCCGGCGATCGTCGCCGCGTCGGTCGAAGGCGTGCTGACGAGCGGGTTTGGTCACGGCAAGAGCCCGAAGTCGGCGCGTGTGCTCGTGCTGTCTTCGGGCGCGATGTTCGCCAATCCGCTCGCCAACGCATCCAACGGTCCGGAGGAGAGCAAGGACATGATGCCGTCGGCACCGCCAACGGACGAAGCGCTCTCGCAGCTGGCCATGACCTACGCGCAGCAAGATCTGACGCAGGTCATCCTTGCGTTCAAGAACTCACTCGACTGGATGGCATCCGACGAGGACCTTGCGCGGTGTGCCGGGCAGCTCCTCAAGAAGCCTGACGACGACGAGCCACGGAAGAAGTGACCGTCACGTGAGCAGCAGCACCAGAGAGATCGCGATCGCGAAGCCGAGGAGTGCCATCGCCAGTATGGTCAGCGCGAGCACGGCGAGGGCCGTTGCGGTTCGCTGTTTCGGAGCGCGCTGCTCGGTCGCCAGCGAGACCGGCATGACCTCCACAAGGTCATCGTCCCCCAGGACAATGTCGATGCTGTCTTCGATCTCCTGCGTGTGAACCGACATCGTCGCGGTGGTCGGCATCTGCGCCGGTGGATGCACGAGCGGCAACGCAGCCGTCTCGGCCTCGCTCGCGTATGTCGGACGGGAAGGGTCTCGCCGCAGTGACAGCGCGGCCGACGTTCGCAGCACCGCATCGCGCTCCTGGATGCGATCGTGGAAGACGGCCTGCATGTACTGGAATACGTCGTCGCCGGTCACGAAGAGCCCGCGACGGAACAGGACTTCGGTGAGCGCGCGTGCAAAATCGTGCGCGGTGCGGAAGCGCTCGTCGCGGTCCTTGGAGAGCGCGCCCATCACAACCGCCTCGAGGTCCGCGGGATATCCGCGCACCAGCGTGGTGGGCCGCCGGATCTCCAGATCCAGCACCCGCGCGATCGTGTCCAGCGTGTCGTCACCGCGAAAGAGCCGTCGCGCGGTGGTGAGCTCCCAGAGGATGACCCCCAGCGCAAAGATGTCTGAACGGCGGTCGATGGCGCCGCCGCGCACCTGCTCGGGCGACATGTAGCTCACCTTGCCCTTGATGGTGCCCACGCGTGTCTCCGTGGCCTTCGCGCGGAACTTCGCGACGCCAAAATCCACGAGCTTGGTCGTGCCCTCGTACGTCACGAACAGGTTGTGCGGCGACACGTCGCGGTGGACGATATTGAGCGGCTCGCCCTGATCGTTCGTGGCTTCGTGCGCAGCATGCAGGCCCTCGGCGGCATCTGCGATCAGGCGGCAAGCAACGTGCACCGGCACGGGAATTCCGCATGCTTCGACGTGGCGCACGAGCTCGCGCAGGGGCTCGCCGTGCAGGTACTCCATCGCCATGTAGTGGACGCCGTCCTCGATGCCGGCGTCGAAGACGCTCACCACGTTCGGGTGGGAGATCTGGGCGGCGACGCGCGCTTCGTCCAGGAACATCGGCACGACGTCGCTCTCTGGATTGTGCGCAACGTGGCATGTCTTGATCGCAAGCCATTTGCGGAATCCGCCAGGCCCATCACATCGCGCAAGATGCACGGTGCCCATGCCTCCCTTGCCCAGCTCGCAGACGAGCCAGTATCGACCGAGCGCCTGCAGCCGGGTCGCCTTGCGTGTGCCAGAGATCGGCCTCGGACCACGCGGCTGTCGCTCATCCCCCCGGACTGCGTGCGGGATGCGCTTCAATCGCGGGCTCCGTCCTGTTGCTCTTTGCCCATGGCGTGGTCACCTCGGTGCCGAGTCCAGCGAACCGCGTGCCAGGGGAACGCGCGCAAGAAAGCACAGAGAACGCGAGGCCACGCCCCGTGACCGACATGCGCCTTGTGCAACATCCCCACAATTGGGACGCGCTTTGCGCAATTGGCGCAGCCTCGAAGGGCTCGCGTGTCGCCGTATCAAGCCACTGTGAATCCGGAGCAACACCAGAACCTGACGGCGCGGTGGTCACCCCACGCTCGACGCACGGAACGGCTTGTTTTTCTGTCGATCGCGCGTTGGTTCGGGTCGTGCAGCACTCCCCGCATGGCTCTGGAGCGGCTCATTGCGGGGCTTGTTCTGATGGTAGGCGCATCATTCGCGTTAGGGGCCGTCTCCGCCTGCAGCTCGACAAGGGCACCTGCCTCGAGCGCGGGGATCGTTCCACCCGATCCGCGCGGACCTCGGGCCGACGGCAGCGGTCCGACGGTGTTCGCCATCTCGAAGCTCTACTTCGGCGACCACACGTACGACGGGTATACCGATGATTCCTGGAGGCGCTACGGCCTCGACATCGACGGAAAAACGACCGATTCGACATCGACGGACGTCTGTATGTACACACCCGCCGCTTCAGAATCGGCGCAAGAGGACGGTGACAACGGCATTGACAACTCGTTCGGCCATAGCCTGGTGTCGATACTCACGTCGATCGTCGGCGACGCGCCGAATCAGGCGAACGACGTCCTCGCCGGAGGAGACTCCACGCTTCTGATCGAGCTCGACGGTGTGGGCAACAAGCCCAGCTACTCACCGCTCCCCGGCACGCTGTTTCGGTCGACGCCGTTGGCGACCCCTGCGTGGGACGGGACCGACGTGCGCGACCTCGACCTCACTTCCTTCGTGGCCGACGACCCCGCGAGGCCGCTGCTCCCGGTCCTTGGCTACATGAACGATCGGACCTGGGTCAGCACCACGCGGTTGCCCACCTTGCTCTTCGATCTCCACATTCCAACGGGAGGGCATCCGTCGCTTCCCGTGCCAATTCACCGGGCGCGATTGATGATGCGCGTGGAGCCGAACAATCGCACGGCGACTGGCGTGATCTCCGGCATTCTCACCACGGAGGAGGTGGTGTCGTGGGCTCGGGTATTTGGCGAACCATTCTCACGACGCATCGTCTGTGACGAACTTGTTTTCGAGGTGTTCGCGCAAGAAATCAGGCAGGCCCAGGACATCCTGGACGACGGGACCAACGAGTCGGGTCAACCTTGCAACGCGCTCTCATTCGGAATCGGCTTCGATGCGGTTGCCGTGAGGCTCGGAAAGCCAGCACCAGCGCCGATGTATCCCGGCGTGCAGCCGTGCGACGCGGGCGCTTCCGGAAAAATCGACGGGGGTATGTAGAGTTTCTGACGGGTCGAACGTCGTCAGGGCGGAACGAGCCAAGGCCGTTCCAGCAACCCTCACGAAAACCCCAGAAAAGGAGCATCGCCATGCCGGACATTCTTCACCGCGTCGGAATCGCCACGACCCCCAGCAAAGTCCTCGAGACCCTGACCTCCCTCGAAGGCAACCGCGCCTGGTGGGACTCCAATGCCACGGGCGACGCGAAGAAGGGCGGGGTGCTCACGTTCTTCAACAGCCACGACTTCAAGGTGGTCGAGGCAGGCCCCACGCTCGTACGTTGGAAGTGCGTTCGCGGCACGAGCGAGTGGATGGACACGGAGGTCAAGTTCGAGATCGTCGAGAAGAAGGGTCAGACCTTCGTCCTCTTCACGCACGCGGACTGGAAAGAGCCCGTCGAGTTCATGCATCATTGCAGTACGAAGTGGGGCACCTTCCTGCTCAGCCTGAAGGCGCTCCTCGAGAACGGAAAAGGGCGCCCCGCGCCCGACGAAGTGCAAGTCTACGTAGGCGGCTGAGCGACTCTCTCCGCTCGCGAGGGACACGATGCCCCAGTACATGTTGATGGTCACAGAGGATCTCGCGAAGGAACGAGAGCGCACGCCGGGCGAAACGCAGGCCCTCATCGAGGGCCGCACGGCCTACGAGCAGGAGCTGCGCGCGCTCTCGGTATTTCTCGACGGCGAGCGCCTTCGTCCGGTGTCGGAAGGAAGGCGCGTGAGCACGCGCGATGGGGCCGCGCGCGTCGTCACCGGACCCTTCGCGGAGGCGACGCTGAGCGGCTACTACGTCGTGCAAGCAGACGATCTGGATGCCGCGACGAAGCTCGCAGAGCGTTGCCCGGTGTCTCCGGGGAGCGCGCTCGACGTGCGGCCGCTCATGAAGGGCAGCCACAACCCAGAGAAGATGCGTCAGCCGGGGCGTGTATTCGGCTGCGCCGTCCTCGGCAACGCCGCAAACGAGCCCGCGTGGGTCGACATCATGGATCGCGTCGACGCGAGCTCTCGCGACAACTTTCCCACCGACAAGATGTGCGGTGGCGTTCGCCTCCACGCGCCGAGCACGGGACGCCGCATCGCAGCGACGGAAGGAAATCAGCGCGCCATCTTCGACGGCCCCTTCCTGGAGAGCAAGGAGGTGATCGGAGGGCTGTTCTTCCTGAGGATGCAGACGATCGATGAGGTCGTTGCCTTTGCGATGAACGCCGACTTCGTGCGCCACGGAGGGGTGGAGATCCGCGAGCTGTGGAGGAGCTGAATCGGACGCTCGACGCGGTGATCCGCGGCGAAAAGGCCCGGGTCGTGGGCGCGCTCGTTCGCGTGCTCGGCAGCATTGACGCGGCCGAAGAGGCGTTTCAGGAAGCTCTCCTTGCGGCGCTCTCGCGCTGGCCCGTGGATGGTAAGCCGCAAAATCCAGCCGCGTGGCTCACGACGACCGCAAAGAACCAGGCGCGAGACGCCGCGCGCCATCGTCGGGTCATGAGCGAGAAGGCACCGCTGCTGGCAGAGGACGAGATGATCCAGCCCGAGCCGACCGATTCCGTGAGTGACGACGAGCTTCGCCTGATCTTCACGTGCTGCCATCCGGTGCTCACGCTCGAGACGCAGGTCGCGCTGACGCTCAAGGTCGTCCTTGGATTTTCGGTGGAGGAGATCGCACGCGCGTTTCTCTCGCCGGAGAAGACGGTCGCGCAGCGAATCACGCGCGCGAAGAACACGATCGCCGAGAGCAAGCTCCCGTACGAGGTCCCGTCGCGCGGCGAGCTGCCAGGGCGGCTCGCGTCGGTGCTCGCGGTCGTCTACTTGATCTTCAACGAAGGCCACACCACGCGCGAGGGCGGGTTGATGCGGCTCGATCTCCAGGCAGAGGCATTTCGCCTGGGGCGCCTGCTGTGCGATCTCTTGCCGACGGAGGCGGAGGTCTTCGGGCTCCTCGCGCTGATCGCATTCTCGCTGGCGCGCGCCGCGACCCGAACGAACGCGCGGGGCGACCTGCTCCTCCTCTCCGAGCAAGAACGCGCGCGCTGGGACCGTCCGATGATCACGGAAGGCCTGATGGCGCTCGAGCACGCGCGCCGCTGCGCCGGCCCCGAGAACTACGTGCTCCAGGCTGAGATCGCGGCATGTCATGCGACGGCACCGACATGGGATGGCACCGACTGGAGCAAGATCCTTCGCGCCTATGAACGCCTGCTCGCGCTCCATCCTTCGCCGGTGGTGGCGCTGAATCGCACGGTCGCCGTGTGCATGGCGTCGGGTCCGGCTGCGGCGCTGACAGCGCTCGCCGAGCTCGAGGAGCCGCTCGCGCGCTACCATCTCTTCTATGCGATGCGCGCCGACTACCGCCGCAAGCTCGGCGAGGATGCTCGCGACGACTACGAGCGAGCGCTGGCTCTCGCAACGAACGACGCCGAGCGCGAGTTCCTGCGACGGAAGATCGAAGACTAGAAATCTGCCGAGAGGCCAACGCCGCCGTAGCCGATGCCGACGACCGGGACGATGTGCGCGCTCGCGACGCTGCTCGATCGGGGCTCGCCGGGACTTGCCGGCGCTGCGCTCGGCGTGCGAAGCCAGAGCACGAAGCCGCCCGCGGCCGCGACGGCGCCGAGCGCGGTGGTCACCAGCCCGGCGGACTTCATGGCCTCGGACTTGCCTGCCTCGGTCTGGCGACTGACGTTGTAGGGACTACCCACGCACCCATCGGCGCGAAGGTCGCGCCCACACGGCGTGGTGGCGTCGCTGAGGTAGCCGTTCGCGCGTCGCACGTCACATGATTGTAGAGTACACCCATCAGGCATGGAGGTGCTGCCCACGGCATAGAGGCCCACGCCGGTGGCCATGGCAGCGGCGCCTGCAGACATGGCCACGTACGAGATGATGCGAGCGCGCTCGACCGCGGCGGGACGAGAGGGCTCAGCGCTGTCCTCCGCGGACGCCACACCCGCTGCGGAGACGAGCGTGGCGAACGCGGAGGCAGTCACGAGAGAGCGGAGGAACCTGCGGAGCATGCCTCTCATGCAGCAAGCAGGGTGCCAGCGCCGCAGCATGTCTCGGGTCGATGACACGCAGCGCAAAACGACGGAAATTCAGCGCAGATGGCGGGGTCGCCGCTTCGGCCGCATCAAGGTGTGATCGGCCGCTTCTCACTCATTTGCACCACCGCCGCGGGTCCTGCTGGCAGAATCATCGTGCAGTGTGTCGCTGCGCACCGCGGTCGCGAAGTAGTGGACGCTCTCACCGCAGCGACGGACCAAAGGCCGCGGTGGAAGCTGGGTCAAAGACGCACCATGACAACGGCCGGTCTTTCTCGGGGGCGATCTACGTCGGCGGGCGTGCTCGCACTTTCGATCCTCGCGGTCTCCGCGCTCGGGGCGTGTACGCGGCAGGTCTCTGCACCCGTCGAGGCACCGCCGCCGGACGTGGTCGTGGAGTACGTACCGGAGCAGGAGATCCTGGTGGCGCTACCCATTCGCGTGCGCCTTCCTGCGCGCTATGCCGCATCGCGCGTGATCGTGCTCTATCGCACGTGGGGGACGGGGCAGTTTCACGCGCTGAATCTTGTGCGCGCCGGTGAGTCTTGGCAGGGCGAGATCTCCTGCCGCGACATCAGCACCGTCACCGGCGACACGCGCTACTACTTCCTGGCGATGGATGGCGCGGGCGAGCCGGTCCTTGGTAGCGCCTCACCGGAGTGGCCGCACGTCGCAACGATCGTGCGTTCGTTGCCGGAGGGGCCACGGTCGCTCGACGGCAATGCCCCCGCGGTTCGCTGTCACGACCCCGCGGACTGCCCTCCGGATTTCCCGGGCTGTCCGGCGATGCGTTCGCAGCGGCCGGCGTGCAAGATCGACCGCGACTGCGATCGCAGCCTTGGCTGCGCGTGGGACGGCTACTGCGGAACGCCGAACACCGCGACCAATCCGAGCGCGACCGAGGACGAGCTCCTGGCGCAGGCCGTTGCTGCCGCGAAGCAGTCCCGCTGAGCTGTTGCGGCACGGCTGCGACGTGCTATCTGGGCCATTCGTTCGATGCGCTCGCATACGCACCTCACCAAGGTCTCTGGCGTGGAGCTCCACTGGGAGGAGACGGGCAGCGGCCCCACCGTGGTGCTCGTGCACGGCCTCACGGATTGGCATCGCACGTGGGCGCCGATCACGCCGCTGCTCGCCGAGCGCGGGTATCGCGTCGTCGCGGTCGACCTGCCCGGCCACGGATTCTCTGCGCGACCAGATGTAGACTACACGCTTGACTGGAACGCGAAGCTACTCGGGGCGTTCATCGACGCGATCGGCATCGATCGCTTCGCGGTCCTGGGTCACTCGTATGGTGGCGGGGTCGCGCAGATGCTCTCGCTCACGCACGCGTCGCGTATCGACCACCTTGCGCTCATCGCGCCGGGCGGCTTCGGCAAGGAGGTGAACCTTGCGGTCCGCCTGGTGTCGGTGCCGTGGGTATGGCCGCTCTTCGGTCAGTCGTTTCTCGTGCCGCTCATGTACGCGACGGCGCCGCTCGGTGGCCGTGACAACACGGACCTCGCCGATCGTGCAAAGGCGAACTCGCGGCCCGGCACGGCGCGCGCCCTGTCACGCACCGTGCGTGACGTGGTCCGATTCCGCGGACAGGTGCGTCACTTCCTGGATCGCGCGTACGACGCGCCCTTCGTGCCGCCCATGACCCTCTTCTGGGGCGACCGCGATCAGGTGCTGCCGGTCTCGCAGGCCGAACGCGTCTGCGAGGAGGTCGTGGGCGCGCGCCTGGTCCGCTTCGCGAACGCGGGCCACTATCCACATCACGACGAGCCGGAGGCCTTCACTGCTGCGCTCGTCCGCGCACTGGGCTCCACGGACACGGAGCCCGTCACGCTGCCAAAGCGCGCGCCATCACGGGCCGACGTTCGTCACGTTGCCGCTCAGCATCTGCGCGGTCCAATCCGCGAGTGAAACGGGAGCGCCGCCATCCATCTGGTTCGTGCTCATGCGCGTGTCCAGGGCGTTCTCGTAAGACGTGTGGCTCTGGTGATCGGGGCCGCCGAAGTAGAACGTTCCAAAGTTCGGATCGAATGCCATCTGCGTTCGGATGTCGAACAGCCCGTCCGTGAAGTCGGGCTCGAGCTCCGGGAAGGAGCTGGTGCAGTTCATGTAGCCCGAGCCGTAGAACGCAGAGATGGTGAGGTCTCCCGTGGACTCGATCAGGCCCAGGCGCCGCATCGGATACTTCTTGCCGATGTGCTTCATGGCGTTGATGGCCCAGTGATCCGTGTCGATGCCACCGTCCGCCTTGCAGTCGTCGCCGCAGTCGGCAAGGACTCCCTTGTCCAGGCCCCACAGCGCGGCGAGCTTGGTCTGGAGGCACGAGGCCAGGAATGGATCGGCCATCGGCGGACCGGAGTCGTCGATCAAGGTCACCGGCACTTGCCCGTAGAACGTGGCGACCTGATCGTAGGACAGCGCCGCGCCAAAGCCGCCCGCGCTCGCGCCCGTGAGGAAGACCTCCGTGGTACCTGGCGTCAGCGACTTGAGCGCGTCCAGGTCGAGCGCGATGTTGTTGCGCCCCACGAACATCTGGGTGCCTGACACGCCGGCCACCATCCCAGTGGGGTTGGCGCCGCCGTGGATGTCGCCCGTGCAGTACGGGATGTAGATCATGTTCCAGTCGCGGACCGGGTTCTTCATGTCCTTGCGTGACAGGATACCGAAGGCCGTGCCGCTCTTGCCGCCGCCGGAGCCCGCGGGCCCTCCAGCTGCAATGCTGGCGGTGAGGTCGGCCGGGCCGAACTTGGATGGGTTCATGGAGCAGAAGCTGGGCGTGAAGCATGCGCCGCCGCCCTCCAGGAAGATCACTGTCTTCGTGGAGCCAGGGCTCAGGTTCACTGCAATGCCCGTGTCCGAACCGTCGCGGCACTTCGCACCGGCCACGCTCTGCCACGTCCAGTTGAGAGGCTGGACAGCACCGTCGGCGGCGCCCGCATCCGCAGGACCGCTGCCATCCGCGACGAGGTCTCCGCCATCAAGGGCGCCGCTGTCGGCAACGGATGCGGTGGTGCTCGAGCTGGAGCAAGCGGCGACAAGCGCGAAACCGGAGCCAAGGATGGCGGTGAGGGCGGTGGTGGTGGTGATGGTGACGAGCCGCTTCGACATGCGCGCCAAACTAGCACCGAGATCTGGTTGGACCGAGCAAAAGGCTGTATTCTGAGGCTGCCATGTTGCGAGCGCGGAGCAGAGTCAGGGTCGCGAGCGTGCTCGGTGTCACCGCCGTTGCTTGCCTCGTCGCGTGCAACGCGATCATCGGGACCCGGGATCTCGCCTACGACGCGGACGCCGCGGGTGGCGGGACGGACAGCGGGCCCACGACAGTGGACGGCCAGTCCAGCGGGGACAAGGACGCGGGCATGATGAGCACGGATGGCTCGTCGCTCGACGGCGCCCTGACATGCCCCGGCGCAGATCTCACGACGGACCAGAAGAACTGCGGCCGCTGCGCTCACGACTGCATGGGCGGCGCGTGCACGGCGAGCAAGTGCCAGCCCGCGAAGCTCTTCTCCGGAGCGCTCGCCACCTACGGGCTCGCGGTCGACGGGACGAACATCTACTTCACCGACATCAACGCTGGTGCGGTGTACACGATGGCGAAGAACGCCCCCGCGCCATCCACCGCGACGAAGATCGCCGACACGGCGGATCCGCTGGTCTACGACGTGGTCGCGGATTCCAACGGCGTGTTCTTCTCGTGGGGCTCCAGCTCGAGCGGCAGCAGGGGCGCTCTGGAGACCATCTCGCCGGACGGCGGCAATCGGCGCGCGCTCATGGAGGATGCGTCCATCCCGCGTGGTCTCTCGATGGACAACATCAACGTGTACTTCGCGCTGACTTACCTCTCACCGGTGCAGGTCGGCAGCGTGGCGCGGAGCGCGTCTGGCGCGAATGCGACCATCCTCTCCGCCAACGAGCCGAACACCGACAACACGTTCGTGACCGGCACGTACCTCTACTGGGGCGGCGAGAGCAAGACCTCCGTGCGCTTCTGCACCACGGCCGTCGGTGGCTGCGCGGCCACGCTCAAGGATTTCGTCACCGGCCTGAACGCGTCGGAGGCGCTCGGCGGCAACACGAAGAGCGTCTTCATCAGCGGCTACGACATCCTCTACCAGGCGGCGAAGGGCGGAACGAGCGCCTCGGGGGCCGCGCAGATGCAGTCGCAGGTGTATTCGATCGCCGCGGACGACAAGGACCTCTACTGGCTCGACCTGGGAACGAGCGGCAACTCGTTCAAGGACGGGAGCATTCGCCGCTGCGCCATCGACGCGAGCGGCGCCGTGCAGTGCGCAGTCGCGAACGGCGAGATCGTCGCCACGTCGGATCAGAACCCGCGCGTGCTCGTCATGGACCAGACGGCCGTCTACTGGACAGTGCAAGGCGAAGGCGCAGTCTACCGCCTCGCGCGCTGACGGATCACGGTTCGATGGTGACGCAGGCTGGGTCGGTGGACGAGGAATGCGGCGTCGACGAGTGCGCACGCGCGGCCTCGCACTCCGCGAGCGAGAGGAAGCAGCCCTGCTCTGGCGCATCGATCGTCGGGCAGCGGCAGGAGTCGAGGTGGGGCGGTACGGGTACGTGGCACCCGCAGTCCTCGATCTCGCGGTTCGTCCAGTGGGCGCAATAGCGGCCACGGTGGGTCGAGCGCGGGGCGGGCGGGACCGGCGTGCTGGTGCCGGGGTGGGCCTCGCAGAACTTTGCGCGCGCGGCGATCGGGATGACTCGGTCGTCCTCCGGATCGACCGGCGCGCACTCGAATCGAGAGGGGACCGTGACGCACTTGTCGCCAGTACACATGCAAGGGTCTGGCGTCCGCTCGCCGTGACGGACCTCGCGCGTGAAGGTGTGCTTCGCCTGCATGATGCACGGTGCCCGCGACCGCCCCGCCGCGCGCGCGTCCAGGCACGCGTCCTCGCTCTCGAAGCAGTAGTCTCCAATGCAGAACAAGGTCGTGCTGTCGCAGACCAGTCGCGGTGGCGTCGTGTGGCGCGGCGGGAGAAGGTCGTCGTCGCCGAAAGCGAACGAGGCGCGCGGGCTTCTGGTGCCGGTGACGCGATCCGGCTCACCGAAGGCCCCGCCCCAGCAGATCACCCGCGTTTCGAAGTCGATCGCGCAGAACCCGGCGCCGCCGCGGAGACGGGCGACGCGGCCGAACTCTTCGATGCGCAGAGGCTCCTTCGCGATCACGCTCCTCGGCTCGGCCTGCTTGCGATTCGGGCTCCTTCCCCAGCACCACACGCTGTCATCGTGTGCGATCACGCAGGTCGCGCCGCCGCTCATCGCGATGCGCTTCACCTCCGGGAGACCCGCGATCTCGCGCGGTGTCAGGTCCATGTTGCTCGGGTCGTTGTCGTCGCTTCCGTTGTGCTTTCTCCCCCAGCAGTAGACGTGGCCCGCGCGCAAGGCGCACCGCGTGGCGCCGTCTCCCGCGAGCTGCGTCGTGCCGTCGAGGCCGGGAACGTTCGCCGGCGGGTGGAGCTCGCGGTCGTGGGTGCCGCGACCGAGCTGGCCCACCGAGTTGTCGCCCCAGCAGCGCACCTTGCCGCCGGCGCGCGCGCAGCCGAAGCCCCCGGCGTCCATTCGGAGCTCCTCGACGTCCGTGAGCGAGTCCACGAGCGCGAGCGCACTCGCGACGTCGGCGTGCTCGACGTAGTTGCGGTGCTGGCGAAAGCAATCGGGCTTGCCGGTGCTCTCGATCACCGCGCAGTCGCCGTCGATCTGCCGCACGTCGTGGAGCTGCGGAACGCTCGTGGGCACCGGGATTCCGTCGCTCTCGGGGAGGTGGATCTGGCCGGTGCCGTTGTCACCCCAGCACCGAACGCTGCGGTCGCGCATGATCGCGCAGTCGCCCGAGATCGCCGCGACGTCGTGGAGACCGGGGATGGTGAGCGCCACCGGAGACATGCGACAGAGGCCCGCGGCGACGAGACCGTTGCACACCACGCCGACGCCATCACCGCGCGCCTCGGCGGCGCAGTCGGGGCCGTGCAGGCCCTTCGAGGCGGGCGCGCAGTGCACCGCGCCGTCGCCCATCAGCCCGCAGACGTGATCGCCGTTCACGCCCTCGCGGGTCACGCCCACGCTCTTGCTGTTGGGCGCCCATGTGCCGAAGGCGGTGATCGCGTCCATCGCGCGGTACGTTCCCCGCCCCAGGGCGCCGTGCATGTCGGAGCCGACGCAGCGAACGGTGCCGTCGATCATGCGTGCACAGGTGTGGATGCGCCCGACGTCGACCTCGACCGCGCCGATCAAGCCGGGGATCGGCTCGGGTACCCCCGACCAGTGAAGCGTGCCCACGACGTCCGTGGCGCATCGCCATGAGGCCTCGGTACCGTCGGCCTGCACCGCGCAGCAAGCGACGTTGCGATCGACGAACGCGCAGGTCGCGGTCCCGTCGCGCGTCCCACAAGTGAGCTCGGCGAAGGGGATTCGGTGCGGAGGCGTGAACCGTGGCGGCGTCGTGGAGACACACGCCGCGGCGCTCGCCGAGAGCGCGAGCACCAGCAAAGCAATCTTGGCGGCGGTCATTTTGCAGCGATCACAACGCATGGCGCGGGTCAGACCTTACACCCCCGGCGAAGGCGCAGGTTCCCGCCTCGCGCGCTGACGGCTCAGTAGATCTCCACGCGACGATTACACGCGCGGCCCTTGTCGTCGGCGTTCGAACATTGCGGCTCCAGAGGGCCGTGCGGCTTCAGTGTCAAACGGTCGGCCGAGATGCCTTTGGCCACCAGATATTTCAGCACCGACTGCGCGCGATGCTGGGACAGGGTGGACATCGCGAAGGCCTGCTGCGAAGCCTCCTGGTTGTCCGTGTGTCCGTCTATCGTCACCTTCAGCGCAGGGTTCTTCTGCATCATGGAGACGACGTCATCGAGGATGAGCGTACCCACCTCTTCCACCTTCTCCGAGTCTGCAGCGAAGTGGATCGAATGATGGGTCGCTTGCTTCGTGGGGGACACGGGCGACAGCTGCAGCTGCGCCAGCCGTGATGGCGGTGCGGACGTATTGCCAGTGGTGGGCGTCGTGGGGCTCGCAGTGCTGGTAGTGCTCGTCGGAGCAGCTGGTATGGACGCGACCGCAGGCGCTGCGATCGCCATGAGCGCGATGCGGAGCGGCACGGCGCACTGCGGGCTCTGCGCTCCCTTTTCCTGCGCCTCCTCGCATGCCTTCGCGACGCCTTCGCGCTGCAGGTGCTCCACGGAGCTCTCTGTCTTGGCGCCGCCTCCCACGCTGATCGCCGGCATCACGAAGACGCTTGCTCCGCCCTCCAGAAGCCGCGCCTCTCCGGCCGCGAGCGCGAACCCGCCGACGTAGATCTTGCTGACCACGTGGGTGGCGTCGCTGCACTCGCCGATCAGCTCGTCGGGCTTGAAGGTGGAGCCGATCTTCACCGCCTCGACGCCGGCCATCATGTAGTCGGTGCGGATGACGTGCGAGCCCTGGAGCTTTGCGGCGAGCTTGGCGGCACCCACGGGCAGCTCTGCGTAGAGCTCGTTCGCGTTGCGCGCCATCTTGGTCTCGGTCGCGCTGTACGGTGAGAACGCATACGTACCTTTTGCCACGCAGTTCGGCAGGACGTGGAGCTGCACGTTGCAGCCCTGCGCCTCGTAGTGCACGACCACCACGCCCTGCTCCTTGATGCTTCGAAGCGTCGCTCGCGAGCCGGAGTCCCACGCCATGAGATCCGGCTCGGTCTGCGGCCGCACGGAGCTGCATTGCGTACCTCCGAAGGCCTCGCCCGTGCTGGGGCCGGCGAGCGGAACTGCGGGCTCTTTCTGCTTCTCACATCCAACGAGGAGAACGACCATCCCGGTCACGAGGGCAGCGCTGCGGGCAGGTTTCGCCATGAGGCCCAGCATAGACGGTATTGGCTACGGGGACGCTGGCTACGGGACGCGGCTACTGAATGCAGCCTTGGCCGTCGGGGAACCGCATCGACACGTTTGTCACGTAGTGCTCTTCGCTGAGGCCGCCGGTGGCTGCAGTGAAGCCCCACTTGCCCCGATACGGCGTGTATCCAGGGATGACGAACTGGTTGATGAAGACGGTGCCGTCGATCGTGACGGTCACCGCGGACTGAGGCTCTAGCCCACCGTCGCCGAGCGCGATGTTGCTCGTGACGAGCGTCACGCTCAGCGCGTGCGGGTTGCCATCCAGGAGCGGCGCTGTTGCGCCGAGCGGAGTCGTGTTCCGGATCAGATGCATCCCGCTGGTGCCACTGACCACGGCGGTGAATGGCGGCGTTGGCTCCGTGCCGTCGTTCATGTACGAATCGAGCGCCACGCCGTACCCACCGAGATTCAGCAGGCCAAACCCTCCGCCGGGGAGGCCCACACCGGGCGCACCAGCGTCGGCGTTGGCCTCGGGTACCCAGACGAACGCCATGCCGTCCGCGCCCTGGTTGATGGGGTTTCGTACGATCCGGATCGTGCAATCCATTCGAAAATGATCGAACGTGAAATTGTCCTGCGACGTGTTCCACCAGAGCGCGCCGCCTTGCCCGGTGACGTTCGGCGTGAGCCGCGCCCAGCCCGCCAAGGTCTGATTGATGTTCGCAACACCCTGAGGAACCCAGTGCGGGTCCACGGCGGGTTGGAACGTGTCGTTCAGCGTGACCTGTGCGGGGATGTCGTCGGCCTTGCCGTTGCAGTCGTTGTCCTTCTTGTCGCAGGTCTCGAGCGCGCCCGGGTACACGTTCACGTCGTTGTCGTCGCAGTCCTTCGGTGATGTGCCGCCGTCGCTCAGTGGGTGCGGGCACGCGAAGAAGTGGTCATTGTCCTTGTCGA
Organism: Polyangiales bacterium; assembly: GCA_038230375.1. Classification (GTDB taxonomy): domain Bacteria; phylum Myxococcota_A; class Polyangia; order Polyangiales; family Polyangiaceae; genus JANXLV01. The sequence goes on along the minus strand of JBBRNJ010000013.1, from coordinate 80,345 downwards.
AGCCCTCGTCCACCGTGCCGTCGCAGTTGTCGTCGATGCCGTTGCATATCTCGGTCGCGCTGGGATGGACGTTCGGATCCTTGTCGTTGCAGTCCGGGGGCAACGCGCCGCGCTGGCACTGAAAGTAGGTGTCCTTGTCCTGATCGAAGCCCTCGTCGATCATGCCGTTGCAGTCGTTGTCCAGGCCGTCGCAGATCTCCGGGCCGTTCGGGGTGCACGGCGAGGCCCCTGCGTCGTCGCCGGCATCTGCGTTTCGATCGCCGTCGGTCGCGAGCGGCGTGCCCGTGGCGCAACCAAACGCGATCGCGAAGCCCGTTGCTGTCACCCAGAAGAAAGAAGAGCGAGCCATCGTTCTTCAAGAAACGTACGCCAAAACAAGATTCTCGCTACACCTGCGCGCGGCCTCAGAGCGTCTCGAGGAACGCAATGAGATCGGTCTTGTTGCCGGGGCTGAGGTTTGCCGTATCCCCGTGTTGACCTCCACCGCATGGGCCGAAGCGTTCCGCGAGCGTGGTCGCGCAGCCGTCGTGCAGAAACGGAGCGCGCCAGCCCACGCCCTTGAGCGACGGCACCTGGAATGCCGCGCCTGTCCCGACGTCCACGGTCTGGTTGCTCGTGAGCATGGGTCCAGAGTGGCAACCACTGCAGCCTTGCGTCGTGAAGAGCGCCTGCCCGCGCGTCGCGGCGGCGTCCATGCCGCGGATCGGTGGCGGCGCGGGGAGGGCGTTGATCCACTGCTTGAGGGCGCTGACCTGGTCCGCTTCGAGCTTGGGGCCGCTCATGCGTCCTTCGAACACGTGCGTGACGATGTCGGTCATGTCCTTCTGCGAGCCATCCCAGTGGTACGGCTCCGTGTTCGCGGTGGTGCCGCGGAGGACGGGTGTCCTGCGCGCGCCAAGGCCGTCGAACTGCCAGACATGCGCGTCGTCGCCGCCCTCTGCATGGCAGGAAGCGCACGCGACGCCCGTGCCGGTGTTGGCGTGGAAGACTGCGTGCCCGGTGTCCTCGCGCGTGTCCGTCGCGAGCGTGATGGTCTTCCACACGTGGGTTCGGTCAGGCGTCATGATGTAGAGCGCTGCGGGCTCGCGCGATTGCACGAGCAGCTCGCCTGCGCCGTCGAACGCGATCGCGATCGGCTGCCCTGGTGTCACGGCGACCTTGGAAATGCCGCAGTTCGGCGACGACGTGGTCTCGAACGAGGGCGGCATCGAAGCGAGCGACTGCATGAAGATCTGCGGTGCACCTGGCGAGTGCGAGTTGCCGGCACCCAGGATGACTGCGGTCTTGCCGTCGGACGTGATGTCGACAGGCAAGGTGACCTGCGGCATCAGCTGCGTCGTGGCCGAGCGGATCTGGGGGCCTGTCCCGATGACCTGCATCTGCCCCGAGACGATTCCCGGCGGACATGCGTCGAACCCGCTGCCGCCATAGCCGCCAGCGGAGACCGGGACGGGCTGCTGCCGCGCCTTCTGCGCCGCGGCGAGCACGCGCTCCTCGCCGTCGCCAAGGTCGACCGGGACCATGCGCCAGAGGAGGTGCGGTGTGGTCGATGGATCCGCCTGCTCGGTGAGGTCGATCTTGTCCTCCAATCCACCACCCGCGCCAACGCGAAGGATGGAAGGAATACGGAACGTGCTCACGGACATGGAGCCGTCCTTGTGGACGATCACGTCACGCAGGTCGCGCGGAAGGGTGACCCGCATCGTTGCGGCGCCCGTTCCCGTGGGGAACCGCAGCAGCGTGCCGTCAGCGCACACAAGGACCACGGTGTCCGATGACGCGTCGTACGCGACACCGCGCGGCGCGACACATGCTGCCCGGCGCTCGGTCGTGTCGGCGGCCCGATCGATCGTGAAGAGCGCGGCACCCGAGCGCAGCGCAACGTACGCGCGACCCTTCGCATCCACCGCGACGCGGCCCGGCTCATCGTGCGGCTGGAGCTGATACGTGCGCAGGACCGTGCGGCTGGGGATGTCAATCACGTACACGCGATCGCGATCGGGGTCGGCCGCGAAGGCCGTCACACCGTCGCCAGCCACGGTGAGTGTGCCGCCGCTGATGGGCGGAGGCGGAGTCGCCAGGCTCTGGCCTGCACCAAATTGCGGTGCCGGTCCGATGAGCCTCGCCGGTTCGGGCGGCGGACTGGCGGGATCCGATGGCGTGTCCTGGCTTCCGCTGCTCCGTGACAGGTTGCAGCCCCCCGAAAGGAGCGCCAGACCCGCGAAGCTCGCGAGTCCCGCGAGCCACGCACCATTTCCACCCTGCAGTCGAAAGTTGTTTCGCATGTCGGTTCTCCGGAGCCAGTCTCGCGCTCGACCAAGAAGGAGTGATCCAGGCGTGGTCTGGTGGCTCACGTTTTTCCTCCGCACTGCACCGGCGTCTGATCGACCCAGTGTCCACTGCCGTTGGTGCTCGCGACGCAGGCGACCTTCATTCCGCCCGGGAAAAGGCACGCGCCGTAGTCACAGATCATCTCGCGAACACATGCCGACCCGAGCGGAGGCCGAGCCGCGGGACATCCGACCGGCGGCGTGACGCAGAGCCACACACCCGGAACATCCGCGGGCGCGGCGCCAGCTTCACCGCCGTCGTCGGTCGAGGTGGAGGCGTCTGGGTCGACGCTGCCGTCGGCTGTCGTGCTCGCGTCGCTCGTGGGCGGCGGGACTCCACCGTCACTGGCGCCGGACTCCGCGCAACCGCATGTGCTGCGATCATACGGCGAGGGGCAAATCAGGCTTCCGCGTGAGCCATGAAGGCACGCCGTGCCCTGCGCCGTTGCCACCGCGCCGGGCGCATCGAACGTGGGGCAGCGATCATCGCAGTCGTTCGTGGAGGGTGGCGTGATGTCGAATGCCGCCTGTTCGTTGCAGACCGCCATGGTGTTGCAGGAGGCGCTCGAGCTCGTTCCGTATTCACACACCAGCTGTGCCGTGCATCGTGCGTCAGCGGAGATGGCGGCCACGGGGCATGGACCAGGAACGACCCCGAACACGCCGCTGGTGCCCCCGACGCCAGCCGCGCTCGGAGAGCTGCTGTCGAACGAGCCGATGCCGCTGCAAGCAATGCCGGCGACGAGCAACGGAAAGGCGACGAGCGCGATCCATCTCAGTCGCATGGAACCTCCGTCGCCTGCCACGTGTTGCCATCGCAGTGCACAGCGGTGCCGTGCTTGAAGATGCAGCTCCCATAGTCACACGTCAGGCCCGTGCCCGTGCATGCCTCTCCGATGTGTGGACGCCCGGCGGGGCAGGAAGAATGGGGGGCCGGCGCGCAGTCCCAGCGACGGGCGTGCGCGTGCGAGCCATCGGGCCCCGTCGAGCATCCGCACAGGCCCTCTGGGTAGGCGCACAGGTACTCCGCCGCATTTCCAGCGTCCGCTGCGGAGTCGCACGAGGTGCCCGCGGTGATCGAAGCGAACGTGTCGGGGCACGTGTGAACGATGCAGCCGCCGATCGCCGGGTCGGTGCTCCACGCGGGGGGACGTCGTTGGCCACCATTCGTGGTCATGCTCGTGTCGGAGTCGACGCATTCAACGCGAGGATTGCACGTGATGTCGGGTGTATCGCCGTACTCGCAGACCGACCCGGGGACCTTGCACTGCGTGTTGTCGACAGGACGCTTGGTGGGGCACGAGACCGGGTTCGACACATCACCATTCGGCGCCGGGGCGAAGGCGGAGGAGCTGGGCGTGGGGACGTTGCCGGACGAAGTGCCGTTGTCGACAGGATCTGCATAGACGTCGCATCCAGCGACGATGAGCGTCCACATGAATGCTGCGAGGAGCAGGCGCCGCGAGAGCTTCATGGCAGCTGAACCTCTGCGCGCAGCTGCGAAAGGAGAGCGATGCCGCCGAACGCGCCTTGCTCCACGCCGTCCACGCGAACGTGAAACCTGGCGGGCGTGCCAAGCGCGGAGGCCGCGGCGGTCACTCGAATGGGGCCGTAGATCCGCGCCGAGAGCGCGGCGTCCACATACAGGTAGGGCGACACCAGATCCTCTTCGTGTCCGACCGAGTGACCGTCCGTGGGAACCGTGATGGGCTGCGTGTGCATGTGCACGATGCCCCACCCACCGCCGAGCCGCGGGATCAAGGGAGCGTCGGGCGCCAGCAACGGGATCTGAACGCCCGCGCCGATCTCCGTGGTGTGTGAGGACGCCGACGCAGACGGATCGTCGAACCGCGCGGAGGTCACCGGGAGCACCGCGTTCACGACGATGGACGCATGACGGCTCACTCCGAACGCTGCTTCCAGGCCCACACCCCACGTGGGTTGGTAGCCGGGGCTGATCACGGATGTGAGGCCTGCACCGACGATGATCCTGGGCGTTTTGCCCGGCAGGTGCTTCGGTGGCACCACAGCTGCTTCGTCCTTCGTTGGCGTGGTGCCGGCGGACACCGTGACGGGCGCGTCGCCGCCGGGTGATGTTGCAGTGGGCCGGGCTGCGTCTGGCGGAAGCTGCGCCAGCCGCGCGCGCACGGCCTCCGTTGCCTGGACCAGCGCGGGGTCCGATGCGGTTGGCTCTGCGGACGCCCACGGGAGCTGCTCGCGCATGCGAAGGCCATCACCCTCCGTGACCCACACGTCGATGTCCTTCTCGCCGAGGCACACGACCGATGCGGACTGCGTGGACTCGGCGACCGCCTTTATCTGAGCCGCGCTGCAGCTTCCATCACCGGCCGCGATCGTCGGATCGAGCGCGACGCCCGAGAGCTCGTGAAGCAGGCGGGCCGAGACATCGTCGGGGTGTGGCGAGAGAACCACGACACGTCGCTTGCCCGGGGCCTCCGCGCGCGCGAGCGAGCTCACGGAGAGCAGCAGGAGCAGGCTCCCGCAGGCGGTGGTGCAGACGGAGCGCCTCACGGAGCGTCTCCTTTTTGCGCGCCCGCCAGCCGATGCGCGAGCGCTGCATGCGGCCCCGAAGGATACCGCGCGAGATACGTCCGCGCTGCCCGCTGCGCGAGCTCGGCGTCGCCAGCGCGATCCTGCGCTTCCATCGAACGTCCAAGCGCTTCACGAGCGAGGGTCCCTTGCGGCCGCTCATGCAGGTAGGTGTCGAACCAGAGCGCGGCCTGCGGGTAGTCGCCCTTGCCATCGAAGGCGAGTCGACCCAGCTGGAACGCGGCACTCGCTGACTTCTCGGTCCCCGGAGCACGCCGCCGAACGGAGAGAAGCGCGGTCTTCGCCTCGTCGAGATGACCGGCGTAGCGAGCCTCGTCAGCCTGGCTGAAGAGATCGTCGACAGAGACCTCGTCGACCTTCGGGGGAGGGGAAGGGGCCAGGGTCGGGGTCGAGGTCGAGGTGGAGGTCGAGGTCGGGGTCGAGGTGGAGGTCGAGGTCGGGGTCGAGGTCGAGGTCGAGGTCGAGGTCGGGGTCGGGGTCGGGGTCGGGGTCGTTGCACACTGCACGTGAAGGGACTCTCCTCCTCTCACTGTGCGTGCGGGGTTCTGCGCGCAGCCGCTCACCAGGACCGAGCCCTCTTCCAGCGTCACGTCGATTGCCTGCGCGCTCGGGTCCCACGCGACCACGAACTTCGTTCCCGTCACGTGGATCTCGAACGGACCCGCATCCACGTTCCAGCGCGCCGTTCCCGTGTGGATGACGGACGCGTGCAGCTTGCCCGACTCCAGGATCACGCGGGCGCCGAGATGATCGACGTCGGTCACGCGGGCGCGCGCTTCTTTCTCCAGGAGCAGACGCGTGCCGTCCGAGAATGAAAGCGGAAGCTCCGAGGTCGCGACCAGAAGCGCGCCGCTCGCGCCGTCTATGCGGTTCGCGTTCGTCGTGTCGCTCGCGATGGTGAACGTCAGTGGCGAGGGCGGCGCGGGCTGCCTGGACTGCGCGCTGAGCGAATGGATCCAGGCGACCAGCACGATGGCGGCCGCAACGAGCATGGTCGCACCGGCGGCATAGGCTCGCGGCGCGAGCTTGCTCTTCCGACGAAAGCGCGATGGCGTGCCCAGAACGAACGCAGAGCGGGCGCGGCCAGTTCCAGCCTGGGCGCCTTGAACGGAGTCGAGCTCACGACCGAGCTCCTGTCCGAGCGCGGAGATCACGTCTCGCTCCATGGCTCCTCCCTTCCCGTGTGCGCCCGCGCCTCTTGACGTTCGAGCCACGGCACGAGCGCCGCGTGCTTGCGCGCCCGTGCGCTGAAGTGCTGCTGCGCGTCCTTCAGCCGTCGCTTCACCGTCGACAGCGACGTGCCTTCGGCAAGCGCGATCTCTTGCAGCTCCATGCCCTCCAGAAACCGCAGGCTGAAGGCGATGCGCTCATCCGCGACCATCGTGCCCAGCACCTGGAACGCAGCGCGAAGCGCCTCCGAGATCTCGTGGTTCACCGCGGGCGCCGGCGCGTCCACGTCGTCCGTCAGGATCCGCAGCCAGCGCCAGCGCGCCCGTCTGCGAAGCCACTCCCGTGAGGTGAAGACGGCGATGCCTGCGATCCAGCTCCCCAGACGCTCTGCATCACTCAGCGTGTCGATGCGTTCGAGCGCACGCACGAAGATCTCGTGCAGCACGTCCTCCGCCTCTGGCTCGGGGCCCAGGACACTCCACACCAGCTTCGAGATGCGCGGCGCGAAGTGATCAAAGAAGACGGCTCGGCCATCGGGCACGCCGGTCCGCAAGAGGGCCACGATCTCGGCGTCGGTCCAGGTGCGACGCGGCAACGGTCGCACGACAGCGACCTTCGAGCGCGCGGAAGCCGCTTTTAGAGTCAGGCTTTGATTCACGGGACCCACTGGAGTGATTTCACCCGCCTCGAACGGTCCAGAAAAAGGACGTCCCAGACAGGTAGGGACTAGCGCGATGCCGGGGCGACGCCACTGACACGACCTGAAATGGCCTGAACATCGGCAAATACCCGTGTAGCCTGGCCCCGTGGTTTGCTCCGCCGAGCTGCGAACGGGGGTCCTTTCGGCGTGCCTGGCGCTCGCCGCGAATGCTTGCACGCCGCCGCCCAACGCGCCGGTCCCACCGAAGCCTCAGGCGATCGCGCCATCGGAGAAGCCCGCGGTCGCCGTGGTCGACTCTCCGATCGCACCTGTGGCACCCACGCCTCCGGGGCCCAGCATCGCGCTCGGTCGCGAGTTCGCCTGTGCGCTCGACCATGTGCCGGGCCGCGTGATGTGCTGGGGCGGGAACCGGAAGATGCAGCTCGGCGACGGTACGCTGGTGACGCGTGCGACGGCTGCGCCCGTGTCGGGCATCACCGACGCAGTCGAGGTGACCGCTGCGGGCGAGCACGCGTGCGCACGCACGGCCTCGGACGCGGTGTTCTGCTGGGGTGAAGGAAAGCCAGTCGCGCGCGTCAATCAACTGCGGGACGTCACGCGCGTCGTGGCGGACCCCATGCGCACGTGCGTCGTTCACGGCGATGGTGGTGTGTCGTGCTGGGGGCTCGATCGCTGGGTTCCCGATCGCCTCAATCGTGGTGGGCTGACCACGGGCCAACGCACGACCGACCCCGCACGGAGGAAGGGGCTTGCGGCCGTCGTGGACCTTGCGCTCGGCTTCAATCACGCGTGCATGCGAGAGGCGAGCGGCGCATTGCGCTGCTTCGGAGACGGCACGCACGGCGAGCTCGGGAACGCGTCCGTGATGGGCCGCGCGTACGTCGAGGCCCCCGTCGACGTTGACGGCCTCCGCAATGCGCGCGCGATCGGCGCGGGTCAGGACTACACGTGCGCGCTCCGCGAAGACGGCCACGTCGCATGCTGGGGCGAAAACTACCGCGGCGCCATCTTCAACGGACCAGAGACCGGCCACGCGTCGCCGACCGAGATCCCCGGTATCGAGAAGGCCATCACGCTGGCCGTCGCGGACGATCACGTGTGCGCGCTCGTCACCGACGGGACCGTCCGCTGCTTCGGCAACAACGACGGCGGCAAGCTGGGGTCTGCCGATCCACGGTCCGTCGCGCGCCCCGTCAACGGCCTTCGCGATGCGATCGAGATCGCGGTCGGACCGTACAGCTCCTGCGCGCGCCGACGCGAAGGTGGCGTGGTGTGCTGGGGCCAGAACGACAGCGGGCAGCTCGGGAACGGCGAGATCCCCGGCGTTGTCGCGCCCGTTCGCCTCGAAGGTATCGCGGACGCAGAAGACGCGGCGCTCTCCGACAACACCACGTGCGTGCTGCGCGCGGGTGGAGTCGTCACCTGCATCGGCAGTCCAGGCGGCTACACGACACCGCCTGCACGCGTGGACATGACAGGGATCGGTCAGGCGGTGGCAGTCACCGCGGCGGAGTACTTCACGTGCGCGCTCTCGAGCCAGGGCCAGATCGCATGCTGGGGCCTCGTCGACAGCACGGCGCCGTTCCCGACCGCGGCGGGCGAGCACCAGGTGACCATGACGCCTGCGATCGCGAAGCTCCCTCCCGCGCGCATGCTGTCCGCAGGTGGCGGAGGCACGTGCGCGCTCCTCCGCAGCGGCGACATCACGTGCTGGGGAAATCAAGGCGCAAAGACCCCCGCACCCACGCCAGTGACTGCGCCTGTTCGCGACGTCGTGGAGATCGAGCAGGGCAGTCTATGGGGCTGCGCTGCGCAGAAGTCCGGACACGTGACGTGCTGGGGCTTTGGCTACGGCACCGACTACGACAAGCGCTCGCGATCGATGAGCCCCGTCGTCGTCCCGGGCGTCGCTGACGCACTGCATGTGTCTGTCGGCACCAACCACGCATGCGTGGTGCGCGCCACCGGCCGCGTCGTTTGCTTTGGTGGGAGCGACGACCAGGGCATCAGTCACAGCGACGGTCTGAAGGAGATCGAAGGTGTCACGGGCGCCATCCACGTCAGCGCGGGCATGGCGCACTCGTGCGCGGCGACGCGAAGCGGTGAGGTCTGGTGCTGGGGCTGGAACGACAACGGAGAGCTGGGAACGCGGGGCCCCGGCGGACCCACACCCGTGCGTGTGCCCGGCGTCACGCACGCGATGAAGGTCGCTGTCGGCGCGCATCACTCGTGCGCCATCGGCGCGTCGCACGAGATCACCTGCTGGGGCCGCAACGTGGAAGGACAGATCACCATGGTGACCCCACGAGCGCGACCGACCCCTGTCTCCGTGATCGGTCTTGACGGCGCACGCTAGCGTCACACCGCGCGTGTGGCGAATTGGCTCGCGCCGAGGAAGAATGCCCCTGTCAGCGTGCGCCAGCACAAGCTTTCATCACGCGAAGCGTCGGCACCGTTCGTGCTGTGAATGCGCGGATGCAAAACGGGAGTCTCCTCCGCCGCGCCTCGGTACTGGGCTTGGTGTCGACGTTTCTGGTCGTCGCGTGTGGCGGTGAGCTGGGCGGCTTCGGTGGCGCCACGGGCGCTGCGCTCGGTGACTTTGCGTGTCCGGAGCTGCGCGGCGGCGCGATGAACGGCAACTTCGAGGCCGACGCGAGGGCGAACGGTACGATCCGCGCCTTCGTCACGGCCGCGAGCGATCTGGAGGCCGCCGCCGCAAGAGCGGAGGCGCAGGTCGGTGGCGCCTGCGAGCGGATGGCCCGCGACCTTGGGATCCCGCCCGAGCAGACCACGCCGGCCCAGGGCCAGAGTCGTGTCGCTGCCGTGTGTAATGCGGTCTCCGTGCGCATGGAGGCGATCATGCGCACTGGCGCCTCCGCATCGCTCCACGCACAAGCGACCCCTCCACAATGCCACGCCAGCGCCGACATCGAGGCGTCCTGCAGAGGACAGTGCAACGTCAGCGTAGATCCAGGCTACGTGCGGGCGCACTGCGCGCCGGGCCATCTCTACGGACGGTGCGAAGGCACCTGTTCCGGCCAGTGCAACGGCACGTGCAACGGTGACTGTCAGGGTCAGTGCCTTGCCCACGGGCAGGCCGGAGCCCCAGGGGCAAACGCGGCTGGTCACTGCGCGGGCCAGTGCAACGGCACGTGCCGCGGCAGCTGCAACGCGGACTGCCACGGAGGATGCAACGTGGAGATCAAGGAGCCGAAGTGCGACATTGCCGTGCAGGCACCGAGCGCGAGTGGGCACTGCGAGGGCAGCTGCAAGGCACATGCGGATCTCACGGCGCAGTGCACGCCACCGGTCGTGCAGGTCCAGGTTGCCATCGAGACCGGCGAGATGGGCCGCCTGGCAGCCACGCTGCGCGCGAACCTGCCCGCGTTGATCGAGGCCGAGGTCGCGTACGGCGAGCGCATCGCCGGAGACATCCAGATCCTGGTCAGGGCCGGCGCGGAGCTGCCGCGCGCGATGGGGCATCTGGCTGCACACGCGGACGCGTGCGTCGCCGCCGCAGCGAACGCCGTGCTGAACGCGCAGGCATCGATTCACGTCAGCGTCCAGGCGAGCGCCAGCATCTCAGGGAGAGCCGGCGCACACATCTGAGGCCCAGAATTTGCTCCACGGATGGGATGGCCATCCACCGACACCGAGCCTCGCGCGTAGTCATGCGCGCCCGCGCGCTCGCTCTCTCCCTCGTTTCGGTCGTGCCAATCGTGCTCGGTGTGTCGCCTGCGCACGCAGAGCAAGCGGCGAAGGTGGAGTGGGACGACACGGCCTGGCGCCGGGTGCATTGGCCGGAGGCGCTCGTGTCGGTGGGGCTTGGCGCCAGCATCTTCGTGATCGATGCGCTGCCGTATCCCGATCACGCGACGTGGAGCGGGCCGATCCTGTTCGACAAGGATTCGCGGAGCTTCCTCAAGGGAGACGAGCGCACCCAGCACACCGCATCCACCACGAGCGACTTCATCTTCATCGGCATGGCCGCGTGGCCTTTGGTCGTCGACAACTACGTGGTCGCGCTCGGCGTGCATCAGAATGTGGATGTTGCGGCGCAGCTCACCCTCATGGACATGCAGGCGTTCGGGCTCGCGGGCGTCTTCACGCTGGGCACGGAGCATCTCGTCGGTCGCGCCAGGCCTCCGTTCTCGTCGTGCGGGCAGGGGCTCCCCGACTCTCCCGATGCGGCGGCATGTAGCCGGGGCGATTCATTCCGCAGCTTCTACGCCGGGCATCCCGCAGCCGCGTTCACGTCGGCGGGGCTGACCTGCGCGCATCACCAGAACCTTCCGCTGTATGGCGGTGGCGTCCCGGACGCGCTCGCCTGCGCCGGCATGGTGGGTCTGGCCACCACCACGGGCGTGCTGCGCATCGTCGCAGACCGGCACTGGGCGTCGGACGTGATCGTCGGCTCCGCCGTGGGGGCGGGCGTCGGCTACCTCCTTCCGTCGCTCCTTCACTACCGCCTCTTCCAGACGAAGAAGGTCGATACGGCCATGAAGACGTCGTTCGGCTACGTCGCGCCCATGCCCATCATGCTCGAGAAGGGCGGCGGCCTGGGCTTGGTGGGCGTGTTCTGAGGCGCTCAGTTCTTGCCGTGCTTGCACTTGCCGTTGGTGCACATGGGCGGCGCCGCGCACACCGTCGTGCAGGTGCCGCAGTGCAGTGGGTCGGAGCGAAGATCCACGCAGAGCGCGTCGCACATCGTCTGATTGGCCGGACAGACGGCGCCGCTGTCGAGGGACGTCACAGAGCCAGCGTCGGTGCCGGGCAAGCTTGCATCGTCCGCCGTGGAGCCCGCGTCGGCGTTGGCGTTGACGCTTCCGGGATTCGCCGCAGCGGCGCCATCCACGTCACGGCTGGCGCTTCCTGACGCGGGAGAGCTCGCGGCATCCGCTTCGAGTGTGGCGTCCTCGTTCCCGAGCACACCATTGCAGGCGGCGCAGGTCATCACGAGAGCGAGGGTGTTGGCGAGGCGGCGCATTGGATCTGATCCTCTGAAATGACTGCCATCAACTCAGCTACGGTGACGGCGGCTCGTCGACCGGCGTCTCCCGCGCGGGCACGTCGGTCGGCGTCTGCGGCGCGGCGGCGTCGGTCGGTGGTTCGCTGGGGTCGGATGACGGCGGAGGGGTGGGCCTGCGTCCACGCGCAAGCGCAGGGCTGAGCGGCATTCGCTCTTTCTGGATTCGCTGGAAGAACGTGAGCGCCACGTCAACGTCCCAGTCGAGGAGCGCGTGCCCACCCTCGCGTGCGACGACCACGTGTGGCCATTCCTCGCGCGCGAGCTCTTGATCCAGGAGTCCCATCTCGCCATCGGAAGGGTCGTCGTCTGCGGAGATGAGGAGCAGCGGCGGCTTCGGCCCGGTCGATCGCGTCGGCTCCACCGGACCGCCGTGTGCGATCGCGACGCCGTCGAACTTCACGAGCGCGCGCGTGGCGATGAGCGACGCGAAGTAGGCCCCATTGGAGAAGCCAAGGAGGTAGCGCGGCGACGAGCCGCCCGTGCGCTTCGCGGCGTCGTCAAGCGCGGGCTGCCAGCGCGCGACGAACGCCGGCCCGTCGGCCTCGTTGCGCGGGTTGCTCGGCCAGCACACGTAGTCGGGGATCTGCGCGTTCTTGCACTCGCCCTTTTCTCCGCGGAAGATGAGAACTGCAAAGCCCTTCTGCACGCCGAGCCGCACGACGCGCTCCTGTCGCGTTGCCTCGTCGGGCGCGCCCTCCGCGCCGTACATGCCGTGAATGTAGACCAGAAGCGGCGCATGGGTCGGCGACGCGGGCGCTGCGAAGCACCCATCACCGCGCATGGCCTCCATGGTGGCCGGACACCAATCGGCCTTGGCCTGTGGTTGCTCAGGTGTCTCTGGCACCAACCCCGCGGCGCCCAGGGGCATGCGCTTCCACGCGATGGCTCCGCCCAGCGCCAGGGCTGCAACCACCACCGCAAGAGCCCCCAGCAGCTTCCTTTGCGATCGAGGTTGCGAGGGCGGCATAGGGGCGCGACGTGCGAGGTCCGTGCCCACGTCGATGGTGCGTCCAGCGGCGTCGGCCCTGGGTCGCGCCTCGCGCCGATGCGACAGCTGTGGCGGAATTGCGCGCGCAATCTGCCGCGCCTCGCGTGCACCGAGTTCTGGGCTTCATCGTCCAACCAGGACAACGATCACTTCACCTATTCTGAGGACGGCGAAAAATGCACATTCGAATCATCATCGGGATTGCGGCACTTTCTTCCATCGGCCTTGTGGTTGCCTGCAGCAGCTCCACCACAACGACCGCCACGACGGGGAACGACGGCGGCGACAAGGCGGAGGGTGGAGGCGACACGGACGGTGGCAGCGGCGCCTGCGGCAGAATATTGGACGGCAAGTATGACGTCACGAACAAGGCCACCGTTGGCCCGGACGTAGATGCTTCAGGCCAGACGGCTTGCAAGGACACCACGGGCACGGTGACGAGCAACCTCATGGACGCGGGCTTTGCATCTGGCGACTTCGGGCCCGGTTGCACGGCGACGCTCAGCGGAGATGGCTGCGACTTCACCGTCGACTGCAAGAGCGACCAGAACGGTCAAACGGCGACCAGTCACTACGTTGAGCACGGGAACCCCGACGGCACCCTCACCGTCACCGCCACGTACAAGACCGTGGAGGACGACGGCGGCGCTCCTGTCTTCGAGTGCACCACCGTTGGCACCGGCGTCCGTCAACCATAGCGGTTGAAACAGAAGAAGATCAGAACCCGATCGCGATGATGGGGCCCACGCCGATGGCGCTGAAGTCCGTGCCGGTGATGGTCTGATAGTTCACCTCTGCACCGAGCGCGAGGCGGCTCGAGATGTGGACCATGAAGCCGCCGCCCGCGAGAAGAGCCGCGCCTGTCGCGGATGCGACCGCGTCATGCTTACCCACGTTGCCGATGCCGGCACCACCGACGATGAACGGCGCGAAGCGATCGATCGGGAGCACCAGCCGCACGTTGGGCAAACCAACGAGCACGGTGGGATCCGTGAAGTATGCACTCAATTGCACGCCGGGAACGACCAGCACGGTCCCGGTGTCGAAGCCGTAGCCGAACGCGACGCCGAGCGCGAAGCCCACGTCACCGTGCACGACGACGATGCCCGGCGAGAGCCCCCAGTGAAAGCCATCGTTGTAAGCGACGACGAGCTGACGTCCCTCGCTCATCGGCGGCTCAGGAACTGGAGGTGGCGGCTGCGGCGGCCGCACCTCGGCGATGGGCGCCTGCGGTTGCAGCGGGTCGTCGGCAGGCGGCGGCGGCGCGGGCGGCGCATCGACCGGGTCTGGCGGAGCCACCGGCGGCGGCTCTTGCGCGTGCGCGACGGATGCGATTGCAAGCACCAGCGACACGACGAGCGGCGCTGCGATCTTCCTGGCGACGTGGTTCACGCGGTGATTGTGACACGACAGAAGCGCCAGGTGGAGGTGTCGAGTTTTTCTGTGTCGCCTCTCCCCTCAGCGTCATAGCTTGTCGCGTGATGGCCCTCACGATCGGAGTCATGGGCGCGGGTTCGATCGGCTGCTACGTCGGCGGCCGATTGCTCGCGCGCGGACGCGACGTGCTCTTCATTGGACGCGAGCGCGTCAAGGCCGAGCTCACGGCGCATGACCTGCGACTCACCGATATCGGTGGTGCGGTCGAGGTCGTCGCGAAGGAGAAGGTCCGTGTCGAGACCGACGTCGCGATGCTTGCCGACCGCGACGTCATTCTGGTCTGCGTGAAGAGCGGGCAGACGGAGGAAGCAGGCCGCGCGCTTGCGCAGGTCGTGCGGAAGGACGCGCTGGTCGTGAGCATGCAGAACGGCGTGCGGAACGCAGAGACGTTGCGGCAGGTGATGCCGGGCAAGATCGTGCTCGGTGGGATCGTCGGATTCAACGTGGTGTCGAAGGACGGGGGCACGTTCCAGCGCGGCACCACGGGGCCGCTCGCGATCGAGATGCCAGGCGACGCGACAGGTGACGCCCATGACGTTGCTGCGCGCGTGAGGGCGCTCGGCGCGGCGCTGACCGAGAGCGGCTTCGAGATGGAGCTGCCGACCGACATCCGGTCCAAGCAGTGGTCGAAGCTGATGATGAACCTGAACAACGCCGTCAGTGCGCTGTCGGGTGCGCCCACGCCGCAGCTGATCTTCACGCCGGGCTACAGGCGCGTGCTGCGCGCGCTCATCGGCGAGGCGCTGGTGGTGCTCGACGCCGCGAAGATCCGTCCCGCGAAGCTCGGCGCCATACCGGTGCGGTACTTCCCCACGATCCTGGGGCTGCCCACCGCAGTGCTGCGGGTGGTCACACGCGCGCAGCTTCAGATGGATCCCGAGGCACGCTCTTCGATGTGGGAGGACCTCACGCGCGGACGAACGACGGAGATCGACTTCCTGAACGGCGAGATCGTCGCGCTGGCGAAGACCTGCGGAGCAAGCGCCCCGCTGAACGAGCGCATCGTCGAGATGGTCCACGCCGCAGAGAAAGAGAAGAAGGGCTCGCCGGGACTGTCCCCCGACGCGCTCTGGTCCGCACTACACGAAGAAGAGGAGCCAAGGAGGGCATCATGACAAAGCGAAGAGCGACACCGCACAAGACGAAGAAGAGCCCAGCGAAGAGGACGGCCGCAGTGGTCATCCACGTGGACCCTGCGCTGAAGCGCGAATACAGGCGACTCGTCGCGGTGATCTCGCAGGCGTCAGCGAACGAGAAGAAGGACTTCGACGTTCGCTGGGAGGCGGCCGGCAAGATCGTGGAGCACTCACCGCCGCTGTTCTTTGCTGGAGGTATCGCCGGGGCACACGACTTCTATCGCAAGGTGATGCGCGAGGAGCCGCGCCAGGCGGAGAGGTTCGTGCGGGTCGCGAAGTTCGCGTCACCAGCGGAGGAGGAGCACTACGGCATTGCGAAGCTGGATGCGGCCATCGGATTCGTGAGCGCCAAGATCGGGATGTTGCCGGAGCACCCGCCGCTTCCGATCGCGTTCGACAGGCTGCGCGTTCCGGTGAAGAGCGGAACGAAGTCGCTCGCGCACGCGACCGTCGCCGAGGTCCGCGCTGCGACGACCGCGCTGACGGGGAAGTCGAAGAAGCGCCCCAGGTCCGCTGCGCACACGGCGATCACGCATTCGCTCGAGGGCATCGCCTCACTCGAAGACGTGCTCGTGAGCGAGAGGGAAGGCTATCTCTCGTTCCACCGCGTCCCGGTCGCGGCGCTCGAGCACTTCATCCGGGCGATGGTGAAGGCCCACAAGTCTCTGAAGTAGCCGGAACCGTGACGCGACAATATGGTCGCGTCACGCGACAACGTTGTCGCGTCCATGGCTCGCCGCGACTTAGGCCGACCAGTGGTTCTTGAAGAATACGTCTGCGGATTCCATCTCCTGGTAGTGAATCCACACGTTCTCGCCTGGGATGCCAAGGCCTTCTGCCAAGGTCTCTGAGATCGCGGTCGCGAGGGCGGTGAGCTGCTCTCGTGAGCGTCCGCGCTGGGCACGGATCACCACCACTGGCGGGTGCGAGTCCGCATGCACGGTCTCGGCGGCGGCCCCGCTGCCCTGCACGTAGTGCCCTGGCGCAAGTGGGATGAACTGCACCCAGATGTTGTCGGGCGCGCACGCAAACGCAGCGGCGCCTGCGTCTCTTACCTGCGTCACGAGCCGCGGGATGGTCTTCGGGTCGCTCGGCGGGAAGGAATGGATCTGAACGAGGGGCATCGCGGTGAGCGTAGCAGCACGAGCGGCTGCCACTGGACCGAACCCCTCGCGGCGCTAAGAACGCGCGCACGCGTAGAAGGGGAACTTTCCGCCGCGCGACACATGGTCGACAGTGGTGCACGCTGCGGCGTTCTCCGGATTGAGCGCCGCGAGAAAGGATTGCGTGACGAGGATCTCGGAGACGAGCCCGACGTCCTCGCCGAGCTTCGATGCCGTGTTCACGGCGTCCCCGAAGATGTCGCGCTCGATGACCAGGGTGTTGCCAAAGCCGAGGCCCACCGAGATACCGAGGAAGTCGGTGTGGACGACGTTGTATTCGTCCAGCGCAGCGAGCAGCTCGCGCGCGACCTGGAGGAGCGCATCCGCGCTGTCGCAGACGATGAAGAGATCGTCCGCGTCGACCTTCACGAGCTCCGCGCCGTGACGAAGGATGATGGGCTCGGCGATGCGAAAGAGCCGCCGCATCTTCATGAGGAAGAACGTGACGCCATGCGCCTTGGTCTGCGCGGTGAAGCCGCTCGTGTCGGTGATCATCACGGCCATAGGCCGCTCGAAGCGCCGCGCGACCTCGGCGTCGATCTGCGCGATCTCGTTGGTGTCGCTCCGATCGACCGCGTCGAGGCGGCGATCGAGGAGCTCACGCAATTGCCGCCGGGCGCTCGACATGCGCACAGTCTACACCCGGTCCGACGCGCTGATCACGTGCGCTGGCGCTGCTCCTGTCGTATGACTCCCTCATGGTCGAGAACAAGGCGAAGCCGAAGGCGGCGAAGAAGGCAGCTTCGAAGAAGACAGCCTCCACGAAGGCCGCAGAGGTGCCGACCACGCTCCTTGGCTTCTCGCTGAGCAGGTCGCCCGCGCCGCTGCCCGAGCCCGCATCGGGCGACGCCACCGTGGACGAGATCGCGCGCGCGATCATGGCCGGCGGCCCCGACAGCGTCCCGGCCCATCAGCGACTCGCGAGCGAGGCAAAGCGACTTCCGGGCGCGTCGCTTGCGGCGCTGCTGGTTCGCGAAGGGCTGGAGCTCGGCGCGCTGCATCTGGACGACGCGGACAAGCTGCCCCCGAAGGAGCGGCGCGCCTACAAAGCCGCGTACAACAAGGCCGAAACAGCGAGCAGGGACCGCGCGTGGTGGTTTCGCTGGGTGGGACACGCCGCCGCACAGCACGAGGAAGGCGCCGCGCGTCTGCGTGAGCTGATCGCGGACGTAGCAGTGCCGTGGGAGGTCCGCGAGCTCCTCGCACGGATGCTCTTCGACGTGAGGCCCGATGAACGCGCAACGCTGGACGCGCTCGCGACCTTGCTGTCGGTCGAGGGCGATCCGAACGCGCTCGCGCAAGTACATCGCCTGGGCGCGCGCGCCATCCTCAAGCGCGAGAAGAGCGCCGCATTCGACGAGCTCTCGCCGTTGCTCGGGGAGCCGCGAGCCTCGAGCGTGATGCTCGCGGTCTTCGACGAATCACCACGGGTCGACGAGCGATGGCTCGAACGCGTCTTGCCGCTACTCGACTCGGGGAAGCTGAACATCCAGCTCCAGGTGCTCTCGATCCTGCTCAAGCTGCCGGTCCATCCGCGGATGCAGGACGCCGTGCTGCGGTTCTTCGGCGACCCCGCGAAGATGACCTTCGTGTTCGACGACGCGATCCGCCTGCTCGGGATCTGCGGCGACGCCCAGTCCACACCCGTCCTGCTGCGCGCGCTGCACATGAACACCGGACGAAAGGACGTCATCCTGGAGGCGCTGCGTCGGTGCGGCGATCCAGCTGCCGCGCCCGCACTTCGCGCCCACGAGAAAAGCCTGCGCGCACGTCCCGAGGCCGCGCAGCTCGCGGGAGAGATCGAGCTCGTGGATGCCGTGGCGACACAGCTCGAACGGCGCGGCCCAGCGCCGGTCCCTGCGGTTGTCCCGACGGCCGCGAAGCTGCCGCGGCAGAGGCGACAGCTCGCGCCATCGAAGCCTGCATCACCGCCGCCGGAGTCGTCGCTCGCGGCGCAGCGAAAGGATCTTCTCGAGGCGTTCGCAGAGGCCGGCATCGCGAAGGACGTCGCCACCGCGTTGATCCGCCCGGGCATCCAGCTCTTCTCCACGCGCACCGAGGACGCGGTGATCCCCGTGGGTGCGACGAAGCTGGGTGGCTGTCCGGATCTACCGAAGGGAATGGAATGGCCTCGCCTTGGCCACCAGATCTTCTCGTTCGTCGCGCAGCTGCGCATGGAGGACCTCACACCCCTCGACGTGGACGGCCTGCTTCCAAAGAAGGGCCTGCTCTCGTTCTTCGTCCAGGACGAGTTCGGCGAGCCGCTCGACTACCTGGGAGCCGTGAAGGTGATGCTGCTCGATGGGCCGCTCGAGCGCGCGACGGTGCCCGAGGGGTTCGACCTGCGTCCGCACGAGCACGTATTCCGGGAGCCATTCGCAGCGTGCACGCTCCGCGCATGGCAGATGCTCGGTGTGCCGCCCCATGCCCATCCACTGGCAACGCGGCTGGTGCCGGAGGACAAGTCAGACGCATACACCGACAGCGTGTTCACCTACTCGTCCGGCGCGAACCAGCTCCTTGGCTTCCGCGAACACGACAACGGCGAGCAGACGGACGACATGGAGCTGCTCTTCCTCTGCAAGAGCGACGACGAGGCGGGCATGGAATGGGGCGACGTCCAGGATCTCGCGTTCATGCTGCCGCGCGCGGCATTGCTGGCCGGGGACTTCACCAAGGTCGTCGCAGTCGTCTGCGAGTGACGCTCGGTCACTGCTTGTAGCAAAACTCCATGCTGACCGGCATGGGTTGCCCGTTCGGCTGCTTGGCGTCCATCACCTTGCCCTCGGTGCACTTCTGGCCCGCGGTGCAGTCCTTGTCGCTGCTGCACATCTTTGCATCGGTGCAGAAGCTGGTCTTCCCAGAATCCAGCGACATGAGCGTCTTGCCCTTCGGGCACGTGGTCACGGCGGCGGGCTTCGCGCCTGCGTCAACGGCGGCGGCGCCTGGCGCGGGCTCATCACAGACCTGGGCGAAGCCCATCTGGCCCTCGACGGTGGAGCCATCAGGTTGGAGCCGCACGACGGAGATGCATGACTTGCTCGCGCAGTCGGAGTCCTCCGTGCACGCCGGCGCGCAGTGCGGGACGAACGGGCTCAGCGCCTTGGTGACAAGGAAGACGTTCGACATGGACCCGCAGTCCGGCACCTTGGGCTTCTTCTTCGGAACGGCGACAGGCTCATCGAACGCGAACTTCACGACCCAGCCCTGGAGCTTCTTCGTGGCGTCCTTGGGATCGGAGAAGACGACGAGGAAGTAGCCATTGTGCTCGCTCACCTGCGTGACGGTGTCACCCTTCTTCAACGCTGCAATGACGGTGCCCTTGGGCACCGCCGTGAGCGCGCTGGTCGTCGTGACCTTCACGGTCGCGGAGATGCGGTCGACCATTGCCTCATCGGGGTAGTGGGTGATCTGCGCCGCGTTGGTGGTCTCGGGCCCAGCGTCAACCACGGCGACCGCGCCAGCCTCGGCCGCTGCATCTGCATCGCCGGAGCCCTTCTTCGGACACCCCGTCACGAGCGCGAGCAATGGCAACAACAACAGTGAAGCAGCGATCTGGGATGCTCTCATGAGACGAAGACCGTATCACGCTCTGCCGAATGGCTACCTGCGAGCGCGCGCCAAACGCACTAGTCTGCCCGATATGAGAACGCTCGGACTCGAGGTGCTCGTGCTTGGTCTGCTCGCAGCGAGCGCGTGTGGTGCGAACGATACCGAACCGCGCGCGCCGCTCTCGCGCAGCACGCCTGCGGCTTTGCCACCCGCGGAGCCCGTCGCGTCCGCATGGCAGCAACCTTTGGTGGCTCCCGTGACGAGCGCATCGTCTCCATCCATCGCTCCGGTCGCGCCTGCGAAGAGCGAGACCGTGGAGGAGCGCGCGGCGCGTCTGCACGCGAAGGCGATCATCGTGGATGGTCACAACGACATCCCGAGCGTGATGTTGAAGGCGCGCGCGGACCTTGTGCAGCCCGGGCGCGCGACGCACACGGATCTTGCGCGCATGAAGGCAAGCGGCATCGGCGCCGAGTTCTTCTCCATCTACGTGGACTCCGCGCTCGCGGACCATCCCACGGTGCTGGGCGGCGGTGCGCTTCGTCGTGCGCTCGATCTGGTGGACCTCACGTACCGCGAGGTGGAGAAGTATCCTGCCGATCTCGTGCTCGCGACCAGCGTGGACGCGATCCGCGCCGCCAAGAAGGACGGCAAGATCGCCGTGCTGATGGGCGTCGAGGGCGGCCACGCCATCGAGAATTCGCTCGGCGCTCTGCGCATGCTCCACCGCCTTGGCTGTCGCTACATGACGCTCACGCACACGAACACGAACGAGTGGGCGGACAGCTCCGGCACCGGCGGCGCGCCGCCCGTTCGCCACCACGGGCTCACGCCATTCGGCGAGGAGGTCGTGCGCGAGATGCAGCGCATCGGCATGCTCGTGGATGTCTCTCACGTATCCGACGAGACCTTCTGGGCCACGATCAGGCTCGCGAAGGCGCCGATCATCGCGTCGCACTCCTCCGCGCGTGCGCTCGCGGATCAGCGACGCAACCTGAGTGACGACATGCTCCGGGCCCTCGCGAAGAACGGCGGAGTCGTCATGGTGAACTTCTGGCCCCCGTTCCTCTCGAACGAGTACGCGCAGGCAAAGGCAGGGCAGAAGCCAAAGGTGCCGCTCGCCGCGATCGTCGATCACATCGATCACATCGTGAAGATCGCGGGCGTCGACCACGTGGGACTGGGCTCCGACTTTGACGGCGTCCCCGCGCTCCCCGACGATCTAGGGGGAATAGAAGGCCTCCCGAAGATCACACTCGAGCTCGTGCGCCGCGGCTACAGCGACGACGACATCCTCAAGATCCTCGGCGAGAACTTCCTGCGCGCGTTCGGTGACGCAGAGGCGTTCGCCAGGAGCACCCACACCACGCCCTCCGGCGACGGCAGCCGCGCCCACCCCTGAGGTGTCCGCCAATACTTCCTGTTGACCTGAGGGACGGCGCCGTCGATTCTCTTCCGGACATGAGCAAGAACGGCAAAGAGCAAGACACGGAAGACACTTCGGACGCGAAGGATGCGGCGCCCGCGAAAGACGCGAAGGATGCGGCACCTGCGAAAGACGCGAAGGACCCGGCACCTGCGAAAGACGCAAAGGACCCGGCGCCCGCGAAGAAGAAGCCCGCCGCGCCTGAGGTCGCCAGGGCGGCACCGAGCAGGCAGGACGAGGAGCGACCGTGGGTCGTCTACGCGATCATCGGTATCGCGGTGGTGTTCTTCGGATGGCTGGTGCTTCGCGAGAAGGCGCCGGACCCTGGGTCCATGGGCATGGGGCCGGCCGGGAGCAGCAGCGCCGCCCCAGCCGACGGCAGCCTTGGCGTCGTGGACCTGGTCGTGGGCACCGGCGCAGTCGCGACCAGGGGCGACGCGGTGAAGGTGCACTACGTGGGTACGCTCACCGACGGCACGGAGTTCGACAGCTCGCGAAAGAACAACCAGCCGTTCGACTTCCAGCTCGGTAAGGGGGAGGTCATCAAGGGGTGGGACCAGGGCGTCGCCGGAATGAAGGTCGGCGGAAAGCGAAAGCTCACCGTGCCGGCAAGCCTTGGCTACGGCGCGCGCGGCTCCGCGCCGGTCATTCCGCCCAATGCCACGTTGCTCTTCGAGGTCGAGCTGCTCGACGTGAAGAAGAACGCGCGCCCCGAGAGGCCCATCCCCATCAGCCCCGATGATCCGCTGAAGGGGACCTTCACGCTCGCGGACGCCACGAAGAACGTGAAGGGCACCGGCGCGCTCACCGCGAAGATCGAGACGTCCATGGGCGCGGTCCAGTGCCGCCTCCTTGACGACAAGGCGCCCGTGACGGTCGCGAACTTCATTGGTCTCGCGACGGGCGAGCGCACGTGGAAGGACCCGAGCGGTAAGTGGGTGAACAAGCCCGGGTACGACGGCACCACGTTCCATCGCATCATCAAGGGCTTCATGATCCAGGGCGGCGATCAGCTGGGCAGCGGAGCCGGTGAACCGGGCTACGTGATCAAGGACGAGATCTGGGAAGGCGCAAAGCACGACCACACCGGCCAGCTCTGCATGGCGAACCGCGGTCCGAACACGAACGGCGCGCAGTTCTTCATCACGGAGGAAGCAAAGGCGAGCCTGGATGGCAACTACACCATCTTCGGTGAGTGCTCGCCCGCGCAGATCATCCACGACATCGCCGGCGTGAAGACCGGAGCGGCCGACAAGCCGGACACGCCGGTCGTCATCAAGTCCGTGAAGATCTCGCGTGTCGCTCCGTAGAGACAGCGGACCCGCGGCCTCTCGCATGCGCCGATCCTCTGGCGTCCGCGACGGCCGTGGCACGGAATGGCATACGCAAGCGGGCGGAATATCCGGCAGTTGGGAGACCCTGCCGGTCTCGGCCGTACGGCACTGCCGTTGCACTCACCACGCAGTATGAAGACGTGGATCATCGCGGCCGTGGGGTGTGCAGTCGGCGTCGTCGGCTGCTTCGGACAGGTGAGCCAGGGCAGCGGCGTCTCTGGTGGTCCCACCCCCGACCCGAGCGGAACCACTACACCCGAGCCACCGGGCACCAACTGGCCAAACACGCCGGCACCGCCACCGCCGCAGAGCAACGCGGCTGATGGAGGCGACGCGGCCATCGCGATCTGCGTGTCCGACTCGGGCCTCATCTGCGACCTGCCGGACGGGACGGCATGCGCGGACAACGGGGATTGCTCGAGCGGCCTTTGCTATGGCGACGGCGCCGCGACAGGCCACTGCTCGGAGGCATGCACGGCCCAGAGCGAAGCGACGGTCTGCAACTTTGGCGCGCACAAGTGCGGCAGCGCAGGCATCTGCCTTGTTGGCTGCACCGGCGCGGTCTGCAACCTGCCCGACGGCCAGGCATGCAAGGGCGATCAGGAGTGCGCGAGCGACATCTGCTTCGCGAACGGCAACGCGAACGGTGGAGCATGCTCGGAGAAATGCACCGCAGCCAACGAGGCCACCGTGTGCAACTTCGGTCAGCACAAGTGCAGCGACGCAAACAACGGCCTATGCTTGCCCTGATGCGGCGGGCTTGCATGGGTTGAACGCGACGAGCCACACCGAATTTGCCATGTTCCCGAGCGCCGCGGGACAATGCGCCCATGAGCGAGTCGAAGGCGGGCGGGCACGACGAGCACGAGGCGAAGGGATGGACAGCAAAGGCGTCCACGTACCTCGGAACATCCGAGAGCATCGTCCTGGCGTTCATTGGTGTGGCGCTGGTCCTGGTGGCGCTGCTGCTTCTGTATTCGAGCATGCACGATCTCTGGATCGCGACGACCCATGGGCCGCGCGAGAT
This sequence comes from Polyangiales bacterium, assembly GCA_038230375.1. Lineage (GTDB taxonomy): Bacteria > Myxococcota_A > Polyangia > Polyangiales > Polyangiaceae > JANXLV01. The sequence goes on along the minus strand of JBBRNJ010000013.1, from coordinate 56,521 downwards.
CGAGCACGACGCGATCGGCATCCTGAACACGATCCTGCTCGTCATGATGACGATGGAGATCGTCTACACGGTGGCCATTTCTCTCAAGTCCCACACGCTCAACGCCGAGCCATTCCTGATCATCGGCTCGATCGCCGGCATTCGACGGATGCTGGTGATCACGGCGACCTCGACGGAGTCGGAGAACGATCCAGGGAAGTTCCACAACACGCTCGTGGAGCTGGGGCTTCTGGCCATGACGGTCGTCGCGATGACCCTCGCGATCTGGATCCTGCGCTACAGCCAGCGGAAGTACGTCGAGACCAAGGCAACGTCGGCCGAGCCCACCGCGCCTACCTGAGAGCGCTCAGGATCTGGACGAGAGGCGCGCGCGGACGCCGGGCTTCGGGCGCAACGTCACCGAGGGCGAAGCCACGATGCGCGGGCGCGGCAGGACGTCGGCGCGGAAGTCGCGCGCGAGCGTCGCAAGGAGGAGGACCGCCTCCATCTGCGCGAACGCCTGCCCGATGCAGAAGCGCGGGCCGCCGCCGAACGGGAAGTACGCGTAACGGTGCAGCGTCTTCGCGAGATCGCCATCCCAGCGCTCCGGAAGAAATTCGTCGGGGCGGTCGAACCATCTGGGGTCCCGCTGGATCGACCACGGGCTGCACCCCACGTGCTCGCCGCGCTTCACGAGGAATCCGCCGATCTCCAGGTCCTCACGTGCCTCGCGCCCGATCGACCATGCCGGCGGATAGAGGCGCAGGGCCTCCATGATGATGTGACCGGTGAGCCGAAGCTTGGGCACATCAGCGAAGGTTGCGGGGCGGTCGCCGAGCACCTCGCGGAGCTCCTTTCCGAGCGCGGCGTCGACGTCGGGATGCTGCGACAAGAGGACCCACGCCCACGAGAGGTTGAGCGCGGTCGTCTCATGGCCGGCCAGGAAGAGCGTCATGCATTCGTCGCGGAGCTGCTCGTCGGACATACTCGAGCCGTCTTCGTCGCGCGCGTGCAGCAGCATGGAGAGCAGATCGTTCGTCTCCTCGGCGCCGCTCTTTCGCCGCTCCTCGATGACGCCGTAGACGATCGAATCGAGCTTCTTCACGGCCTGATCGAACGCACGCCTGTTTCGCGTCGGCAGGCGCTGGAGGACGGGGAAGAAGATCTCCAGCGGATCGGCCACGACCGCGAGCACGACCTCCAGCGCGCTGCCCACGTCCTCCGCATGATCGCCGACGTTCGCACCGAAGAGCGTCTGCGCGACGATCTCCAGCGTGAGGCGCATCATGTCCTTGTGGACGTCGCGCACCTCTCCGTGGCGCCACTGCCGCGAGAGCCGCGACGCATGGTCCACCATGATGTCTCCATACGCGGCGATCCTGTCGCGATGAAACGCGGGCTGCGCAAGGCGGCGCTGCCTGCGCCAGAAATCGCCGTCGCTCGAGAGCAGTCCCTGGCCCAGGACCGGACGCAGCTGCTCGCGCAGGAAGCGGTCCTTCGTGAACAGCTTGCTGCGCGTCAGCAGCACGTCCTCCACAAGATCTGGATGGCTGACGAGCGTCATCTCGATGGGACCGAGCCCGATGCGCGCCACGTCGCCGTACGCTTCGCGCACGTGACACAGAAATCGCAGCGGTGCGCGCAGGTAAGGAACCGCGTTGCGCAGAAACGGAAGCCCCTGCACGGTCGGCGCGCTTTGCATCCCGCCCATCCTACGCGCGCCTGCACACGTGGTGATAGCCTGTTCCCATGTCGATCACGATTCACCTGAGTCGCGGGGATGTTCGGCGTGACCCAGGACGAAGCGACCAACGCACTCGCTCCGGAGTTCGGCTGGGCCATCATTCATGACGAGGCGACCGCGTGATGCCACGACCACCCATCGCGCCGGACGAGCGGTGGCCCTTCGTCGCCAGCTACTGCAGCGCGACGCTGGTATCGCGCGCGACGAGGCGGAGGTCGACGCGGCGATCGAGGCGCCAGCCTTCTTCGTCCGTGCCCGTCGCGTCGAGCTCGCCGCGCGACGTGACGCCCATCTTCTCCTTGGCGACGCCAAGGCCCGCCAGGTAGACCTGCACCGAAGCGGCGCGCGATTCCCCGAGCGTCATGTTGTACTCGACCTCGCCACGCGGGTCGGCGCGGCCGATCATCTGCACCTCGCGGCCCTTGAGCGGGCCGGTCGTCAGGCAACGCGCGACCTGCACGAGGACGTCGCGATCCGCCGTCGAGAGCCCCTTCGAGTCGTAGTCGAACTTCGGAGCGTTCGCGTCCTCCTCGATCTTGCACGCCTTGCGAAGGTCGTCGGAGAGGCTCACCTCGCGGTCGGCGCGCGTGACCTGCGCAGCCGTCGTCGTGGCGGCGGGCGCGGCAGGTTTGTGCGCACAGCCCGCCGTGCCGGCGAGAGAAAGCGCTGCGAGGAGGCTTACTGCAACCTGGAGACTGGTCATTGTGCTCATCAGCCCGGCCTATCTGGGTCGGCGCGGCAGGGCCAAGAAACGTGCGCGCGCATCCGCGACGTGCGCGGCGTTCCGCGTATCGACGCAGGTGAGCGCGCCGATCTTGCCGTGGAAGTCGCGGTCCACGACGAGCTTCGTTCCGTCCTTCCTGGTGAAGCTCGTCACGTCGACCGCGAGCGCTGCGCAGTGCTGCTCGCCGGCGTATTTGGCGGTGCAGCCACCTTCCTTCCGCGAGCGGTACGCCGAGACGTGGACGACCTCGACGATGCCGCGCTGCTCCAACGAGAGCGCGAAGTCGTCCAGCGAGAGCGCGAGGCGGCAATCGATGAGATCGGCGCGCGCGGCCCCACGCATCGCCGGCGGGAGATACGAGTGGATCGAGACGCCGTGGAGCGCCCCACCCAGGCGTACCGGCGCGCGTACCCCCTCTATGTTCTCGCCGCGCGTGAACGGTACGCCTCGCTTCCTCAGCGCCTCTTCACACGCGTCGCGGTCGAGAGCGGCGTAGCCCAGCACGGGCGATCGCTCGGGTACGTCGAACAGCGAGTACTCCTTCGGCGGCACACCTGTCCCTCGCCATGCCGATGCGGCCGCGTATGGAACCAGCGCGCCGATCGGGGGCGATGGAACGTCGAGCTCCTCCGTGGGGGCCGTGTCCTTCGGGCGCAGGTCCGTGTCGGACACGCTGGACGCCACGCCCGCGTCCGGAGCAACGCTGGTGGTAGCAGGGCGTGCTTCCGTCTCCACCGCGGCCGACGCCGCATGGCGCCCACACGCCGGGGCGATAGCAGCGGTGAGAAGCACGGCAGCCAAACGCCCTCTCATGGGTCGATTGTAGCAGGCCAGCGGCGAGAGCTTGCCCGCCGACGCGAGGCCGGTGATAGAACTCCGCGAATGAGCACCTTGCGACGCGCTTGTTCCTCATGCGTGCTGGCCGCGTTTGCGCTCGTCGCGTGCGGAGGCCCCGACCCGCAGCCAAAGACACCGGCGCAAGCAGAGGGCGCGCAGACGGACACGCTCGTCGGGCGCCTCTGCAACACGCTCTGTCAGAAGCAGGTGCAATGCGACCCCAAGTGGGATGGCACCACCTGCCAGAAGAACTGCCGCGAGCGCGGGAGCCCTGCGCGCACCTACTGGCGTGAGGACTACGCGAAGGCAACGCTCGCATGCCTGGACGCCGCCGGCTGCGACGTGATGGCCAAGGGCGATGACACCGAGAAGAAATGCTTCGGCGACACGCGGCCAGAGCCCAGTGACGCGGCGAAGCACTTCTGCCAGGTGGCGCAGGAGAAGGAACATACCTGCAGCGGCGCCGCGGTCGATATCCCGGGCTGTCTGCGAACGTGGGGCATGATGAACGAAGCCGCCCTCAAGGACATGACGACGTGTCAGCAAGAGCCATGCGGCAAAGCAACCACCTGCACGAAATCAGCTGTGGGGTTCCCGCCCGCGGCTCAGTGACCGGCGTGGCGGAGTGATTGGCTCGCCTGGTACACGTAGCGGCGTGCGCGGTTGATGTGGCCCATGGGCTTGTGGGCCGGCATTGAGTGCCAGGGTGTGAACGCGAGCGCGTCGCACGCGGCGGTGGCGGTGGGCAGGACCTCCTGCGGCGGCATCATGAGGTGCGCGACCGGCAAGATCGGCGAGTCCTTCTCTTCCCACACGACCGACGAGTTCTCGATCGGCGTCTTGTCGGGATCGGTCTGAAGCTGCACGTAAAGCGTCATGCAGACACCGTCCTTCGCGGCGGCGTCGATCAGGTCCTCGCGGAGATAGTCGTCGCTCGCGCGTGATGGCTCGCGCACGAGACGCAGATCGCACGGGCGCGTGCTGTACTTCACGGCCTGGTGCGCGCCCAGGTGGTACGTGCCGCCGCTCCAGAATCGCTCGGTGACCATGCTGCTCACGGCGGTCGTTCGCGCGAGCGCCTTCGCCGACGTGGGCGCGTGCCCCGCAAGGAAGAAGAGCCCCGAGATCTGCCCATTCGTGATCGAGCGCGCGAACTCCATGAACTCGACCGCGTCCCGCCCCACCGGCGTGGGCGAGTTGGTCATGAGGAAGTCCTGGGTGTCTTGCTCGTCGGGCATGTACTTCGGACCGGGGACACCGAAGACCTTGAACGCAAGACCGCGCGCGTCGAGCTCGCCATCGCCTTGCCGCCAGCCGACGCCGTTCGAGAATCGCGCGACGATGCGTTTGTCCCGCTGGTCGTCCGCGAAGAGGCCGAAGCGCGTGCGGGGATCACGGTGTGGCTCCAGCCGGAGCTCACCGTTCAGGCATGCGTGCGACTTCGCATGGAACCCGCGCTGCACGGGCTGGCCGTGGTCGGTCGCGGCCTTCTGCTGGAGCTCCTGGATCTGCTTTGCGAAGTCCGCGAACTGCGCGGCCTCTTGCTCGGCCGTGCCAAGGAAGTACTCCGTGTTGAAGGCAGGGCGGTCGTCGTGGGGCACGATCGGCTCCGCGGGCTCGGCGTTGGGGGCGATCGGCATTCCAGCGCGCCCCGACGGATCGCGAGGGTGATCGGAGACGTTGTGGGCGCATCCCCCGAGGAGCACGAGCGTCGCGAGAAACGAACGGTGAATGGTCTTCAAGACTTTCTCCGACGTCACGATACGCGAATACGGGCTAAAAATGCAGGCGATCTAGGGCGTGACGGTGAGCACGAAGTTGTCCACGTTCGCGCGCGAGGCAGCCTGTCCCATGCCAGGCGAATTGCCGACGTGAACATCGAAGGTGGCGGGGGCGGTGCCAACGGTGTCGCCCACGTTGGAGGGAAGGGTGGCGCCGTGATCGAGCGTGATCGACGCGCCTCCGCCGGCGCTGGCGAACGTGAACACGACATGCGCGTGGTGCCATCCGCCGAGCGTGGCGACCCCCGCGCCGACGCCCCTGCGCGACGTGCCATTGTACCCGTCAACGTAGGCGATGGTGTCCGACGTGTTAACGAGGAAGCGCGCGTTGTCCGTGCCTCCGAACATGATCTGGACAACCTCCACGTAGCCACCGGTGGCGATCACCTCGTAGTCGAAGTCGACCGTGACTGTCTTGCCGAACGCCATCTGCTTCTTCAACCCGACCTCGTACGGGTCGGGCGTGTTCATCGGCGCGCCGGCATAGAGCGACTTCGGAGCGCTCACGCTCGTGGTGACGTCCTGCGACACGAGGCTCATCGCCGGGTTCTGAAGAGTCCAGAACGAAGCCCACCCGGTGAACGGGTCGTCGAAGTTGTCGCAGAGCGAGGTGGCGGTCGCACCGACCGTGCAGCCGATGCCGCTATCCGCTGGCTTGGTCGTGCCGTCACTGGAGCCGTCCACGACCCCTCCGCCGTCCCCGCCTTCAGGTCCGCCGTCCTGCGTTGACACGCTTCCGTCCGCGCCGCTCGGTCCTCCGGAGCGTCCGTCCGCAGCGCCGTCGACGGCATCAACGGCGTCCGGTCCCGTACCGAGCGTGGAAAGCCCGCACGCGGCGATGCCCCCGTGCAAGACGAGCGCGAGGAGAATGAGGTGGCGGCGCACACATCCATCGTAGCGCAGTTTGTCGACCAGGCAGCGCGTATGCGAGTGCCTCTCTCGACAGAAGTTTGCAGTCTTGCGGTTGCGTGTGCGCGCGTATCGTTCGTTCGATGACAAAGCGGGAACTCCCTCCCCGCGCGCTTGTCGCTGGTGTTCATGCGCCATGGACTCCTCGTTGCGGCTGGCTTCATCTCATGCACCACGGTCGCAAGCGGCGCGTCCGCGGACCAGGTCGTCAGCACGCGCTTCGATCTTCGCGAGACTGTCCACGCAGTGGACGTGAAGGTTGATCGCGGCGTCGCCACGCTGGTGGTCACCCGCGCCGTTCGGAACTCCGGACCCAGGAGCGACCAGGCCCTCTTCTTTCTCGATATCCCCGCGGAGGCGGTCGCCACACGGCTCCGCACGCAGGGAAGGAACGCGCGCGGTGAGCCGATCTGGTTCGAGGGCGATCTCATGGAGGCCGAGACGGCGGCGCACAAGTACCAGGAGCTCACAGGTATCGGCGGCTACTACCCGAAGGATCCAGCGCTGCTCTCCTGGCGCAGCCAGGGCCTGCTGGCGCTGCAGGTCTTCCCGGTGCCGGCTGGCGCGGAGAAGACCGTCGAGTACACGATGAAGATGCCCCTCGCGTACGAGGCTGGGCGCTACACCATGACGCTTCCGCCGCTCGGAACGGAGCTCCATCGCGCGAAGGTGAAGGTGTCGGCCGTGCACGAAGGAGATCGCGTGCTCGTCTCGGGCATGCTCGCCCAGGGTACGTTCGACGCTGGACAGCCAACCGTGATCGAGCTGCGTCCGGCCGTAGAGGAGAAGATGCGCGGCGCGATTGCCAGCGTTCCGCTCGGCACCGCGCGTCACCTGGTCCACGTGGCCATGGATGCGGCGCCTGCATTCGGGCGCGTGCCTGCGTACGCGGACGTGGCGATCGTGATCGACGGCTCTCACTCCATGGCGGCGTCGTTCTCGCTCGCAAGCAGCGCCGCGCGCGCCTACCTATCGCACCTCCCGAACGCGAACGTCCACGTGACGACCTTCGACCGCGCGGTCCGCACCCCGTTCGGTGTCAGCGTTCCCGTGCGCGACGCGATCACGAGGCTCTACGGCCTGCAGAGCCCCGACAAGAATGGCAGCCAGCTCGACGATGCCCTTGCGGACGCCGACGCATGGCTTGCGCAGTCTCCGGGTGCGGTGCGACGCGTGCTCGTCCTGACCGACCTGCGAACACGCGATGCGCCACGCCAGCGGTGCTCGCAACGAAGGTCGCGCGGAGCGGCGCCGTCGTCCACGTCGCGACCGTCGGCTCGGGCGACGCAGAGCTCACGCGCGACGACGAAGACGCCTGGGCGCAGGTCCCGCGAAAGACGGGCGGCCTGCTCTACCGCGCGACCATCCCAGAGCGGCTCGAAGACGAGGCGCAGCGCCGGGTATTCCTGGAGTGGGTCCGCCCGACCCGTCTCCAGCGTGTTGCCGTGGTCGGCGCCCCCTCCGCGCTCTCCTTCCACGACGAGATCAAGGAAGGGGAGCGCTTCGAGCACCTCGGGATCGAGACGCACCCCGCGGGAGACATCCGTGTTTCTGGCGAGCTGTGGTCCCGCGCGGTCTCGCTCCAGTTCTCGCCGAGCGAGTCCGAAGGGCGGCTGTGGTCGGGGCTCGTCTTCGGCTCGTCCGTGATGCACGAGCTCTCGGAGGCCGAGATGATGCTGCTGGCGACGAAGGGCGGCGCCGTGTCCCCGGTGACGAGCTACCTCGCGATCGAGCCCGGCGTACGACCGTCCACCGAAGGCCTCGAGCGCGGAGAGGGCGGGATCGGCGAGGGCGGTGGCGGCAGGGGGGAGGGCATCGGTCTCGGCTCGATCGGCTCGATCGGCCATGGTGGTGGCACAAGCTTCGATCCCGACGCCGTGCTGCGCGCCGTCGTGGCGGACGCGCTGCGGGCATGCGGCGCGCGTGGCACGCACGCGGAGGTGCACCTGGAGACGACCGTGGACGAGATCGTCAACGTCGGCTCCGTGACGCTCACGCCCGCGAGCCCGAAGGCGGCTCACTGCGTGAGCGAGAAAGTGTGGGACGCCATGCTCCCCGAGGGCTTCGACAGCGACCACGCGAGCTTCGTCGCCATCGCCGACGCCCCGTGAGCCGCGCGAGCGCCAGCGTCCCGTTCGCGGGGTGCTACCATGACTGGATGGTCCGAAAAACGGCGCTGCTGGTCGTGGTGCTCGGGCTCGCGCTCCTTGCCGCCGGCTGCGTGACCCGACGCGTGATCGACCGTAGCGTGCTCGCCCACCCCACGATGACCTCCGAGCAGATCACGAACGGTGTTGACGCGCACGTGCGCGCGGTCTCCGAGGGCGCCAGCGGGCTCGGCGCAGGCACGGTCTGCGGCTGCGAATAACGCACACACGCACGATGATTCGCCCCATCACGAAGGACGATCTGCCCGCGGTCCTCGCACTCAACAATGCGTACGCGGCCCAGGTGAATGAGCTCACGACCGAGACGCTCGAGGCGCTCGTGGCGCTCGCGGCACACGCGCGCGTCGAAGAGAGCGGCCGCGCATTCCTGATCGCCCTGAGCGAGGCGACGCCGCCGCACGGTCCGAACCACGGTTGGTTCGCGGCGCGATATCCGGCCTTCCTGTACATCGATCGCGTGGTGGTCGCGGCCGCAGCGCAGGGCCGCGGCATCGCGAGGCGCCTCTACGAAGACCTTGCCGCGACGGCCGTGGGGCGGCCACTCTGCTGCGAGGTGAACGTGGTGCCGGCCAATCCGGGCAGCCTCGCGTTCCACGAACGGCTGGGTTTTGTGGCCTGCGGTGAGGCGGACGACCCGCGCAACGGCAAGCGCGTCCGCTACTTCGTGCGTCCGTGAATGCTTGCTCAGGCGGCGCTCGGCTTTGTCGCGACCGGGGCTTCGGTCGAGTCCTTGTCGCCATCCGTGATCAGCTTGCGCAGGAACGGGATGAGCACCACGAGCACCACGCCCACAACCAGGCTGCCGCAGCCAAGCCAGAGGAACAGGCGCGACCAGAGCGGGTTCGTGGACAAGGCCGCGGAGCCTTCGGCCGGCTCGGGGACCATGCTCGAGAAGTCGCCTGCGAAGAGCGAAGCGAGTCCCGTGACGAGCATCCACGACCCCATCATCACGCCCTGATACTGGCGCGGCGCGAGCTTGCCGATCATCGCGTAGCCAACGGGCGAGATCAGGAGCTCACCAATGCTCTGGAGCACGTAGCTGAGGAAGAGCCACCAGAACGAGCTCATTCCATCCGCGCCTGCGAAGGCGATGCCCACGGGCAACGCCAGGAACCCCAGGCCCATCAGGATGAGCGAGATCGAGAACTGCTTCGGGACGTCGATCTGGAAGCCGCGCGCGCGCAACTTCACGAAGAGCGCATGCATCAGCGGGCCGCCCACGACGATGACGATCGTGTTGATGTTCTGGATCCACTGCGGCGCGACCTCGTGGCCCCACACCTTGCGATTGACGTTCTGGACCGCGAAGAGCTGCAGACCGCTCGGCGCCATCTGGTAGAGCGCCCAGAACACGAGCGACCCGATCGTGAGGATCAGGTAGGCCCACATGTTGTTCTTCTCGCGCGCGTCACGGTGCTTCCACGCGAGCCAGACCAGCGTGAGCGCCACGATCGCGCTGATACCCTTCACGAGGGTCTCGGTGCCGTGGGGATGCTGCAGCAAGAACCACACGACAGGGACGAGACCGAAGAGAATGCCGATGCCCGCGATGAAGCGGAGCCGGAACTTCTTGGCGTCGACCTCGGCGAGAGGCGTATCGCGATCGGCCAGGGTCTTCCAGAAGAACGCTGCGATGATGATCGCGACGAAGTTGCCGATGGTCGCGAAGATGAAGAGGCCGGAATAGTTTTCCGTGAGCTGGTAGTGGCCCGCCGCCGCGAAGCCCACGAAGAAGCCGATGTTCATGCCAGCATAGTTCCAGAGGAAGGCGCCCTCCCTGCGCACGTCATCCGGCTTGAATCGCTGCGTGAGCATCATGTTGATGCACGTGACGTTCAAGCCGCTCCCCGTCAGGAACAGCGCGAGGCCAACGTACAGCATGGCGACGGAGCCGACAGCGATGCAGCCGCAACCAAGGACCTGGAGCGCCATGCCACCGACGAACAGCGCGCGGTTGCTGAGAAACCGCCCGCCCAGGTACCCACCGAACAGGTGCAGCCCATAGTTGAACGCGCCGAACACCCCCATGATGGTGGTCGCGTCCTTGGTCGAGAAATGCAGGTGCTTCGTCGCGTAGAGGACGAGCGTCGAGTAGAGGACAGCGAACCCGAGGGTCGCGAAGATCTGGATGAAGAAGAGCACGCCGGCGCCGTCGGGGACCTGCGCGAGTCGCTTCTTCAGGGACGCTAGCGTTGCCTCCATGAACCCTCGCTACCAGCGCGGCGTGCGGAAGTCTCGCGCGAACGCCATGGGGCCAGCTGCCGGCGGGTCATGTACCGCCGTCACCGGCGTGGTGGAAGTTGACGGGCACGCGAATGGAGCTGCCTGTGCCTCCAGGCGGCGAGAACTTCGCGGTCTTCAGCGCGTCCTCCAGGCAGCCCACGACCACGGGTGGGAGCGTCGTCGGAAGGTGTTGTTTCACCGAGGTCACCGCGCCATCGGGCGACACGACCGCGTCCATCACGACGCTGCCCTCGATGGTGGGGTCGTGCATCAGTCCGGCCCGGTAGCAGAGCTTGAAGTGCGGCCGCAGCGCGGCGACAACGCCCTCTGCGCCCGGGATCGGAGCCGACATCGGGCCCTCGCTCGACGGCGCGAGGACGAGCGGCACCGAGGAGCTGCTCTGCGGTCCCGAGGAGCTGCCCTGCGTCCCAGCGTTGTCCTTCTGCGCGCGGCCACAGGCAAACGCCGTCGTCGAGAGAGCGACCAGGAGGAGCACGCGAAGCGCGCACGTTTTGTGGGAACGAACCATCGACGCAGTGTCGCCGATCACGGCCGCGTCGGGGAGGCGAATTTCCTGCCGGTACATGTCGTGCGCGCGGAGTTCGCGATATGTTTGGCGCCATGATTCGTCTCGAATGCAAGGACGGCGCGCACTACAAGTTCTGGGAGGCCGAGGTGAAGGGCGCGGCGCTCCATGTCCACTTCGGTCGCATCGGGACCGCGGGTCAGTCACGTGTGAAGAAGCTGAAGACGCCAGCCGCGGCACAAGCCGAGCTCGAGAAGGTCATGCGCGAAAAGTTGGCGCACGGCTACGTCAAGAAGAGCGGCGGAGCCTCTGCGGGAAGCGCGTCGAAGAAGGAGCCGTCGAAGCAGAAGCCAGCGAAGAAAGCGTCGGCAAAAAAAGGGGGTTCGGCGTCCGCACCGTTGCTCCTGCTCGCGGAGCTCCTTGCGCCTGGTCATGCGAAGACGAAGGCGCGGGTGTCGCTCGCGCTCTCCGATCCCGAGGCCTACAGGAAGAAGTTCAAGGAGGCTCTGGAGGATCGCAGCGTGGAGGACGATCCTGTGGATCCGTTCCTGGCGCTCGTGAGCGCGCTCTCGGACGACGCCGTCGACCTGGCATGGGGCGTGGACTGGAAGGAAGCGGCGGACGAGATCCAGGGCTGCATCGAGAACGTGATCGTGAAGCAGAAGAAGCTTCGCAAGAATGCGGCGGTGTTCGACGCCAAGAAGGCGTTCGCGTTCTACGACGAGGACGCTCATCTCATGACGAAGACCGACCCGTTCATCGCGCTGTGTGGACAGGCGCTCTCCGCGCACGGTCTCGCGCTCGTGGAGCTCGACATCTCGAGCGACAGCCACGAGCTCACCGTCATCCCGCTCGCTGACGTGGCGGAGGCAAAGACGCTCGCGAAGAAGGCGGGCGGCGGGCTCATCTCGTATGTACCGAAGAAGCTCCCGAAGGCGCCGCTCGCGAAGGCCGCACCGAAGGCGAAATCGAACACGAAGATCGACAAGGTGCGGTTGAAGTGGAACACCAACGCGGACGACTTCCCGCAGCAGCCGGGTCTCCTGCGGTGGCATTCCAAGAAGACCTCGCTCACGGATTTTCGCTCGTGGCCGCCGAAGGAATCGCTGCTCGCGAACGTTCAGGTCTCCGTGGTCTTCAAGGAGGAAGACGGATCGAAGATCCTTCATCGCGTGCGCTACCCGTACGAAAACGAGGTGTTTCTGCCGCGTCCCGAGGGAGTGTTGCGGGTCGAGCGACCGAAGAAGCCACCGGTCGATCTGCTCGACAAGCTGCCCGACAACTTCGACATCAAGGAGGTCGCGTGGGTGGGCGATCTGGTCGTTCTCTTTCCGACCGAGCCCACCATCCGCGGAAGAAAATCGCGCCGCCCGCTCGTGTGGAATGGCAAGACCTTGAGTCCGGCCAAGGGCCTGCCCGATCTGACCGCACCGAAGGGCACGCCGAAGGATCAATGGCCCTCGTTTCGAAGGGCCGGCTTCGCGCGCACCGGAAACGGCACCGATGTCATCGTGTGGGGCGGAAAGGCGTACGTCGCCAAAGGCGACACCTTCGTGAAGACGTGTGACCTGGTGCCGGATCTCGATACGTACGAGACGTTCGTCGGCGCCGCGGCGCCTGGCGACGGGTTCTTCTACGTGCATCAACCGAGGAAGAGGACGGTGCGGAAGGGGGAGATTCGCCACGCGGAGAAGGGTCGCTGCACGGAGCGCGCGAGGCTTGCTCACACTCCAGGAGAGGCGCCGCGCGTGACGCCGGATGGCCGCGTGCTCGTCGGTCTGAACCGATACGCAAAACCGAAGACGCCGGTGCTCGCGGTGTTCCACCCGGAGTCGAACGAGCTCACCTATGTGCCGCCCGTGATGCTCGCCGTTCGCAAGGACGATCCGCTGAGCGCATACGGAGTCACACCTGCATCCTCCAAGGGCGAGGCCTATTTCTGGGCGTGGGTGCTCCAGGACGACGAGGCGCGGAGAATCCCGTGGAGCGCGATCCTGGACCTGCCGCGAGTGCCAGCGACCTAGGTCGTGTTACAAGGGTCCATGGACGTCACCCGCCTGTCGGTGCACCTTGCCGCCGATCCCCGTCGCGTCATCGCACGCCCCTTCCTCCCGGGCGGCGCTGCGCGGATCCGCGCCATCATCGAACGGGTACACGCGCTTCCGCCGGCGGAGGTGGCGCAGATGGTCACCACGCTGGTCAGTGACTACCGCGTACGCCACAAGGACATCCGCGGAATCTGGCGTCAGCACTACGCGACCGCGATCGCGCAAATCGGCGAGCAGCCCGAGCCGAGCGAGGAGCGGCGGCTCTTACTGGGCGCGTACTTCACGAACGAGTACTCGCTGGAGGCGGTCGCGCTCTTCAACCCGTCCATCGTCCAGCACCCGGACCAGAACGGCGTGCCGTCTGGCGCGCTGCGCTTCGTCATGAGCCTCCGCGCCTGCGGCGAAGGACACGTCTCGTCGATCGAGTTCCGGACGGGGCTGATCACTGCCGACAACGGCGTCGTCATGGATCCGACCACGCGCTTCGCTCACACGGAACGCCCCATAGACGACGCCCGCTATGACAAGGCGAGCTACCTCCACAAGCTCGTCGAGATGAAGGCCCACCGACCGCTCGCGGACCCCGTCCTGGCCTTGCTCGACAGCGAGTTTTCCATGAACGACCTCCGGTACGCCATCGAGCGGTGTCGTCCCCAGGAGACGGTCACGCAGTGGAAAGAGCTGGTGGACAACATGCTCTGGCTCGCGCACTCCAACTACGAGCTCGAGTTCTCACCCGACAGCCCGATCTCGGAGCGCGTGATCTTCCCCGTGAGCGAGAGCGAGAGCCGTGGCATCGAGGACGCGCGCTTCGTGCGCTTCACGCATCCGGACGGCCGCGTGACGTATTACGCGACCTACACGGCTTACAACGGCTTCCGCGTGCTGCCACAGCTCATCGAGACCAGCGATTTTCGGCACTTCAAGATGAACACGCTGAACGGCCCCTGCGTGCAGAACAAGGGCATGGCGCTCTTTCCGCGCAAGGTGGCTGGAAGCTTCATGGTGGCCTCGCGCCTGGACGGGGAGAACATCTTCCTGCTCAAGTCGGACAACATCCACTTCTGGACGGAGTCCAAGTTCGTCCACGGCCCCAAGCACCCGTGGGAGTTCGTACAGGTCGGCAACTGCGGCTCGCCCATAGAGACCAGCGAGGGATGGATCCTGCTCACGCACGGCGTCGGGCCGATGCGGCAGTACTGGCTGGGCGCGCTCCTGCTCGACCTCGAGGACCCTTCACGCGTCATTGGTGAGCTGCGCGAGCCGCTCCTGGTTCCGAACGCGGACGAGCGCGATGGCTACGTACCGAACGTCGTGTACTCGTGCGGCGCGCTGCGCCACGGGGATCACCTGATCATCCCGTACGCAGTCTCCGACAGCTACACCAGCATCGCGACAGTGAGCGTCGCCGAGCTACTGGCCAAGCTGCGAAGCTGAGCTCTCCGAGCTACCGGTGGTCGATGTCGTGCTTGAGGAACAGCGCGCCCTCGGTCACGAGCTTGTCGCCGGCCTTCAGGCCGTTGAGCACGCGAACCTTCCCCTCGATGTCGGGACCGACCTCCACGTCGACAGGGCGGAACGCGTTGCCCTCGACGATGATCACACGAGGCTTGCCCGCTTCGTTCAGGACGGCGTTCGACGGAATGACCAGGACCTGCTTGCCGGTCGCCTCGGCGAGGGAGATCTTCGCGAACATCTCCGGCTTCAGCTTCGCGGTGGGGTTCGGCACGACGCAGCGGAGCTTCACGGTACGGCTGGTCGGCTCGACGACGTCACCAAGGTGCGCCACCGTCCCTGGGAACGTGTCACTGGGATAGGCGGGGACGCGGACGTTGACGTTCGCACCAGAGCTGACGAGCCCCAGGTCCTGTTCGTACACGTCCGCGATCACCCACAGTGACTCCAGGTTCGTGATCGTGAGGAGGGGCGTGGTGGCATCCGCGCGGACCTCTTGCCCGACGAGCACGTTTCGTTCGACCACGGTGCCGGCGATCTGCGCGCGGATGGCCACGGCAACGGCGGGGTCCGTGGCGGAGACGCCGATCGAGCGGAGCTGGGCGGTCGTGCGCCCCACGTCGGATTTTGCCTTCTGGAGGTCGGCCTCTGCCTGGGCGACTTCCTTGTCCGAGACGGCGCCATCCACCTTCATCCGGTGCATGCGGTCGACCGTCTTCTGGGCGAGCATCATGTCCTGCTGCGTCTTCTGCGCGTCAGCCTGCAAGAGACCAACGCCTGGCGAGCTCAGCTCGATCAGGGCCTGCCCCTGCTTCACCTTGTCACCGGGCTTCACGAGGATCGCCGTGGCGCGGCCGTCGATGGGCGTCGCGACCCGCTGCGTGTGGTCCTCGTCGAAGGTCATGCGACCCGAGAGGACGACGCTGGGTCCGGCCTCGGTCGCGTGCAGCTCCTCGATCTTCACGAACTTGAGCGACGGGCTGCCGGGCGCAAGCGTCAGGGCCGCTGCGGGCCCGGGATCGCTCGCGATCGGCTTGGCCGAGTGATCGGAGCAGCCCGTGAGGAGCACCGTCGCAATGATGATGATTCGGCCGCGCGTGTTCAAGACTTTCATGGCGCCTTCCTTCCGGTCGCGTGAGCTACGTCGATGGTCGCTTCACGGTAGTCGTGCTGGGCGCGAAGATACTGCGTGCGCGTGTCGATGAACGTGCGCTGCGCCTCGAGCAGCTCGATGAGGGATATCGAGCCGTTGGTGTAGCTGTTCTCCGCCACCTTCAGCGCCTTGTCCGCGCGTTCGAGCATTCCACCCTGCTCGTAGATGTCCAGGAGGCTCGCAGACCGCTCGACGTGCCTCACCGCCTGCGCGACCTCCTGCTTTATCTGCAGCTCGAGCTTCACGAGGTCGTTGTCGTATCGCCGTCCGTCGAGGCCCGCGCGCGCGATATTGGCCTGGTTGCGATCGAACACGGGGAGCGGAAGCGCAAGGGTCAACGCAAGCGCATTGGGGTTGTCGCCAGAGACCACGAACTCGCTGTGTGTGTAGGCGAGGCCGAGCGAGATGTCTGGGTACGCCTCGCGCTTTGCCTGCTCGAGCGACGCGCCGGCGAACTCGCGGCCCTGCTTGGCGGCGCGAATGTCCGGCCGCTCTGCCAGCGCGCGGGTCGTGAGTGCCTGCAGCGACGGCGGCGTGCGCGGGTCGTTCGGCATGAAGGCCGCGCCGGGGAGCTCGGTGGCAGCGGCCAGCCCGAGCAGGCCCGCGAGTCGCACGCGCGCGATGTCGAGCTCCGCGTCCGCGTCGATGACCGCGTTCTGGTATTTGAGCCCCTCGAGCTCGATCTTCCGGAACTCGGCCTCCGAGATCTCGCCGTTTCGAAAGCGTGAGCCCGAGACGCGAACGGTCTCCTCGTAGCGGGTCTTCATCGAGTGAGTGAGGTCGTTCTCGAGCTGCTCCCGGGTGAGGTCGGCGAACGCGACACGGACCGCGTACACGATCTCGCGCAACGCGTCCTCCACGACCAGACGTCGGTGCTCGATCCCCTTGTCTGCCGCGCGCATCCGCGCGGTGCGCTTGGCCCACACGTCCACGACCTCGCTCACGCCCACGGTGTGCACGAGCTGCGAGACGGGGCCAGGGCTTATGCCCTTGTCCTGCGAGTTGCCACTGCCCAGGACGAAGTTGCCCGCCGTATAGGTGAAGAGCGGGTTGGGGTACAGACCTGCCGCCACACGATCGATCTGCGCGGCCTCGATGTCGAGCCGCGTCGCGATGACGTCCCGGTTGTGCTGCAGCGCGAGGGCCACGGCCTGATCGATGCTCATCGTCGGGCCGGTCGCGCCCTCGGCGGCAGCAGCGGTGCGCCCGTCGGCAGCCGCAAACGCCACGGCGAGGACGAGCGACGCAGAGAACGCGGCCAGACGCGTGATGAACCGATCTCTGCGAATGGGTGTGTAGTGGGGCATGGTGGGTCTCATGGCGGGGGCGCCCGCATGCTCTCGCGCAGCTCGCGGCGCTTGATGCGGCCAGTCCCGAACCATTGGTCGAAGAGCTCGTAGAGCGTGGGGAGCAGGAGGAGCGTCAGCAGCGTCGAAGAGATCAGCCCTCCAATGATGACGATGGCGAAAGGACGCTGCGTGTCCGAGCCGATCGCGTGGGAGGTGGCCGCCGGCAACAACCCGAGTGACGCAAGCATGGCCGTCATGAGCACCGGCCTGAGGCGCTGGGAGACCGCCTCGATGATGGCTTGTTTTGCGTCGCCGCCGTGCTTTTCACGGGCCTGGCGCACGTACGTGATGAGGAGAACGCCGTCCATCACAGCCACGCCGAAGAGCGTGATGAACCCGACCGCCGCAGACACGCTGAGCACCGTGTGGGTGAGGAAGAGAGCGAAGACACCGCCCACCATCGCGAAGGGCACGTCCAGGAGCACCACGATGGCCGGGAGCGCGGAGCGGAACGTCAGGTAGAGGAGCGCAAAGATCACGAGCACCGAGATCGGCACGATGATCGCGAGACGGCGCATGGCGCGGCGCTGGTTCTCGAACTCACCGCCCCACGTCATGTAGTAGCCGTCGGGGAGCTTCACCTCGTTCTTCACGCGGGTCTGCGCCTCGTCGACGAACGAGCCCATGTCGCGGCCTTCGAGGTTCGTCTTGAGCGCAAGGAAGCGGCCGCCCTGCTCGCGGTTGATCTGCGTTCGCCCGGCGTCGATGCCGACCTTCGCGATGCTGGAGAGCGGGACGCGCGCTGCGCCTGCCGGGATCTCGAGCGCGCCCACGGAGGCGTAGTCGCCCTCTTCTTGTGATGGGAGCTTGACGCGTACGCCCACCCGGCGCTCGCCCTCCCAGATGAAGGTGGCCAGCTTGCCGCCGAACGCGCTCTCCACGACGTCCTCGACCGTGCGTACCTCGAGGCCAAGGCGCGCGGTCGCGTCGCGATCGATGTCGGAGACGATGTGCTGCGCGCGGCCAGCGCGATACACCTCGACGTCGCGCGAACCCTGCGTGGCGAGCACGATCTTCTGAACCTCCTCGAGCTTGCTCTGCATCAGCTTCAGGTCGTCGCCGTAGATCTTGATGACGATCTGACCGCGGATGCCCGAGATGGACTCCTCCACGCGATCCTTGATTGGCTGGCTGAAGTTGAAGCTAACCCCGGGACGCTCCGTGAGCTTTGTCCGCATCGCGTCGACGATCTGGGCCTTCGAGCGCCCCGTGTGCCAGTCCTTCTCCTGCTTCATGATGACGAACGTCTCGCTCTGGTTCGCCGCTTCGTCGTCGGTGCCGTCCTCCGGATGCCCTTGCTCGGTGAGCACGTCCTTCACCTCGGGAAACTCGAGGAGCGTGAGCCGGGTCTCGCGCAGCACCTCGGCGCCGCGCTGGAGGGACACCGCGGTCGGCATGGTGACTGTGATGTGAATGTCGCCCTCGTTCATCTCGGGCAGGAACTCCGTGCCCAGGCGCGGGATGAGTGACAAAGCGAAGAACAGGATCGCGAAGCCAGCGATGCGCGTGGTGATCGGGAACTTGAGCGCCAGCCGAAGCGCAGTCAGGTAACGCGCCTTCAGCCACACCAGGAACTCCGGCTCGACCTCCTTCACCTTCTGATTGCGAAGCAGCACCGTGGTCAGCGCGGGCACTGCGGTGAGCGTGAAGAGGAGCGCACCACCCAGCGCGAACGCATAGGTCAGCGCGACGGGACGGAAGATACGGCCCTCCACGCGCTCGAGCGTGAAGATCGGCATCATGGCGGCGACGATGATCGACATCGAGAACAGGATGGGCCGCAGCACCTCCTTCACGGAGTGTGCGACGACCTTCGGCACATCCTCTGGCGAGGGTTTGCTCTCCGCGAGGTGGCGGTACGTGTTCTCGACCAGGATGACGGCGCCGTCGAGCAGGATGCCGAAGTCGATCGTCCCCATGGAGAGCAAGTTCGCGGGGACGCCTGCGTAGTAGAGACCCACGAATGCGGTGAGCAACGCGAGAGGCATGGTGATGGCGACGATCACGGACCCACGAAGCGCGCGCAGGAACAGCCACAGGATGAACGCAACGAGCGCGGCGCCCTCGAGCATGTTGTGCGAGACGGTCGTGAGCGTGGTGTCGACCAGGCGTGTGCGATCGTAGAAGGGCGAGATCACCATGCCCTTCGGCAATACGTCCTTGTTGATGCGATCGATGTGGGTGTGGAGCGCGTCGAGCACGTCCTTCGGGTTCTCACCGCGGCGGAGCAGGACGGTCCCCTCGATCGAGTCCGTGGATGCGCCGCGGGCCACGGCACCACGCCTGGGCGTGTAGCCCTCGACCACGCGCGCAACGCTGCGCACGAGGACCGGCGTGCCGTTCTGGACCGTGATGACCGTGTTCTCGATGTCCTCCTTCGACTTCAGGTATCCACGCGCACGGATCACGAACTCGCTCTCGCCGAAGGGGAGGTAACCGCCGGAGGTGGCGCCGTTGGAGTTGGAGACCGCCTCGATCAGGTCCTTCAGCGCGAGCGACTGCGCGCGGAGGCGCGAGGGGTCGGCAAGTACGTGGTACTCCTTCTGGAAGCCACCGAAGCTCACCACGTCTGCGACGCCCGGGACCGCCTTCAGCTGCTTCGAGACGACCCAGTCCTGCCAGCTGCGGATCTCGCTCGGCGAGTGGTGATCGCTCTCGAGTGTGTACTGATAGACCTGGCCGACCGGGGTGTCGTTCGGGCCAAGCGTGGGCGTCACGCCGTCCGGGACGTCGGCGTCGCGGAGCCGTTCGGCGATCTGCTGGCGGGCGAAGTAGATGTCGACGCCGTCTTCGAACGTCACGACGACCTGCGACAGACCGAATGACGTGATCGAGCGCTGGACGAGCGCGTTGGGGACGCCGACGAGCGCGCGCTCGACCGGAATGGTGACCTGCTTCTCGACTTCCTCCGCCGCCTGGCCGGGGAAGAGCGTGATGACCATGACCTGGACGTTGGTGACGTCGGGGAACGCCTCGATCTTCAGCTTCGTGAACGTCAGCAGTCCGAAGACGACGAACGCCATCGTGAGCGCAAGCGTCGCGATACGGCGACTGACGGCGAGTTCAATGAGGCGCTCGAGCACGTTCCAGTATCGATACGCCGGGTTGGCGCTTCAAAGGTGAAGTTACGATGAAGTTCTCCTCATACAGACCCGTGTTGGCGTCCCGCCAGAACAGGACGTCGGCTCTTCGTGGTTTTTTTCCGGCAGTTCATGGTGACGGCAAGGCTTGGCTTGAAAAGCGTGTCAGAACAGTCACGAATCAATTCAGCTACATGTAGCTTCAGTAAGCTTTCACGGGACCTGACAGCTGGCGATCTTCTAGGATGAGAGGATGGACCCGAGTTCGCCGTTGCTTCTCATGCAGCTCCCCCACGTGCGCGCCCTCGACCCGAAGAGCGGTGACCTCCTCTGGGAGACCATCGTGAGTGACGTCCACTCGGCGTCGAGCGCACCCGGGCGGTTCTTCGTCACCACGCATGGGCTCTTCGTGCTCGCCGACGCGCGGGTCTCTCTTCTGGATCCGGCCACGGGCAAGATCACGGCGCACATCGATCTGCCGTTCTCCCCCGACACCGCCATCTTCGACGGCGACTGCTTCTACGTGGCGGCGGTCCCCGCGGCCGCCGCGGTCGGCAGCGACGGCAAGCTGCGATGGAAGATGGGGGTCGAGAGCGGCGTGTGGAGCGGTGACAAGCTCGTATGCCGCGATGGTAAAGGCGAGATGATCTGGGAGCACCCCGCGCCCTTCGCCCACCCACAGGGCGCCGCCGCCGGCATCGCGCTGGGTGGGCTGGTCGCCCAGCCCGACGACAAGGGCAAGCGCTGACGACCCCCGTGCGAGCCCCTACGCTGCGGCTTCGAACGCGCCGCTGGCGGAGAGCGCGTCGAACATGGCGAGGGCCTCTGATCGCGATGGGACCCCGGCGACGCTCATCAGCGCAGGGCTCGACGACGAGCGCGCGAGCTCCTGGCGAAGCTCACGACGCGCACGAGCGACAGCTGCCGTCACGCGTCCCCGCGCCTCCGCGTCGAACTTCGCCAACAGGAATCCACCGATCCGCGCGCTGAGCTCTGCGTGGCCGCACTCTTCTCGCGCGAGCTCACGCTGGACGGCGCGCACGCCTTCATCGGTGGAGCGTGCGGCCCGAAACATTGCCTGCGCCGCGCCGAAGAGCTCCCTCACTTGACCTTCCACCGCGTTCTCGAGCGCGAGCTCTTCGACGGAGCGCTTCGCCGTGCGAGGCGCCACGCATGGCGCGGTGACGATGCCACCGAAGCGTCGCGCGAGCCCGCCCACGTTGGCCGCGTGACGCTCCTCTTCGGCAGCCGCGCGACGGCATGCGTCGATGAGCTCGGGCGGGGCGCCATGAAATGCGAGCTCGCGCGCCAGGTCTTCGATGCGACCGAACACCCCTGGCCTGCCAGGGCCGTCGCAACCGCCGACGCAATCGTCACGGACAACCAGTGTGTGCGCATGGGTCTCACGGAAGCAACCAACGTTCCAGCTCGAGTGCACGCCCTTTTGTCGGGCCCGGGCGTCGCCGCATCATGAAGGCCCTGACACGCCTGTCGCCGTTCCTCTTGCGCATCCCGTATGCTCGACGCCGTGACTGGCTTCCGGGTTCCCGTGGCGCGCGACTCGCATGGCAAGCTCCTCCCGCCCGAGGACGCGCAGAAGGGGAGAAAATACACGTGTCCCGCATGCGGCACGGCGGTGGACCTGCACGCTGGACAGAAGAAGAGGCGACACTTCCATCATGCGACTGCCGTGTGCAGCGAGGAGACCGCGCTCCACACCGGCGCGAAGGAGCTCGTCGTGCAAGCGATTGCAGAGTGGCGTGCGGGAGGCTCGCCGCCGGTCATCTCGCGTGGGTGCGCGGAGTCAGGGTGCGATGCACGAACGCGTCAGGCCGTACCGAAGAAGGTGCTCGGCGCCGTCGCGGAGCATCGCCTGAAGACGGGGCATGTCGTGGATGTGGCCTTCCTGGGGCCAGGCGGGCTTCCCATCGCTGCGGTCGAGATCCGGCACACGCATGCCGTGGACGAGGTGAAGGCGTTCGAGCTGGGCATGCCGTGGATAGAGGTGGACGCCGCAGCGACGTGCGCGACCATGGGCCGCGAGCTCTCGCCTGTTCGTGACAAGTTCCTGCCATGGTTCTGCGCGGACCATCCAGGCCGCCGTGGGCTCGCGCGGCGCGAAGAGCGCGCGGAGAAGGTGACGCGCACGCAGCTGACGAAGAAGCTGCCGTTCGATCTTGCCGCGTTTCCCGCGTACTTCGTGGCAGCCGTGACGAAGTGTCCGCGCGGACACGATGCGCTCCTCCTGGGCTGGGAGGGCGACGCACCGCCGTGGCCGCGACCACCGATCGTCGTCGCGCACGCGGGGGACCAGGACCAGATGTTCGATGCTACGCAGCGCGCGACACGCCGCGTGCTGGCGTTCCGGCGGTGCTACGTGAGCACGTGCGTCACGTGCGGAGAAAAGCTAGCGGAGTGACCGCGACGTGCGATTGCTGACGGCCGCGATGGTGCACGCTCGAATTTCGCAGAGATTCGAGGACGATTGTAGGCACGCGTCGTGCTTTCCTCACTCGACCCCATGCTCACATTGCGCAGCTTGCTGCCTGCTCTCGGGACGCTTCTTCTTCTCACGACCGCGTGCTCGGATCGCACGCAGCCCGTCGGCACGCGCGCGATGGGAACCGCGAGCGTGCATCCGCTCATCTTCGATGGTGGGGCCTCGCCCGCGTCCCACGACTACGTGATCGTGATCGTGAACGCGGTGGAGACGAACGGCCTCGAGTGCAACGCGATCCTCGTCGCGCCCAACCTGGTGATGACGGCGCGGCACTGCGTCGCCAACCTGGCCGGCACGTCCAGCTGCAGGGCCAGCGGTCCCCAGCCCATTCACTTCCATTCTGATTTCCCCCCGGAGCATCTCACCTTCACGCGTGACGCCTATCTGCAGAAGAAGTTCGTCGGCGTGCACGGCACGCAGATCGTCGCGCCCGAAGGAAACACGCTGTGCGCTGAAGACATCGCGTTCGTCGTCCTGAACAAGCCGATCACTGACGTCACACCGGCCGTCGTGGGCAAGACGGCGCCGTCGGTGGGAGACCTGCTGACCGTGATCGGCACTGGTGAGGTCGACGCGCAGGGAGATTTTCCGGACACCCGGCAAGAGCGCGCGGGCGTTGCCGTCACGAGCCTAGGGCCCGTCGAGCTGATGGA
Organism: Polyangiales bacterium; assembly: GCA_038230375.1. Lineage (GTDB taxonomy): Bacteria > Myxococcota_A > Polyangia > Polyangiales > Polyangiaceae > JANXLV01. The sequence goes on along the minus strand of JBBRNJ010000013.1, from coordinate 33,392 downwards.
TGGCGGCGCGGACACGGTGGTCTCCGCGGGCGAGCTCGCCACCACGCCCGTGTTCTGCCATGGGGACAGCGGCGGCGCGGCCATCTCGAGCGGGGGCGAGGTCGTCGCGATCGTCTCGCGCACGTCGGACTGCGCGAATGGCCCCGACGTGTTCACCACGGTGGCCGCGCATGCGGATCTCTTCGCAAAGGCCCTTGCCGCCGCAAACCCCAGTAGCGCCGACGCAGGCGACGCGCCGGACGCAAGCGACGTCGTCGCAGCGCCGACAAGCACGACCAGCGGCGGCTGCGCGCTCACAGCGGCCAGAGGCGAAGACGGTCTGGGCGCCGGGACGTGGCTTCTTGCGGCCGTCGCTGTGCTCTCGCTTCGGCGCCGCGGTCGCGCTAAGCCGTAGCGCCATGAGTCTGCGGCAGTGGGCGGTCAAGCCTGGCGAGCTACGAGCGCTCTCGCGTTCGGGTGTGATGCTCTTCTCCGCGCGATGTGCGATTCGCATGGAGCCGTGGCTTCCGAGCAGCGCAACGAAGGTGTTCGCGAAGGAGCTTCTGTTCCTGGTGGACGCGGCGTTCGGCGAGCCGGTCGCGGTGGGCGTGCTCCGCAAGCGAGCGGGCGCGCTCTCCGATCTGGGGGCGTCCGCATGCAACAAGCTGGCGAAGACGGACGAGCCGCTCGGTATATGCATGAACTACGCGACCTCGACGCTGGTGACGGCGCTCGAAGCGGCGACGAGCGATGATCGCAAGGACGCTGTGAAGGTCGCGCTCGTCTGCGCGAAGTTGTCGGCATCCATTCCCGCCGTGTGGGCACATGCAGGGCGCGTCCGCGCGCCCGCCGGCGTGGACCCGGTGGATCTGGCGTGCGATGCGGTCTGGGACGCGATCCGCGCGGACATCGAGCCCGTCGCCGCACACACCGCTGACATCGAGCACGCCAAGGATCGCGTGAAGGCGCTGCGTGCAGTCGCGCCGTCGTGGAGAGGCCGCGCGCCTCGGTGGACCAAACCGTGAACGCCGCGCTCGCGCACACCACGAAGCTGCTGAAGACGGTGACGAGCCTGCGCTTCGCGAACCGGCGAACGTTCGCCATCGACGAATCGGCGACGTGGCTTGCGAAGTCGAAGCTCACACCGACCGACCGAAAGCAGCTCCTCTTCATCCTGGGCGTCTACGACGAGTCCATCACGCAGCAGCGAGCGCTCACAACGGCTCCAGCGGAGCTCTTCACCGGCGGGCTCGACGCGTTCGCCGAATGCGACGTCGAGTGGTACGACGTGCTCGACCAGGACAACGTCGTTCAGTTCCAGCTGTGGCTCTACTACGGTGACGGCGGGCTCCTCTTTCGCGCCGCCACCACGACGCCCGTCGCGCAGGTCAACAACTCGTCGTTCTACGGCGATGAACGAGGCCTGGACAAGGCGACAGGCGAGCGTCTCGCCACGCTCCTCCGCAAGGCCAAGAAGATCGCCGCGAATCTGTATCCAGGCTCCAACCTCGCGACGGTCGGTTTCTGAAGCGTCGTTTCTGACGGACGGGCGCGCGCCAGGGCAGGTACCGAAGCCGCCACGGCCGACGCGGGTGGGGACGGCGGTAGCGTTGGCGGCTTTGGCACGCCGTGCAAGAACCCGATCAACACGGGCGGCGGTGGGGGCGGCGGCACAGGCGCAGAAGGCGGCTCGACGGCAGGAGGCGGGGTCGATCCCGCGTGCGTGGGCGAATACAATCTCTGTGCCTCCATCGGGTCCCTGGTTCAATGCACCAAATCGTGCGCGTACACAGGGTCGAACGGCCCGCAGGCCGATCCAACGGATTGTCCCAACCCGCCGACGAACGGCAACTGCACGCCGCGCGGGTTCTGCCAGTAGCCCCGATCGCTGCGCGTTTCCCGCGCGAGTGGTCGTGAGCGCAGGGCGAGTGGTCGCATGAGTGGGCGTTGCCAAACGTCCCGCGTCCATGCATCTGGAGCCCATTCGCCCGCCCTACCTCGGAGCCGCGGTCCCGCCACACCTTGCGCTCCGGGACGAGGCACGACACCGCCGCCTGCGCGAGCTCGCGCTGCTGGTCGTCGACGGGGTGCTCGCCATTGGCATCCTCCTCATCGCGCTCTCGGCGATCCTCTTCGGGATCGTCGCGATCGCCGTCGCTTCGCTGGCGTCCGGGAGTTGGTGCGGCGTGTGCGGAACGTGACCCATCGGGGTGGGTCGCGGTAGTCTCCTTGGCGATGAAGACGCGCTCGCTCGCTCTCGCGCCCCTGTGGTCTCTCCTGGTGGTGCTCGGGTCGCTCCTCTTGATGGCGTGCCCCAAGGACGCCCCGAAGCCCACCGCGGACGGTGAAGGTGGCGCAGCGCCGGCGACCACTGCGCGCCTCAAGATCGCGGTCATCCCCAAGGGCACGACGCACGAGTTCTGGAAGAGCGTGCACGCTGGCGCCGTGAAGGCCGCGAAGGAGCTCGACGTCGACATCGTGTGGAAGGGGCCGCTCAAGGAGGACGATCTCAAGGCCCAGGTCGACGTGGTGAGCACGTTCGTTGCGCAGGGCGTGAGCGGCATCGTGCTCGCGCCGCTCAACGACACGGCGCTCCGCGCGCCCGTGAAGGAGGCCACCGCCGCGAAGATCCCCGTCGTGATCTTCGACTCCGATCTCCAGGGCGACGATCACGTGAGCTTCGTCGCGACCGACAACGTCGCGGCGGGCAAGCTGGCCGGCGACCACATCGCAAAGCTCCTGGGTGACAAGGGCAACGTCATGATGCTCCGCTACCAGGTTGGGTCGGCGAGCACCGCGAACCGCGAAAAAGGCTTCCTCGACGCGGTCCACGCAAAGCCCACTCTCACGGTCGTGAGCGACAACCAGTACGGCGGCGCCACCACCGAGAGCGCGTTCGCGAAGGGCGAAGGGCTACTCGTCGCGCAGAAGGCCGACACCGGAGGCGTCAACGGCATCTTCACGCCGAACGAGTCGACCACATTCGGGATGCTGCTCGCACTCCGCAAAGGAAACCTCGCGAAGAAGACCAAGTTCGTCGGCTTCGACGCCTCCGAGAAGCTGGTCTCCGCATTGAAGGACGGCGACATCGACGGGCTCGTCGTGCAAAACCCCTTCAACATGGGCTACCTCGCGGTCAAGACCATGACCGAGCACCTTCGCGGCAAGAAGGTCGAGCGTCGCATCGACACGGGCGCACGCCTCGTCACCAAGGACAACCTGGAAGACCCGGCGGTCAAGGAGGTCATCGCGCCCGACCTCAAGAAGTGGCTAGGGGAGTGACGTCCGCGCTCTCCGTCCTTGGCATCGAGAAATCGTTCGGCCCTGTGGCCGTGCTGCGCGGGATCGATCTCCAGGTGCGCCGCGGAGAGGTCCACGCCGTGCTCGGTCAGAACGGTGCCGGCAAGAGCACGCTCATGCGCATCCTCCTTGGGCTCGAGCGCGCGGACCGCGGCGTGATCTCGCTCGCCGACGGTCCCTATGCGCCGCGCGGTCCCGCCGATGCGCGCCAGCGCGGCGTCGTGATGGTCCCCCAGGAGCGCACGCTGTGCCCCGCGCTCGACGTGGTCGAGAACATCGTGCTCGGGATCGAGCCCAGCTCCCAGGGAGTGCTCCGACGCGGCGAGGCCCGAGCGATCGCGGCACGGGCGCTCGGGCTCGTCGCGGGCGACGGACGCATCCCGCTCGGGGCACGTGTGCGCGAGCTCTCCGTCGCCGATCAGCAGCTCGTGGAGATCGCACGCGCGCTGGCGCAGGGCGGGCTCGGGACCCTTGCTGCGGGCGTGCGGGCGAAGGTCCTCGTGCTCGACGAGCCCACCGCGAGCCTCGGCAAGAGCGATGCGGACAGGCTTTTCTTGCGGGTGCGCGCGCTCGCCGACGCGGGGCTCGCGATCGTGCTCGTCACGCATTTTCTCTCCGACGTGCGCGAACATGCCGATGGTTACACGGTCCTCCGCGACGGAAAGGTCTGCGGCTCGGGCGACGCGAAGACGACAGCGCCGGAGAAGATCGTCCACGCAATGCTCGGCCGAGAGCTCGAGACGGACCGCGGCGGGGCAGACGCCGAACGCGCGCCCGGCTATCGCGGTGTCGATGCGGCCGACATGAAGGAGCGCGAGCCGCTCCTCGAGCTCCGCGCCGTCGCGGGCAAGACAAAGCCTCGCGAGGCCTCGTTCGTCCTCCGTCGCGGCGAGATCCTCGGCATCGCGGGCCTCGTGGGCTCCGGCCGAACCGAGCTGCTGCGCACGATCCTCGGCCTCGACCCGGCGAGCAGCGGGAAGGTCGTGCTCACCGCGCCGCGTGGCATCGGACTCCTCAGCGAGGACCGCGGCGGCGAGGGCCTCATGCTCGGACGCTCCGTCGCCGACAACATCGAGCTCTCCGCGCGCGGCCCGTTCATGGTCCAGCCTGCACGCGTCCACGCCGAGGGCGCGAGGTGGATCGCCGAGCTCTCGATCCGCGCGAGCGGGCCCGCGCAGCGCACCGGCGATCTCTCGGGCGGCAACCAGCAAAAGGTGCAGATTGCACGCTTGTTGCGTGAGGACTACGACGTGCTGCTGGTAGACGAGCCCACGCGAGGCATCGACGTCGCGAGCAAGGCCCAGGTGCTCGAGCTCCTCCGCACGCTCGCCCGGCGCGGCAAGGGCGTCGTGCTCGTGTCGAGTCAGCTCGAGGAGCTCGTCGCGACCTGTGACCGCATTGCCGTCCTCCGCCGTGGCGTCCTGTTGCCCTCGTGCCCGGTCTCCGAATGGACCGAGCAGAAGCTCCTCCTGGAGGCAGCGTCGTGAGCGGCATCACGGGTACCCTCGACGCGATCCGTTCCATGCGTCGGCCGGCGTGGCTCGGACCGCTCGTCGCGTTGCTCGTGGTCTACGCGGTCTTCGCGATCATCACGCCAGAGCACTCGTTCCTGCGCGCCCAGAACCTGCCGATGATGGGGCGGCAGACGGTCGTGGTCGCGATCTGCGCGCTGGGCATGACGCTGGTGATCGTGACCGGTGGCATTGACCTCTCGACTGGCTCGCTCGTCGCGCTCACGACGGTGATCATCGCGAAGCTCCTCAAGAGCGGCTCGAGCCCCGCGTTCGCGATCCTGTGCGGGGTGGCGGTGGCGGCGGGCGTGGGAGCGCTGATCGGCTTCTTCGTGGGGCGCCTGCGGATGATGCCGTTCGTCGTGACCCTCGGGGCCATGACGGCGCTGCGGGGCGTCGCGAAGGGCCTTGCCTCCGAGCAGAAGATCGACTGCGATCCACACGGCCTCGATCGGCTGCTCGACGCCAGCCTCGCATCGCCGGGCATCTGGATCGCGCTCGGCCTCGCGCTCGCGACAGCTGCACTTCTCGACTACACGCGCTTCGGGCGTCACGTGCTCGCGGTGGGCTCGAACGAGGCCGCGGCCAAGCTCTGCGGCATCAACGCTGCACGCGTGAAGATCCTCGTGTACGCCCTGTCCTCCATGCTCGCCGGCGTCGCGGGCCTCATGGAGTTCTCGACGCTGACCGTAGGTGATCCGACCGACTCGTTCGGGCTCGAGCTCGAGGTGATCGCGGCGGTGGTCATCGGCGGCGCACCGCTCTCCGGCGGGGAGGGGAGCATCGTCGGCTCGGTCCTGGGCGCGTTGCTCATGACCGTGATCCGGACAGGCGCAGTCCACATGGGCATGCCGAGCTGGGTGCAGGAGATCGTCACTGGCGGGATCATCTTCGTGGCGGTGGCGATCGATCGCGCACGTCGGCCCCCCTCACGCGCCTCGTGATCGGCTAGGCTGCTGCCTCCGAAGCTCTCATCGCGAAGGAGAAGATCATGCGTCTCAAGGACAAAGTCGCTCTCGTCACCGGAGCCAGCCGCGGGATCGGTCGCGCGAGCTGCCTCGCCCTCGCCCGCGAAGGCGCCTCGATCTGCGGAACGGCCCGGACGCACGACGATCTGGAGGCGCTCGAGAAGGAGCTCACGGCGCTTGGCATCAAGGCGCATACCTTCGCCTGCGACGTCACGAAGTCCGCGGAGGTCGGCGCGTGCGTGAAGCAGACCATCAGCGACTTCGGCCGCATCGACATCCTCGTGAACAACGCGGGCATCGGCGGCTACAGGCCGTTCCTCGAGTGGACCGAGGACGACTACGACCACATCATGGACACGAACGCGAAATCGACCTGGCTCTTCTGCAAGGAGGTCATCCCCCACATGCTCAAGCAGGGCGGCGGAAACATCGTGAACCTCTCGAGCGTCGCCGGCCTTCAGGGCTACCCGAACGAGGGCATCTACTGCATGTCGAAGTCCGCGCAGGTCGCGCTGTCACAGTCGCTCGACCGCGAGTTCTACGAGAAGAACATCAAGGTGAGCCTGGTGTGCCCGGGCGGCGTCGAGACGCACTTCGCACTGGGCGATGGCCGCACGCCGGACGGCGCGAACATGAAGGGCTTCTCCACGGCCGACGACGTGGCCGAGGCGGTGCTGCTCTCCGTCCTCCCGCGCAGCCGCTCGCGCATCGTGAACGTCATCATGCGACCCATGAACGAACAGACATAGGCGCAGGTTCCTGGTAGCCTCAGCCGCAGAATCTTTGCGGTGGGGGTACCGATGAAGCAGGGGATGTTCGGGATGGTGGTGGGTGTCGTCGCGCTGACGACGGGCACGCTGTGCGTCATCGCGGCGTGTGGCAACAGCACGACGCAGTCCCAGCCCTCGCGGGCCTCGCGGAAGGGAGAGGCCTGCCAGACGACCAACGACTGCGGGGGCGGCTTGTCCTGTATTCCCACGCCCACCGGCAGCGGCGGCGTGTGCGTCACGGGCGAGTTCAACATCGCGAAGACGGCCAAGAAGTGCGACATCATCCAGTGCGCCGTCGCGGACGACTGCTGCAACTCGATCTACCCGCAGGCCACGTGCGACATGTACAAGGCGCAGTGCGGTGACGGCGGCCTGGGCACCTTCGCCTGTCAGCAGTACAACCAGTACTGCAAGTGCGACACGACCAAGCTCACGTGCGAGAACGGTCACTGCCAGACACACTGCAACACCGACCCGGACTGCAACAACGGATCACCGAACGGCTCGCTCAAATGCTCCGGCGGAAAATGCGTGCAGTGTACAGATGATGCGCAGTGCCCCAATGGCGACTACTGCGACAATGGCAGCTGCCAGCCGCCCTGTCAGACCGACGGCGACTGTCCGTCGTTCAACCGCTGCGTCAGCACCAGGTGCGTCTCGGGTACCTGCCAGACCGATCGCGAGTGCGTCGCTGCCACGCACAACGTCCAGGCCACATGCCGGACGGATGGCACGTGCGTCGTGCCTTGCCAGACGGATCTCGAGTGCGGCTCGCCCATGAACTACTCGTTCTACTCGTGCCTCAGCGGCTACTGCCAGTACACCGGCTGCGAGAACGACAAGGAGTGCGCGCTCTACTTCTCGGGCGGCTCGGACGCGAGCGTGAACTTCGGGACGCACGCGCACGTCGTCTGCCGCGACGTCCCCACCAGCACTCAGTAGGAGCTCAGCAGGACCTCGCAGTAGGAGCTCACAGTAGGAGCCGCTACTGCGCCAGGGCCTTGAAGGCGCGACCGGTGATGTCGGTCCAGTAGACGTAGTTGCCGTCGGTCGCCACGCCGCCGACGCCCGTGAGGCCGGCGCGGATCGTGGTGGTCGTCACGCCGGACGGCAGTGCCGTCATGATGATGGATGATTGGCCCACCCCCTGCGAGGGGACGATGGCAGCAATGATGAACGACCCGAACGGGTCCACCGCGAACGACGTCATGCCGAAGTGCGACGTGCCGATGGAGGTGACGATGCCGCCGCCCGAGGCCGTGGCGCTCACGAGCTGGCTGTTGTTGTTGATGTAGTAGACGGTCCCGTTTGCAACGTGGACCTCGCGCGGCGAGGACTGCCCGGTGGCAACCTGGATGAGGCCGGCGTCCGCCATGGGTGTGCCGCCGTCGTAGCCGGTGTTGCTCACGCGAGAGACGTTGCCGCTGCTGTCGGAGTAGACGGAGAACGTCTGCCCGGTGTCGTCGTCGAGCCCGGTGACGTTGAAGATGCTGGTGTCCAGCGGGAGCGCGATCGACGGTGAAAAGCGGCTCCAGCGCGTGAACGTCCCGTCGTTGCCCATGCAGTATGCATAGCTGCTGTCCGCCGCAAGTCCGGAGCATGTGGGCGCGCCGGTGAAGAATACGGTGGAGGTGTAGGGCGAGAAGATGCCGTACAGCGTGCCGCTTGTCTGGTACGCCGCGCCCGTGGAGGTGCCCCAGAATTTCTGGATGAGCGACGTGGTGGTGACGATGCCGTGCGAGAAGCCGCTGGCAGCGCCGTAGGAGATCGTGGACTGCGCGCCGTCGTCCGTTTGCCAGAGGAGCTGGTTGCTGCTGGTCAGGAAGATGCGCCGGCCGATCGCGTTGGTGGTGGGGCGATCGTAGATCATGTCGACGAGACCGCCGTCGCCGCCGTCCACGCCGCCCTCGACGAGCGACGTGGAGACGAACTTCGCGGTGATGTCATACGCGGCGGGGACCTTCGTGTACGAGGAGCAGAAGGCTCCTGCCTCTGCCTGGCTCGTGCCGGAGACCTCCGATGGCGTCAGCGTGAGGGTGGGCGACTTTGTATCCACACCTGAGGGCGCGTCGCTTGTCTGTCGTGAGATGGGCTGGCATTCCGAGGGCCCTTCGCCGCGGCTCGCCACAGCGACCGTGTTGAAGGTGTAGCCCGCGAACGCCCACGTGCTGCTGCCCTCTGCGGTGAGCTTGATGCCGTTGCTCGCGCCGTCGGTGCCGGGGTCGAAGATGAAAGAGTGCGCGCAGGAGCCGGGGCAGTCCACACCACCGGGCTCCGCATAGACGCGGCCACCGCCCTGGACGTGGATGGTCACCAGCGCGCCGAGCGTGCCGCCGGGAGGCACGAGTGTGGCGCCGCCGTTGGAGGAGCTCGAACAGCCTGCGATCTGGCTGTAAACGACCATGCTTGGCACGGAGACGCCCATCACGACCGCGATGGCGCGCACGGTGTCGCGAAGCCGGCCCACCGGGATCTTTCTCGTCTGGCTCACCTGGCTCACCCCCTCCAGCGATCGTACCCCTCCTTGATATCGAGCCCGGCCCTTTCAGGCCACTCCTTTCGCCGCGGCGTCACATCGTTGAGGATTCGTAGTAGGGCATGCCTGCATGCACGCGGCCCATCAGGTGTTCCTCGACGCGATCGCCGGAAAGCACCGGCTCTCGGTCACGTTCAACAGCAAGAAGGAGGGCCGCGAGAAGACGCGCATCTGCGCTCCGCTCGACTATGGCCCGCTTCGCGGCGGCCTCGACCAGGATCCGCGCTACCAGCTCTGGGACCTGGAAGGGAAGCGGAAGCCCTTCAACGTGGTGCTCTCCGCGGACGAGATCATCTCGATCACGGTGCTCCCCGAGGCGTTTGATCCCGCGGAGATCATCACGTGGGCCTTCAAGCCTGGCGCATGGCACATCCAGCGTGACTGGGGCGACCTGAGCTGAGCCGCGCCATCGCGACGTCACTGCGCGAGCACGGCGAGTTCTGCGGCTGACAGCGCGCGGTTGTAGAATCGCACGTCGTCGAGCGCGCCCACCACGTAATCGATGCCCTCGCCACAGCCGACTCGCAGGTGCGCAGATGGGTCGTCCGCAATGGCGGTGGGCGGTGGCATCAGACCGGAGGCGAGCAGACCGCCTACCCACAGCTCGGCCCGCTTCGACGGGTCGAACACCAGGGCGACGTGAGCCCACGTCGACGTTGGCAGAGCCCCGGCCGCGTTCGTCTGCACGGGACCGCCGGGGGTCCCGAACTTCACGCTCGCGCTCATGGACGCGGCGTTGGTCCCGAAGTGCCAGCCGACGGCCAGCGGGGGCATCGAGGTCTTCGCCACGTAGTACGAAAGGCCGAGCGTCGTGAGGTTCACCCACATTGCGATCGTGAACGGCCCACTCTGGATGAAGCCCGCATCGGCTCCGAGATCCATGCAACCGCTGCCGCCGAGCACGAGCGCGTTTCCGTGCTTCCCCGCGCCCCACGCTCCGTTCGTGATGACGCCGTCTCGCCCGTAGCCGGAACAATCGCGCCCGATGTTGCCCGCGTCGTCGTCGAATGGGTAGTACGCAACCAGCCCGGGCTGCGCGGAGGTGCAGCCGGTGGCGGGCGCATCCACGGGTGCATCTGTGGATGCGTCCACGCCGATGCCCGCATCGTCGCTGCTGGTTCCACCATCACCGTCGCCGGAGTCGGCCACTACGCCCGCGTCCGACGATGGAGACGGGGAGACGGAGTACGCCGCGTCGCACGAAGCCGCGATCCCGAGTATCACAGGGATCGACGCGACGACCCATGTGCGAGGTCGCGGCGTCAGGCTCCGTACTGCGAAGGGCAAGCTCACCGGTTCATGATACCTCGTGTGGCGACTCCGCGCTTCACGCGTGTGGAGACCTGATACTCACTGCTAGGCTCACGACATGAATCGGTACCGCATTGCGTGCGCTCTCATGCTTGCTGGCTCTGTTGCGTGCGGTGGCGAACCGCCGACGCCGCCGGTTGCACCGTCCGCACCACCGACTGCCGCATTGCCGCCGCCGGTCGCTTCATCCACACCTGGCGCGTCCGAGAACAGCGGCTCCCCGAAGGGTGATGGGGCCTTGTCGAAGACGCAGCTCGGCGAGCTCTCGTTCCCGATCACCGGATCGCCGGAGTGTCAGCGCCTCTTTCGTGATGGTGTCCTTGCGCTGCACTCGTTCCTCTACGACGAGGCGCACGAGAGCTTCGTCGCAGCGCTGGCGGCCGACCCGTCGTGCGCCATGGCGGCGTGGGGCGACGCGATGTCGTTCGATCACCCGGTCTGGCACGAGCGCAACCTTCCGAAGGCCCGCGCCGCGCTCGCGAAGATCACGCACGAGGAGGCGCTCACGCCGAAAGAGCGCGCGTACATCGCGACGGCCCGCGAGCTCTTCGCGAAGGATGACGGCAAGCAGGCGTACGCAGCATGGCTCGCGGCCGCCACGAAGATGCATGCAGAATACACAGATGACGACGAGGTCGCGCTCCAGCACGCGCTCGCGATCCTCTCCGTCTACGGGTACGACCTTGCGCACGTGCGTGAGCAGATGGAGTCCGGCAACATTGCGCTGGACGTCTTGCATCGCCACCCGAACCATCCGGGCGCAGCGCACTACACGATCCACGCGTTCGACAGCCGCGACCACGCGATCCTGGCGCTGGAAGCGGCGCGCACCTATGCGCGGATCGCGCCGGCCGGCGGCCACGCGCAGCACATGCCGTCTCACACGTTCGTGCATCTCGGGATGTGGCGCGACGTTGTTCCGTCGAACGAGCGTGCGTATGCGTCGTCGGTCGCCTGGGAGAAATCGCGCGGGCATACCGCGAACAAGTACGACTGGCACTCCTACTCATGGCTGGTGGCCGCGAACCTGGAGCTCGGGCATCACGCGCGTGCGCAAAAGCTCGTGGACGACGTGCGCACTGTCATCCTGGCGATGAAGGACGACACGGCCGAGATACGCGGCGCCTACATCGACATGGTCGCCCACTACGCCGTCGTGACGGGGCGATGGGCGGAGGTGGAGGCGCTCGTTGCGCCAGTGTTCACGCCGGTGCCGGACGAGGGCGGTACGGGTGGGCCCGTTGCATGCGCGGCGCATGCGCCGTCCGCGGGCGGAGAGGTGCGCATGCCTTATGCGCTGTTCGGTCGCATGAACGCGCAGGCGCTACGTGCCGAGGCGGCGATCCGCGTGGGCGATCGGAAGACCGCGGAGGCGCGCGTCGCTGACATGCGGGCGGTGCGCGCGCAGATGCAGCTCTGGTCGAAGATGTTGCCGCCGAGCTCCACGAAGCGCTGGGACATGAAGGAGGAAGCGCTCCTCGTCCGCGCGCGCGCTGGCACCAAGCCCTCCCCGGCCGACCAGAAGAACATGACGACTGCACTGGAACGATTCGTCGCATCGGAGGATGAACGCCCGATCGCGGGACCTCCTTTCGGCGAGCCGCCGCGCGAGCTGCTCGGGAACCTGCTGCTCGCGGCCGGCAAGTCGAAGGAGGCGCTCCCGATCTTCGAGCGCAACCTGGAGCAACGGCCCAACCGCGCGCTCGCGCTCCTGGGCTCGGCGCGCGCGGCGAAGGCAAGCGGCGACGTTGCGCTCGCGCACCTGCGCTATGCCGCGCTCCTCGACCTGTGGCGTGACGCAGACCCCGGGCTCGACGCGCTCGCCGAGGTCCGCGACGGCGCGAAGTGAGCGGATCGTGCGGCACCGCTCGTTCTTCGGCTCTTGCTCGCGGCCACCGCGCGTTCGCCCTCCTCCGATCGATCAAGCGCGAGAACGCGAGAATGCTCCTGGACGAGATGCACTGAGTCAGGCGCTACGCCCCTCATGAATTCTTCAGGCACGGGCGTGAGGTTTTCCATACGCTCACGGAATGAAGGAACTCTGGAAGGCCATCGAGGACGTCTACGCGAAGAAGTACAAGCTGAAGCTCGGCCTTCGTCCGGGGGCGAAGGAAGGCGAGATCGCCGCCGCGGAGAAGGCCATGGGCATCACGTTTCCTCCGGACTTCCGCGCCTCGCTCGCGGTCCACGACGGGCAAGGAAAGAACCCCAGCACGGAGTGGGCTCCTGGCTGCAACCACCTGGTCCCGCTGAAGTCGATGGTCGCGCAGTGGAAGGAAGAAGCGGAGCTCGCGAAGGAGTACAACACGGACCCGAAGATCGCGAATCGCCACCAGTGCGGTCATCGCGTCATGAACTACGTCTACCACTCGAAGCGCATCCCCATCGCGGGCACCGAGTACTGGGATGGCGACAAGGCGTATCTCGATCTCGTGCCGGCGCCGCAGGGCGCGTCGGGTCAGGTCATCGCGCTCACCACCGAGTGTGACTTTGACGTTGTCGGCTCGAGCTTCGGCGGCTTCCTCGAGAGCCTTCTCGCGGTCCTCCAGAGCGATGCGCTAGTGCGCTCGGAGGACGAGGACGCGCTCGAGCCGAATGGCGGCGACGGCTTCGACGACCATCCTGCAACCTGGCTCTCGGAGCACCTCGCGAAGGCGGCGAAGAAGGCTCCTGCGAAGAAAGCGCCCACGAAGAAAGCGCCCGCAAAGAAAGCGCCCGCGAAGAAGAAACGCTGAGCCACGCAGGGGACGTATGATGCGCCCATGAGCGAGCTCGCAGACGCCGTGGGTGAGGCGGTCGAAGAGGGGTCCGAGTCGAAGTTGAACACGAGGATCGCTGCGTTCGTCGCGGTGACCGCCACGTTCCTCGCGCTCTGCAACCTGCAGGTCCACCCAGATTTCCTGGCCAGCTGGCTCGGGTGATGCTGGCGTCCGGACTTGCAGACACGGCTGCTGCGATCCTCGATTGCATCTTCTCGAGGCGACGGGTGCTCCCCCAGACGAGCTCCGGGCCCAGCCATGAGGCGCGCGCGTTGCACCTGCCGCGTCTCGTGTCGTTCGTCGAGCGCGGCGCGCCAATCGAGCTTGTTTTACCGGCGTTTCCTGCCAAGGCGCCGAACCGAGCCAAGGTGCTGGGGCGGCTGCCCGACGCAGCGGAAGCGCTTGGGCTCGAGTCGCTGGAAGGGCTCGCGCGTGACATCGCATCCGCGTACCCGCCGGGCGCGCGCGTCCTCATCTGCTCTGACGGCCACGTCTTCGCGGACGTGGTCGGCGTGCCGGACCACGACGTCACTTCCTACCGTCGCGCGCTCGCGGAGATGATCAGCGCGCGTCGTCTCCTTCATCTCCGCCTCTTCTCGCTCGAGGACGCGTACGGCGCGCTGCCCCCAGCGGACGGACGCCGCGCGCTACTCGGGGCCCACGGTCTGTGCATCGAGGAGATACGCGCCCGCGCCACGCGGTATCCAGCAGATCGCGCGCAGCTCGATGGCATTCACCGCTTCCTGTTCGAGGACGAGGTCGTGCGGAGCCCCGAGCTCACGCGGTCGCAAGCCCGCAAGGTCACGCGCGCGCGCGCCTACGAGGTCGTGCGGCGGAGCGACGCCTGGAGCCGCCTCGTGGCAGCGACGTTTCCGGACGCGCTCCGGCTTTCCATCCATCCGCAGCCCGACATTTCACCGAAGATTGGAATCGCCCTCGTCTCCAGCGACGACGCATGGCTCACGCCCTGGCACAGCGTCGCGGTGCTCGTGAACGGGGCGCCGCGCCTGATGCGTCGAAAAGACGCGGAGGCGCTCGGCGCGACGGTCGTGAGCGAGCGCGGTCGGCCCAGTCACATGCAGGTGCCATCGTGACCGGACTCGTTCGCGATCGCGAATCGATCGGCGAGCGGCCGCTCGTGCCCTTCGGCCTCGAGGTGCGCGTGGCTCCAGGGACACGATGGGAAGACCTCCGCGATGAGCGGATCCACGCATGGGTGCGTGACCATCGCGTGGTGGTCATTCGCGGGCTCATGCCCTTCACGAAGCCGGAGCTCCCGCTCGCCGCGCGGCGCCTGGGGCCGCTCATGGCGTGGCCGTTCGGCTCCGTGAACGAGCTCGAACGTCAGGAGGACCCGAAGAACTACCTCTACACGGACCATGCCGTGCCGCTCCACTGGGATGGTGCGTTCACGGGTCGCGCGCCGCGCTACCTCTTCTTCCAGTGCATCGAGGCCCCTGAAAAAGGGCGCGGCGGTGAGACGGTGTTCGTCGACACCACGCGTGTATGGGCCCACGCCGACGACCGCATGCGCGACCGCCTCCGCGCGCTTCGCTTCACCTACGAGACCGACAGGGTCGCCCACTACGGCGGCGCGTTCTCCGCGTGGGTCGTGGCGCAGCACCCACATACCGGTGAGACCGTGCTCCGTTTTGCAGAGCCCGTCGACGACCTGAACCCGGTGCGCGTGCGCGCGACCGAGCTCGCACCGCTTGCGTCCGCGTCCGCCGTCACGGAGGTCCGGCGCACCATGGCGCTCCCGTCGGCGGTGCTCGAGCACAGGTGGGAGAGGGGCGACGTCGTCATCGCGGACAACCACGCACTGCTCCACGGACGGCGCGCGTTCCAGGGCGCGACGCTTCGCCACATCCGCCGCGTGAACATCCACGGTCCGGAGAAGCGCAGCCTGCGTACGTTCCTGCGCGACTCCATCCGCATCCGCCGTCCGGAGTTCATGATCGCCGAGATCCCGATCCTGCTCATTCCGGCGCTGCTCGTTGCGCGCCCTTCCATGCTGCTCACAACGACCTTCGCGGAGCTCTGCGCGCTCTTCTTCCTGCTCTTCCACTTCGGTGACATGGTGAACTGCCTGGCCGATCGCGACCTGGACGCGGTGTACAAGACGCACCTCTCGGAGGCTGTGCTGGGACTCGGCGTCCGGAACGTGCGTGTGCAGATCCTCGCGACTGCGGCGGGCGCGCTTGCTCTTGCGCTGCACCTTGGCCTCCAGACGGGACATCTCGACGTCGCACTTCTGGTGCTCGTCGGATTGCTCCTGGGCGCGCAATACTCGGTCCCTCCGCTGCGCTTCAAGGGCCGTGGCCCGCTGCAGGTGGCGGCGCTCTGGGCGGTGATCTTCTTCGGCCCCATGCTGCTCGTCGCGCGTCTTCTTGCGCCTTCGCTCCCGCCGCCGCTCCTTCTTGCGCTCATGGCGTCGTATGGCGCGATGCAGGAGGGCATCATCCTGGTGAACACCGCGGAGGACCTGCCAGAGGACGAGGCCGCGAACATCCGCACGACCGCGGTCGCGCTGGGGCTTCCGCGATGCCTGTCGCTCTCTGTCACGATGGTGGTTCTTGGCGGAGCCGCCACCTCTGGCCTCCTGTTCTTCATCGCGTCGCGTGAGCTCGACGCCATGTCGTCGCTCGTGCGGGTGTTGCCGCTCGTCGCCGCGTGGCTCTGGGTCGTCGCCGAGATCGTCGGCGTCACGCGCGCGTGCCGTGGCCTCCCGCGAAGGGACGCTCTCGCGAAGCTTCGTCCGCGCGCCCGTCGCATGCCGATCTGGATCACGGCGACCGCATGGACCAGCCTTGTCGCCGCTGCCTGCACGGGCAGCGCGTGGGTCGGAAGATGACGGCCTCTGCACAGACGGTGGCTCAGGCGCTCGCGGAGTTTCTGGCGGCGCACCGCATGGATCGGCGCGGGTACAAGAGCCGCGTGCTCCTGGTCAGGCTTGGTCCCATCGCGTTGCCGTTTCCGAACCCGGGATTCCTGCCAGTCCACGATCTTCATCACGTGGTGCTCGGCGCTCCCCCCACGTTCTGGGGTGAGGTCGAGGTGAGCGCGTTCGAGCTTCGCAGCGGCCCTCCGTCCGCGCTCGTGGCGCTCCTCTGCGTGGGCGCGCTGGTGCTCGGCGGCCTCCTCGCTCCGCGCCGCGTGTGGGCGATGTGGAAACGCCATCGCGGTGCCGTGAATCTGTATCGTCGCACGCTCGGTCTTTCGTATGCGGCCGCGCTCGCGCTCGATCTAGAGAGCCTCCGCGCGATGATGCTGGGGGCAGAAGAAAAGGACAAGGAAGAGGGGCTTCGATGCTGAAGGTGTTTCGAATCGTGTGCGTGCTGAACGGCATCGCCATGGTGATGACCGGGCTCTACGGCGTGTTCTCGCCTGGCGCGGCCATGGGGCTCATGACGGGAATGAACCACACATGGGATCCTGAGACCATCTCGCTGATGCGCATGCACAACGGCGCTGATTTTGGCCTCGGAGTGGGCTTCGTCCTGGTGGCAGCGCGACCGCACACGTCGTTCGCGGCGTTGGTGCTCTGCCTCTTCGCGAACGTCGCCCACGGTGTCGTGCACTTGATCGACGAAGGGCAGGGGCACCACCACATGGAGAACATCGGTCCGGTCGGCATCCTCATCGGGATGTCGCTCGGGCTCGCGGTGCTGTACCCGTGGAAGGAAGGCCTGCGCCGCTATCTCGATCGCGCTGCGTGACCATCCGCGAGCGGCTTCGGACGACCGCTGCCTTGCTCGAGTTCTGGGTCTACGGGCCTACGTCAGCTACGCTGACACCATGAGCCGCGCTTCTCTTGCCTTCGTCATCGTGTGCGTCGCTGCGTGCAGTAGCACCCCGACAGGTGGCAGTGGCGCAGATGGCGGCGATCAGGGCGATGGTGGCATGTCCGATGGAGAGGGCGGCGCGGGCGGCCTCCTGGGCGGCGACGGCGGCAGCATGGAGGGCGGGACCTCGAACCAGGCCGGCTGCAGCGAGTCCGCGAAATTGATCTACGTCGTCAGCAACGACGCACTGGCGCTCTACAGCTTCTATCCTCCCACGCTGACATTCTCGAAGATCGGCCAGCTCGCGTGTGGCGCGCAGACCGGGCCGTTCTCCATGTCGGTCGCCCGCGACGGCACCGCGTGGATCCTCTACCAGGACGGCAAGCTCTATCGCGCGAGCACCAAGGACGCGTCGTGCACGCCCACGAGCTTCGCGCCCGGGCAAAACGGCTTCCAGACGTTCGGGATGGGCTTCTCCGCGGATGCGCCGGGCTCCACGAAGGAGACGCTCTACGCATGCTGGACGCAGGGGCTCGCGAAGATCGACACCGACACCCTCGCGCTCACGCCAATCGGCACCGTCCCCGGGATCACGCTCACTGGCGGCTGCGATCTCACCGGCACCGGTGACGGGCTGCTCTTCTCGTTCATCCCGCAGAGCACGTCGTGGCTCATCGCCACGCTCGACAAGACCTCGTCCGCGCCCACGTTCCAGAAGTCGCTCACGCCGCCCATTCCCGCAGGCGGGTCGTGGGGTACTTCGTACTGGGGCGGCTCCCTCTATCTCTACACGCAGACGGCCTCGGCGCCCGGCTCAACGGTGTGGAAGTTCAACCCGACCGACAACACCACCACGAAGCTCGTGGACAACATCGGGTTCTCGATCGTGGGCGCAGGCGAATCAACATGCGCGCCCACCTCGCCCGTGAAGTAGCTGGTCCCCGCAGTGGTTACTTCTCCCGCGGCTCTTCGGACGTCGTGATGGCCCCGTCGCCCTCGGGTGGGTCCTCGTGCTCGAGGCGCTTGCCTGCAAGGACCCGTGCGGCGCGCTCACGATCGGCGAGCTCGCGCTCCTTCTCTACCTTCGTCCGCCCGTGCCTTACGCGATTGATGTCGGCCTGCTTCGCCTTCTCTTCGCGCAGCTTCTTCTTCTTGAAGCGGTTCAGGTTGACGACGTTGCCAGCCACGGATGCTCACTCGGGGAGCGTTTCGCCAGAGCCGCCCATCTCCTTCGGCATGTCCTTCATCTTGGGCAAGCCGTCTTTGATGTGGAGCACGGTCTCCTGGTAGTTGACGTGCAGCGCGGGCTTGAAGGCGAAAGATGGAATCGTCGCGGCGTAGACGTCGACCATGCTCCAGGGCGCGTGGTCCGTGAGCACGTGGCCGCCGCACGTCTTGCACCACTTGCGGTCGCTCGTGGGATTCTTCGCGTGGCCCACCAGAAGGTCGGCTCCCTTCACGACCTTGACGTTGGCCGGCGCCCACAGGGTGAACGCGTTCACGGGCCCCGCGGACCATTTCCGGCATGACTCGCAGTGGCAGTACCCCATGGCAGCGGGCTCACCGCTCACCGTGATCTCGACCGCCCCGCAGAAACAGCTTCCTTTGTGCTCGCTCATCCAATCGGCGTATCGCAGTTCCTCTGGCTCGTCACCAGTCTTGACGTCAATCGTGACATGGTTAACACTGTTCACATGGTCGACGATCCACGGACCCGTGACCGCATCCTGGAGCGTGCGCGCGAGGTCTACCTGGAAGGGGGGCCTGCACACTTCTCGCTGCGAGAGGTCGCGCGGCGCGTCGGGGTCTCGGCGCCCGCCGTGTATCGTCACTTCGACGACAAGGATTCCCTGCTCGCCGCCGTCTGCCAGGAGGGCTTTCGCACGTTCGGAAGCTACTTGCTGCGAGCGCTCGCCGCAAAGACACCCCTCGCGCGGCTCCGTGCTGCCGGCGATCAGTACCTGCGGTTCGCGCTCGAGCATCCGCGTGACTACCGCGTGATCTTCATGACGGCGGTCGAGGACATGGGCGGGGCGCCTGCGTCACCGGGCGAGAGCCCGACGTTCCAGTTCCTCGTCGATCGCGTGCGTGAGTGCATGGACGCGAATGTACTCGCGGAGGCGGACCCGGCCGAGGTCGCCGTTGCCATCTGGGCGCACGTGCATGGGCTGGCGTCGCTGCGTCTGTCCGGTCAGCTCGGTTCGATCGGCAACGACGCGGCGTTCGCGAAGTTCTTTCGCGACTCCACGAGCCGCCTGCTCAAGGGGCTCGCGCCGTGAGCTCTGCCGCCCTGGTGGGCCGTTTTCCTTTTTTTTGCCACGTTAGTTAACACTGTAAACAATTCACATTCCAGGAGCCCCTTCATGTCACATCCGATCCAGGCACGCCGCACCGCTCGTCTCGAAGGCGAGTTCGTCGTCTTCCTCATCGGCATGCGCGTCAACCGATGGTGGAAGGTCCGTACATGGCTCGGCGTCGCCATGGCGATGCCGCGCATGCTGCGTGAGCTCGCCGAGCACCCCGAGCTCGGGTTCCTTGGCGCAGAGTCGTGGTTCGGTCGCACCACCGTCATGGTGTCGTACTGGCGCTCCATGGAGGCACTGCACGCGTACGCGCGAAGCAAGACGAACGCCCACCTTCCGGCATGGCGCGCGTTCAACAAGGCCGTCGGTACGAACGGCGACGTCGGCATATGGCACGAGACCTACAGGTCGCGCGTCGGCGACTACGAGAGCGTGTACGTCAACATGCCGGAGTTCGGCCTGCTCCGCGCCGGCACCGCGCACGAGGCCGAAGGGGGCTACGCCACCGCGACGGGCAGGCTTGTCGCGGGCCACTGAGTGGGAACGCACGCCGCGGGGGATGTTTGTGATTCCATCAATCACCTTCGCGGAACCGGCGCGCGAGGTCCTGGCATTGGCGATCCCGCATCTGTGATGCTACCCGGGGATCATCTTGTTGCAGCGCATGAGGACGAAGCCGGTTCGTGACGCACGCGCGCTCCTGGGCGCGCTCGTCCTGCTTGCCGCCTGGACATTCCTTGTCGCTGCATGCGGCGCGGGCTCACCTGCCAACGCCGCTGGCACAGATGCGCATGATGGTGGTGCGAGTGTCACTGCGAGCGATGCCGGCACGAAGCTCTCCGCGTCGGACGCTGCAACTGCGACGGATGCAGGAGGCGCGGGCGCGCGCCCCGTCACTGGGCTCACCGTCGTGAACGAGACCTTCAACACCATGGCGACCGCGTCACCGCCTGCGAGCCCATGGTCGGTTGTCTCGTCAGCCGCGGGCTCTGCGCGTGTGCAAGAGGTGCCATTCCCCGCCGACAAGAGCGTGGCGCTCGTGAAGCCCGACGCGACGGGCACGACCAGCCTGGGCATCGCGTTCGCACCGCAGAGCGGCCGCGTGGTCTTCGAGGCGAAGGTGAAGGCGGCGGAGACCGCGGGCTTCAAGGCCATCCCGTACGTCTACGACGCAGGCGGCAACGCGGTGGCTTCGATCGCCTTCCAGGACGGCAACATCGTGGCGCACGTGGGCGCAGCGACGAGCGTCGTCCAGCCATTCGGCGCGAACGTCTGGTACCGGGTGCGCGTCCTGGTCGACACGGCGGCTGGCGTCTTCGATCTCTACGTGGACGGCGTTCGCAAGCTGCACGCCGCAGCCCTGCGCACCACATCGCCTTCGGTCGAGCGCGTCAGCTGGTTCTTGGATGGCAGCAACACGGGCACGCTGTGGGTGGACAACGTGAAGGTCTTCACCGAGGCGGGCTACATCGGCGCGGCGCCAGAGCCCGTCTTCGATCCGCGCCACTATGGCGCCAAGGCCGACGGAGTGACGAACGACACGGCCGCGCTCCAGGCGGCGATCGCGGCGGCGACAGGGACCGGCGGGTCCGTGCTGCTCTCGGGCGGCACCTTCCTCTCCAGCACGCTCACGCTGAAGAGCAACATGACGTTCTTCATCGACTCCTCCGCAGTGCTCCTGGGCAGCGCGAACGCGGCGGACTATCCAGCGCAGACGCCCGCGACGGGCAACACGCAGCTCCTCAACTGCCAGCGCGCGCTGCTGTATGCGCCGAACACGGACCACCTCACGATCGACGGCGGCGGCGAGATCGACGGTCAGGGCGACTCGTTCTCGGGCCTCGAGGGCACGCGTCCCATGTTGATCTGGGCGGTGCTGTCCACGAACGTCACCGTGCAGAACCTGTATCTACGCAAGGGCGCCGTGTGGAGCCTGGTGAGCATGGAGTCCGACCATGTCCGGATCAACGACATCAAGCTCCAGAGCAACGGCATCACGCACGACGGCATCGACATCGTTGACGGCACGGATGTCACCGTGGAGAACTGCGCGATCAACGCAGGCGACGACGCGATGTGCCTGAAGAGCGGCGTGCGTCGCGGCATCAACGGCATGGTCGTCAAGGACTCCGTGTTCAGCGGGAACAACGGCGGATCCAATGGCATCAAGCTAGGCACGGCGACCTACGGAGCGATCAAGAACGTCACGCTGCAGGACACGTGGGTGAAGGATGTGCAGTACGCCGCGATGGCGGTGGAGTCACGCCACGGCTCCGATATCGACGGCATGGCGTTCAATCGGATCGAGCTCACCGGCGTCGGCGCCGCGTTCTTCGTCTACCTCGCGCAGCAGAACGTGACCCACCCCATCGGCGACATGCCGAAGCTTGGAAGCATCACCAACGTCTCCTTCACCGACATCCACGGCACGACCGCGTCATGGGGCAACTCACCGCATCAGGGGTCGCTCGTGACGGGACATGTCTACAACGGGACCACGTATCCGCTGACGAACCTCACGTTTCGCCGCATCGACATGACCTATGACGCGAACCTCGGCGCGGTACCGGGCGCGCCGGCAGAGGCGATGCCAAACCAGTATCCGGAGTCGAACATGTTCGGTGATCTGCCGGCGTGGGGCTATTACCTGCGACACGTCCAGAACATCACGTTCGACGCATGCACCACGACAGCGGCAAACCCGGATGCACGGCAGAAGCTCGTGACGAGTGACGTGACGGGTCTCAGCGGCGCACCGTGAAGTGTGGTGTCAGGGGATGGGCGTAGCGAGCACCGTGATGCGCGCGTTGTCGAAGTAGGCTTTCGTCTCGCCGAAGTGACCATTGTCATCGAGGCCGAGATAAAGGTGCACGACCGACGCCTTCGAGGTCACGCCGCGCATCCCGCTTCCGCCGCCGACCTTCTTGCCGTCAATGCTGACGGTGAACCCGTCGAGTCACCGAAGGTGACGTCGATCTGCATCGTGTGCCAGCCGTCTAGCGGTGGCGCCATGCCAAGGTCGGAGTCGAAATCCGTCTCTCCGCCGCCATCGCCCAGCGTCCATGTGTTGAACCCGGCGTGCATGCTGGTCTTGTCGAACGAGATCCAGAGATCGCCGCCGTTGTCGGTGCCGATGTCGAGCATGGTCGCGTTCACGCCGTTGTCGCTCGTGTACACGAGGTCCATCGACAGGATGAACGCGACCTCCAGTCGAAAGGTGGCAGTGGAGAACGCGCCGGAGGACACAGGAAAGTCCACGGACTCGATGTCCTGGTAGTACTCGCCGCTGGTGTGCTGCTTGGCGTTGCTCTTCAGCGACGACGTCCCCGAGACCGCCGTGTCTTTGCTGGGTCCAACGCTCCCCGCACCCTTCGTGTTGGGAGGGGATTGCCACACGTTCGGGTCGAGCACCGCGGACTCGAACTCCTCGCAGAGCAGCACGCTCTTCGCGCCGCTCACGCAGAACGCTGGTCCGCCCGTGCTGCCATCGCTGCCCGTCGTCGCGCCATCCATGGGGTTGCTCCCATCGGTTGCGGCAGCAACGCCGCCGTCGATCTGGGCTGCACCACCTTCGCCGGCGTCGGTGCCGACGTCGCCTGGCGTCGTCCCGACGAGACCATCGAACGTGGCGATGGCGGAGCAGCCGGTCAGGATCGCTGCTCCGGACCACGCGACCAGCCGCTTCGCCACGGAACGCATCAGCTCCAGGATACATCAACGCGCCGCGTTTTCCGTCGTGCGCGGAAAGCGCCGCGTTGCGCGCCTGCTCGGAGGCGTTTTCACTGACTCTGAGGGGGATTTCACTATCGCACATGCGCCCGAAGCGCTTCTATCCCCGCGCCGATCGCAGTTCGGGCTTTCGGCCAAGGAGTCTTTCATGCGTGCACTTTCGCTCGTTGCTTGCGTCGCCATCTTCTCACTCGGTTCACTCGCCGCCGCTTGTGGTTCCACTGCCGACTCCGGCGGCAACCAGGCGGACGCGGGTACCGAAGGTGGACCCAGCACCGGCGAGGGCGGCGCGGGCGACGCAGGCAGCGGTTACCCCGCGTTCCTCCCGCCGAGTCCGCCGCAGGTCCAGTCGTACGGCGGCCCCGTGCTCAAGTCGCCAAAGGTCACGGCGGTGTTCTTCTCCAAGGACGACACCACGACCGTCGACGCGGTCACTGACTTCGTGAGCAAGGTAGGTCCCACCAAGTACTGGGCAGCGATCAACACCGAGTACGGCGTAGGCCCAGCGACGGCGACGGCGCCGATCAAGCTCGACGCATGGGACGATCCAGCGACCACGATCGACGACACCGACATCCAGGCATGGCTCGCCGCGAAGCTGAACGCGAACGATCCCAAGTTCGGCACGCCCGACGACAACTCGCTCTACGCGCTCTTCTACCCCGCGGGCATCACGATCACCCTGGGTGGCACTCCACAGACCGGCGGCGACGGCGGCGTGGACGCCGGCGATGTGGACGCAAGCGACGTGGACGCAAGCGACGTGGACGCAGGCGACGTGGACGCAGGCGTGGATAGCGGCGACGCAGGTCGTCCGCCGCGCGTGTCGAAGAGCTGCAGCTCGTTCGGCGGCTACCACGGCAACATCACGCTCGACATGGCGCACAACCTCCGCAACGTTGCGTACGCCGTCATGCCGCGCTGCCAGACGTTCGGCAACCTGAGCGGCCTGGACGCGCTCACCGGTACCACCGCGCACGAGCTGGTGGAGGCCGCGACGGATCCGTACCCGCTGTCGAACACGCCGGCATACGCCGCCGTCGACGACGCGCACATCTATTGGCAGAGCTTCCTTGGTGGCGGCGAGGTCGGCGACATGTGCGCGCAGGACGACACGAACTTCGTGAAGTTCCCGGAGCTGCCGCTCTACACGGTACAGCGCTCGTGGTCGAACAAGGCCGCGAAGGCTGGCCACGATCCCTGTCAGCCGCCCATGGCCGGCACCGTGTACTTCAACACCGCACCAAAGTTCACCACGGACGTGCCGTATTCGTTCGGCGGCCAGTCGGTCATGGTGAAGGGCGTCCAGATCGCCGTTGGCAAGTCGGCGGTCGTGGAGCTCGACGCGTTCAGCGACGGTCCCACAGGCGGGACGTGGAAGATCAGCGCGCAGGATCAGGCAGGGCTCGGTGGCCAGACGCCGCAGCTCACCTTCGCCTTCGACAAGACGGACGTGCAGAACGGTGACAAGGTGAAGATGACGATCACCGTCGTCACCGCCAGCAAGCGAAATCACGAGACGTTCCTCGTCGAGTCGAAGCTCGGGGCCAAAACGAACTTGTGGATCGGCGAAGTCGTCCAATAGGCGTATCCTGAAGGCATGCGCAAGCTCTTGCCCTTCGCAGCGGTTGCCCTCGTGGTCGTGGCCTGTGATTCGGAGTCGGGCTCCCTCGACGGGACACACGCTGGCGGCGGTGACGGTGGCACCACACACAGCGGTGTCACACCGGAGGCGGGCACCGCGGGCGGTGAGGGCGGCACGACGCCGCTCCTCGACGGCGGTGGGTGCGACAACGGCAAGACTCCGTGCGGGGGCGCCTGCGTCTCCACCCAGACCGACGGCGCGAACTGCGGCATCTGCGGTCATGCATGCAAGATGGGGTTCTCGTGCTCGGCGGGCTCATGCGTGTCGGGACAGGCTTGCCCAGCCCCCACCGGCGCTCCGGCCGACGCCACCACCGCGATCACGATCGCGAACGGGATCCGCGCGAAGATCGGCAGCCCATGCTCCGTGATCGCGCCCGCGCTCGACACGTCTGCGACCAAGCACTGCACGTACTACAAGGCAAACGCCGGCATGGGTGCATGCGTGTCGAACCCGCATGTGGAGGTGATGGCGTGCACGCAGTACGTGGGCGCGCAGTTCTACGATCGCATGGCTGTGGCGGGCTACAACGGTCAGCCCGCGTCGGAGGACATGGCGTTCGTGGGCGACCCAACTCAGGCCGTCGGTCAGTGGGTCGACAGCGTGTGGCATCGCCCGCCTCTGCTCAGTCCGTGGGTGCGTGACTTTGGCTACGGCAGCGCCGCAGGCTGCGACACCGCGGACTTCGGCGTGGGCGCAAGCGCTCCCACAAACACCGTCGCGAACTACCCGTACGACGGACAGACCGGTGTACCCACGTCCTTCAGCGGCAACGAAGGGCCCACGCCTCCCGCGCCGCCCACGGGCTTCCCCAGCGGCTATCCGATCACCGTCTTCCTGATGGGCGCAACCATCACGGCGCACACGCTCACGCTCGATGGCGACGCCGCCCTGATCGGCCACGTGTGGATCGGCCCCGCCGATTCGCAGTTCCTCCGTGATGCATACGTGATGTATGCGAACAAGCCGCTCACGCCGGGCAAGAAGTATCGCGTTCACGTGGAGGCCACGCAGGGGGCCGCGCCAGTGAAGCTCGACTGGGCGTTCACGACGCAGTAGGTAAGCGGGTCCATGGCCCCCCCTGGCAGGCGCCCCGCGCTCGACGGACTTCGCGCGGTCGCCGTCCTTCTCGTGTTCGCGTTCCATGTGAACGTTCCGAAGATGAGCGGCGGGTTTCTTGGCGTGGATCTCTTCTTCGTCCTTTCGGGGTACCTGATCACGCAGCTGCTGTTCCTCGAGATCGAGAAGACGCAGAAGGTCTCGGTCGGCGCCTTCTGGGGGCGTCGCGTGTGCCGACTGCTTCCTGCGTTCGCGGTGGTGGCGATCAGCGTGATCGGCTGGGCCGCGTGGAAGGCGCCTGGTTTCTTGCGTGCAAAGGTCCAGAAGGACGTGATTGCGAGCGTCGTCTACCTGGCGAACTGGCGATTCATCTCATCATCGTCGTACTTCTCGAACGACGACACGGTGTCGCCGTTGCAGCACGTCTGGTCGCTCGCGATCGAGGAGCAGTTCTACGTCGTCTGGCCTGCGACGGTCGCGCTCTGCCTGGTCTACGCGCGATGGCGGAAGGCGTCGCCGGAGCGCGTAGTGGCTGCGCTGTCGCTGGTGCTCGCTGCGGCATCCGCGGTGCTGCTCTTCATCTTCTACGGGCCCACCCATCCCGAGCGCGCGTACATGGGCACGGACACGCGCGCGTTCGAGCCGCTCTGCGGGGCGCTCCTCGCGGCTGCATGGCAGAGCCAGCGTGTCCGAGCGTTCGCGACGCGCACGCGCTCTGCCATGTTCGTGGTCGGTCTTGTCGGCGTCATCGCGGGCGTCGCTACCCTGGGAACGAAGGAGGGCATCGCGCGCGCCTACTTCACCGGCGGCGCGGTCGGCTTCGTCTTTGCGTGCTGCCTCCTCATCATGGCGGTGGAGAGCGGTCCAACGCTCTTCTCTCGAATCCTGTCGTTCGGGCCAGTGGAGAAGCTCGGCGCCATCTCGTACGGCTTCTACTTGTGGCACTGGCCGCTCATCGTGTGGAGCACGACCACGAAGGGCGCGGACACGCCGCTCGGCAAGCTCGCCATTCTCGTCGCGACCATCGCCATCTCCACCGTCTCTTACTTCCTGGTCGAGAAGCCGATCCGTCATGGCCGCCTCAGCACGCCGCTCTCGCCCCGACGGCTTCTGTGGATGACGCCACTGCTCCTCGTTGCCTTGTGCGGACTGACGGTGCTTCTCGTGAAGTCGCCGCCGAAGCAAGGCTTCACCGTTCTGCTGGTGGGCGACTCTGTACCAAAACGCCTTCTGCCGTATGTCGCCAAGGAGGCAGAGGCGCGGCACTGGTACGTGTATTCTGCATCCGTCGGCGGCTGCGCGACCTTCCCGTATCTGGTCGTCGATGAGGCGGGCAATCCGTGGAACCACAGCGAGGAGTGCCTGGTGGACGTGCCGAAGCTGCAGCACGACCTGGTGGTCGACCAGCGGCCCGACGTCGTGGTGTGGTGGTCTCGCTACGATCTCGCGGACCGCGTGGAGCCCGATGGTCGTCACATACGTCCAGGCACACCGGAGTTCTGGAAGGCGCAAGAGGCGGATCTACGCAACGAGATCGACAGGCTCACAGTCGGCGGCGCGCGCATCCTCTTCATCGAGCAGGACAGGCCGGGGAGGGGGATGCTCGCCCGCTGCCCGGCAGTCGGTTGCAACTTCTTTCTGCGTCAGCTGCTCGAACACCACGACTGGGCGGAGCAATGGAACCAGATGGTACGCGACGCCGCCAAGCTCGACCCGCGCATCAAGGTCGTCAACATAGACGACGTCTTCTGCCACGACAAAGCCGTACCGTGCGACGACACAACGCCAACAGAAGACAAATACGCGAGGCCCGACGGCTCGCACTTCTCGCCAACAAGCGCCCCAGGCGTGGCCCGCGTCATCCTGGACTACGCAGGCAAGATGTAGGTCTCGCGTCCTCCCGTCGATCGTCTTATTCGTTCAGGTCGGCGAGGTACGGGAACGTGTTCGTGCTCTTCGCGGTGGCCTGGTCCACGCCGTCGCGCAGTGCGCCCGGGCCCGTGATGTTCGCGGCCGGGCCGCGGATGAGAAAATTCAGCGTGACGTCCATCGCGTCTTCGTTCGGCATGCGGCCGCCGCACGTCTGGTGGCGCTTGCCGGTGAGCTGCGCGCGCTCGATCTCCAGGTACGTGTGCGGAGTCGCGTAGTCGCAGGGCATCGACGTGTCGATCACCTGATAATTGCCGCTCGCCATGCGCGTGGAGAAGGCCGTTACCTGGTCGGGGGTCCACTCGCTCTTGCCGTCGCGGACGTCGAACTTGCGGAGGTTCTTCGCGAATGCGGCCTGGTAGTGCGCCGTCTTGAGCGCGAAGGGGTCGTCCTGGTTGTAGGAGTCGAGCACGGTGGCGAAGTCAGTTGCACCCGACACGAGCATCATCGTCGTGGACTCCACGATGCCGACGTGATCGACGCTGCCGGGGAACATCACGAGATCCTCGCTCGCGGTCTCGGGCTGGGTCTCGGCGGACTCACCCTGCTGGGCGCAGCCGAAGACGAGGGACGCGGAGGCGAAGGCGAAGGTGAGCGCGATGGCTTTGATGGTCTTCATGGTCTTGGCTTTCACTTACGAACCGTCTGGGCGGTGATGGCGAGGAGCGGTCCAGCGAGCTTGGCCTTGTCGACCTCGACAACGATGCTGAGGACGTTCTGACCTTCGAGGAGGTTCGACCCTGCGGCCTGCGAGACGGGCTCGTTCGAGTAGACGTACTTGACGGTCTTTCCGCCATCGAGGAACCAGGTGTCGGAGCGCACACCCGCGAAGACGCGGACGCCGCCCGCTGCTCCGTCGCCGCCGGCCGAGTACCTGTCGCTGCGTGTGTCGAACCGCACGACCTGCTTCGTCGCGCCAAAGTTGAACGTGCACGTCGCGTGCTGGTTCGCGTCGATGAAGGGGATGCCGCCGGAGAAGCTGCACACCATGCTCTGCTCGCGGCGCGCGTCGGGCGCGGGGGTGAGCTTGGTCGCGTCGTCGATGGGGCGAATGCGGAACTTGTAGTCGACCGCGTTCGAGAAGCGCGACATCGACGATGCGATGCCGTGGACGTTGAGGACCATGACGAGCTTCGTCGGGTCCTTGGGGCTCACGAACGTGTAGAGGTCGGTCAGGTCCGCGGCGTTGTCGAGCGCGGTCTTCAGGCCGTCCACGTGGTCCGACGCGAAGCTCTCGGTCGGTGCGCCGACCAGGATTCCGAGGAGCGGGAGAGCGATTGCGAGGGCCTTGAGGTTCATGATGTAGACCCTTCACGCAACACGGATGCCACCGCACCTGCACCTACATTCACGGACATTTTGCCGTCTCAGTGGTCAAATGTGCGCAATCCTCGATCCGGCCCTGGGATCGTGTAGATCCACCGGATGCGTCGAATCGCCCTCCTCTTCTTGATCGCATGCAGCAAGGGGAGCACACCCGACCCGACAGTCGGTGAGGTGATTCGTGATGCGGCGGTGCTGACCAGCGCAACCCCCGATGCTGGGGGCAACAGTGATGGTGGTGCACGCGCGCTCCGGCGCAGACCAAAGACGCAAGCCGAGCTAAGGACGACCGGCGCCGACATCTATCTCGGCAACCTCGACGCGCGCATCAAGGAGCTCGAGCGGCTGGTCAAGAAGAGCCCGACCAACACCTCGAACCTGACAATGTTGAGCGGCTCGCACCACACGCGCGGTCGCTACCGCGGCGATCTCGACGAGCTCGCATTGGGTATCGAGCAGGCGACGGAGCTCACGAAGCTCTCGCCCGAGCTACCCGATGGCTGGCTGTCGCGCGCGGAGCAGGAGCAGAGCCTGCATCGTTTCAAGGAGGCGCGCGCGGATCTCGAGCGCGCGCGCAAGCAGGGAGGCGCGCCCGAGCGCATCGCTGCCGTCGCGACGGAGCTCGACTGGAATGACGGGAAGTACGAGCCCGCCATCGCAGCCATCAAGAAGGCGCGCCGCGACTACCCGTCCACCGGGACCTGGATGCGAGAGGCGCAGCTGCTGCAGGACACGGGCGGCGCGCAGGACGACATTGATGCGGCGTACGAGGCCGCGGAGGATCTTGTCTCCGACACGGGCCCGCTCGGGGTCGCGCACCTGGATCTGCAGCGAGGGATCCAGCGCGTGCAGGTGGGCCGGCTGGACGAGGCGTGCACGTTCTTCCGCGAGGCGATCGCGCGGATGCCCACGTACGTCGCAGGCGCCGAGCACCTGGCAGAGACACTGCACATGATGGGCAAGGACGCAGAGGCCACGAAGCTCTACGAGGACGTCGTGAAGCTCTCGGACGATCCAGAGTTCGCGCAGGCGCTCTCCGAGCTGTACGAGCTAGGCGGAAAGAAGGACGAGGCGCGGGCGCTCGCGCAGAAGGCGCACGCCGGATACGAGGTGCTCGTCACGAAGTACCCCGAGGCAATGTACTGGCACGCCTCCGAGTTCTACATGAAGACCCACGAACCAAAGAAGGCACTGGAGCTGCTGCGAAAGAACGTGGAGCTACGGCCCAACAGCACGAGCTACGTCGCGCTCGCAGACGCGCAGCTCGCAAACGGCCTCACCACGGACGCGAAGAAATCAATCGATCGCGCCCTGTCGATGCCCCTGGTGAACGCAAAGCTCTACTGGGTCGCCGCAGAAATCGCCGAGAAACAAGGCGACGCACCAAAGGCCAAGGACCTCAAAGCCAAGGCCACGCAGCTGAACCCGCACATCGCGTCGGAGTAGGTCGAGGTCGAGGTCGAGGTCGAAGTCGAGGTCGAGGTTGAAGTCGAGGTCGAGGTCGAAGTCGAGGTCGAAGTCGAAGTCGTTGTCGTTGTCGTTGTCGACTACTTCTTCTGTGGCGCGTCCTCGTGGATCACCAGCCTGGTCCCGGGGTGCTCCTCCGTCGCCATGACTCCGTGCCACCCATCGGGCAGGTGTGGCTCCGACCACGCGAACAGCGTCCTCGCATCATCGGGCGCCATGTTCACGCAGCCGTGGCTTCTCATGTGGCCGAACTGATCGTGCCAGAACGCTCCGTGCAGCGCGTAGCTGCCCTCGAAGTACATCACCCACGGCACGTCCTCGATCGAGTACGGCCCGTCGGAGGCGACGTCTCCGTCCATGGTCGTGGTGACGTGCTTCTCGCGGATGTGGAAGTTGCCCTGCGGCGTGGGAAAGTCGTGCTCCTTGTCCTGCGCGTTTCGGCGGCCCGTGGAGATGAGCGTGGCGAACACTGGCGTCTGGCCTTCGTAAGCGACGAGCGACTGCCGCGTGATGTCGACGTCGATCCATTTCTCGTTGGGCGCCAGATCGGGCGGCGTCAGCGGATGTGCGGGCGTGACGTCTTGCGGGCGCACCCAGAAGCCGGAGGCGGTCTCCGCGTAGGTCACGCCCGATACGATCGTGCGCGCGCCGGTCAGCCCCACAGCGGTTCGCTTCGGCAGCTCCGCGGACGAGACGATCTTCGGTTTGCCGTCCTTCTCGTTCCAGCGGATGTCGACCTTGATGCCATAGCCCGTGGTTGCGAACGCCGCCTCCACAGCGCCGCCGCTCGCGCCACCATCGACCTGGAGCGCCGCCGCGACCGTGCCTGCGTCCATGCTCGCGAGGAACGCGCCGAATCCGCCGGCGTCGACGCGTGGCAGCCCGGAGGCGAACACGCCCGCATCTGCGCCAGCCGCCGCGAGCGCCAGGGGCTGGAACCACGCGCCGTGATGCTTGGTGACGCCGGGCTGCACCATGATGCGGTCGTACGGGACAGCAAAGCCAAACGTGGTGCGCCACCAGCGCGCGTTCGCCGCCTTGAAGTCGCGATCGAGCGCCAGGTAGAAGCCGCGCACCATCTTCCGCACGAGCACGCCGTGACCTCGGAGCCCCTTGAGGCGCTTCGGGCCTGCGTCCTTCGCGCCCGCGTCGACGATCGCGCCGGCGCGTGTCTTCGGCTGCTCGGGATCGTCCTCCGCTTGCGCATGCTCGTCGGTGCCCGCGCTCGCGCCTGCGCCGCTGCTTGCGGGGGCTGCGCTCGCGACCGGTGCGGGCTCACCCTTCGCTTCGCTCTCGTCGGGCGGGGTCTCGGAGGCTGCGGGCTTCGGGATGAGCCACGGCTCAAACTTCTTGCGGTCGTCGTTGTTGAGGACGCGCCGGTAGAGCGGCGTGTCGTCGGTGAGGTTCACGCCGTAGCGGTACGGCATGCCCGCGTGCACGTCGGGGCCCTTCGGCGCGAGCTTCACGCGTGAGCTCGTGAGCTCGAACGTGACGGCCTTCCCGCAGACGTATCCGCCGGAGACCAGCTGAAACCAGCCCTCCTTGCAGTCGTCGTTGGGAATGGCCTTGTCGTAGGCCAACACCATGGCGCCGGCGCGCAGGTAGCCAAGGCGCTTCGGACCCAGCTTGCTCTCGGGCCACGCCGGCTGGTCGATGATCGACACCATGAAGTTCACGGCGGCCAGCTTGGCTTCCTTGCCTGGACCTGCGTCGAAGGTGGCAGCGTCGATCGGCTCGGCCACCGCGTCGCTCTGCGCGCCGTCGTCGGATGCATCCTGTGTGGCGTTGAGATCGTTGCCGTGGCAGCCGAAGTTCGCGCCCGTGGCGACGGAGCTTGCAAGCAAGACGGTCATGAAGACGCGACGCACGGCGCGGAACCTAGTCTGTCGCGCGTCGCACGTAAACCCGGCCAAGATGAGCTACGCTCGAGGCATGTCGAATCGCTCTCGCGTCATCTTCGGGCTGTCGTTCGGGGCATTGCTCGTGGTGGCCTGCTCATCATCGTCTTCGACCACGAACAACACCGGCGGCAATGGCAACACGGACGCTGGCGCGAACGGCGACGCAGCCGGCGGTGGCTCCACGGACGGTTCGACCTCCGGGACCACGGACGGTGGCGGTACCGGCAACACGGACGCAGGCACCGCCGGCAAGGACGCTGGCAACGGAGCCGACGCTTCCACCCCTCTCACGCTCACGAGCACGCTGCTCACCAGCGGCGGTACCTGGCCGGCCGCGTATGCCTGTGGCGGCGCCAACGCGAACCAATCGCCGCCGCTGAAATGGACCGGCGGGCCCATCGCGCAGAGCTATGCCGTCGTCATGGTCGACGCGTTCTTCAACCCCGCCAAGGTGCACTGGCTCATCTACGACATGTCCGCGGCGACCGACACGCTCACGACAAATATTCCCGCGGGGTACACGGTGGCCGCGCCCTCTGCGCACCAATCTCTGGGCGACTTCTCGGGCGCGCAGTTCCTGTCTCCGTGTCCGCCCATGGGCGGCGGCGCGCACACCTACGAGATCACCGTGCATGCGCTCGACATCGCCACGCTTCCTGGCGTCTCCATGGCGAGCACCGCGACCCAGACGAACGCAGCAGTGACGGCACACACGATCGCATCGGCAAAGATGTCGCTCACGTACTCGCGCTAGCTCGCGCCAGGTCACCCCAACGGGCGCGACACGGGAACGTCATTGGACAGCGCGCCGATCGGGTCGTAGAGAGTGGGCACCATGATGCTTCGCCCTCTTCTTGGCCTCTCGCTTGTTGCGTTGGTCGCGCTGGCTCCGCTTGCGGCGTGCAGCGGCTCCTCCGCAGGGACCGCCGGACAAGCCGACGACGCATCGGTGTCGGGGCAAGACAGCGGCGCCACGAGCACCACGGATGGCGGCGGGAGCGCGCAGGACGCATCCGCGCCAAAGGACGCTTCATTCGACGCGAACAAGGCGGCCGCGTGCGCTACCGCGTTCGGGATGGCGCTCACGCCCAAGTTCGGTCGCTTCGACGGCACCGTG
>JBBRNJ010000012.1:0-134635 GCA_038230375.1 Polyangiales bacterium | reverse complement strand
CTATCTCGATCTCCGTCGCGCGCCGCTCCAAAAGACGCTGCGCGTGCGCCATCGCATTCATCAGGTGACGCGCCGCTACTTCGACGATCAGGGCTTTTTAGAGCTCGAAACGCCGTTCATGGTGAAGTACACGCCCGGCGGCGCGCGCAACTTTCTCGTCCCCGCGCGCATGAGCGAAGGAAAGTTCTTCGCGCTCGCCGAGAGCCCGCAGCTCTTCAAGCAGCTCTACATGGTGGCCGGCTTCGATCGTTACTTCCAGATCGTGAAATGCTTCCGCGACGAGGACCTGCGCCTGGACCGCCAGCCCGAGTTCACGCAGATCGACGTCGAGATGTCGTTCGTGAACCAGGACGACGTGTTCCGCATCATGGAAGGCCTTATTTTCAAGGTCTGGAAGGACGTCCTTGGCGTGGACCTGAACACGCTCTACCCGACCGGGCGCTTCCCACAGATGCCGTTCGAGGAGTCGATGGGCCACTACGGCAACGACAAGCCAGACCTGCGCTTTGCCATGCCCCACACCGACATCACGAGCCTCGTGATCGAGCAGAAGGGCGGCGGCATCCCTTTCTTCGCGGACATCGCCGAGAAGTTCGCGAGCGGAAAGTACCGCCGCGATCTGCCTGCGGAGATCGTGAAGACCATGCGCGTCCCGCAGGAGCTCGCGCAGAAGCTCTCGCGTGCGGAGCTCGACAAGCTGGAGGACTTCGTGAAGGGCATGGGCGCGAAGGGCCTGGCGCGCGCGAAGATCGACAAGGAGGGCGCGTGGACGCAGTCGCCGCTCGCCAAGACCATCACGAAAGAGCTCCGCGACGCGATCAACGCCGCGACCGGCGCACAAGAAGGGGATCTCCTCTTCTTCCAGTTCGGCAAGGAGTCGCAGGTCCAGACCGTGATGGCGAACCTGCGCGTTCACCTTGCCAAGAAGCTCACGCTCATTCCGGAGTCCGGCCACGGCGGCAAGTGGAACTTCCTCTGGGTCGTGAACCCGCCGCTCTTCGAGTACGACGAGGACAAGAAGACGTGGGCCGCCGCGCACCACGCCTTCACGCGTCCGCACGACGAGTGCGTGGAGCTGCTCGACACGGATCCGGGCAAGGTCCTCTGCTACCGCTATGACCTGGTGCTCAATGGCTTCGAGATCGGCGGCGGCTCCATCCGCCTCCACGATCCCGAGGTGCAGGCGAAGGTCTTCCGCGCGCTCGGCATCAAGGACGAGGACGCACGCCAGAAGTTCGGCTTCCTGCTCGACGCGCTGAAGTTCGGTGCGCCTCCGCACGGTGGCATTGCGATCGGAATGGATCGCCTGGCGATGTTGCTCTCGGGCAGCGAGAGCCTTCGCGACGTCATCCCGTTCCCCAAGACGCAGCGGGGCACGGACCTCATGACGGACGCGCCGAGCCACGCAAGCCCGGAGCAGCTCGCAGAGGTGCACGTGCGCGTGATCGAGCCGCCGAAAGCATGACCCGAGTGGCGACCACGCGGGGACGACGCATCGCTGCGGGTGTGCTCGCGGCGACGTTGATCGCGGGCGTAGTCGCGCTCGCGTGCTCGGACGCGGTCTCGCACATCTACACGGGGCGCACCTATGAGCCGACGCGCGACTGCATCGGCCCAACACAAAGCATCGACGTGGTGAAGGGCAGCGATGCCGTGTTCTCGTGCGACGCCGCGTGCCTCCTGAACGCAGGCGAAGGGGGCGCAGGCTACTTCGTGAGCTCCGAGTGCGCGCCGTACCCGTCGTTCTACAGCGTGAATCCAGCCGATCCCGCATGCACCATGGCGCTGGCCGCTGCCGCGCGCGGAGACGTCTGCTTCGAAGACGGAGGCTCCGCATCCCCCAGTTCAACGGATGCAGGGACGGATGCTGGGACGGGCGCTGACGCCAGGACGGACTGACGATTCGCCGCGCGGCTCACCGCGACAGCAGGGCGCGCAGCACGGCCATAGGGTCGAAGCCCAGTAGCGAGGAGACGTCGCGATCGCCGACCACGCTTCCGATGCGGCGGCGCACGCCCGCAAACACGGGGTCGAGCGCGCGCAGCGCCTCGATGCGGCCCGAGACCGCGCGGATGCCTTCGAACGCATAGCGCGCGCCATCCAGACCGAGCGCGAGTCGCACCCCTGGCGGTGTTGGTGACACGATGATGTCGCGCAGCGCAACCGCACCGCCCCATACGCCCGGCTCGGGATCGGTGAGGAGCTCGCGGAAGCGCTTCGCCTCTGCGAACACGCCGAACGCGACGGGCGCGTACACCTCCTCGACCGCGCGCGCGAGGTGCCGGTAGTCACGCCGCCAGTCCCCCGAGAGCAACCCCATGGCTGGACGCAGACCCTCGGGGCCTGCGAGCACGTCGAAGCCGCGGCCACGCCGGCGCATCGTCAGTGACGTCCAGAGCCCGCCGTTCTCGAACACACCAAGGAGGATGGAGCGGCCGTCAGCACACACCGCGTCCAGCGTGCGGTCCACCATGGAGGCCTGCGGCTGCGGCACGCCATGCAATCGCTTGGGCCAGCGCTCGATGAGCCCCTCCGCCATCATCTCGCGCGCGATGGTGACAAGGAGCAGCGTCTGCTCGGTGAGGTCGTGGCCCTGACGAAGACGCGCACCGAAGCGCTCCATCAGCTCCTCCAGCGCGCCGGTCCGCGCGGCGATCGCCCAGCTCGCGTGCACCTCGGCCGCAAGGTCCGGGAGCGGCACGGGCCACGTGATGCCCTTCGGATCGATGCGGCCCCTCTGCGAGTGGAACAGCTTGCGGATGCGCTCGCCGTCGTGGATGACGATGCACAGCCCGCGTGGGCGTGTGGCCTCCGCCTCCGGCAGCGACGCACGTGGCTTGAACAGGGAGAGGAGACGCGACCAGCTCTCGGTCGAGTACCCTTCGAAGCGGAGATCCACGGTGAGCACGGCTCCAGGATAGATCAAGTTCCGCAAGCGGGGGATGCTGGACGCACCGGGAAGTGGTACGGAAAGCGTCGTGGGCACGACCGCCGAGCAACTATTCGTGGAGAGCGTGCTCCCCCTCTACCCCGAGGACGCGCGGACGGACCTGGCCACAGCCCGCGCACGCGACGCGAATCCCGCGAAGAACCCCGCCGTGGTCGCGCACCTCACCGACGCGGCGGAGACGTTCTCGAAGATGGCGGACGGCGTGCTCGGCGCGGAGCTCGCGCTCGACTTCACGGACGCCAGCGTTCATCGCCTGAGCCGCGCGCTCACGAAGGACGCGCGGGACCGGCTGCGAGACAGTGCGCCGCTGGGCAGCCCGGAGAGCGAGCTGTTCAACGTGCTGGTCCACGGCGCCGCGTACGTGGGTGAGTGCGTCGTTCGCGCGCACGGCGGAGCGTGGGCCGTGCGGCGACCGCTGTGGGAGAGCGCGGTGACCCTGACGTCGCGCGCTGGCACCGGGGACCTGCCGGTGTTCCACTGGCTCCTGAAGTCCCTTGCCGATGAGGCGTACGCCGACGCGGGGGTGTCACTCGCCGATCGCTACCGCGCGCACGTGGAGATGCCGTGCGCGAAGCCCGAGGAGCTCCCGGTGATCGCGCCGCCGGATCGAAGCCTGCCGCGTCTGAGCAAGGTTCGTTATGATGTATTCTACAAGTATTTGAAGGCGCACCTGCCGGAGATGCGCGACGTGGGCGAGCACTTCCCCACCCCGGAGCGCTTCGAGGATCTCGGCCTGAAATGGCTGGATTTCACGCTGCTCGGCGGCGGACGCATGCTGCTCCTCTCTGGCCTGGGGAGCGAAGGTCTGCACCTCTTCTGGCTCACACTGTCCGGCTTCGAGCGCGCTGCGTTCTACCCGTGCGAGAAGTTCCCGGAGCCGATCGTGAAGGTGAGCGGCGACAAGCTCACGGTGCTCTACTCCGCCGAAGGCAAGCAGGTGCGGCAAGAGCTTCTCTACTGGGGGTTGTGATGAGCAGAGAGTCGCGACTTCTCGGCGCCCTCGTGCGTCGCACACTGCGAACGTTCCTTCCCGGCACCACGGAGTGGCGTCTCGTGGCCGTCGTGCTGGTCACCGCGATCGTTCCGCTCGTCGTCGCGCTCGTGCTCGTGTCGTCGCTCTTCCAGCAGGCGTCGTCCGTGTGGTTCGATCCGAAGATCGGGCGTGAGCTCGATCGCGGCGTGGAGGTCTACAAGGACTACGTCAAGGCCGTGAAGGACGACCTGGGTCACCAGACAGCGGCCATCTCCGCCGACGAGACGCTGCGCGAGGCCGCGAAGAAGAAGAACCCGGAGCTGGCCGAAGTGGAGCTGGACGCTCTGTTTCCGCGCTTTCCGAGCCTCGTGAGCCTCACCGTGGAGGACGCGGACAGGAACGTGCTCGCGCGGCGCGACCGCGGACGCCCCGTCAATGACGCCACGGAGCGCAGCCTGGAGCGCCGCATGCCGCTCACCGACGAGCCCGACGGCGCCACGCTCATCGCCGAGTTCGCCGTGGATCGCAAGCGCCTCGACGAGCTCGAGAAGAGCGGCGAGTTCTTGCAGACGTACCACGAGCTCGAGGCCTCGCGCGGCGAGCTCTCCAAGGACTACCTCAACGCGTTCAAGGTGCTCATCGCGCTGACGGCGCTCATCACGACCCTGCTCGGGATCGTGCTCGCGCGCGGTGTCACGAAGCGCATCAATCGCCTCGGCCTTGCGATCAACCTGGTCGCGCAGGGAGATCTCTCCGTGCGCGTCCCGGTCACTGGCTCCGACGAGCTCACGGAGGTCGCGCGCTCGTTCAACCGCATGATGGCGGAGATCGCCCAGTCGCGCGCGCGCCTCGAGTATCTGCAGCGCATGGCGAGCTGGCAGGAAATGGCGCAGCGCCTTGCGCACGAGATCAAGAATCCGCTCACGCCGATCCA
This sequence comes from Polyangiales bacterium, assembly GCA_038230375.1. Taxonomy (GTDB): domain Bacteria; phylum Myxococcota_A; class Polyangia; order Polyangiales; family Polyangiaceae; genus JANXLV01. The sequence goes on along the minus strand of JBBRNJ010000012.1, from coordinate 129,778 downwards.
GCTCGCGGTCGAGCAGTGCCACCAGAAGTACGGCGGCGAGGATCCAAAGTTCCGGCAGCTGCTCGACACCACGCTGGAGATCGTGGAGGAGGAGGTCGGCACGCTGCGCAGGCTGGTGTCGAACTTCGGCAACTTCGCGCAGCTGCCCACGGCGGAGCTGAAGCTCGCGAGCCTGCGCGATTTCTTGCGCGATTGTCGCGATCAGCTCGGGCACCTGGAGGATCCGTCGCTCGGTGCGGACTCCGCGGATGCGGAGCCGATTGCGACGCAGAACGTCGACATCGACTGGCGGTTGCCGAAGGACTCCATGCCCGCGGCGATCGACCGCCAGATGCTCCGGCGTGTCCTCGTGAACCTGGTCCGCAACTCCGTGCAGGCGATCCGGGACGCGCGCGCGAGCAAGGGCCGCGGAGAAGAAGAGGCGCTGGGCCATGTCCGGGTGAGCGCGGTGAAGACACCCGGCGGCGTGGACGTCACGGTCGAAGACGACGGTCCCGGCATCGACGAGGAGCAGCGCGCGCGCGTGTTCGACCCGTATTTCACCACCAAGACGGATGGGACGGGCCTTGGTCTGGCCATCGTGAAGAAGATCGTCGTGGAGCACGGCGGCGAGATCGAAGTGGGCAAGAGCAACGCACTGGGAGGCGCGCAGTTCGTGCTGCATCTGCCCGGTCCGGAGGCGCTCGAGGCCGCAGCGGCACGCAAGGAGGTGCGCGAGCGCGCCATCGAGCAGGGCGTGTCCACGAGCAACGGCTCGGGACGGGTGCTATGAACTGGATGTGGCTGACGTGACCAAGGACGACGACCGAGACAGTGATAGCGACAGTGAGCCGCCGCAGCCCACTGGCAGCGTCGCAAAGGAGGAGGGCGATGGCTTCTTCTATCCGCTCTCGCTCGGCGTGGTCGTCGTCGCGCTCGTGCTTGCGATCGCCTTCGTTCCGCGCGCGCTTCCGCACGGGAAGATGGGCGGAGACGCACCGGACTTCACCGCGGACCTGGTCGCGAACTCACCCGACAAGGCGTCGTTCCACCTGGCCGAGCAACGCGGCCATCCCGTGCTGCTCGACTTCTGGGCAACGTGGTGCGGCCCCTGCAAGGCGCAGTCGCCCGTCGTGAACCGGATCGCCGCGCGCTACAAGGATCGCGGCCTGGTCGTGGTCGGCATGAACACGAGCGACGAAGAGGGCATGGCCGCGGCCTACGCAAAGGGCCACGGGCTTGCGTTCCCGATGGCGTACGACCGCGGAAATGTCGCGGCGCGTGCCTACGACGTGGAGAACCTGCCCACGATGGTCCTCATCTCGAAGACGGGCAAGCTCATCGCCGTGCGGCAAGGCATGACGAGCGACGACGAGCTCGATCGGCTCGTGCGCTCCGCGCTCTAGCCAAGGCTCGAGTGATCACTCCTTGGGCTCGATCAGGCCGCCGCGCATCGGCAGGAAGAAGCGCGTGTTCGTGATCTCGTTCAGGCCGCAATAGAGGTCGGCGTCGAACGTCTCGCGGAGTTTGTTGTACGTCATGACAAGGTCCACGCTTCCAGTCGCCACGACGCGCCCGTGCTTCATCAGTACGATCTCGTCGCCCATCTGCGCGGCGGCGGTGAGGTCGTGCATGACGACCAGGCACGCGAGGCCGTGCTCCTTCACCTCGCTCGCGAGCAGCTCGTAGAGCGCGATCTGCTCGCGCACGTCCAGGAATGCAGCGGGTTCATCGAGCACGAGCACCTTGGGCCGCTGAGCGAGCGCGCGCGCGATCTGGACGCGCTTCTGCTCGCCGCCTGACAGCGTGCGATAGAGCCGCTCGCGAAGCGGTAAGAGACGACATCGCGTGAGCGCATCCAGGACGACGTCGCGATCTTCCGCGCGCTCGCGCAGCCACGCGTCCTGATGCGGCGCGCGTCCCATCATCACGACCTCGGCCACCGTGAAGTCGTGATCGCTGTCCTCCAGCTGCGACACCACCGCGAGCGAGCGCGCGAGCCGCTTCCGGTCCATCCCCGTCACGCCTTCTCCGAACAACGTGATGCTCCCCGCTGTCGGCGCGAGCGTGCCCGATACCACCCGCACCAGCGTCGTCTTCCCTGCCCCATTCGGTCCGAGAACGCAGACGATCCGGCCCGCCGAGAGGCTGAAGGTGACCCCCGCGAGCGTCTCGGCGCCACGCGGCTCGTAGCGCGCGTGGACGTCGCGGAGCGTCAAGACATCGGATTGTTCCTTTGATTCCAATGGTTTCCGACTCTCGAAAAACAGGCGCGCGTTTGACTTTCTGCGTTAGTCTATTCTGAAAACAGGGTCGGGAGGAGCCTCAAGGTGGGGTTCCCCGCGCCCCACGGTGAGTTCGGCCTCGCTTCGCTGCGCTCAGGGAGCCTCCGCTTGGACACCAAACAAGAATCACAGAGCAGCACGGCGGACCGGCCGAAGCGCATCATCAAGCGCTATTCGAACCGCAAGCTCTATGACACGAAGGACAGTCGTTACGTCACGCTCCTCCAGATCGCGGAGATGGTGCGTGGTGGCGAAGAGGTCCAGATCATCGACAACAACAGCAAGGACGACCTCACGGAGGTCACGCTTGCGCAGATCATCTACGAAGAGAAGAAGGCGAACAGCCGCACCGTGCCGCTGCAGACGCTGAAGGAGCTCATTCATCAGCGAACGGAGAAGGTGCTCTCCGACCTGCGCGAAGGCCCCATCGGGCGGCTCATCCCCGGCGCCAAGGGCGATGCGAAGGCCGAGGGCGGCGCGCCTCCTGGCGACGCGAACCCCGACGCAAAGGACGCCAAGGGCGCGGAGCCGAAGAGCGCAGGGTTCGTCGGTCAGGCGAAGGAGACGTTCGAGGACTTCCAGCACAAGGTGGACGAGCGCATCAAGGCAGTGCTGCCGAGCATCCTCCCGTGGCAGCAACTCCAGCACGAGGTGAAGCGCCTGAACGCCCGCATCGACGAGCTCGAGCAGAAGCTGAAGAAGAGCGGCGGCGGCTGAGCCTCAAGGTTGGGGTTCTCCCCACCACGCGCTGACCGCTGCTCATGTGCGCAGGAGTTGTGGGTATTTGGTGGGGCAGATGGCGATCCCCGTCGCTTCTGGAATAATGAAGGAAGCCGCTGGTTACACTGACAGAAGGCCGAGATTAGCCCCATGTCCACCCCCGAAGCAGCACCCCAAAAAGTGACGGACTCCAAAGACTTCGCTGGGCTCGTGGTCGGCCACATGGACGCCATGTACGCCGTGGCCTGCCGCCTGACGCGCAATCCGACCGAGGCAGAAGACCTGGTCCAGGACGCGATGGTGAAGGCCATTCGCGCGGAGGTGCAGTTCGAGTCCGGCACGAACCTGAAGGCGTGGCTCTTCCGCATTCTCACGAACACGTTCATCAACAAGTACCGCCGTGGTGGGCTGGAGCGCTCGATCTTCGACGGACCCGACGCGGACCCGCTGGTCGACGGCTGGGTCAGCGCCGACACGATGCGCCAGCTGCGCGATCCCGAGAGCGTCGCGCTCCGGCCGATCCTGGAAGCTGAGGTCCAGCGCGCGCTCGACGAGCTGCCCGCGGAGTTCAAGCTCGCCGTGATGCTGTGCGACGTCGAGGAGTTCTCGTACGAGGAGATCGCTGACATCATGGGTTGCCCGATCGGGACGGTCATGAGCCGCCTGCATCGCGGAAGGAAGCTCCTGCAGAAGTCGCTGTACCATCACGCTGCGTCGCTCGGCATCGTCGCAGAAGTGGCCGAGACGAACGAACGAACAGAGAACAAGAAGCCGGCCGATCTTGCGGCCTATCGTGCAAAGAGGAGAGTTGGATGAAGACGGGAGAGAGCGCGGATACACGAGAGAACACGTGCGCCAAGCACGTCGTGCTGCTCGGCGCGTTCCTGGATGGTGTCCTGGACACGGCGAGCACGCTGGAGGTCGACGAGCACCTTGCGCATTGCGAGGCCTGTCGTGAGCGCGTGGAGCTCGACCGAGCCGTTCGCGGCTCGCTGAAGAAGGCAATGCAGGCGGTCACCCCCGCTGATGGGATGCGCGAGCGCGTCCTTGCTGCGCTTCTCGAAGACCGCCGCGCCGCGAAGAACGAGCAGAGCGAGAGCGCAGCGACAGACAACGCAGCGGAGACCGCAGCCGAAGCAGCGCGCGCGGGCGAGTCCTTGAATTCGGACTCGGCCAGTAAGTCGAATGACAGGTCGAATAGCGAGAGCAATGTCGAGAGCGTTGGCGCGGCGCGCACCGAAGTGCGCTCGCTCCGCAATCAAGCAAAGAAGCTGGCCTCGTGGCGCACGCTGGTGCCGCTCGCGAGCGCCGCAGCGCTGGCCCTTGTGTGGAACGGCGTTGCGCAGACACCTCCGCAGGGCACGTCGCAGACGGATGTGATGCGCGCTGGCTTCGGGCACGATCCGATCGCGGATCTGGTGGCGCAGCACTCCGGGTACTCGCAGGTGCCGCTCGAGACCAAGGACGCCAAGGAGCTGCGCGGCCTGGAACGCTACGTGGGCGTGCCGGTCCACGCACCGCAGTTCCGCGGCAAGAACGCGCACCTCCTCGGTGGCCGCGTGACCACGGTGCATCACGAGCGCGCAGCCATGCTCCAGTACGAGATGGGCCAGGGCAAGGACATCCAGCGCGTCACCGTCTTCATCTACGACCCGCACAAGATCCAGATCGGTCGCGACCAGCTCACGCCGCGCGCCATCGGCACGTCGGAGGTGCGCGTGGGTCGAGCGGACGGATACTCCGTTGCCGTGCGCGGCGGCGTGGATGCAGGCGTGGGCTACATGGTGGTGTCGGACATGGATCCGGAGCGCAACACCGAGCTCGCGGTGGTCACGGAAGACGACTGACGGGTCACTCTGCGCTAGCCGGTAAGGCGTCTAGCGGGCCGCGGAGAAGCCTGATTTGCGCGGGTCGGACGCTGCGTAGAGCTTGCCGCCTTGCCATGCAACGACCTGAACGGCGTTCATGCCGGTCTCCTCTTTCACCTGCTCGCCGCGGGCGGTGAGCCCGGCGCGGACATCCTCCGGGACCTCTGCGTCCACGGAGATCTGCGGAGACGTTCCCACGTGAATCCGCGGCGACGATACGCATGCGTTTGGGTCCAGCCCGAACACCAGCCTGCATAGCGTGACCTGGGTGACGCTCGTGGCGATACGAGGCCCGCCAGAGCCACCGAGCACAAGGATGGGCGCGCCGTTCTCGAACACGATCGTGGGCGTCATGGACGACACCGGACGCGCGAGGGAGCGCGGACGATTCGAACCCAGGCCGACGACATGGAAGCCCTCGATGTCCTTCGGCGCGGAGAAGTCGTCGAGCTCGTCGTTGAGAATGATGCCGGTGTTGCCCGCCACGACGACCGCGCCGAATGGTGCGTTGATGGTGGTGGTGAGCGCGACGACATTGCCCTCCGAATCGGCGATCGAGATGTGCGTGGTGCCCTGCTCGCGCGTCAGGAACTCGGGGGCCTGATGTGTCTTGTTCGGGTCGATCTTGGCCTTTCGCGCGGCGATCTGTGCGGGCGCCAGAAACGCGTCGAAGGCGACGTTGGTCTGCGGCGTGAGGTCTGGGTCGGACGCTGCGCGCGCGCGGTCGGCGACGGCGCCGCGCATGGCCTCTGCGAGCATGTGGAAGTATGCGCTAGAGCCGTAGCCCAGCTTCTTCAGATCGGACGACGGCGACGCACCGTAGAGCGCGAGCGTCTCCTGAAGCATGAGCCCGCCCGCAGACGGCGCCGGCATGGTGACGATCGTGCGGTTGTCCACCGTGCGCGTGAGCGGCGTGCGCTCCTTCACGCGGTAAGCCACGAGGTCCGCCTTCTCGAGCTTGCTGCCCTTCTCCTTGGCCGCGCGCACGATCGTGTCGGCGATGTCGCCTTCGTAGAACGGCTTTGCGCCCTCCTGCGCGAAGCGCGTCAGCGTGGCCGCGAGATCGGGACGGGTCACGCGCGCCGCATAGGTCAGTGGCGCGCCGTTCACCAGCGCCCACGCGGAGAGCTCGGGCGATGCGGCAATGCGCGCGCCCATGCGCGAGAAGATCTCCGACTGATGCTTCCCCATGTAGAAGCCGTTTGCGGCCAGCGAGATCGACGCGCGTGCGTCGTCCGCCAGCGTGTGCTTTCCGAAGCGACTCGCGAGCGTCTGGAGCCCCATCGGCTCGCCGGGAACGCCGATGGAAACCGCGCGTGGCTCGTTCCACGACTTGGGCTTGGTCGCGATCCCGGCAGCGTCGATGTCCTTTGGAGCGCTCTCACGGAAATCGATGCACGTGGTCGTCTTGTCCTTCGCCGTGTAGACCATCGCGAAGCCACCACCGCCAAGGCCGCTTGCCTGCGGGTTCACGACGCCCAGGACGAGCGCTGCGCTGATGGCGGCGTCCACCGCGTTCCCACCCTCCATCATCGTGTTGAGCGCGGCCTGCGTGGCGTCGGAGTGCTCCGTGGCAACGGCCATCACGTGGCCTTCCGCGCTGGGCGGATATGCGGCGCCTGCACGTGGCGATGGCAACGTGGCCCCAAGACCAAGGCCCACTGCGAGCACGGTGGCGATCGCAAACCGACCCGTGAATGGTAGCCTACGTCCCCACGGGGCAACTCTGGACGTCTTGGGCGAAGGTGAATGCATGCGGTTCGTCTACATCATGGATCCGATGGAGCGTCTCAACTACGAGAAGGACACGACCGTGGCCTTCATCAGGGCCGGCCAGGATCGTGGCCACGAGTCACTCCATACGCGTTTTTCTGACCTGTATGTGCAGGACGGGGACGTTCACGCCACCGTTCGCCCAGTCAAGATAACGAAGACCGCGCCGTTTTACACCTACGGCGATACGGTCGACGTCCGCCTGGCCGACGTGTCGGCTGTGCTCATCCGCAAGGACCCACCTTTCGACTCTGCGTACCTCTATGGCACGCTCATGCTCGAGCGCGTGCGCGACCGTACGATCCTCATGAATGACCCGCGCGGGCTGCGCGACGCGAACGAGAAGCTGTACGCGCTGCATTTCGCGCGTCACATGCCGAAGACGTTCGTGGGCGCGAGCGCGAAGAAGATCTTCGAGTTCACGGACAGCGTCGGCACTGCGGTCATCAAGCCGCTCCACGGCGCGGGCGGCGCCGGCGTGCTGTTGCTCGCGCGCGCGGACAAGAACGCGCGCTCCATCGTGGACATCCTCACCGAGGAGGGCACGCGAAGCGTGATGGTGCAGGAGTATCTGCCTGCGGTGACCAGCGGCGACCGGCGCGTGCTCTTGCTCGACGGCGAGGTGCTCGGCGCGATCAACCGCGTTCCCCGCGCTGACGACATCCGCTCGAACATCCACGTTGGTGGCACCGTCGTGCCGCACACCCTGGACGAAGCCGAGCAGAGGATCGTGACCGACATCGCGCCGCGCCTGATGAAGGACGGACTGCATTTCGTAGGCCTGGACATCATCGGCGGCAAGCTGACGGAGGTGAACGTCACGTCCCCCACCGGCATCCAGGAGCTGTCCGCGCACATGCAACGAGACGTCGCCGTCAACGTCATCCAGTGGCTCGAGCGCCGCGCTGACGAATATCGGCCTGCCCTGCGCAGCATTCCTGGCACCTAGCCGTCCCGCCACCGCAACACCGCATGCCGATCACGCTCATCGTCCGCCTGCCCGGCGCGAAGGACGCGGCCCACAAGCTGACCTTCGATGGCGAGCGCGTGGTGCTCGGGCGCGGCGACAGCGCGGACCTGCGGCTCCCCGATCCCAGCGTCAGTCACCGCCACGCGACCCTCCGCGCGAAAGGTGCAGAGTACACGCTCATCGACGAGGGGAGCACCAACGGCACCTTCATCGGCGGCGTACGGCTGCTGCAGGGAACGCCGCGCATCGTGAAGTCGGGTGACCTGGTACGCATCGGACGCGTGTGGGTCGAGGTGAAGATGGGCGAGCTCGCGGCCACCCCCGACCTTGCGCTCGCGACGCGCGATCTTGCGCTTGCGCTCGTCTCGCAGGCGATGAAGGCGATCGGGGACGACGTGACACCGAAGGTGCGCGTGGTGGAGGGGCCCGACGTGGGCGCGGTGCTTCTGCTCGTGGAGGAAGGTCGCGCGTATGTGATCGGCCGCGGCGAGCGCGCGGACCTGCTCTTGTCGGACCCGGATGCATCGCGCGAGCACGCTCAGGTCTTGCGCCGCGGCGCCACGGTGCTGGTGCGCGACGCGGGCGCGAAGAACGGCGTGCAAATGGGCGAGTCGCAGCTTCCGCGCGGGCGGGATGTCGTGTGGCGCGCGCCGACGATGCTGAGGCTCGCAGGGACCGTGCTCGCCGTGGACGAGCCTGTTGCGATCGCGCTCTCGGAGCTCGAATCCGGAGCCGACGAGGCGCTGAAGCCAGGTGAGGCGCCCAAGGAGCCCACGCCGTCCGTGCGCCCCAACGAACAGGGAGGGCCGCCGGAAGCGTCCGCGCCTGCTGCCGGTGCGGCGGCGCCGATGGCAGACGTGCCGGAGCTAGGCAGCACGACCCAGCCAACGCCGCGCGCCCGCAAGAAGGGCGGCGTGTCGCCCACGGACGCGCTCGTGGTGGTGGGCGCGATCTTCGTCATCGCGGTCTCCGCAGCCGCGCTCGTCTGGCTACTGCGCGGCTGAGCCAGCTGGAGCTGGCTGGACCTCAGCTGGACCTCAGCTGGACTCAGCTCTTCGTGGTCGACTGCGCGGGGTCGGTCGGCGCGGGCGGAGGTTGGCTCGGGAGGCGCGTGACCGTATCCGTCTCGCTCGACGTGAGAGCGGCCGCCGTCTTCGGCGCCTTCTTCGTCTCGTAGCTCAGGGGAAGGTCGGCCGTGGGGATCGCAAGGAGCGCCTCCTCGACCTCTTGCGCACTGGCAGGACGCTCGCCGAGCTTCTTTTTCAGGCACTTCATGACGATCTCGTCGAGCGCCTCGGGGATGCCAAGCTCCGGCTTCCGCTTTGTCATGGGCGTGGGCACCTGACGCTGGTGCAGGTCCAGGAGCTCGCGCCGGTTCGGTGAGGAGATCGGCAACTCGCCCGTGAGCGCCTCGTACATGAGGACGCCGAGCGCATAGATGTCCGTGCGCGACTCGACCGCCGCACCGATGCACTGCTCGGGCGCCATGTACTCCGGCGTGCCCAGCGTGTAGCCGGCCTGCGTGAGCGCCTCCGCGGTGGTGAGCTTGCTCATGCCAAAGTCGAGGACCTTCGGAGTGCCGTCGGCGCAGAGGAAGATGTTGCCGGGCTTGAGGTCGCGATGAACGACGCCCTTCTTGTGGGCGACCGCGAGCGCGCGACAGACGCCGATGAAGACCGGGATCGCGAAGCCAGGCGTGACCATGTGCTCGCGCGCGAGCTTGTCCGCCAGTGAGCGACCGACGAGGCGCTCCATGATGACGTACATGGAACCGTCCGGCATCTGGTCCAGGTCCATGACGCGCGCAATGTTCGGGTGCTCCAGATCCGCCTGGATGTGCGCCTCGCGACGCAGACGCGCGATCTCGCCGCCGTCGCGCGCAGCCGCGCCGCGCAAGACCTTGACCGCGACCTCGTGGCCGAGCGACGTGTGCTCCGCCGCATACACGACGCCGATTCCGCCCGAGCCGATCTTGCGACCGATGCGGTACTTGCCGCCCAGCACGGTGCCCGTCAGCTCGCCCGGTTGTGACTGGGGCTTCTGGGTCTCGCCCTTCAGATCGAGGCCACGCTCGAGGGCGGCGATGCGGTTCTTCTCGAACGTGCGCGAGCCCTCCTGCGACTTGCTCTTGTCGAGGAAGTAGCCCGCGCCCGCACCGAGTGTGCCGCCGACGAGCGCGCCGATCACTGAAGCCACCAGGCCACCCGTGATACCGACCGCCCCGCCGCAGATGACCGCGCCGATCGCCCCGACCACGAACCTGTTCTTCTGCGGCGCCGCCTCCGCCCAGGAGACGGTGTACTCGCACGCCTCCCCACCCTTTGCGAGACAAGCGTCTTGCGTGACGTGCGCATCACCCAGACCCCAGATGCGCGGGTAGCCCGAGAGCTCGCCCTGACGTGCGCTGCAGAAGAGCGCCTCTGTCTCGGCGTCGATCTTCTCGGACTCGTCCTGGGAGTCGTCGCGCGGTCGATAGATCACCTTGATGGTGACGTGCCCACTGTCGCCCTTGACCTTCGGGGAGCTGCTCTTCTCGGGCGTGTGAGCCGCGGCGTCGGGCTTGTCTGCGCTCTCTGCCGTGCCGGCGTTGTCGGCCTTCTTGTCGCCGGGCTCCTCGATCTCCCACATGCCTACGCGGGTGATCTCCTTGTAGTTGGCGGCGAGATACCGATACGCGTCGATGGTGCGCGTGGCAGTGCGGAGCATGCGCACGTGCGTGCCCAGTGCCTCTGGATGCGCGGCCCACTCGCCGCGGTGCTCGAGCGCGTCCTTGCCGAGCGAGTCCGCCAGCGCGCGGAGCGCACGACGCCCGGACTGCACGCTGAGCCACGCGGTCTCGTTGTCGAGCACCGTGGGGTCCACGCCTATGTTGCCCAGCATGGTGCGGACGACCGCGTCGCCCTTCTCCGCGCGAAGACGGAGGAGGTAGGTCTTCAGCATGGAGGCGCGTAGCTCCTCCTTGCCTCCCTGGCGTACTCCGACCTTCGGCACCTGCTTTGCCATGCTCGGCAAATCCTACTTGGTTCAGACGTTCGTGTACACGGACGAGAGGCCCGTCAGAGCCCTGAGCATTTCCGCGTGTCCAGCCGCGAATGCCACTGCGCCCGCCGGAGCGTCGCCAGCGGCCACGGCTGCATTGAGTGCATCCTGCACATATCCCGTCACCACGCGGACCTGCGCAAGCGAGCCCTCGTTCGTGCGTGTCGAGTCCGCTGACGGTCGTCGAGACGTCGCGAGCCAGACGTGCGCTCCCTTCTGCGCCCACGTGGTGAGCTCGGAGGCCAGCGGCGTCTCCGCGATCGAGCGCGCGCCGACGAACACGTAGGTGCGCTGGAGATCGCCACGGGCCTCGCGATGGGCAAGGAGCGGCCGCAGCACGCTGATCGCGCTGCCGGTGACGGCGACGACCGCGGGCTGCTGCTCCGCGACCTGAACGGGAAATCCGTTGCCCAGGGCCGACGTCAGCAACAGCTCGGTGCCGATGGGCGACGTCAGAAGCGCGCGCGACGCACCGCCCGAGTCCCTGACGACGAGCTCCCACGGCGCTGCGAGCATGGTCGATGCGAGCGCGAAGTAGCCCTCTTTCCCGTCGATCGTCAGCGCGGCATATTGACCGGGCGTGACGAACGAAGCCTGGTGCTGCACGTCCACGTCGAGCGCCACGAGTGCGAGTTGCCCGCCAACGTCGTGTCGCGAGAGCAGGCGCGCAGGGCGCGACACCGCGCCGGCCATGTCAGAAGCGAGCGCCCATGGCCATGCCGCTGTAACCAGGCAGCACGACGGGAGCGATCTGGAAGTTCTTGAGCGCGGATTCCTTCTTGGGACCCGTGGGCTCGACGAAGTGCCAGACAAGGCCTCCGACCAGCAGGACGCTGCCGGCAACGACCAGGACTGTCCCGGCGCTCGTCTCGCCTTGCGCGGTACCGGCGTCCGACTGGCGCTGTCGGTTGGTGGCGCTCTGCGAGCATCCGTTGAGGACAGGATTGGTGGCGCAGGCGAGCGGCTTGCCGGTCGCCGGGTCGTTGACACCAGAATTGGGTGAGGGGTTGATCCCACCGGCATCGAGGTAGTTCTTGCAGTTACCGCCTCCGCAATCGGGTGGCGTCTTCGCGACCACCAGAAGGACGATACCCGTCCCCAGCGCAGCTCCGCCAACACCCGCGACCACCCAGGGTAGGGGCGAGTGCTCCTGTTCTTTGGGCTGGGGCGCGACAGTGGGCTGAGGCGCGACGGTGGGCTGAGTGGTGGGCGTGGTCGTTGGCGTTGTCGCGGTGGTCTTCGCGCGCTGCTTCATGCTGTCGATGTTCGCGCGGTGCTTCTCGACGTCGGGCGCGTTCGGCGCGCGCTGCACGTAGGTCTCGAGCGCGAGGATCGCCTCGGGCAGGTTTGGCTGACGCTCGTACGCGCGGGAGATGATGATGAGGTAGTCGTGGTTCTGGCAGTCGCGCTCGTAGGCGTCCTTGAAGAAGGTGATCGCCTCGTCGAGCCTGCCCTTGTCGTACTTCTCCTTGCCGAACGTGTACGAGGTGTGGCCTTGCGATGCCTCCTCGGCAGTGGGTGTCCTGGAGCACTGGGAGTAGGTCGACTTGGTGGCGGACGCCGACTGGGCGAACGCGGGGACGGCGACGGGGATTGCGACGGCGGTCGCGAACAGGCCCGCAAGCAAGAGGGGTCGAAGAGAACGCATACGGCGAACGATCATACTCGGTTCTGGTGCCATCCGTAAAACAGCTTGCGATCGGCCCTGCCTCGAACGCTCAAAAGAGCAGAGCGCCTCACCGAGCGGCTCACCGGGCGCCTCACCGGCCGAGGCGCGGTTCGGGCCGTTTCGCGGCCTTCTCGCCGAAGATGTGGATCGCGTCCATGAGCCAGGCGAGCCCCCCGGCGTCTGCGTTGATCGACACGGGCGCCAGGATGAATCCCCCTGGACGCACCTCCACGTGGACCGGCAAGCGCCAGCCGAGCAGCAGCTTGCGGAGGCTCGGTGTGAGCGCGTCGTTCATCTCCGCGCCGCTGGGCGCGAAGCTCGAGAAGATGGCGTCGAACGCCGGATCGCCGCTCGTTCGGCGCGTCACGCTGACCAGATCTTGCGGCTCGGCGAAGAGGGTCGCGCGGTCGGAGCTCACCGCAACGCGGCCCGAGAGGCGCGTGTCCTGAGCGATCACGATCCACGAGGATGCCTCGCGCTCGATCATCCCGGGCGCCGCGGGGTTTGGCGCATCGAAGGTGACCACGAACCGCGCGATCGTGATCGAGCCGATCCCGCCAGTGGCGGACAGCCCGTGCTCGTAGCGGATGGGAACGCGCAGCGTGGCGTAGGGCTCCCAGACGCGGATCCAGCGCTCGTCCACGTCGGGCTCGTACTTGAGCCCGTGCGTCGCTGCGAAATGCGTGAGCCAGGGAACGGGAGCGGTCTCCACTGGGCTACATCTGCTGCTGGTTCATTGCCGCGTGCGGCATCTTCTCGCCTTTGCGAGCGCGATCCTGCATCTCATACTTGCTCGGGCACTTCGCGACGACCTTGGTTGCCTCGAATGTATTGTCGGCGTGGAGCTGGCCCTCGACGGTGACGCTCACGGGCATGTCGGGTACGTCGCGGAACGTGTCGGGGACGACGCACTGCTTGAACGAGACAGGCACCTCTGTCCCCTGGTTCTCGATCGTGAAGCGGTACTCGCATGGCGAATCGCGCTTCACGAGGGTGCCGTGGACGAGCATGCCCTCGGCGCGGACTGGCCGACCGGCGAACTTCGCCTTCTCGAGAACGAGCTGGTCAATGGGCTTGGAGTAGATGCCGTTGTCCTCCATGCCGCTGAGGACCACGCCGACGATGCCAGCACCCACCATCACGAGCCCGATGACGATGAACAACCCAGTCTTCACGTTGACGGGCTCTCCGTCTTGCGACGGGCGACGACGCCCAGGCGCGTCCACGGGGACCACGTGCGGCTCGGCGCTGGGGTCGGGGGAAGGGTCGTTCGGCTTCTCTTCGAGGTCGCTCACAGGTGGTGCGTCAATCATAGAGCATTTTCAGACAGGGTCGACACCTGCGATGCCTACAGGGTGCGCGGGCGCTTGGGCCACGATTTGCTAGAATGAGGGCAGTACACTTCCACGTGGTCCATGGTTAGCCTTTGTGGGGAGAGCGCGAGCGCGCTGATGCCCGACGTACTTCAAAAACCAGTCCTCCTCCTCAATCGGTACTTCCAGCCTGTTCAGCTGACCACAGCGAAGCGGGCGATGGTGCTGCTCTATGGGGGTGCCGCGCAGGCCATCGACGATGTTGGTGAGGGGCGCGACTTCGATCACTGGCGCGCGCTCGACGTGCGCCCGTCGGACGATGCGATCCCGATCGTGGGCGGCGCGCTCCGTGTGCCGCGTGTGCTCCACCTCCACAAGTACGATCGCACCCCGCGCGTGACGGTGCGCCTGACGCGCAAGAACCTGATGGTCCGCGACGCGCACCAGTGCCAGTACTGCGGCAAGCAGCCCCCCGTCCGCGACCTCAACATCGATCACGTGATGCCGCGCTCCCGAGGAGGAGGCGACACGTGGGAAAATCTCGTCACCGCGTGCCGCGTCTGCAACCTGCGCAAGGGCTGGAAGACACCCGAAGAGGCGAACATGCGCCTGGCCCGCCTCCCCTTCCGCCCCCGCTGGTCGATGACCGCCCAGATCCTGATGGGCTCGCCAGAAAAATTCCCGGAGTGGGAGCCGTTTTTGAAGGCAAGTTAGGGGTCTGGAGGGGCGTGGCTTTGGTGGGAGCTGGCGAGGGGAGATTCGAAACGGGTTTTGTCGCGTGGGCCTTTCGGCCCCTCACGAGCTCCGCTCGATGAGACTCCCCACGATGGCTTCGCCAACGTCTGCTTTGCAGACGCAGAGCGGGCTGACACGGCGGCTCTGACGAGGCAGCGTCTCGCTTCGCTCGGCGTGGAGGAGCACGCGTAGTACCCGGTCGGGGTTGGGGTCGAGGTCGGGGTCGGGGTCGAGGTCGAGGTCGGGGTCGGGGTCGAGGTCGAAGTCGAAGTCGAAGTCATGGTCGAAGTCGTAGTCGTGGGTCAGCTGCGGGAGGATGCCCTACTTCTTGTCGGCGGTGATGAGGCCGGTTGCGGGGTTGCATGATCCCCAGTGATTCCAGCCTCCGCTTTGACAGATGTAGAGGTCTTCGCAGTTGCAGCAACCGCTCGCGCTTGGGCACGCGAGCCCGTCTCCTAGCGAGCAGTCTGGTTGTTCTAGCGGAGCGCAGCCGGGCCCTCCGTTGGCGCCGGGCGGAGCGTCGAAGCTGGCGTCGCGTGACCCCAAGGCGGCGGCCTCGCGAGGTCCGTCGCTTGCGGCGTCCATGAGGCCGGCTTCGAGCGCTGGGCACGGATGGTCTAGCACCCAGGTGCCATCGGCCAGGTTGCAGAGGTATGCAGCGGTGCACGTTGGGTCCTGGCAGGCCGCGCCGTTCTCGGACGGGCAGCCGCCGGCGGGAATGTCGTGACAGACGATCGGCTGTGGCACGTCGCCGCATGCGATGAAGGCGACGAGTCCGAGCAGGACCAGAAATGTGCAGATTACATATTTCATCGCTGGCGGGACCGATGGCTCGGACCTCTTCGATAGCGCGTCCGGCCGGGAAGCCAAGCACGACGTTGGCGCATTTGGTAGGCTCCGCATCGGGAGATCAGAAAATGCGAGCCTGCGCCTTCGTCTCGGTTGCGACCATGTCCGCCCTTGGATTGCTCTTCTTCGCATGCGGCGGAGGTCAGCCGCCCGCCAAGACCGAGCCCGGAACGAACCCTGCGACATCGTCAGGCGCCGTGGCGAGCGGCGCACCGACGGGAGACAACGCGCCGTCGACCACGCTGGCCGTTGGCCCCGCAGGCTCCGGCACGAAGCTCGATCCGAGCACGCCTCAGACAGCGGGCGGCGGCGGTGGTGGAGGTGGCGGTGGTGGCGGCGACGGAGACGGCAAGAGAGACGGCGGCGCGAAGAGGCAGAGCGAGCCCGGGCGTAGCCACGAGGATCTTCGCGTCCTCATCACGGCGCACCGCGACGAGGCACGCGCTTGCTATGACAACGCGCTCGCCGCGCATCCCGGCATCGAGGGCGACGTGAAGATGAAGTTCACGATCGACCCTGAAGGCAACGTCAGCGAGATCGGCCTGGACCCGCAGGGCTCCACCATCCTGGAGCCGAGCGTGGCGTCGTGCATCGGCGACGTCATCAAGAAGCT
The DNA here is from genome assembly GCA_038230375.1 of Polyangiales bacterium. Taxonomy (GTDB): domain Bacteria; phylum Myxococcota_A; class Polyangia; order Polyangiales; family Polyangiaceae; genus JANXLV01. The sequence continues at coordinate 113,965 of JBBRNJ010000012.1, read as the reverse complement.
GAAGTTCGCGAAGAGCGCGAAGGGCTTCGAGACGCACGGTCACTACCCGTTCAACTTCCACCCGCGCGCAGGCAATCACCGGAAAGACGGCGGCTGAGCGTCACACGACGCGCCCCTCACACGATGAGATCCGTGACCCAGCCCCACTGGGTCCACGAAGAGAACCACCCGCCGACTTCGGCCTGGAACGCGGCCTCGGAAAGGCCCAGCTCCGTCACGGTCTCCTCGCACGCAAGACCAAGGGGGGTGCCGGCGTGCAGCTTCGAGAGCAGCACGAACGCGTCGCGCTCGATGTCGATGAACTTGAGGGTGTCGGTGCCGCGAAACACGACGAGCCACGTGTCCTGCGCCGCGGGGCGCACGAGCGGACCGTCACTGGTGCGCGCGCTGATGCGTACGTCGTGCGCCGGATAGCGGAGCGTGAGCAGCCGCAGCGCGGGGTGAAGGGCGACCACGGCGTTCGGCCAGGCCTCTTCCGGCGTGGCGGCGATCTTCTGCGCGGTGATGGGAGCCGCGTCGGGCGCATCGAAGGCCTCCACGAACGCCCACTCCACGTGGCAGAGATCACAGAGCAGTGCGTCGTCCTTGTATGGCGTCGTGCATGAGACGAACTCCGCGAAGCGATCCCCCAGGTCACGCAGCGTGTACGACTGCGGCGGGTGCGCCTTGATGTAGGATGCACATAACGTGTGAAAAGGGTCGGTGCCGATCAGGCGCGCGACGCTGACGAAGTCCTCCTCGAGCGCGCCGGTGTGCCGGAGCCAGAACTGCTCGCGGTAGATGTCCAGCTGCTCCACGGGAGACAGGCGCTCGTTCCCAGTGGTGACCTCACGCGTGCTCTCCGCGAGCGCGAGCTGCCCCATGAGCGGCGACGTCTTCGTGATCGCAGAGATCACGAAGTCCTGGATCTGCGGGAGCGCCGTGGGCTTCATACGCTCGCCGGGGTCATGACGCTTGGCTGCTTCGCGAGGATCTCGTTGCGCAGCGCGCGTGCCTTGTCGGCCTCGGCGGCAAGGACCTCCCACGCGGGAATGTCGTCGTCCCACTCGACGAGCGTGGAGACGGCACCGAGCTTCTCGATCGCGCGCCGATAGAGCTCCCACACCTCATCGCGGACGTGTCCGGCGTGGGTATCCAGTACGTAGTTCTCCTTCTCGGTGTGGCCGGCGAGATGGATCTGGACGACGCGGTCCTTCGGGATGGCATCCACGTACGCCATGGGGTCGGTCCCATGATTGCGGTACGTGACGTAGATGTTGTTCACGTCGAAGAGGATGCCGGAGTCGCTCTTCTCCGCGACCTCGCACACGAACTCGAACTCCTGCATCGAGCTGGCCTGGAACGCCATGTACGAGGACACGTTCTCCAGCGCGAAGGGCACGTTGAACCGGTCCTGCACGCGCTTGATGCGCTCCACCACGTGGCGAACCACCTCTGCATTCATGGGCAGCGGCAAGAGCTCGTGCGCATTCAGGCCAGCGGTGCCACCCCAGCAAAGGTGATCGGAGAACCACGGCGGAGCAATCCGCTCCAGCACCTTCTGCAGCCTGTCCAGGTAGACGGGCGAGAGCGGCGCGGAGCCACCGATCGACATGGACACACCGTGCGGCACGACGCGATAGCCCGCGCACAGCGCGTTCAGGTTCTCGAGCGGCTTGCCGCCCTCCACCATGAAGTTCTCGCTGATGACCTCGAACCAGTCCATCTGCGGCTTGTCGCCAAGGACCTTCCCGTAGTGCGGCAGCCGAAAGCCCACGCCCACGCCGAGATCAGGGATGCGATGTCTCTCTCGAAAACCCATGGGGACCGAACTCTAGCGAAGATCCACAAAAAGAAACGCGCCAGGTCCTCGCGTTGAAACGTGGGAGGCCCGGCGCGCGCTGTTCTCACAGCTCACATCACAGCCAGATCAGCCCGGCTTCGGGCAGCTCGTGCCGTGACCCTTGCACTCGTTCTTGCCGGCGCAGGAGGCGTTGTCGCCCGCCTTGCAGCCGCTCTTGTTCTTGCACTCGTTCTTGCCCTTGCAGCAGTCCTTCGCCATCGCCGGGGCGACGTCGGAAGAGGGGGCCTTCGGGGTCTCCGCAGGCTTGTCGCCGCCGCAGCCGCCGAGGACGCCCGCGAGCATGCCCGTCATCGCCGTCACTGCCAGATGTTTGCCAATGTTCATTCGATTCTCTCCTCAATGAGACCCTCGCAAACGCTTCGCGTCGCGGGATCGGTCCGAGCCAGTACGCGGCCAGGCTACAAAGGTATCGGGCAAAGCACCCAATTTTTTTCGCTTGGGGGTCTTTTCTTCTCCGCCGGCTCGATCCGTGGGAAATTCAGTCCGAACTGATGGCCGAATCCGAAGTCATACCCGCGCTCGTCTCGCTCGGGTTCAGCTTGAACGAGTCGCGAGCCTATGCAGCGCTCCTCGTGGAGGCCCCCGCCACGGGCTACGAGGTCGGGGTTCGCGCGCAGATCCCTCGTTCGGCCGTGTACGGCGTGCTGCGACGGCTGGTGAAGGTGGGGGCCGCGCGATCGATCGCGGGCACGCCCGAGCGATTCGCGCCGGCACCCTCCGACGACGTGCTGGCGCTGCTGCGCAAGCGGTTCGACGCATCGACCGAGGCGCTCGCGGAGGCCGTGAAGAAGATCGACGCGAAGCCCTCCGAGCCAGACGCGTTCAGCGTCCGCGGCTACGAGCGCATCCTGGAAGAGGCGGAGCACATCCTCAGGGGCGCGGCCCACCGGGTCGTCATCAGTGGATGGCCACGAGAGGTGTCGCTGCTCTTGCCGGAGATGCGGCGCGCTGCAAAGCGGAAGGTCTACATCGTCACGTTCTCGCACGCCGAGCTGCCGCAGACTCCGGGGGACTCGTTCAGCTACGGCTTGCCCGAGGGCGGCGTGGAGTCTTTCTGGAAGCATCGGCTCGTCGTGGTCGCCGACGACCGTCGCTCGCTCATCGGCGCCACGGAGAAGCTGGAGACGGATAGCGCCGTCGTGAGCGAGACACGCGCGATAGCGGAGCTGGCGACCAGCCAGGTCGCGCTCGACATCACGCTGCTCTGCCAGAGGCAGAAGCGCGACGCAGAGGCGGTGATGGCGCGCATGCTCGGCGATCGCGTGGGCCGCCTGGACACGCTCCTCTCGTCCGCAGACGCAAAGGCCGAGCCGAAGACCACCCCAAAGGGCAAAGCCTAGCCATGCAGAGCGGGCCGCCGCGCAGTGTTCCGGCGCGTTCCGTTGCGCCCGATCCGTATGGCGAGCTGCTGCGCGACACGCGTGGCCTTCGCCGCGAGCAACAGAACGCGCGCGATGCGTGGTTCTACAAGCTGGAGCTCGATCAAAAGGAGGACTACCTCTTCGAGCTCGAGATCCTGCTGAAGGGACTCGCGTGCTTCGCGAACCCGCGCAACCATCCGGGGCCGCCACGGCGCACGGCGATCGTCGCGCAGGACTACAAGGAGCCGCTCGTGCTCGTGCGCGACGGCATCGGCAAGATCGTGGGACTGACGCGCAACTTGCTCGCCGAACACGACAAGGCGTTCGTGTTCCAGCGCTATCTGGAGACGCTGCTCCCGGACGACGGCGCACGCACGAAGCTCGTGAAGGCCGCGATCACGCAGGACACACCCGAGGAGTCGCTCTTCGTGATGCGCCACGGGATGACGTACCTGCTCGAGGTCGTGAACGGCACCTCACGCCTCCCGCGCGTGCCGTTTCGCCTGTTCTTTGCCCTGATGTCCGTTGCGCACCGTGAGGTGAGCCAATCCGCGTTCTTCAATCCGCTCTCCGCGCTGGAGTTCCGTCCCGAGTTCGACCGCATCACGAACCCGCGTGTGCTGGAGCTGATGCGGCAGGTCCCGGGCGAGCAGGGCCGGCGCCTTGTTGCGCTCACGTTCCTCTCGCTGTTCCGCATGCTCCGCTACCTCTCGCTGATCGAGCAGGTGGCGCGCGAGCGGCGCGGCATTGGCATCGTGTACCTCGTGCTATCGGTGCTCCGGTCGGATGCGCGCGCGCTCACGGGTCATCTGCGGCAACGCGCCGGCGCGCACCTGGCGGACAGCTACGAGCGCGAGCTCTTCAAGGTCCCGGCGTCGCAGATGGCAGAGCGGTACGACTCACTCCTCCTGGAGGGGCACCGGCTCATCGGCATCAAGGGCACGCTGGGCGGCATCTCGGCGAACCTGCGCCTCGAGATGCGGCGCGCGTTCGAGCACGATTTCCCCTCTCCCATCACCGCGCCCACGCCCGAGCAGCTCCGGACCGCTGCCACGCACGTCGCGGCAAACCTGCGCCCGGCCATCCAGAACGCGATCCTGGTGCTCGGAAAGTCGCTCGGCGCGCGGCTGGACGAGCAAGGCCTGTTCGACGACCTGGCCTCGAAGCGCGCGCTGTCGGAGCGGCTGCGGCGTGACGTGTGGATGTTCTCGCAGATCGTCCGCGCATTCGGCGTGAAGGCCACAGCGGCGGAGAGCGGAGAGGAGCGCTGGACCGGTGCGTCTTCGATCCAGTTCGTGCGCGAGTTCCTCTCGTACTTCAACGCGATGGGCTACCCGCTCCTCCGCTCGGCCGACTATCCGCGCATCGATCCGTTCCTCTCCGCGCTGTCCGCGCTCTCGGAGTCCGACCTGCTCGACCCGCAGCGGCTGGAGCACGCCATCCACGAGGCCGAGAACTTCTACGTGTTCCTCACGGAGCTCTTCGAGCGAATCGGCCACCGCGACGAGCTGAAGGACATCACCTTCGACCGGCGCGCCGCCGCGGGCGCCCTGAAGCTGTATCTCGGTGACTGACGATTCGCGGTCGCCAGCGGAGGTGACTACACCTCTTCGGACAGCTACCGTCGAGCCGCGCCATTCCCCACTCTGCATGCACTCCCTCGCCCTACTGCTCACCATCCCGATGCAAGCCGCGCCCGTCGCTGCGCCGGCAACCAGCAGCCCCGCGGGCGCAACGCCGAGCACATGGGGCGCGCCCGCTGGCGGCGCCGTCGAGCCCCGCGGTGACATGCTGCGGCTCGAGGACGCGCTTCGCATTGCGATTCGAAAGCAGCCGGCGCTGCTCACTGCGCGCGCGCAGGTCGAGGCGCAGCTGGGTCGCAAGGATCAGGCGCGTGCGCCCATGCTCCCGCAGGTCGGCGGGACCGCGAGCGTGCTGCACGCGTACGGCGCGCATGGAGCCCCTACGAGCGCAGGAGCGACCAGCGCCGGAAGCTCCGCGCCCAGGAGCGAGTACGACATCTTCTCGTTCAACGCGACGGCCACGCAGCTGCTGTGGGATTTTGGCGTGAACTACCGCAAATTCGAGGCTGCGGGCAGCCAGGCCGAATCGCTGCGCGAGAGCGAGCGCGCGACCGAGCTGTCCGTGCTGGTGAATGTGCGGCGTGCGTTCTTCCTTGCGCGGGCGCAGAAGGCGCTCATCCAGGTGGCGGTGGAGACGCTCTCCAACAACGAGAAGCACACGAAGCAGGTCCTGGGTTTCGTGAGCGTGGGCACGCGCCCGGAGATCGACCTGGCGCAGGCGAAGAGCGACGTGGCGAACGCGCGCGTGCAGCTCGTGACCTCGCAGAACGCATACGAGATCGCGAAGGCGCAGCTCTCGCAATCGGTCGGCGGCGTGGAGCGCGAGTTCGACGTCGCGGACGAGGAGCTCCCCCCGATAGACGGCGAGGACCTCCCGCTCGAGCAACTGGTCACGCGCGCGACCGCCGAGCGACCCGAGCTCGCCGCGTTGATGCGCCAGCGCGAGGCGAACGAGCTCACGCTCAAGGGCCTCCACGGCGCCTTCTTTCCCACGCTGAGCGCGCAGGCCGGCGCCTCCGCGAGCGGGCTCAGCGCCGACTCACTGGTGCCCGCGTGGAACGTGGGCGCCGTCGCCAGCTGGCCTATTTTTCAGGGCGGAATCACGCGCGGACAGGTCCGCGAGGCCGAGGCGAACATCGACGTCACCGCTGCGGCGCATGAGGCGGAGCGATTGCAGATCCGCTACGACGTCGAGAGCGCGTGGCTCTCCGTGAGGGGCGCAAAGGCCACGATCGCCGCCGCGGACGAGGCGCGCGTGAACGCGAACGAGCGTCTTCGTCTTGCCGAAGGCCGGTACACGCAGGGTGTGGGCACGATCATCGAGCTCGGCGACGCGCAGGTGGTGAAGACCAACGCCGACGCAACGCTCATCTCGGCGCAGTTCACCCTCTCGAGCGCACGCGCGCAGCTCCTCTCGGCCCTGGGTCGGCGGTGACCATGACTCCCGATCACAACCAGAAGCCGAACCAACCGTACGACGCTGTTCCTGTCGCGACGCAGTCGAAGCGCGGTGGCGTGGGGCGCGTCATCGGCATCGTGCTCGCGATCGTTGCCGTTGGTGGCGTTGCATGGCTGGTGCGTGTGCGTACCCAGGCGCCCGCGGGGCTTGGCGCAGGCGGCGCGCCCGCGGCATCTGGCTCGGCGGCCCGCGTGATACCCGTCACGGTTGCGATCGCGGAGGCGAAGGATGTCCCCATCGTCCTCGAGGGCCTCGGCAACGTGCTGCCGCTTGCGACCGTCACGGTGAAGACGCAGATAGACGGACGTCTGGACCAGGTCCTGTTCAAGGAGGGCCAGAACGTGAAGAAGGGCGACGTGCTCGCGCTCGTGGATGCGCGCCCGTTCGCCATCGCGCAGCGCAACGCAGAGGCCGTGCTGGCCAGGGATCAGGCCCTCCTCGACAACGCGCGACTGAACGAAGGCCGCTACCAGAAGCTCCTGGAGCAGAAGCTCGTCTCCGAGCAGCAGCTGACGGACCAGCATGCACAGACCGCGCAGCTGATGGCGCAGGTGCGACAGGACCAGGCAACAGTGGACGCCGCCAGGTTGAACATCGAGTACGCGCGCATCGTGTCGCCCATCGACGGCGTGACGGGCGTGCGCATGGTCGATCAGGGCAACGTCGTGCACGCGTCGGATGCCACGGGCATCGTCGTGCTCACGCAGCTCGATCCGATCGCTGTCCTCTTCACGCTCCCGGAGGACGATCTCCCGAAGATCGCCCAGAAGCAGAAGGAGGCTCCGCTGGTCGTGGAGGCCTACGCCCGCGACGGCACCACGAAGCTCGGCAAGGGCGAGCTGCTCGTCATCGACAACCAGATCAACACGACCACGGCGACGATCCGCCTGAAGGCCACGTTCGCGAACCCCGACCGCGCGCTGTGGCCGAACGAGTTCGTGAAGGCGCGCCTTGTCGTCACCACCAGGAAGGGCGCGATTGTCGTGCCCGCGCCTGCGATCCAGCGGGGCCCCAGCGGAACGTTCGTCTACGTCATGGGCGACGACGGCACCGCGCAGCCGCGCCCGTGCGAGATTGACTCGATGCAAGGCGAGATCGCCCTCATCGCGAAGGGCCTGCGCGCAGGCGAGAAGGTCATCACGGACGGTCAGAGCCAGCTCGCGCCCGGAAGCCGCGTGTCGACACGACCGCAGTCCTCGGCGAGCCCGGCGCCGTGAGCCAGAGCGTTCCTCCGCATCTCTCGGGCGCATCGGAGGCTGGCGGCAACGATCCGGCGAGCGCGAGCATCTCGGACCCGTTCATCAAACGGCCCGTCGCGACGACGTTGCTCATGTTCGGTCTGTTGCTCGCGGGCCTGCTTGCGTACCTGGGCCTCCCGGTCTCCGCGCTCCCGCAGGTGGACTACCCGACCATCGTCGTGTCCACGTACCTGCCGGGCGCGAGCGCGGACACGATGACGTCGGCCGTCACGACGCCGCTCGAGCGACAGTTCGGTCAGATCCCCGCGCTTGCGCAGATGACCTCGCTGTCGTCGTTCGGGAGCTCGCAGATCACGCTGCAATTCAGCCTTGAACGCAACATCGACGCGGCCGAGCAGGACGTGCAGGCGGCCATCAACGCGGCCTCCAGCTTGCTCCCACGCACGTTGCCCACGCCGCCCACGTACTCCAAGTCGAACCCCGCCGACACGCCGATCATCACGCTCGCCGTGAGCTCCGAGAGCATGCCGATCCGACAGGTGGACGACTACGCGGACTCCATCCTCGCGCAGAAGATCTCGCAGGTGTCCGGCGTGGGCCTGGTCACGTTGAACGGGGGACAGAAGCCCGCCGTGCGCGTACAGGCCGATCCGCGCGCGCTCGCCGGCGCAGGCCTCTCGCTGGAGGACGTGCGCGCCGCCATCGTGTCGGCGAACGTGAACCAGCCCAAGGGCACGCTGGACGGACCGAAGCAGAGCTTCACGCTCGCCACGAACGACCAGCTCTATGACGCGAAGGCCTTCAGGTCCGTCATCGTGGCGTACAAGAGCGGCGCCGCGATCCGCATGTCGGAGATCGCGCGCGTGGAGGACTCCGTAGAGAACGCGCAGCTCGCCGGATGGGCGGGGAAGAAGCGCGCCGTCATCCTGAACGTGCAGAGGCAGCCCGGGGCCAACGTGATCGAGGTCGCGGAGCGCGTGAAGGCGCTGCTCGTGCAGCTCAAGGCCGCTCTGCCGCAGGGCATCGACGTGGCGGTGCTGTCGGACCGCACGGAGACGGTGCGCGCATCGGTCGAGGACGTGGAGTTCACGCTGGTCCTCACCATCGGCCTGGTCGTGCTCGTCATCTTCGCGTTCCTGCGTAATTTGCGGGCAACGGCGATTCCCAGCATCGCGGTCCCGCTGTCGCTGGTGGGCACGTTTGGTGTGATGTGGATCGCAGGCTACAGCCTGAACAACCTGTCGCTCATGGCGCTCACCATCTCCACGGGCTTCGTGGTGGACGACGCGATCGTGATGATCGAGAACATCGCGCGCTACATCGAGGAGGGCTACACGCCGTTCGACGCCGCGCGCAAGGGCGCGAAGCAGATCGGGTTCACCATCGTCTCCTTGACGGTGTCGCTCGTGTGCGTGCTCATCCCGCTCTTGTTCATGGGCGGCATCATCGGTCGCCTCTTCCGCGAGTTCGCGGTGACGCTTGCAGCTGCGATCTTCGTCTCCGCGATCCTCTCGCTCACGCTCACGCCGATGATGTGCGCGCACCTCCTGGCACCTGAGCCCAAGGCGGCCGAGCGAGGCATGCTCTACCGCGCGAGCGAGCGCGCGTTCGACGGGATGCTCTCCCTCTACGCAGGGGGCCTGCGGTGGGTGCTGGGTCATCAGCGAACCACGCTCGTCGCGACGTTCGCGACGCTGGTGATCACGGGGCTGCTCGCGTGGATCGTGCCGAAGGGATTCTTTCCCTCGCAGGACACCGGGATGATCGTGGGCGTGACGGAGGCCGCGCCCGAGGTCTCCTTCCAGCACATGTCCGCGCTGCAGGAGAACGTTGCGAACGTGCTCCTTGGAGATCCCGACGTCGCGACCGTTGCTTCGTTCATTGGTGTGGACGGGAGCAACGCCACGGCCAATACGGGGCGCCTCAGCATCTCGCTCACGCCGCGCGCCGTGCGGAGGGCGTCTGCGGACGAGATCATGCGGCGCCTTGCGCCGAAGCTGAACGAGGTGACGGGCGTGTCGGTCTACCTGCAGTCCGTACAGGATCTCCAGATCGACAGTCGCACCAGCCGCACGCAGTACCAGTACACGCTGGAGGACGCCGACGCGCGCGAGCTCGCGGAGTGGGCGCCGCGACTTGTCGAGAAGCTTCGGACGGTGCCGGAGCTCCGTGGCGTGGCGAGCGACGCGCAGAACGGGGGCCAGCAGATGTCGGTCACGATCGATCGCGACACGGCGTCCCGGCTTGGCATCTCGCCGCAGATGATCGACGACACGCTCTACGACGCGTTCGGGCAGCGCCAGGTCTCCACCATCTTCACGCAGCTGAACTTGTATCGCGTCATCCTGGAGGTGAAGCCGGAGCTCGCGAAGGACCCGAGCGTCCTTCAGAACCTCTACGTTCGATCGAACACGGGTGATCAGGTCCCGCTCTCCGCGTTCTGCCTGATGACGCCGCAGACCACGCAGCTCTCTGTTGCGCACCAGGGGCAGTTCCCGGCGGCCACGATCTCGTTCGACACGGCGCCCGGTGTGTCGCTGGGAGACGCCGTCACCAAGATCCGCGCGACCGAGGCGACCATGGGGTTGCCGCCGGGTCTGCACGCGAATTTCCAGGGCGCCGCAAGCGCGTTCCAGACGTCGCTGCAGAGCGAGCCCCTGCTCATCCTGGCTGCGCTCATCACCGTCTACATCGTGCTCGGCGTGCTCTACGAGAGCTACATCCACCCGATCACGATCCTGTCGTCCCTGCCGTCTGCCGGCGTGGGCGCATTCCTGGCGCTCATCCTCCTGCGCGAGGAGTTCAGCGTCATCGCGCTGATAGGGATCATCTTGCTCATAGGTATCGTGAAGAAAAACGCGATCATGATGATCGACTTTGCGCTGGAGGCAGAGCGTGATCAGGGCCTGTCGCCGCTCGAGGCCATTCACCAGGCGTGCCTGCTCCGCTTCCGGCCGATCATGATGACCACCATGGCGGCGCTGCTCGGCGGACTGCCGCTCGCGCTCGGCACTGGCACCGGCGCGGAGCTGCGGCGACCGCTCGGCATCACCATCGTCGGCGGTCTCATCATCTCGCAGGTGCTCACGCTCTACACCACGCCCGTCGTGTATCTCGCGATGGTGAAGGTGGGCAGGTTCCTCACTGGCCGAAAGGACGAACCGCGCGCGGAGGCGACCGCGCTGCCGTGACCATCTCGCTTCCCTTCATCAAGAGGCCCATCGCGACCTCCCTCCTTGCCGCGGCGCTCTTGCTGTCTGGCTTTCTGGCGTATTTCAACCTGCCGGTCTCGCCGCTTCCGCAGCTTGATTTTCCCACGATCCAGGTGTCCGCCAATCTCCCGGGTGCCAGCCCGGAGACCATGGCCTCGTCGGTTGCGACGCCGCTCGAGCGGCGCTTCGGACGCATCGCTGGCGTCACGGAGATCACGTCGTCGTCATCGATGGGGTCCACGCAGATCACGCTTCAGTTCGACATCACACGCGACGTGGACTCGGCCGCGCGTGACGTGCAAGCGGCCATTGCCGCGGCGGGCGGGGAGCTCCCGCCGGGCCTGCCGTTCCGACCCACGTACCGGAAGGTGAACCCGTCCGACTCGCCCATCATGATCCTCTCGCTCACCAGCGAGACGGTGCCGCTGTCCGCCATCTTCGACGCGGCGAACACCATCCTCGCGCAGAAGATCTCCCAGACCTCGGGCGTGGGTCAGGTCTTCGTCGGTGGCGGGCAGTCGCCGGCCGTGCGGGTTCAGGTGGACCCGGTGGTGCTCGCCGGGCTGGGGCTCTCGCTCGAGGACGTACGCAGCGTGCTCTCGCAGGCCACGGCGAACGGTCCGAAAGGCTCCATTGCCGGGGCGTCGTCGCAGGTGATGGTCGGCGCGAACGATCAGCTCTTCGGGGCCGCGAACTACAAGAGGCTCGTCCTTGCGAGCACCACGCAGAAGGGCACCGTCCGCGTCGAGGACGTTGCACGCGTCACGGACGACGTGGAGAACAACCGCGTTGCCGCGTGGATGGACACGAAGCGAGCCGTCACGCTCATCATTCGCCGGCAACCTGGCGCAAACATCATCGAGACCAACGAACGCGTGCGCGCCCTCATCCCCACGCTGCGCACCAGCGTCTCGCAGGCCATCGACATCAACGTTGCGCTGGACCGCACCCAGACCATCCGCGGCTCCGTGGCGGACGTGGAGCACACGCTGCTCATCTCCGTTGGCCTCGTCATCTTCGTGGTCTTCTTCTTCCTGCGCACCCTTCGCGCCACGGCCATTCCAAGCGTCGCGGTGCCCCTCTCGCTCCTGGGCACGTTCGGCGTGATGTATCTGCTGGGCTACAGCGTCGACAACCTGTCGCTCATGGCGCTCACCATCTCCACGGGGTTCGTGGTGGACGACGCCATCGTCGTCACGGAGAACATCGCCCGCTTCATCGAGCTGGGGGACACGCCGCGCGAGGCCGCTGTGAAGGGCGCGAAGCAGATCGGGTTCACCATCGTCTCCATCACGGTGTCGCTGCTCGCTGTCTTCATCCCGATCCTCCTCATGGGCGGCGTGGTCGGCATGCTCTTCCGCGAGTTCGCCGTCACGCTCAGCGTGGCCGTCGCGCTGTCGGCGGTCGTCTCGCTGACCCTGACGCCCATGATGTGCGCAAAGCTGCTGCGCGCCGAGACCCAAGAGGCGCACGGCGTCTTCTACAGGGCCACGGAGTGGCTGTTCAACGGCATGCGCGACGTCTACGCCGCCATCCTGCGCGTGGTGCTCCGGTTCCGCCTGGTCTCCCAGCTGGTGACGCTCGCGGTGGTGGCTCTCACCATCTGGCTCTTCTGGGTCACGCCGAAGGGCCTGTTCCCACAGCAGGACAACGGCCTGATCATGGCCTTCACCGAGGCGCCGCAGGACGTCTCGTTCGCAGAGATGAAGGCGCGCCAGGAGCGCGTCAACGCCATCGTCGACCAGGACCCCGACATCGGGCACTTCGTCTCGTTCATCGGCGGTGGTCCTGGCGGTGGGGGAAACGCGGGCAGCGTGTTCATGGACCTCAAACCCAAGCCGGGTCGCAAGGTTTCGGCGGACGAGATCATCGCGCGCCTTCGCCCGAAGCTCGGCAAGGTGGAGGGCATCAACTGCTTCATGCAGGCCGCGCAGGACCTCCGCGTGGGTGGGCGCGGCGGGCGCACGCAGTACCAGTACACGCTGCAGTCCGCGAACCTGGACGACCTGCGCACGTGGGCGCCCCAGCTGCTCGCGCGCATGCGGAAGATCCCGGATGTGAAGGACGCCAACACCGACATGCAGGCGGCTGGGCTGGAGCTGGACGTCGACATCGACCGCGACACCGCCTCGCGCATGGGGGTAACGCCCGCCGCCGTGGACGACACCCTCTACGACGCCTTCGGGCAGCGTCAGGTCGCCACCATGTTCACGGAGCTGAATCAGTACCGTGTCGTGATGGAGGTGCTGCCGCAGTACCTGGGCACTCCGGACGCGCTCGACAGGGTCTACGTGCGGACCAGCGGGAACGGGCTCGCGCCGCTGTCCACGTTCGCGAAGACCAGACGGTCACTCACGCCGCTCGCGGTGAACCACCAGAGCCAGTTCCCGAGCGTGACGCTCTCCTTCAACCTGGCACCTGGGCGCTCGCTCTCCGACGCCATCAAGCAGATCGGTGACGCGGAGCGCGAGATAGGCATGCCAGCGAGCGTACGAGGCTCCTTCCAGGGCACGGCGCAGGCCTTCCAGGCATCGCTCAAGAGCGAGCCCTGGCTCATCCTGACGGCGCTCATCGCGGTCTACGTCGTGCTGGGCATCCTCTACGAGAGCTACGTGCATCCCATCACCATCCTCTCCACGCTCCCATCCGCGGGCCTTGGCGCGTTGCTGGCGCTTCAGATCAGCGGCACCGAGCTCTCCATCATCGCCATCATCGGCATCATCCTGCTCATAGGCATCGTGAAGAAGAACGCGATCATGATGGTCGACTTCGCGATCGAGCTGGAGCGCGACCACGGAGAGCTGCCCGAGAAGGCCGTCTACGACGCGTGCGTGCTGCGCTTCCGTCCGATCATCATGACCACGCTCGCCGCGTTGCTTGGTGCGTTGCCGCTCGCGTTCGGAACGGGCATGGGCGCGGAGCTGCGTCGCCCCCTCGGCATCTCGATCGTCGGAGGACTCATCGTGTCGCAAGCGCTCACGCTCTTCACCACGCCTGTCATCTATCTCGCGCTGAGCAAGCTCACGCGGACGAAGAAGCCGCCGACCGGGCAGGAGCGTGCCGGGGCCCGAACAGTGGATCTACCGCCCCCCGCTCCGGCAGCGGAGTAGCCCGCCGATGCCAGTATTCATGTGTGATTTCAGGTATTCAATATAGGTACGACACGTGCTTACGTTGTAGGTATGATGCTCAAGGCCAAGCTCGGACTCGCCCCCTTCCGCAAGGTCTTCCCGTTCCTGATCGCGGCTGCGGTTTCGTTCGCAGTAGGCTGCGCGGCACCCACGGACAACACCGACGAGAGCACGGACGATCTTCTGGATGCGCAGCCGCTGGGCGCAACGCCCGCCGGTCGCGCGACTCATCACGCCATCGTGCTGGCGCATGGCTTCAACGGCTCACCGACAAACGGCTGGGCGTTCTATGGCGTTGCAGAGGCGCTGCGCAAGGATGGCCACGTGGTGCACGTCGCGTCCGTTCCGCCGTTCGACTCGGCCGAGGTGCGCGCGAAGTCGCTCGCCACGCACGTGGACCAGGCGATCGCGGAGTGCAGACTCGTTCACGGCTGCGATGCTTCGAAGGTCAACATCATCGCGCACTCGATGGGGGGCCTGGATTCCCGCTATCTCGTGAGCTCGCTCGGCTACGGCGATCGTGTCGCGTCGCTCACCACGATCTCGACACCGCACGGCGGCTCGCAGATCGCGGACGTCGCCTTGAAGATCATCCCCGGGAAAGCGGATGAAGCGGTGAACGCGCTGGCGCGGGCATTCGCGACCACCTTCACCGCAAGCGATCTCGCGAACCAGACCCACCTCCGCGCAGCCTTCCAGTCCATCGCGGAGAGCAACGCGCCTGCATTCGACGAGAAGAACCCCGACGACGCGCGCGTCTATTACCAGTCATGGGCGGGCGTCTCGAACATCCTCGCGATCCCGAACGGCGCAGACGCAGGCGCATGCGACGGCAACTTCGCCACGTACCACGGCCGCCGCCACGCGATGAGCCTGCAGCTAGCAGTCGGCGCACCCTTCGTAGCCCACGGCACGGCGATGCGACCGAACGACGGCATGGTCACAGTCGAGAACGCCAAGTGGGGCGAGTTCCGAGGCTGCATCCCCGCCGACCACCTGGCGGAAGTCGGTCAACCGAAGCTGAACGGAATGAACAAGCGAACGGGCTTCGACCACCTCCGCTTCTACAGGGACGTAGCCTTCGACCTCGCCGCAAAGGGCTTCTAGATCGACGGCGACTTCGACTTCGACCTCGACCTCGACCTCGACCTCGACCTCGACCTCGACCTCGACTTCGACCTCGACTTCGACCTCGACCTCGACCTCGACCTCGACTTCGACCTCGCCATCGACCTGGACCTCAACCTCGGCCCAATGAGCTCAGCCATTGGCTCCAAGGTGACCAGGGGTGCGCGCCTGTTGCCTGGACCAACGTCCGCTCCCCACCCGCGCACCACTATATAGAGGAGTAGCTCCGTGGAGCTACGGTTGAGCTATTCCTCCACTGCCAAACCCGAACAGACAAAAGACAAAGGGCGCGTCCCTCGAAAGGTCGCGCCCTGAGTCCCGAAGCCCACTTTTTAGGGTGAGGCAACGATAAGGAAAGGGTTTTCTCTACTCTTCCCCGTCATCGAGGCCGTGGCCTGATGCCGGAGCGCCGCCGAGGATCGACGGAACGCCTGCCGGCGGTGCGGCCTTGGGGGCCTTCTTACCGCCTGCGGGGCGCTTGGCAGATGCTGCCCGTCCCCCACCAGTCTTCGCCGCCTTTGGGGCGGCTTTCCTAGCTGGTTTCTTGGCAGCCTTTTTTGCGCCAGCCTTTTTTGCAGGCTTCTTGGCAGCAGAGCGCTTCTTCGCGCTCTTCTTTGCGGTCTTGCCCGCCGCCTTCTTAGTGGTCTTCGTCTTCTTCGCAGCAGCCTTCTTCTTTGCAGCCATTGTGTATGCCCTCCTGAAGGGTTGGTACATGACCTATATGGTCACGTACGTTAGATGTCAAATAAAAAAACTTGACCGGTGTTCCCCCCTGAATGGACGGGCACCCTGATCGTGGAGCGGATGTCGATTTAGATTGACTGTCGCAATTGTTTGTTGGGTGATTTTTGATCGCTGTTTTTCTCGATGTTTTTTGATGTCCGGGAGACGTGCGATCGCGGATCCATCTTGATTGCGGCCGCAAAAAAGACGTCCGTGCGAAGGCCCTTCGGCGCGTGTTTTTTTTTTTGCAACGACGTGAACGAGGTTCGTGATCACGTGCTCACGATCTCTACGTGCGCGTGCCGGGAGCGGCTTGACGCCTCCGTCGCACGGTCATACCGTCGGCTTCGTTGTCAGTGCGCGCTCTCTCTTGATGCGCGCTTCAAAACCAGGAGCAGGTCTCATGTGGAAAAAGAGCGGCGGGTTGTTGGCGGTGATCATGGCGAGCTCGTTCGCACTCACGGCGTGTGGTCACTCGGATGAGGAGATGTCCGGCAAGGATCGCGAGATCAACAAGCTCCAGGCAGATCTCAAGGCCGCGAAGGCGCAGATCGCCCAGGACGACCAGCGTTACAACGATGCGCAGACGCAGATCGAAGGCATGCGCGTGCAGTTGAAGGAGGCGGGCATCGGCCTCGACAAGTCCAAGGAGGAGTCGCAGAAGCTGCAGCAGGCGCTCGCCGAGTACAAGCAGCGCGCTGACCAGCTCAGCGTGATCGAGGCCCGCTTCCGCGAGCTCCGCGCGAAGCTCGAGAAGCTGAGCGCCATCGGTCTCAAGGTGGTCGTGCGGAACAACCGCATGGTCATCCAGCTGCCCGGCGACATCCTCTTCGACTCGGGCAAAGACGAGTTGAAGGCGTCCGGCAAGGACGTCCTGGCCCAGGTCGCGGACGTCGTTCGCGGCGACAAGGACCTCAACACGCGCAACTTCTCCGTCGCGGGCCACACGGACAATGCTCCGTACCCGGTGGGGGGCGCCTTCCACGACAACTGGGGCCTCTCTCTTTCGCGTGCGCGCCAGGTTCTCCTCTTCCTCATCGCGCCGAGCGACAAGGACAAGAAGGGCGGAGCGAAGGGCGGCGGCCTGGACCCGAAGCACTGGTCGGCGTCGGGCTTCGGCCACACGGACCCCATCGCGGGCAACGAGGTCACGCAGGACAAGGACCAGATGCAGCGTAACCGCCGCGTCGAGCTCGTCGTTCAGCCGAACGTCGAAGAGATGCTCAACCTGAACAACATCAAGTAGTCGGACCGCAGTGCCGGTCGCCACCATCGACATCGGTACGAACACGGTGCTCCTGCTCGTCGCCTCACGGGACGCGCAGGGGCAGCTCGTGGCGCTGCAGGAAGAGGCGGAGATCACGCGCCTCGGTCAGGGTGTCGACAAGGCCCGGATGCTCGCTCCGGAGGCGGTGGAGAGGACCCGCAACGCGCTGCTGCGCTACGCGAAGATCATCCGTGAGCACGGATGCACCGCCGTGGACGTTGTCGGCACGTCGGCCATGCGCGATGCGGGCGGCTCGGAGGTGATCCGTGACCTCGTCCAACGAGAGATGGGCGTTCCGGCGCGCGTCATCTCCGGTGACGAGGAGGCACGCCTCACTTTTCGCGGCGCGCTCTCCGGATTGACGGTCCCGAATGGGCCAGTCGCTGTCTACGACATTGGTGGTGGGAGCACGGAGATCGTCCTGGGAGAGGGCGACGCGATCCACTATGCGACCAGCGTGGACATTGGCAGCGTGCGGCTGACGGAGCGAACGCTGCCCACGGACCCGCCAACGGGCGCAGAGCTCGCAACGGCATCCGCGGCTGCAAAGAAGGCATTTGCGGAGGTGCCGCCGCTCGCCACCGCACATGCGCCAGTGGGCATCGCGGGCACCATGACAACGCTCGCCGCCATCGCGATGAAGATGAAGGACTACGACGGGGCGCGCGTGCACGGAAGCATGCTCTCCCTCGCCCGGCTTCGAGAGATCGTCGACGAGCTCGCGCTTCTCCCGCTTTCCGGGCGACGCCAGGTCACCGGCCTGGAGCCGAAGCGCGCGGACGTGATCGTCGCTGGCGGCCTTGTGGCGATTGCCGTGCTCGAGAAGCTTGGCAAGACGGAGGCACGGATCTCCGATCGTGGAGTGCGCTGGGGCCTCGCAGAGGTGCTTGCCTCGTGAAGGGGCTGCCACGAGGCGCCGTCATCGCGTTCTCCACGGGGTGCGCCGCGGTCTCGCTCCTCCTGCTCGGATACGGGCTGTTTGCGTGCGGCACGGATGGCAACAAGAGCAGCGGCGCGGACGCAGGCGACGACGCCGCGACGGACGCGAGCCCGCTGGACGGCGGTGTGGACGCGCGAGATCTCTTCGTGCGCGGAGACGCGGGCTGCCCCGTGGCCATTCCCGCGATGGCGCAACCCTGCGACGAACCAGGCCTCTGGTGCGAGTACGGCGACGGCGGCGCGCACTCGCTCTGCACCACGAAGACCCATTGCGACGTGCTGGCGAAGACAGGCGGTGTGATCGCATGGCACGTCGCGCTCCCGGACGTGAGCTGTGGCCTTCAGCCTGGCGATTGCCCCACAGGTTACGGCGAGCAAACGGACGCAGCGTGTCCATCAAAGGGCACCTGCGACTACGTAGAGGGCCGCTGCGGCTGCATCACCTGCGACGACTACGACGGCAGCCCGCAGCTGGACCAGTGGATGTGCCGCGCGTGGTCCAGCGTGCCGGCAGCATTCGTGGATGGCGGTGCAGTCACCACGTCTCCGACGTGTACACCGGAGCGCGCGCGCCTCGGCACGGCGTGCACGGACAACACCGTTGTCTGCGGCTACGACTCGTGCAACGGGCTCTCGCTGGGCCCGTACACCACGTGTGGTTACGGCACGTGGGTCGTGGGACCGCAGACGGACTCGTGCAACCGGCCCTCCTGTCGATGATGCCCCGTCGTTGACGTTGTCCGTCGCTCCGCATATTCTCCGTGGTCCAGTTGATGACGACAAAGCCTGAGTTCGCGGTCGGAGACAAAGCTGTGTACCCCGCGCAGGGCGTCGTCGAGGTGATCCGCATCGAAGAGAAGGATCTGGGCGGCTCTCGCCAGAGCTTCTACGTGCTGAAGATCCTCAACACGGACCACAAGATCCTGGTGCCGGTCGCGAGCGCCAAGGAGCGCGGCCTCAGGCAGATCATCAGCGAGGAGGAGATCCAGGAGATCTTCGACATCCTGCGCGAGCGCACCATCGCCTTCGACAAGCAGACGTGGAACAGGCGGTATCGGAGCTTCAAGGAGAAGATCGACACCGGCTCCATCTACGACGTGGCAGAGGTGATGCGAGATCTCTACCGACTCAAGGTGGAGAAGCAGCTCTCATTCGGCGAGCGCCGCATGCTCGACACCGCGCGCGGACTCATCTGCAAGGAGATCGGCATCTCCCGCAAGCAGACCGAGGAGCACGTGAAGAACGAGATCGAAGCCATCTTCATGGGCCCCACCCCCGTCGCCACGACCTGAGTTCAGAAGGTTCCGGTCGCTCCGACGAAGCGCGGCGAGACGACGGGATGAATGGTCGCGGTCTCCCGCTTCTCGGTCTTCTCGTTCTCCACTGGGAAGAGGAAGCTGGCCGCCACCATCGCCAGGCCTACGGTCTGCAGCGATCCGTCGATCCACTCGAAGCGTCGGAGCCCGTTGTCGAACTGCGAGAGCTTCGCGGCGAGCGCGAACGGTCCCACCACGGGGGTGACGTACCAGAGCGAGCTCGGAGAGCTAGGACCATCCGGCGGCTCGATCACGGCAAGCGGAAAGAGGACTGCGTTTGCGACATAGGCGCCGCCAAAGGTGATCGCGCCGGTCGCCGTGAGCCAGTAGCGCGGGTGGGTCTTCTTCGCGGGCGCGTCCTGCGTCGTGGGCTCGCTGGTGATGATGGTCGTTGCGGGTGCCGCGCCCGGTCCGCCTTCGCCGATGGCAGTGTCCTCCGCGTGCGCGGTTCGTGTCAGCGCAAGAAGGGCAAGGGCGCCAGCCGCGATGAGCCCGATGCGACGAACAGACGTGGAGAGCGAGCGTTGGTGCATGGCCAAGCAGAAGTGCAATCGGTGTTCCGCAGCGCCGGGGCTCGCGAAGGCCTGTTTTCAGGCTGATTCATCGTGTACGACTCGAATGTCAGGGGCGTTCGTGTCGCTCAGGAAGGTCGCCACAGCATGGCCGATCAGACGTCGAGCAGCCCGAACTCCCAGCTCTCGCCTGGCTCGCGCATGCCCGCCACGGCCGCCTCGACGCGCGCGATGAGCTCCGACGGCGTACTTGCGTGCGACACCTTCACGGCGATCGCGACCTTCCCCGGCCAGTGCCAGATGCGGGCGGCGGTGACGCCCTCCACGGCGTAGACGAGCTCCATGGCGCGACGCAGCCGTGGTGATTCTGGTGGCGGGGGCGGCTCGTCGCGCATCCCGTCAGCGAAGCTCCGCGAGCACGGCTGCGTTGACGTCGGCGCCTGGGACCACCTTGGTTGCGGCGTGGTCGTGCGCGAACTTGTCTGCGTGGGCCGGCAGGAGCGGCACCAGGTCGGCACCCATGGGGCCCGTCACGTCGCTGCCGACGGCGAACTTCACCTGCGCGGAGTCTTGCCACGTGCGGTCGTAGAACTCCTGGACGCGCACCACGGAGCCGGCGGGCTCGTCACCCTTCGTGACGGAGCCGAACGCGCATCGCGGCGTGTCGAACGGGTCGGTCTTGCCGTCGGGGCGCTTCACCTCGCTCCGCCAGGCGCTCTGCGCATCGATCTTCATTCCGCAGTAGCCGCAGCGAGCCTCCGCCGGTTTGTCCTTGCACGCGCTGCCGAGCTGCGCGGCGAGCAGGAGCGCGAAGATGGCGGACAGTTTCACGGTGGCTCTCATTGGAACAGGGACGCTCCCCTGGAGACGATCAGATAGCGCACGACGGGCAGAAGACCGAGCGCAAGGGAGAGCGCCCACGCGATCGCGCCCCGCGAGAGGCGCTCACGACCGAAGCCCCGCAGCGCCGTCCGCACAGCCTCCGTGCGCGCCAGCAGGGCGCCCATCCCGACGCCAAGGCACCACACGGTGGCCAGGAAGATGGCGCCGAACAGCGGGAACCCGATGCCGAGCACGTCGCTGCGGAGGAGACAGTACGGGCACGTGTGGCGCGGTGTCTCGAAGGCATAGGGCGCGACCTCGAGCGCGCTGGCGGAGATCGCGAGCGGCAGCGCGAGCACGCTCATGGCGGCAGCAAAGACCATCCGCGCACGCGTCGGCCGCTTCGCGACGAGGATGGAGACGACGATCGCGGCGACCGCGGTCACCGCGGAGCTTGCGGCTGTCAGGATGCGCGGGCCTTGCGCGTACGTGCCGCCTTGCGCCACCGTCTCGTCGATCTGGGTGGAGCAGCACGACGCGACGACCGTGAGGTCCAGCGTGGACGCGTAGCGATAGAGGAGCCCGAGCGCCACGAACGACACGGGCGCCAGGACCACCGCGAAGACGGCGATGGGGCGCGACAGATCGAGCCCGCGGACGCGCGCGTCCAGCGCGAAGAGCTGCGCCGTGACGCCGGAGAGGAGCGCAACGCCGATGGCGCCGTAGAGCGCTGGCATGCCCCACTCGTTCTCATGGAGCACGCCGTACGCGCACATGGCCCCGCGCACGCCGTAGTGCAGGCGATCCGCGGCGTAGACGAACAGCACGAGCGACAGCAGGCTCACGACGGCCGCGACGCGCACGTAGGTCGACGCGAGCTCCATGCGACGCTCGAGCAACAGCTGCCCTTCGGTGGCGCGCTTCACGTCGAACCGCCGCAGCACGAGCAGACCCGTCCATGCGGCGCGCGCGAAGAACAGCGCCGCGGCGAGGCTCGCCACGAGCGGCAGGAGCACCCACGGCTCGAGGAGGTTCTTCATGCAGGCTTCGGCTCTTCAGAGGAAGCTTGGGCAGAAAGCCGCCCTTCGGCAAGCCGCAAGACCGCTGAGACCTCGGATTTTTCAGCCAAACGCGGATCGTGGGTGGCCACGAGCACCGCGCGCCCTTCGCCCGCGATGCGCACCAAGTCCTTGATGAGCAGGTCGGCGTGCTCGTCATCGAGGTGCGCCGTGGGCTCGTCCAGGAGGAGCAGCCTGGGATTGCGCACGAGCGCGCGCGCCAGGGCCACGCGTTGCCGCTCGCCGCCGGAGAGCAGGCGCACGCGCGTGTCTCGGAGCTTGTCGATGGAGAAGCGCGTGAGCAGCTCGTCCGCGCGCGCGAGATCCTCGGTGGGGTTTCCGTCGGGTACGCACGGCAACACGATGTTCTCCCACGCGCTGAGCTGTTCGATGAGCTGCAGATCCTGGAAGAGGTAACCCACCTTCCGTCGCCGCACCTCCGCGCGATGCTCGTCGCGCAAGCGTGACGTGGGCTCGCCATCCAGCAACACCTCACCGCTCGTCGGCGAGAGCATCGCGCCCACGATCGCGAGCAACGTTGTCTTGCCGCTCCCGCTCGCGCCGCGCAGGATGGTGAGCGTGCCGGGCGCGAGATCGAAGGACACGTCGGACAGGACTAGGCGGCGCGACGTGCCATCCAGCACGCGCTTCTCCACCCGCTGAACACTTGCGACGGGTCTGGCGTCCATGACTACAAAGTGCTCGAAATCGTGCCAGACTGTGCCGCCACCTGTGGGGCCATCCCTGGAACTTCCCCTTTTTAGCTGATTTGCCAGATGGCATCCAGGATGCTTCCATCCTCTACGGTCGAGTCATGCAATCCAGCCGTATCAGTGCCCTTCGCATCGGGCTGCTCTCCCTCGTGGGAGCAGTCGTGGTGGCGTGCGCGTGCTTCGCTGGCTGCACCATCAACCCGCAGCCGCTGCCTCCGGGGCCTGATCCC
Source organism: Polyangiales bacterium (assembly GCA_038230375.1). GTDB lineage: Bacteria > Myxococcota_A > Polyangia > Polyangiales > Polyangiaceae > JANXLV01. Next base: position 91,469 of record JBBRNJ010000012.1, on the reverse strand, counting down.
TCGCCGCAGAATCCGGACCCGGGTGGTGGTGGCTTCGGTGGCGGTGGCTCGGACAAGAACGGGGGCGACACGACGGGTGCCGCGGGCCTCGGCGCAGAAGGTGGTGCCGAGGGTGGCGTGGACGGCGGCGACGCCGGCAAGGGAGACTCGTCATGATGTGGAAGACCTCGTCGGCGTTGCTCATCTCAATCGCGGGGTGCTCGCTCGCGATCGGGCTCGCTGCCGCATGCGCGATCAACCCGCAGCCCCTGCCTCCGGACACGTTCGACGCCAGCCCCAATGTTGACAGCGGCTCGTTCGACAATCAGAGCGGCTCAGGCGACGCCGCAGGCGCCGTCCCCAGTGCAGACGCGGATGCGGGCAACACCGGCGGCGGTGGCGGTGGCGATAGCGGTGACGGCGGCGTCAAGGGCACCGACGCGAGCAGCGATGCCAGCACCGACGCCGCAGACGACGCATCCGACTAGGCCGACCTCCTAGCTAGTTATTCTGGCTTCTTGCGGCTGCCGGTGACGTACTCGTCCAGCACGGTCGCGGTGAAGTCGGCGAGCAGACCGTCGGTCACGCGCAGGCGCCGTGAGAGGTCGCGCGCAATGTTGAGCACGATGAGCGTGTAGGACTTCAGGTCGTGCCGGTAGAGGCCATCCATGTCCTCCGTGGACACGCGGATGAGTCGCGCCGGCCCGAGCGCGCGCACCGTGGCCGAACGCGGCTGCATGTCGATGATCGACATCTCGCCGAAGCAGTCACTGGGGCCGAGGATGGCGATGCGTGTCTCGCGACCGTTGCGGCTTCGCTTCAGCACTTCGATCTCGCCATCGAGGACGACGTAGAACTCGCGCGCGGGCTCCTTCTCCTTGAAGATGAACGCGCCCGGCTCCACGCGCATGGTGCGAAGCTGGCCCGCCAGGTGGTCGAGCACCTCGTCCGAGAGCGCGCCAAACAGGCCGATATCTCGCAGGACCGAGGACGACAGCGGCGGATCGGAGCGGGTGTGTTTGTTCGGTTGCATGGTTGGCTGAAAGGTTCCTGGGCGCCTCAGGGGCAGGCGCCGTATTCGACTCCGTTGACGAGAAGCTTGGTGGCGAAGCTCGGGCAATCAGCGCCGCCGCACGTCGCGGACGCCTTGCCGACCTTGCACCATTTCTTGCACGAATCGCCAGCGTCGTTGGCGAGCGTGACGCATACGTATGCCGGCGCGCACCTTGTGCTGCCCCCGCACGTGGTCGTGCTGGTGCCCATCTCGTAGCAATCAGGTTGGTTCGTGGAGTCCAGGTCGCAGCCAACCACGTGCCCCGCGATCGCATTCGGTTGATCGCACGTGGTGGGGTTCGTGAGATCGCACGCGATGCGACAGACCTTGAGGTTGGGGATGGGCGTGTTGCCGTTCAGGACCTGCGAGCAGGTGCTGGTACCAACGATGCCGCATGCACCAGCAGCGCCGCCATCGGTGGATACACCGGCAGGACAGAACGGCTTGCAAGCGCCCCCGAAGCACGTGGTGCCGAGCCCGCAGCCCGCGGTGGACGTGCATGACTTCCCCGCAGCAGCAGTGCCGGCAGAGATGCAGTTGACGTTGCCACTGTTGTCCAGCACGTCGCAGGTCTCGGTGGGGGCGCAGCCGCATTGAGGGGCCACGCCGCACTTGTTGCTGGGCCCTGCCTTGACGCAGGTGGACGCGTCGGGATCGACGACAACTCCGGAGTCAGTGTCGCCACCGCCGGAGCCGGAGTCCTTCAGAGGCTTCGTGCCGGCGTCGGGTGTGGTGTTGACGGTGCTCGAGTCGGTCCCGCTGTCGCTCACATCGCCGACGGAGCCATCTGCGGTGGCGCAAGCGATGAGCCCGAAGGCCAGCGCCGACGTGCATGCTGCGATCACAATCTGTCTGGCGGGAGACATGCGACGTGCGCCCTTCCGGGCCTCGCGGCCCTTCCGAGAGCGAAGGTTAGCGCAGGGCCTTCGTGAACACGACTCGCTTTCGACCGGGGCCGGCGTAATCGTCCACTTCCTGTGCCGCCCAACCCAGCGCGAGATGAAAGCGGATGGAGCCTTCGTTGCCGATGGTGGTGATTGCCTTCATGCGCTCACACTCCATCCCCTGGCAACGCTCCGTGAAGGACGCGTACAGGAGGCGGCCGACGCCGCGGCGCCGATGATCCGGGTGAATCCCGACAAGGTGAACGTAGCCCGCACGGGACGGCTGCTGAGCGACGAATCCCAGAAGGAACCCGATGATCTCGCCGTCGTCACTCTCCACGACCAGGCCTGCGTCGCCGAGCTCGTAGAAGAAGATCGGATGCGCGAACGTGCTGATGGGCCCGCCCCACCAACGGTCGATGACCTCGACCACTGTGTCGAAGTCGCGCTTCGTGATCGGGCGCGTCTGCATTCGTTCGTTTATAGTCCCAAGCGGAAAGCCGGTGTCGAGGAAATCTTGATGCCGCACCCGAGAACCAGGACCTGCGCATGACCTCTGCCAATCACGCCCGCATCGCCCCAAGCATCCTCTCTGCCGATTTTGCACGGCTGGGCGAGGAGGTGGCCGCGGTGGAGCGAGCCGGGGCAGACTGGATCCACGTTGACGTGATGGACGGCCGCTTCGTTCCCAACCTGACGATCGGACCGCCCGTGGTGAAGGCGCTGCGCAAGACCACCAAGCTGCCGCTCGACGTGCACCTCATGATCGTCGAGCCGGAGCGCTACGTGGCGGACTTCGCGGCCGCAGGCGCCGACACCATCACCGTGCACGTGGAGGCGACGGTGCATCTGCACCGCGTGCTGTCCCACATCCGCTCGCTCGGAAAGCGCGCAGGCGTGTCGCTGAACCCGTCCACGTCCGAGGACTCGCTGAAGTACGTCCTTCACCTGTGTGACCTGGTGCTCGTGATGAGCGTGAATCCGGGGTTCGGTGGCCAGTCGTTCATCTCGGAGGTGTTGCCGAAGGTGCGCGGCCTGCGGACCATGATCGACGACGCGAAGCTCGCCACCGACCTCGAGATCGACGGAGGCATCACGCCCGAGACGATCGGCGCGGCGTACGCGGCGGGCGCGCGCGTGTTCGTCGCGGGCAACGCCGTGTTCGCGCAACCGGACTACGCGGCGGCGATCGGCAAGCTTCGCACGGCCTCGGGGGCTCCGTGATGCGTCTGCGCGCGTCCGCGCTCGGGCTCGTGCTCGGCGCGCTCGCGGTGGCTGTCGCAGCCTGTGGCGGTGGTGGCGCTGCACCGGCCAGACCCGTGGAGATGGTTCCCATCGTGGCGCCCCGAACGTCGAGCGATGCCGGCGCGCAGGCGAGTGCGGACCCGGCAAAGGACGGTGGCGCGGGTGACCTCGTGGAGAGCGACGACCCCGACATTCGCGCGATGCTGAAGAAGCTCGCGGTGGTGCGTGGCCTCAAGCCCAAGAAGCCCGTTCCTGGCGTCGAGCTCGGACGCAAGGATCTCATCGCGAAGATCCGCAGCAAGGTGGAGCGCGAGATCCCTCCCGAGGCGATCCGCCGCGAGGGCGACGTGATGAAGCTCCATGGCTTCATCCCGCCCGAGATGGACTACCTGGACGAGACCATGAAGCTGCTCGAGGCGCAGCTCGCAGGGTTCTACGAGCCGAAGGACGGCACGATGTACATCGCCGGCGACATGGACGAGATGAACTCCACAGCCACGCTCGCCCACGAGCTCGTGCACGCGCTGCAGGATCAATACTGGGACCTCAAGTCGCGCTCCGACTACAAGCCCGGCGAGAGCGACAAACAGACCGCGCTCGCGTGCCTGGCCGAAGGCGACGCGACCTCGGTGATGACGGACGTGATCCTGCGGCGCATGAAGATGACCGCGCTCGATCAGTCCGACGACGACTACGATGATCAGATGCGCGCGAGCATGAACGTGGGGGCTTCGCGCAAGGTGCCGAAGGCGATGCGCACGTCGCTGGTTGTGCCTTACGTGGAGGGCATCAAGTTCGTGCACGCGCTGCGGCGAATGGGCGGATTCACGATGGTGGACTCCGCGTGGCGTGATCCGCCGACCACCACGGAGCAGGTGATGCACATCGAAAAATGGCGTGCCCACGAGGCACCGCTCACCGTGAAGGTGCCCACGGCTGCGGCGCTTGGAGCGGGCTTCGTGCTCGATCAGGAGGACACGAGCGGTGAGCTCGGGCTGCGCACGGCATACGAGGAGTGGGTGTCACGACGGGACGCGGCGGACATCGCGACCGGCTGGGGCGGCGACCGCGGCGCGCTCTACATCCGCGGGGACGAGGTCGCGTCCATGACACACGTCCGCTACGACCAGGGCGCGCGCCCCGTGAACAAGCTCTTCGAGACGCTCGTCGCTGGTCTGACCGACAAGCTCGGCAAACCGGCCATCAAGCGTACGGACTTCGTCTGCTTCGAGCGGAAGGACACGGGGCCGCTCGCGGTGCGCTTCTCGGGCGACGATCTCGCGGTGTCGGCTGGCCCGGCGCGACGAACGCTGACCACATGGTCGTCCGCAGGGCGTTGCGCCAAGGCAGAGTCGTGGACCCGCGAAGCGCTCGCCCCTTGAGCGCGAGCGCACGTCGTGCGCTATCATCTGGAGATGCGCTTCCTCTTGTCGGCGGCCGGGCTGTCGCTCGTCCTCGTGTCGTTCGCCGCGTGTGGCTCGGCACCCGAGGGCGTCAGGAACGACACGGGCCAGCCAACTAACGACGGTGGCGGCCACCCGGGAGCGGATGGTGGGACCTCACCTGCGGACGACGGCGGCGGCATGGAGGGCGGCACGGGCACCGGACCCGCGTTCACTCCGGACATCGGCCTCTTGAAGACCAAGGGCGGTGCCGTGGTGAAGGCGCCGAAGATCGTCACCATCGTGTGGACGCAGGATCCCAACTACAAGACGTACGAGACCCTTGGCGACAACATCGGTGGGTCCGCGTACTGGACCACATCCGTCTCCGAGTACGGCGTGGGCGTGGCGAGCAGCGGCGGACACGTCGAGATCGCCGGAGCGCCGCCCGTGTCCATGGATGACGGCTCCAACAACGACGAGGTCGACGCGTTCATCGTGAAGGGCGTCACCGGTGCGCCGGGCAACGGCTGGCCCGTGGCGGACGCCAACACGATGTACATGCTCTACCTGCCAGAGGCGACCGCGCTGCTCAACAACAAGGCGGACGACTGCCCGAGCAACAACGGCTACCACACGGAGACAACCGTGGGCGCCAACACGCATGTCGTCTACGGGCTCATCGCGTCGAAGTGCCATGACCCTTCGAAGAGTGCGGTCGAGGAGGCCACGGAGACGGCCACGCACGAGATCGCGGAGGCAGCCACGGACCCGCACACCAACTCCGACCTCGCGTGGACCGGCTTCGACGCCGACCACTACGCATGGGAGCTCTTCCAGCAGCGCCAGGACGAGGACGGCGATGCGTGCGAGTTCTATGAAGATGTATACTACAACGATTCTGCGGTCGGCGGGTTCGTGCAGCGACTCTGGTCGAACAAGTCGGCAAAGGCTGGCCACAACCCGTGCGTGCCCGCGCCAGCGGAGCCGTACTTCAACGTGACGCCGCTTGCGCAGGAGATGATCACGACCACGGGCACGACAGGCCTCATGCACACGACGAAGGGCTTCCGCATCGCCGTGGGCGCGTCGAAGGAGTTCGCGGTGGGCTACTACAGCGACGCGACGACAGAGGACTGGAACGTGGACGTGTTCGTGGGCGACGGGTTCACCGTGCCGACCACTCCGCATGCCACGGCGTCGATCGACACGCCCTCGGGCAACAACGGCACGATCGCCAAGGTGAAGGTGAACGTGACGTCTGCGCCTGCGAAGGGCAACCAGGTCCTCATCACGCTCATCGCCTCACGCAAGACCGGGCCGCAGCACTTCTTCCCGATCCTCATCGGCGCGTACTGATGTGCAGGAGCGCGGCTATTCGAATTTTTTCTTGATGCCGAGCGTCTGCATCTTGTGGGCGAGCGTGCGGACCGGGATCTGGAGGAGGCGCGCGGCCTCGGTCTGGTTACCGGCGCTCTGCTGCAGTGCGGACACGATGAGGTCGGTCTCGTAGCGCGCCATCTGCTTCTGCACGCGCTCCTTGAAATCGCCGCCGGATACGTCCAGCTGGGGCGGTGCAACGGACTCGCGCGAGACTGCCTGACCGCGAATTCGCTCGGGTAGATCGGCAGCGACCAGCACGTCGCCGCGGGCGATGACGACGGCGCGCTCGATCACGTTGCGGAGCTCGCGCACGTTGCCGGGCCACGCATAGCGCGCGAACAGCTTCCACACGTCGGGGTCCACCGCGCTCACGTTGCGCCCGTTCTGGCGGTTCGCCTCCGTGACGAGCTCGCGCGCGAGTGGCTCTATCTCCTCGGGGCGCTCGCGCAGTGGCGGCAACGAGAGCGTGACTGCGTTCAGACGGTAGAGGAGATCGAGGCGGAACTGCCCGGCCTCCGTCATGGCCTCGAGATCGCGGTGCGTGGCCGCGACCAGGCGCACGTCCACGTCGATCTCGCGGTCGCCGCCGATGCGCGTGACCTTCTTGCTCTCCAGCACTCGGAGCAGCGCCGCCTGCGCGGGCAGCGAGAGCTCGCCGATCTCGTCCAGGAGCACGGTGCTCTTGTTCGCCTGCTCGAAGATGCCCTTCGTGGTGCGCTCGGCGCTCGTGAACGCGCCCTTCTCGTGGCCGAACAGGATGCCTTCCACGAGCGTTGCCGGGATCGCGGCGCAGTTGATGGAGCGCATGGGCTGAGCGCGGCGCGGGCTTGCCTCGTGAATGGCGCGTGCGACGAGCTCCTTGCCGGTGCCGGTCTCACCCATCACCAGCACCGGCAGCTGCGAGCCGGCGACGCGCTGGAGATCGTCCACGACGGCGCGCATCTTCTCGCCGTAGACGCTGAGCGCGCGACCGCTTGTTGGCTGCGCCTCCTCATCTCGCGACTTGACGTGCGCGGCGTCTGTTGCGTGTGCGAGCACGGAGCGAACCACGCTCACGAGCTCCTCGGCAGAGCCCGCGTCCTCCGGGAACACCGTGACGCCGACGCGGAGCTGCGGATCCGCGGATGCGAACGCACGCGCGAGCTCCAGCGCCTGCGCGCGGCCCACCTCCGGGAGCAGGATGCTCACGGTGTCCGGCGAGTAGAGGCCCACGTGATCCACGGGCCGGAGCTGCGCGGTCATCTGCGGCGTCCACTGGCTCACGTGCGCGCCGCGGACGTGTCGCACCATCAGCAGCGAGAGCGGACGCGAGAATGTGCGCCCGCGACGGACCTCTTCTTCCAGCAGCACGCCGAAGCGATCGTTGCCGTCGATGCCAGCGACCGCGCGCGCCGGCACGACGTGGAGCGACACGGTCACGTCGCCGAGCCTGATCAGATCGCCAGGGCCGATGCGCTCGGTCTTCACACGCTTGCCGTTCACCCACGTGCCGTTGGTGGAGTCGAGATCCTCCACGGTGACGCCATCCGCGGTCCACGCGAAGCGCGCATGTTTTCGCGACAGGCTCGCGTCGTCCACGACCGCATCCGCGGGCCACGATCTTCCCGCAGTGACCTCGGTGCCGGGCGGGAACGGAACGGCCTTGGTCCCTTCGCGATGGTAGAAGAGGAGCGACTGCTCGGGGGAGCGGACCGAGGTGGGGGCTCGGCGGTGGGTCTCGTCGCTCATGGGGAGGCCAGGGTGCGACGCCTTGCCGAATCCTGCAACCCGTTGCCGCCGACCAGTGTGCGTTTTGGTGCGATCAACGGGAAAAACAGCCTGATCCGTGCTGGCCCGTCGCTTGCGAGTACCTCCTTTCACAAGCGCTTCGCCCGTCGGGCTCGGCGACATGTTCACAACCGTTCGGAGGACTCCCTATGATCGCTCTCGCCATCGGTATCATCGCAGGTCTCATCGCGCTCTCGCCCGCCATCATCTCTCGCCGGCCCGACGCGAAGGACCTGCTCGGCAAGCTCGCCCCCTACACGGGTTGGGTGGGCATGTGCCTCTTCGGCTGGGGCGTGTGGGAGCTCATCTCCGCGGTGATGAACATCGGGATGCTCACCAGTGCGCCGGTCCACTTCGTGTTCTGGATTGCGATGGCGGCGACGGACTTCCTGCTCGGTCTGCTCCTTGGCTTCGGGCTCATCAGCAAGTACGCGCTCGGCAAGAGCGAGATCGCGCTGCAGAAGGGCGCTGCGCTTCGCACCAAGATCGCGCCGTTCCAGGCCGTGCTCGGCGTCGTCGAGATCGCCGTGTCCGTCGCGTTCTTCGTCCTCTGAGGCAAGCACCAGAGACGGCCCCACGAACCACTCCACGCCGCCTCGTTCACGGGTGTAAGCTCCGTGTCCGATGGCGGCGTGTCGTTCATGCGGAATGGTGCATGCAGAGGCGGCGTGTCCACGCCCGTTGCCTCGGCGCCTGGACCGCTACGACCTGCTCGAGGTCCTGGGCAGCGGGACGTTCGGCGCCGTCTACCGCGCAAGCCACACCATGACCGGCGACAGCGTCGCGGTGAAGGTGCTTCGCCCAACCTCCGAGGGGCAGTCCGTGGACACGGCGCGTCTGGTCGGCGAGGCCCGCGCGATGTCCGCAGTGCGCCATCCTCACGTCGTGCGCGTCCTGGATGCGGGCATCGCCGACTCGACCGAGGGGTTTGTCGTGATGGAGCTGGAGCACGGCGAAAGCCTGCAGCAGCTGGTCGAGCAGGGGCTGCTCCTGCCGGCGCGCGCAGTGGATCTGGCGCAGCAGATGCTCGAGGGGCTCGCGGCGGTGCACGCGCAGGGCATCGTGCATCGCGACATCAAGCCGTCGAACGTGCTGGTGTCGCCGCGGGAGGGCAAGGACTTCGTGAGGCTCCTCGACTTCGGGATCAGCAAGGTCCCGAGCATGGGCTCGATGACACTGCCCGGCTCATCGATGGGAACGCCGGGCTTCATGGCTCCGGAGCTGTTCGGCAACGCCGCAGGCGCCGATCTGCGCGCGGACGTCTACGGTGTCGCGGCCACGCTCTTCTACGTGCTCTCGGGGCGGCTGCCGTTCGAAGCGCAGACGTACGAGGATCTCGTGGTGATGGTGCGCACCCAGCGCGCCCCGCCGCTTGCGTCGCTGGCGCCGCACGTTCCGCCCCATCTCGGCGACGTGATCGATCGCGGCCTCGCACGCGATCGAGACGCCAGATGGCCAGACGCGCTCTCGTTCGCCGTCGCGCTCGGAGCAGCCAGCTCGGGTTCCGCGGCCATGACACTCGCAACGCACCTCAGCGGAATGCCCCGGCCAATGTCCGGACATCCGTCCGCGATGTCGCCGACCATCCCAGCAGCCATGCCGTACGCGATTCAACCGGTGATGTCGGGCCCGCTGCTCACGCCAATGCCCCCGCCGATGATGTCGCCAATGCCGCGCGCGATGGCGCTCGACACCTCCACGGGCCGCGCAGCACCGCCAGTGGGCGTGTCGATCGCCGCGCCAGCCGCGTCGTGGATGGGGTGGGTATTCGGCATGGCAGGAGGCGCGGGCCTGCTGGTACTCGTGGCCGCAACGGCGTTCATGGTGCTGAAGATGAGGGACGGAGCAAACGCAACGGACACGACCTCGACCCCGACCCCGACCCCGACCCCGACCTCGACCTCGACCCCGACCTCGACCTTTCACCGCACCCGCGTCTCCTTCGGTCCTCCCAAGATCGTAGGCCGTGTCACGCCCGCTGCGCTTGCCACGCTCACGTCCCATGCAACGCCCGCGGCGCAGAGATGTGGCGTCACGAAGCACGAGGTAGCGCTCATCGATCTCTTCATCCAGGAGTCCGGCGAGATCTCCATTGCGCAACGGAACGTGAGCAACGTGGCCGAGGACGGAATCGTCGACTGCGTGGGCAACGCCTTCCGCGACGCAGCCGCAAAGGGCTGGAAGCCCGGCGGAGAGGGCGGCATAGTGACGCTCAACGTGACGCTCGACCCAGGCTGAAGCGTCGCGGCGCTGCTCAGAGCTCTTTAGCTTCGTCGTGGAGCAGGCTCATGGCGGCGTAGGCCGCTAGCGTCTGGATCTGCCAGCGCTCGAAGATGGTCCCGAACTGCCGTTGCACCGTGCGCGTGCCGTGCTTGCTCGCGATCGCGAAATGCACCGTGCCCACCGGCTTGTCCTCCGAGCCGCCGCTGGGCCCCGCGACGCCCGTGATCGATACCGCGAGATCCGCGCCGGACACGCGGCGTGCGCCCTCCGCCATCGCCGCCGCCACCTCCGCGCTCACGGCGCCGTGGCCGCGCAGGATGTCCTCGGACACGCCGAGCACGCGCGTCTTGGCAGAGTTGGCGTACGTCACCGCGTCGAGGAGCAGGAACTCGCTCGCGCCTGGCTCCTTGGTGAGCAAGCTGCCGACAAGGCCGCCCGTGCACGACTCCGCGATCGCGAGCGTGAGCCCCTTTCCGCGGAGCTGCCGGGAGAGCACGCTCGCGTACGACTCCTCGCCCTCGCCGTACAGCACTTCGCTGAGGCGCACGCGCACCTCCGCCGCCACCTTGTCGCAGAGCTCGCGCGCGGTGCCATGCGTGTCGCCACGTGCCAGCACCTTCACCTCGATCTCGGGGAAGTGCGCGCGGTAGCCGATGATCACCCCGGGGTTCGCCTCCTCGAGCCCGCGCAGCTTGTCGCCCACGGTGCTCTCCGGCAGACCGAATGTCCGCAGCCGCACCTGGTGGTGCACGTTGGGTGCGAGCGTGCGGATGCGGGGCACAACCTCGCCCTCGAAGATGCGCTTCATCTCGCGCGGGACCCCCGGCATGAAGAACCCGCGCGCGGAGCCGAGCTCCACGCAGAAGCCAGGCGCGGTGCCGACGGGGTTCGGGAGGATCGTCGCGCCATCGGGAAAATCAGCCTGTTTCGCGTTCGACTCGCTCATGGTGCGACCGAGCTTCTCGAAGCGCTGGCGAATGCTCTCGAACGAATCCTGGTCGCGGACGATCGGCCTTTTGAGCGCCTCTGCGATGGTGACCGTGGTGAGATCGTCCGACGTGGGGCCGAGACCACCCGTGGCCACCACGATCGTGTGCGTGCGCATCAGCCTGAGGAACGAGTCCTTGATGCGCGCAGCATCGTCGTCCACGACGACGTGCTCCGTCACCTCGAAGCCGAGCTCCGTCAGGCGGGTCGAGAGCCACGACGCATTGGAGTTGGTGAGCTCGCCGCGCGTGAGCTCGGTGCCGATGCAGAAGACCGCACACGACAAGATTGCACCTCCGGAGGGATCACGGAGCATACACGCATCGGAAACCGACACGGGGATCACGCACGCCCTCGGACGCGAGCTCTTCCTTCGCCCACGTACGGAGCTCCGTGGCCAGGCCTGTCTTCCAGGAGCCGCCGCGCACCGTCGGCCTGTCCGAGGCCACCCACTCCGCGACGTTGCCCGCGAGGTCGTGCACGCCCAGCGGCGTGTCGCCCAGTGGATGCGCGCCCACCGTGTCGGGACCTGTCGCGCCCGTGCCGCATGGCCCTGCGAGCAGCCCGAACGCGGCGCGCCTGCAGACGGCGCCGGTGTCGCCCCATGGGTAGCGTTTGCCCTGCGCGCCAGTCGCCGCAACGAGCCACTCATCGTCCGTGGGCAGGCGGCCCCCGCGTTGACGACAGAAGTCGGCGGCTTCGGTTCTTGTGACGTTCGACGCCGCGCGCGCCGCATCCGCTGCATCGAACGACGCGGAGGGATGCAGGCAGGACGGACATCGCAGCTTGGCGTCCGTGACCTCGAACGCATCGATGTCGAACGGCCCCGCGCGCACCTGACGCGGAGGGACGCGGCCCTCCGCCTCCCAGTCCGATGGCCCGACCATCACCTCGGTGAGGGGGATCCTGATCTTGAGGTCCGGCGCATCGCACAGCGCACCGTCCCCGCTCAGAACGTACGGCGCGCGGCAAGCATGTACAATACACGTATCGTGGCGGCCCTCCGCGTCACCGATGCAGCAGCGCGTGCCACGCGCGACGAAGCCCTCGGTACAGCTCGCCTGGGGCGCCTCCGTCCGGAGTGCGCGAACGGCCTGCGCGATCGCGAGCGCGGCGAGCACCACACCCACGCCTCCCACGAAGATCCACACCGTCCTTTTTTTCAAGGCGCGCGGAGCCTACCATCCCGCCCGTGATGCAACCTATCCGCCTCGCGTTCTCGCCCGACAGCGACGACATCTTCATGTTCTGGCCCCTTCTCCGCGGGAAGATCGACACGGAAGGACTCGTGTTCGAGGCCGAGCGCGCCGACACGGAGACATTGAACCGCCGCGCGGAGAACGGCGAGGTCGACGTGATCGCGGTATCGATGGGCGCGCTTCCGCGGATCTCGGACAAGTATCTGCTCCTGCCGCATGGCGCGTCCGTGGGACGTGGCTACGGGCCGGTCGTGGTGGCGGAGAAGGCAGCACCGCTCTCTGCGCTGGAAGGAAAGCGCGTGGGGATTCCAGGCGAGCGCACGACGGCGTTCCTGATCCTGCGCCTGCTCGCGCCCGCGTTTGTGCCCGTGGTCGTGCCGATCGATCCGTACACACGCGCCTTCGAGTCGCTGCGCAATCACGAGGTCGACTTCGCGCTCCTCATCCACGAGGGCCGCCTGACCTTCGAGCGCGAGGGCTTCGTGAAGGTCCTGGACATAGGCGAGGCGTGGGCAAAGGAGACGGGTGGCCTGCCGCTGCCGCTCGGTGGCAATGCGATCCGGCGCGGACTCGGCGACGCGCTGATCCGCAAGGTCTCCGACCTCTGTCGCCGATCGATCGCGTGGTCGCTCGCGCACCGCGAAGAGGTGATGGAAGGGCTTTTGCGCGAGGAAACAAGGCCCGGCGTGAGCATCGACCGCGCGCTGCTCGACCGCTACCTGGACATGTACGCGAACGAGGACACGCGAGAGATGAAGGAAGACGCGCGACGCGCCATCACCGAGATGTTCCGACGCGCGCAAGAGCGTGGACTTGTCACGAGCAACTTCAACCCGGAGTTCGCGCCCTAGAGCAAGCGGCCGGCGCGACCGCTCCGGACACGCTAACCGCCGCCGTCTTTACTGGCGGGCGTCTTCCCCTGCCCCTGACCGTTTCCATCGCCGCCGCCGGTTTGCTGTGAGGTCGTTGGCAGCGTGAGCCCCTGGACGATGGGCGCGGGATCGCCGCTCTGAGGCGTGCCCGAGAGCCCGTCCTGCAGCGGATCAGGGGGCGGAGGATCCTGGAAGCCCGCAGTGACGTAATTTGTATCCGTGCCCGCCGTGCATCCCACGATGACGAGCGCTATCGCGGCGAGGGCCACCGCGATCTTGGCAGAGGAAAGACCGTGCATATGGGTCATTCTGGCCTCTCAGGGGAAATAGTACAGGGCGGAGATGTTGTTCGTGAAGATGGCCCAGGGCGCCTGATCCACGGACGTCGTGAACGTGTACGTGTGCGCGGCCGAGGAGGTGTTCGCGCCGGCGACGTTGTTTGCCCATATCTGGTTGTTCTGGAATCCGAGCCCGATCGTCGCCTGGAGCGAGAGCTCGGGCACACCGATGAAGCCGAAGTGGACCTCCGCACCGGCGCGTGCGCCGATCTCGAACCGCGCGCCGTTCTGATCGATGTTCGGGGTGTTCGCGGGAGAGCCCCCCGGTGGCTTGATGCTGCGGCCCCCGTAGCCGAAGTTGAGCTCCGGGATGAGGAGCAGCGTGTAGTGCTTGCCCCAGGCGGGCGTGAGCGGGACGCCCGCGTGCACCGCGAAGGCCCAGGCGGTGGCCTGATCGGTCGTGGTCTTGGGGCCGGTGGCGGGCGTGTTGTCGGAGGAGCCGCCCTTGATGCCGAAGCCAAGGCCGACATCGACGCCCATGCGGTCGCCGAGCCAGTAGCGCGCGCCGATGATCGGAGCGGCGACGGTCTCGTTGATGGTGAGCGGGACCTGGGTGAACCCCATGTAGCCGATCGCGAACTTCTTGATGACGCGCTCGTGGTCTGGCGTGTCATCGGCAGGCGCGGCCGCGGGATGGTGACCCTCGTGATGCTCGGGCGGCGGGGGCGGCGGGGGCGGCGTGACGGTGGCAGTCCCACCAACCCCGGCCGTTCCGCCCGCGGTGCCGCCGGTCCCGGCAGGCTCACCCTGGGCAAACGCCAAGGAGCCAACCAACATCATCATCGAAGCGACTGAAATCGAGACAAGCGTGCGCATCGTGGCCTCCACGTCGCGAATCAGGCCACGGAAGGACGTGAACGGGAAAATTTGCGGCGAAGGTTCCCGGACTCATGCGGGCACGGACGAACGCTGGCGTGCCGTCGATTTCCGACGCGGAAACAGTGCGGACGGCAATTTCCAGGTGCATTTGGGCATTGCCGATTTGCGGCCTTCTCGTAGAACTTCCGCGATGTCCAGACTTCACCTCGGCGCCGCTGCTCTCTCGCTCACCGCCATCCTGGTCGCTTGCTCGTCGAATCGACCGACGGAGAAGCTCGGAGTGACCACGCAGGACATCCAGGGAGGCGCGACCGACACGGGGCACTCGTTCGTGGTCGGCGTGTGCGGCGGGCTCTCGGGGAACCAGTGTCAGCTGACGTGCAGCGGCGCACTCATCCTTCCGAACATGGTCATCAGCGCGCGCCACTGCGTCGAGAACACGACCGAGATGATCGACTGCGCGACGAGCAAGTTCGGCGCGCGTCTCGGCCAGCCAAGCGACTTCATCGTCACGACCAGCTCCACGATGCCGGGCCTCAAGGCGAAGCAGCACGTCGTGAAGCAGATCATCACGCCCACGCCCACGGGCGTCTGTGGCAACGACATCTCCATCCTCATCCTGTCGGACATGGTCCCGTCGAGCGAGGCCGTTCCTGCCATCCCGAACACTGGCTACTCGCTGACGGATCAGGATCACTACAACTCCAACTCTGGATTCACCGGGATCGGCTTCGGCATCACGTCGCCCAACGGCAACGACTCCGGAACGCGGCGCATCAAGAAGAACATCGACACCGTGTGCATCCCTGGTGACTGCTCGATCGACTGCAAGAAGCTCGGGGCGCCCGCGAACGAGTTCACGGACAACGAGTTCCTCGGCGGTGACGGCACCTGCCAGGGCGATTCGGGCTCCAGCGCATGGGAGCAAGACAAGTTCGACCAGGGCGTGTTCGTCTCCATGGGCGTGCTCTCGCGCGGTGGCGTGAGCATGGACGGCGCGAGCTGCGTCGGCAGCATCTACACGCGCGTCGACGCCTGGCGCGACCTCATCGTGCAGACTGCCGGGACCGCGTCGTCGAACTGGACGCTGTACCCGAAGCCCACGCCGGACTGGACGGTCTACTCGCCTCCGCCGATGTGCGTGGGAGGCGGCGGCCCTGCGGGCAAGGATGGCGGCGCGGGCAGCAGCGGCGGCACCAAGGGCTTTGGCGACACCTGCTCGCTGGATTCACAGTGCAAGTCGAAGCAGTGCTACTCGGCGGACGGGAAGAACTTCGCGTGCACGCAGGCCTGCACGGTCGGCGACGCGACCAGCTGCCCCGCTGGCTTCGCATGCGATCCGGGCGCGCTGCTGTGCCTCGCGGCCTCGGACGCCGGTCCGACGAACAATGCCACGACCACGACCACGAGTGGCTGCTCCATGGCGCCTGCGTCCAATCCGACTCCCGACCCGTCGAAGCCCGTGCCGTGGAAGGCGATGGGGCTCGGCATGGTCGCGGTGCTCGGGCTCATCGCGCGACGCACGGCCAAGCAGCGCGCCTAGTCAAACGAGCAGTACACGCGGCCTCCTGTGTGTAGTGACGCGTTGCGCTTGTCGGAAACCGGACATGATGTGGCGTCCAACTGACGCGGCGGTGATGCGGGGGTGATGCGACGAGCGCCTGAAAACAGGGCTTGTTTGCAGTCCGGGGGCAATTACATGCAACAATGACGGGTGGGGAATTTGTTGCACGGAGATTGCTCCTCGTGAACGACATGCAGGCAGCGCGCGCCAAGGAGGACCGCAAGCGGCGGTATCACGCGCTGTCCGTGCAGGTCTTTTCGGACAGCGTGAACAAGGCGCAGCGGTGGCGCATGGCGTGGATCATGCCGTTCCACGTCGCGGTGCTCGCGCTGCTCTACTTCCGTGGTGCGCCGCCCATCCGCTGCTGGGTGCAGCTCGGCGTGATCGTGTGGAGCCTCGTGATGCTCACGGTCCGCGTCTCGCGCGAGTCTGCCCCACGCGTCTTGACGTCGATGAGCCTCATCGCGTACTTCGCGGCGCTCCTGAACACCGGTGGGCTCGCGAGCCCGCTGCTCATCACCTGCATCCCGATGGCGCTCGGCATGGTGATGAACCCAGCGTTCGTGGGCTGGCGCAAGCTGTACTTCAAGATGCTTCTGGGCGGCTTCCTGTTCACCGCGTTCCTCTCGCACACGTGCATGGGGTCGCTCACCGCGCCGCTCGCGCCCATGGGGGACTGGTCCAGCCGCGAGTACGTGGGGCTCTCGCTCGCATCCGTCATCTTCACTGTCGTCGTGGTGAAGAAGATGTCGTCGCACATCACGAGCGTCTACGAGCGCGTCGCGCTGGAGCTGGCCGATCACAGAGAAGAGCTGTACTGCGAGAGCGAAGAGCGCACGCGCTCCATGGAGAGCATCGCGGCGAGGCTCGCGCACGAGGTGAAGAACCCGCTGGCCGCGATCCGCGGCATGTCCGCGCACGTGTGCAGCAACGTCCAGGACGAGAAGCTGCGAGAGCGACTCGGGCTCGTGAAGACCGAGGCGGAGCGCCTGCAGCAGATCGTGGATGGCTTCCTGTCCTTCTCGCGCGGGCTCGAGGACCTCAAGATCGAAGAGGTGAAGCCGCACGAGGTCGCGAAGGAGATCACCTCGCTTCTGGAGATGTCCGCGGCCGAGTCCGGCGTGACGCTCGAGGTGAAGGGCAACCCCGACCTCTCGATCGCCGCAGACCGACGCAAGCTCCGCCAGGTGCTGCTCAACTTCGTGCTCAATGCGATCCAGGCGTCCAGGAGCGGCAGCACCGTGCGCATCGAGATCGGCAAGTCCGCGGACGGCGCCGCCCACATCGAGGTGCAGGACCACGGCTGCGGCATGGGCCCCGACGTGGTGGAGCGCATCAAGCGCCCGTACTTCTCCACGAAGAAGAGCGGCGCTGGCCTTGGCGTCGCGATCGCGCGCGGCCTGATCGAACAGCACGGCGGCATGGTGCGCTTCGAGAGCACGCCCGGCAAAGGCACCAAGGTCCACTGCGACCTGCCGCCCAGCGCCCTTTCTGCAGCGCGAGCGCAACGCCTTCCGAATCCCGCGCACGACGAAGAGCCGGCAGAGAAGCACGGCAACATCGTTCCGAGGGATGCTGTGGTACAAACCGTCGCCAAGGTATGAGACGAGTACTCGTCATCGACGACGACGCGGCGATCCGGTTCACGCTCGATGCCGTGCTCTCGGACGCCGACCTGGACGTCACGCTCGCGGATGGCGGCGCGGCTGGCATCGCGGCGTTCGAGGACAAGGGCGCAGACGTCGTCCTCACGGACCTTGCCATGCCGAACGTGGATGGCATGGCGGTGCTCCGGACCATTCACGTGCAGGACCCGAGCGTCCCCGTGCTGATCCTCA
The DNA here is from genome assembly GCA_038230375.1 of Polyangiales bacterium. GTDB lineage: Bacteria > Myxococcota_A > Polyangia > Polyangiales > Polyangiaceae > JANXLV01. Next base: position 73,935 of record JBBRNJ010000012.1, on the reverse strand, counting down.
CCGCGCACGGCTCCGAGCGCGTGGCCGTCGCGGCCATGAAGGCGGGCGCATTCGACTATCTGCCGAAGCCGTTCGATCCCGAGGAGCTCGTGCTCACCGTCCTTCGCGGGATCGAGACACGCGCGCTGCGAATGGAGAACGCGCGGCTCCGCACGCAGGCGTCGCTCGGACGCCCGATCGTCGGCGAGAGCCCCGCGTTCAAGCGCCTCCTGGACGTGATCAGCCGCGTGGCTCCCAAGGACGTCACCATTCTCATCACCGGTGAGAGCGGCTCTGGCAAGGAGGTCGCGGCGGCGGCGATCCACGCGCACTCGCGACGCTCCGACAAGGCGTTCATCCGCTTCAACGCGGCGGCCATTCCCGCGGAGCTGGCCGAGTCCGAGCTCTTCGGGCACACGAAGGGCGCGTTCACCGGAGCGCAGAGCGCACGCGACGGCTACTTCCAGCAGGCCCACCTGGGCACGCTCTTCATCGACGAGATCGGCGAGCTCCCACTGCCCATCCAGGCGAAGATCCTCCGCGCGATGCAGTCGGGAGAGGTGCAGCCCGTCGGTGGCAAGCCAGAGATCGTGGACGTGCGCCTGGTCGCTGCCACGAACCGCGATCTGACCGCGGAGGTGAAGGCAGGTCGGTTCCGCGAAGATCTGTTCTATCGCCTCAACGTGGTGCCGCTGCGCGTACCGCCGCTGCGCGAGCGTGCCGAGGACATCGCGCCGCTGGTCGCCGCTTTCGTGCGCACCTACGCCGAGCGCTACGGCATGGGTCGCGTGGAGGTGGAGCCCAACCTGGTCTCTGCGATGAAGACGCATCCGTGGCCGGGCAACGTTCGTGAGTTGGAGAACACAGTCGCGCGGCTCCTGGCTCTCACGCCCGACGACAAGCTCACGCTCGCGCTGTGGCACTCGCTTGCGGAGCCGGGCGCGCAGAGCTCGCCGGGGACCCAGATGCCCAGCTCGGATCCTGGACCGAGCCATCCGCTGCGCGCGCGGGTGGAGGCGTTCGAGCGCTCCATCATCTCTGCGGAGTTCGAGGCCGCGCAGAAGAACCAGAGCGAGACGGCGCGGCGGCTGGGCGTGTCGCGTCCTGCGCTGATCGAGAAGCTCCACAAGTACGGCCTGCACGAGAAATGATGCGCGCGCGACTCGCGCTCGGCGTGTGGTTGTGCGCGCTCGTGGTCGCGTCCTGCAAGACCGAGACGAAGATCGCGGCCGAAGACGCAGGCGCCGCGCAGAGGACGATCGCAAGACGTGTGGTCTCGATCTCGCCATCAACCACGGAGACGCTGTATGCGATCGGCGCGAAGGACGTGGTCGTCGGGCGCTCGCGGTACTGCGACTATCCGCCCGAGGTGCTGAAGCTGCCGCAGGTGGGTGGCTACACGGACCCGAGCGTGGAGGCGATCCTTGCGCTGTCACCCGACCTCGTCGTGGGCGCGCGCGGGCCCATGGGGCGCTCGCTGGTGGACACGCTGGGCGCGCGCGGGATCGCCACGTACTTTCCGGAGACGGAGTCGGTGGATGGAATTGCGCTGATGCTGACGGGCCTTGGGGAGCGAACGGGCAAGGAGCGCGAGGCGGCGGAGGTCGTGCGTGCGATGCGCGACAAACTGGCCGTCCTGGAGGCGAGCGAGAAGAAGAAGCCGCGTGTGCGCGTGATGATGGTGTTCGGACTGCGCCCGGTGGTCGTTGCGGGACCCGAGGGATTCCCGAACGAGATGCTCGCGCGCGTGAACGCGGAGAACGTGGTCAAGAAGGGCGGCGCATATCCGTCCATCTCGTTCGAGACCGTGATCGCGATGGACCCCGACGTGATCGTCAACGCGGCCATCGCGGAGTCGCACGGCGGTCAACCCATCACGAAGGACGCGGCGGGCTGGCAGAACGTGCGCGCCGTGAAGGAGGGGCACGTGGCCTCGCTCGGGGACGAGGCTGTGCTGCGCCCAGGCCCGCGGATCGCAGACGGCGTGGAGTCGCTCGCGCGTGCGATCAGGGCCGTGCCATGACCAAGAAGAGCGAGAAGGTCCGCGTGGACCAGCTCTTGGTGGACCTGGGGCTTGCGCCCTCGCGGACGCGCGCGCAGGCGCTCATCCTTGCAGGGAAGGTCTTCCACAAGGAGACGCGCATCGACAAGCCCGGCACCACGCTCCGCACGGACGACGAGCTCGAGGTGCGGGGCGAGGACCACGGCTACGTATCGCGCGGGGGCGTGAAGCTCGCTGGCGCACTGGATGTATTCTGCATGAACGTGAGCGGTCTCCGATGCCTCGACGTGGGCGCATCGACCGGCGGCTTCACGGACTGCCTTCTGCAGCGCAGCGCGAGCCACGTGGTGGCGGTGGACGTTGGCTACGGACAGCTGGCCCACAAGCTGCGGACGGACCCGCGCGTGACCGTGATGGAGCGCACCAACGCCCGCGCGATCACGGCGGACAGCATCGGCGGCGCCGCGGATCTCACCGTGGTCGACGCATCGTTCATTGGCCTGGGCCAGCTCATCGACGCGATCGCCGCGTGCACGAAGCAGGGCGGCGCGCTGGTCGCGCTCATCAAGCCGCAGTTCGAGGTCGGTCGCGACGAGGCCGCGAAGGCCAAGGGCGTCATCCGCGACACGGCCATTCGCCAGCAGGCGATCGACGACGTCGTCGACGCGGTGAAGAGCGCGGGCTTCACGATCGAAGCCCAGTGCGACTCCAGCCTGCCCGGGCCGAAGGGCAACGTGGAAGCGTTCGTCTACGCACGGAGGACGTGATAAGTCCGCGGCGAACCGATGACGCGTAAGCCCTCCCTCGGCGCCATCTTCCTCACCGTCTTCCTGGACGTGCTGGGGTTCTCGCTGGTGCTCCCATTCCTGGCCGCCATCGCGCGCGCGGAGTACGGCACGAGCGAGAGCACGGGGACCTTGCTCTCGAGCATCTACTCGCTGATGCAGTTCCTCTTCGTCCCCGTGTGGGGCCGCCTGTCGGATCGCGTAGGGCGCAGGCCAGTCTTGCTGTGGAGCGTGCTGGCGACGTCGCTCGGCATGTTGCTCCTGGGCGGGTCGCTTGCGACGCATATAGGCGTGTGGGCGCTCTTTGCATGCCGCGCCTTCAGCGGCGTCGCCACTGCGAACCTGGGCACCGCCAGCGCGTACATCGCCGACTGCACCACGAAGGAGAACCGCGCGCGCGGCATGGGGCTCATCGGCATGGGCTTTGGCTTTGGCTTCGTGGTGGGCCCGGCGCTCGGCGGGTTGCTCTCCCCCATCGTGGTGCTCGGGCACAAGGGCGCGGTCCCGTGCCTGGTGGCCGCGGGGCTCAGCCTGGTGAACTTCCTCTGGGTGTGGACGCGCCTCGCAGAGTCGCTGCCGGTGGAGAAGCGCTCGCAGAAGCCGCGCTCGCTGACGCCGCTCAATGTCGCCGCCATGAGGGATGCGTTCGCGCGGCCCGGTGTCCTCTCGTGCGTGATGGTGAACTTCATGCTCACGGTGGCGTTCGCGAGCCTGGACCAGACGTTTCGCTTCTTCAACGAGGACAAGTTCCACCTCACGGAGGTCGGCACCGGGATCGTCTTCACGTTCATCGGCGTGGTCGCTGCGCTCGTGCAGGGAGGGCTCGTGCGCCCGCTCTCGAAACGCGTGCAGGATACATTCATGATCCGCTCGGGCACGTTGATCCAGGGCATCGCTTTCGCGATGGTCGCGCTGTCGCCGCGCGTGGGCCTCTGGGGGCTCTACGTGGCAGGCGGCACGCTGGCGCTCGGCAACGGGCTGACACAGCCGTCGGTGGCTGCGTACGTGTCGAAGCGCGCGGGTGACTCGGAGCAAGGCGGGGTGCTCGGGGTGAACCAGTCCGCGGCGGCGCTCGGCCGCGTCTTCGGCCCTGCGATCGGCGGCCTGCTCTACAAGGAGCTCTCCCCGACGGCGCCCTACTGGGCCGCGGCGATAGGCATGCTCATCGCGCTCGGACTCGCGACACGCCTCATTGCGTCGCCCAAGTCCTCGACGCCCGAGCCTGCTGCCAGCTGAGCTAGCCCTTCAGCGCCAGGACCCAGATGTCGTAGATGGCGTGCGTCCACACGGCCACGGCGAAGCCGCGCGTCGAGAAGATGAGCGTGAGCGCCAGACCGAAGAGCCAACGGTAGACGAAGGAGCGCACCTGGAACGAGTCACCCAGGCTGCCCACGTAGTGCATGCCGGAAAAGAGCATGGAGCAGATCACCGCCCACGCGAGCAGCATGCCGACGGTGCGCATGGAGAGCGCGCTCTCCGTCGCGGACTGCGCCGCAAGCACGGAGGGCTTCTCCTTGGAGAGCAGCCACACGATCGCCTTGCCGCCCAGGCCGAAGAGCACGACGCGGAACGCCAGCTCCTCGTAGAAGCCCGCGCCGAGCGACGAGATGAAGCCGGAGAACATGCCGGCCTCCGGCTTCACGTCCTTGCTGCCGACATCCAGAAGGAAGCCCACGACCTTGGGCACGGCGAGGCCGAGCACCGTCGCGTACACGGTGCCTTCGATGGCCATCTGGATGAACTTGCGCGGGTGGAAGATCTGACCGCGCGCGAGCAGCACGAACGGGATCGTGAACGCGAGCCCGATGGCGAGCGTGATCCCCAGGTACACAGCAGTGCCGCCGTGCGCGAGGTCCAGGATCTGCCCCGTGACGAAGTCCGTGCCGTTCTTGGTGTCCAGAAAGATGACGCCAAGGTGGTAGACGAGGAAGATCGGCAGCGTGAGCCCGAGCTCCACCCATGCATCCGGCTTCGCGCGGAATGCAGAGAAGCGCTTCTTTTCGGGGACGACGACCGCGGCGGCTTCGCTCATCTAGGCTCTCGTCGTCACATCATGGCTACGATCGCCCACGTTCGCCACTTTATTGGTGGCGGCTGCAACGGGGTGGACCCGAGCCCACCTCAGGGCCAGAGCGTCATGTCGCGGCGCGCGACCTTCGGTTGATCCGGGAGTGGTGGCCGCTTCATGTACGCGTCGTGGACGCTACGCACGCGAGGATCCCGCTTCAGCAGCGCGAGGAACTCACCGTCGTCGTTCATGACGCGGCCTTCGGACGCCCGAACGTACTCGCCGCCCTTGCGACGCTCGAGATCTTCGTAGAGCACGGTCAGCGCGTCCGGCGCGAGGTCGACGAGTGTGCTTGCGGTCGTCACGCTCATCTCGTTCGCCTTCACCAGCCGCTCGATCAGGCGGGTGAGGCGCGGCGCGGGAATGCGCTCGCAGACTTCGCGCAGCGGCATGCCGAAGCCGGGACAGACGTCTTGATCGAATTCTTCGGGGAGCTCGGAGGTGGGGCCAAGGCGGCGGACAACGAGCTCGCCGAGGATCAGGCAGCTCGCTACGCCGAGCAGCGTCGGCCAGCGACGGAGCCGCGCATGCCAGAAGGTCGCCCACGCGATGCGCCCGTCGTCGCCCAGGCTGGCCAGGAGCTCGGGCAGTGCGTCCTGGCTATACATCCACAGCACGCCGTAGGCGTAATGGATCGGGCCCATGTTGCCGCCGCCTTTCCCCTTGTAAGCAAAACACTCGAACCAGATGTCGAGCCAGTCTCGCGGGGTCAGGTCGGGAGCCGCGGCGGTGATCGCTGCGCGTACGGCGGACCATCCTTGTTCCCTCGTGATGAGCAGCTCGAAGACGATCCGCCAGATCGGCCAGCCACTGGCGCCGGTGAGGGCGGGCATCACGACGACGCGCTCGAGCGGACCCGCAGGATCGATCCCGAGCTGGCGCCTTCGTGAGCGCGCCTCGGGGCTGAGCCCGTACTCCGCGAAGGGTCCTTGCGTGTCGATCTCGGACAGGCGCGTCACAAGCGCGAGCTGCGTCTGCGAGAGATCGGACGCCGAGACGAGCCCGAGCTCCTGGTCGCGCGCACGCAGGTGCCAGAAGAGGACGAACCTCACGGCGTGGCCAGCGAGGAGGCCGCAGGAAACCGCCTCCAGCGCGCGCGCCGTGTCGATCAACACCTCCGTGAGGAAGGGCCGAAGACCGAGGCGCTCGTCGCCGAGGAGATGCAGCGCCCAGAACTCGACGTTGAACTCCCAGCCGAACACCGTCGATGGCTCGAGAAGGTTCGCATAGCCAGGCAGCGTTCCGTAGGGGACGAGCCCGAGGAGCATCTCGCGGAGCATGGCGCTGGCGTCAACGCCGACTGGCACCGTCAGCGAACCTGGCGTTGGTCGGAGCAACGTCGTGACGACGAGCGCCAGCCCACGAACGAGCGGGTGCTCCGCTTGCGTGGCCGGCGTGATGGCGCGCTCGAGCGCCGCGAGGATGACGCTCTTCGTCGTCGCCGCGTGAGAGGTTCCTTCGGCGAAGCGCGCCAGGTAGTAGAGCGCGATGACATTGCTGGCGCCTGCTGCGGGGCTCTTCTCGACCTCGATCCGCGCCGAGAGGATGGGCGCTAGCTCTGCTGCGCAGTCCGCAAGGCTGCCCAGGATCGCGGTCGCGTTGGCGCGCACCTGGGGATCGGCGTCATCGAGCAGCGCGATCAGCGCTGGCAAGCTGTCACGCGCGGCGCCGTAGACTGCCGCGCCGAGCGTGGTGTCGTAGGCCTCTCGCCACGGGGATCGCCCGCGATCGAACCCGCGGTCGAGATCGTCAGTTCTGAGCGTGTAGCCGAAGCGCAGCAGCTCGTGCGCCAAGGCAAGCAGCCGGTGACGCTCGGGGTACACAGGGTCACCCGCGAGCCGAATGAGCGCGCTCAGCGTCGGCGGCGCGGCGCTGCATGTCCTGATGTCGTCCACGGTGGCGGGGCGTTGGCCGACAATGGCTGCGAAGATCTTTCCCTTGGCGAAGCTGGCTTTGTCGCCCTCCTTGGAGAGATCACGCATCACCACCTGGATGCGCTTTCCCTCCTTGCCGTCGAGCATGCGAAGCGCTGCCCAGTCGACGCGCGCAGGCGCGATCTTGGCCTTCTTCGCGACCTTCTTCTTCGCGACCTTCTTCGGGGGCACGCGGCCTCCCTCAGCCTGGACGAAGCCGGTAGACGAGCGCCGCGACCACGATCACCCACAGCACCAGGTTCAGCACGAACGGCACGTCGCGCAGCATCTCTTGCGTGGGCGACTCCGCACGGCGACCGCGCCCAGCCTTGCCGGAGACCAGCATCAAGAAGCGCACGATCCCGGCCACCGTGAACGGCGCGGTCATCCACAGGTACTTGCTCTGGAAGAACGCCTCCGTGATGGGGTCCAGCGTGTACGCGACGTATACGACCGCCGTGGCCGCGCCCGTGAGCGCGAGCGCGACGTTCAGCGCATTGGCTGAATACGCCTTGAGCGCCGCGCGCTGCTTCCCTGCATGCTCTCCCGCGAGCTCGTGACGGCGCTTGCCGAAGCCCAGGAATAGCGCGAGCAGCGCCGTGCACGCGAGCATGTAGCTGCTGACGTGTGTGCCCGTGGCATAGCCGCCTGCGACCACGCGCAGCACGAAGCCGAACGAGATGAGCCCCACGTCCAGGAATGCCACGTTCTTCAGCTTGAACGAGTAGAGGATGTTCTCGACGAAGTAGACGAGCGCGACGAGCGCGAACATCTTGTCCAGCAGCACGCCCATGCCCAGCGACAGCACGACCAGGCCGATGGCGGCCGCGCGCGCGAGGTTCTCGGGCACCGCGCCGCTCGGGATGGGGCGGAAGCGCTTCACGGGGTGAACGCGGTCCGCTTCGACGTCGACCAGGTCGTTGATGGTGTAGACGGCGCCCGCGAGCAGACAGAACACGGCCGTTCCGGCGAGCGCACGTACGCTGATCTCGAGGTCGAGCTGCGGCTTGCCCGCGGCGTTGGTGCTCACCAGATCCTTCGCGAAGAACATGGGCGCCAGCACGAAGAGGTTCTTCACCCACTGGTGTGGGCGCATCGTCTTGATGATGCCGCGGAGCGCGCCGCGCTCTTTCCGCACGGGCTCCTCTGGTGGTAGCCCCCCGCTCGGCGCCGGTTCACGGACGCCGGAGACCTCTTTCTCCGCCGCTGTCACACGACCATGTGTACCACGATAGCGCTGAATTCCAGCCTGGGGACCGCCCGGAGTAGTGTAAAAACATTCCCCGTGAAGCTTTCCCGTGGCTGGGTTCTGGGTGCGGTGATTGGCCTCTCGAGCTCCTTCGGGCAGCTCGGTGAGGCGCCGGCACGCGCGGAGGTATCGGACGGCGGACGCATCGTCGCCGACCTCACCGCCGAGGCGGAGCAAACGGGAGCGCCGCTCTCGTACGTATCGCTCAGGCGGCTATGGCAGCGGTGGGACGACGTGGACCCCGCTCGCATCGAGGCCGCGCTGGGCGCAGTCGCGCAGAGCACGCGCGCGGATCCGGCGACCCGCGCATACGCCGGGCTGCTCTCCGCATATGCACGAAGGCGCCGCGGCGATCTCGATGGCGCGCAGGCCAAGGTGAGGCAGCTCGGCTACGTGGGCAGCTGGCTCAACGTGGGCCCCTTCGACAACGAGGGAAAGACCGGCCTCAGCCGCCCGTTCGGTCCCGAGGAGGACGTCGCGGAGCCGCTCAACCTGGGCCGAAGCTACGACGGCAAGGAGCGCCCCGTGAAGTGGCGCCTGGCCCCGAGCGCATCGCCGTACGGCTGGGTGGACGCCGGTGCCTGGGTGCGCCCAGCGGAGAAGGTCTGCACGTACGCGACCACATTCGTGCATGATACAACCAATCCGGTGGGCCCTCGCCCCATCTCCGTGTGGATGGGCGCCGCGGGCGCGTTCAAGGTCTTCTGGAACGGCGCAGAGGTCATGCGCGACGAGAAGTACCGCGACCTGGATGCGGAGCGCTTCGGGGTCGAGGTCACGCTGAAGCCGGGGTGGAACCGCCTCACCGTGAAGCTGTGCGGGGACGAGGCCGCTTCGATGTTCTCGCTGCGCCTCGCCAGCCGTGATGGCAGCCCGGACGCACACCTCGCGAGCGAAGCGAACGTCGAGCATGCGCAAGAGGCAGCCGCGCAGCGCTTCAAGAAGACGGACGTTCGCGCAGCAACCGCTGCGCCGCCTGCGCCGCCCGCGCCGCCCGCCAATGCCGGAGCGAAGGCCGCAAAGACCGGCGCAACGGAGGGCGCGGTCCCGCGCTTCGAGCGCCTGATCGCCGGGAACGATCCCGCCGCGCAGGAGGCGTACGCGCGCTATCTGGTGCTCACGCAGTCCGACGATCCCGCGGAGCACCTTGCGCGCGATCTGGCGCGGAAGTCCGCGGAGAAGGCCCCGACGATCAAGCGGCTGCTCCTCGCCGGCGATCTGGCCGAGGACAAGAATCAGCGCGCCTCGTGGATCGAGAAGGCCGAGGCGAAGGTGGATGCCGCCACGTCCGCGGAGGACCGCATCCTGGTCCTGCTCGCGCGCGCGGGTCACCTGCGCGAGGGCGCTAATTTCCGCGATGCGATCCCCTACTACGATCGCGTGCTCTTGCTCGACCGCGACAACGTGCCGGCCACGCTCGCACGCATCGAGCTGTTCCAGACCGCGGGCCTGCACGAGACGGCGCTGGGCCTGATCTATCGCGCGCTCGAGCGACGCCCGAAGAGCGTGGCGCTGCTTCGCACGCTTGCCGCGGCGCTGCGTGACCAGAACCGCACGGCAGAGGCCGCGCGCGCGGAGACCCGCTACGCCGCGCTGCGCTTCGACGACGGCTCGTTCCTGCGCGACCAGATCGATCTCGCGATCGATCAACGCGATCACGAGGCCGCTGCGCGGTGGATCGAGCGCTTCGTCGCGGCGAACCCGGACAGCTCGCAGACGCTCAGCACCGGCGCGCGGTTCTTCATCTCGCTCGGTGAGCGCCCGCGCGCCATCGCCATGTACAAGCGCGCGCTGGAGCTGGCGCCCGAGGACGTCGAGTCCATGACGGCGCTCGCGAACGTGTATGCGCTCGGCGGCCAGACCGACGACCAGCTGCGGCTCCTGCGAAAGGTGCTCGAGCTGCGCCCGCAGTCCAAGGACATCCGCGAGTACCTGGCCCACGCGGAGCCGGAGAAGAAGCGCGCGGACGAGGCCTACGCGCGGCCCTCCACGGAGTTCCTGGCAAGGCGGGAGGCAAAGCCCGAGGGCTTCTCGCGCCGCACGCTCGAGAACCTGCAGGTGACCACGGTGTTCGCGAACGGCCTCGCGAGCCGCTTCCACCAGCTGGTCTTCCAGCCGCTCACGGACGCCGAGTGCGCGAGCGCGCGCGAGTACGCGTTCGGCTACCAGGCCGACTCCGAGACCGTGCAGCTGCGTGGCGCGCGCGTGTACCGCAAGAACGGTCAGATCGAGGAGGCCGCGGAGACCGGCGACGGCCCCGCGGACAACCCCACGATCGCCACGTACACGAGCCAGCGCGTCTATTACGTGCACTTTCCCCGTTTGTACCCCGGCGACGTGGTGGAGCTCCTCTACCGCGTGGAGGACGTGTCGCAGCGCAACGAGTTCGCCGACTACTTCGGCGAGGTCCGCTACATGCAGGACGACGAGCCCACGTTCCGCGCGGACTACGTGCTCATCACGCCCAAGGCCCGCACGTTCTTCATGAACGACGGCAAGGTCCCGAACCTGAAGAAAGAGGTCTCCGAGACCGCGGACACGCGCATCTACAAGTGGAGCGCCGACAACGTCCCGGCCCTCCCGTCCGAGGCCTACGCGCCGCCCACCGCCGAGGCCATGGCCCACATCCACGTGTCCACCTTCAAGTCGTGGGACGACATGGGTGCCTGGTACTGGGGCCTCGTGAAGGATCAGTTCACGGCAGACGAAGAGGTGCGACGCCGCGTGGCGGAGATCACGAAGGGCCTCACCGACTCTCGCGCCAAGGTCAACGCCATCTACGACTACGTCGTGCAGAAGACGCGCTACGTGGCGCTAGAGTTCGGCATCCATGGCTTCAAGCCGTATCGCTGCGCGCAGATCTTCTCGCGCGGCTTCGGAGACTGCAAGGACAAGGCAACGCTGATCGTCACCATGCTCAAGGAAGCGGGAATTCCCGCCACGATCGTGATCGTGCGGACGGGGCAGCGCGGTGATTTCGATACGGACCCGGCAAGTCTGGCGCCGTTCGATCACGCGATCGCATACGTGCCGTCCATGGACCTCTTCCTGGACGGCACCGCCGAGTACACCGGCTCCGACGAGCTGCCGAGCATGGACCGCGGCTCGCTCGCGCTGCTGGTGAACGAAGGCAAGCCGAAGCTGGTCCACATTCCGGAGCCACCCGCGGAGGCGAGCAACGTGAAGCGCATCGTGGACACCAGCGTGCTCGCGGACGGCGCGGTGAACGTGGACTACAAGGTGGAAGCGAAGGGCGTGTCCGGCAGCGCGTTCCGCCAGCGCTACCACGCGTCGGACACCAAGAAGCAGCGCGCGCAGGAGGATCTCTCCGGCGAGTTCCCGCAGCTCGAGCTCTCCCTCGCAGAGACCAACGATCTGGAGAACGTGGAGGCGCCCGCAACGCTTCACGCCAAGGGCAAGGCCCCCGACTTCGCGCGCAAGGACGGGGACGCACGAAGCATGGCGGCTGGTCCGCGTGAGCACTTCGTCCGTGACTACACGCCGCTCTCGCAGCGCAAGCGCGACGTCCGCATCTCCGCGAGGACCACTGACACGACGGAGTTCATCATCCGGTTGCCGGCGAACGCCAAGGTGACCCACACACCCGCCGCAGCCGAAGTGAAGAGCGTCTACGGAAGCGTGAAGGTGACCGTGGAGAAGGACGCGCAGGGCGCCTATCACGTGAAGACCGTGACCACGATCGACAAGACGCGCATCCCCGTCGCCGAGTACGCGCAGCTCCGCGCGTTCGCGGAAGAGGCGGATCGCGCGCTGGGTCAGCGGCTCGTCTTCCAGCAAGGTGCACGTTGAAATACCCTCAAAAACAAGGCTTCGCGTGGCTGCTCGGTGTGCTCATCGTTGCCGCCACCAGCGTGCCCGCGTGCACCCCGGTTCTCGAGGAGTCCGCGCCTCCACGGTCCCTCGCGGACCTCCGCAGCGACGCGCAGAGCGCCACGGACAAGGAGCTGCTCGGCGAGTGGCTCATGAACGAGATGGTCTCGCCCCAGGGCGACGCAAAGCGCGCAGACGGCGCGCGCAAGAAGCTCGGTGACGCGGGCGGCGCCATGCGCGCAAGCACTGCGCGCGCTCTCTGGGACGAGACCCACGGCGAACCGCAGAAGGCCGCTGACAGCTACGTCGCTGCGCTCTCCGCCGCGAGCACGTCGAACGATCGCGACGCATCGCTGTACGCGTGGTTCGCCACCCACCACCTGCAGAACCTCCGTAGTCAGGTGGCGGGGCTCTACGGCAAGCACGCCGCCACGCTGGACAAGCTCGTGCAGACGCCGCGCAACATTGGCTGGCGCGCCGCCGCGGAGCTGTTCGACTGGTCATTGTCGGACGCTTACGAGCGCGCCACGGTGACGGGCGACGCGCACGACACGCTCATGGCCACCCGCATGGGGTGCGCCACCGAGGTACGCATCGCGGGACCATTCGGTCACGGCGTGGCGGCGGATCGACGTCGCTCGTTCGGCGCGGAGCAAGCTCCATGGCCGCCGGCCTGGGCGAAGGATCCCATGCGCGGCAGCGTCGCCCACATCCTGCCCACCAAGCGGCACGGCTGCGTCGTTGCCAGCACCGAGCGCGCAGAGGATGGGATCTTCTACGCAGAGACGTTCGTGGAGACCAAGGTGCAGCGCGACATGATAGTCGCGATGCAAGGGTCCGTGGACGTCTGGGTTGACGGCGTCAAGGTCGGCCATCGCGATCCGCGCGAGTGGGGCAGCTGGCAGCGCTTCGGCGTGGCCGTGCGTGTGGGGCCTGGTCGTCATCGCGTGCTCGGGTCCACCACGTCCGACGCCGTGCAGATCCGTCTCCTCAACATGGATGGCACCGCCGCGAAGGTCACGACCAGCTCCGAGGCGCGCGCCGCCTTTGGTCTGTCGGAGATGACCGTGCTGCAGAACCCGAACGCGCTCGACGTCTTCGTGGAGCAGAAGACCGCGGGAGCGCCTGTTCGCGCCGCGCTCGTGGCGTACCTGCTCAACGTGGAGGCGCTGCCGGATGCGGCGAACGTCATCCTGGAGCCGTACGTCCAGAAGGACGACGCGGCGGCGATCGCGCTCTCCATGGCGGCCACGTTCACGCACGCCGATCCAATTTACGGCGACGAGACGCGCAGGAAGCAGGAGCACGATCTGCATGCGCGCGCGGTCGCGAAGGATCCGAGCCTCTGGTACTCGAGCGCGTGGCTCACCATGGACCAGGCAGATCAGAAGGGTCTGCTCGAGACCGTGGAGCCGATCAAGAAGCTCGCGGAGCAGTTCCCACGGACGCCCGCGCTGCGCGAGGAGCTTGCTGCGATCTATCAGCGGCTCGGCTGGCGCGCGGAGGGCATGAAGACCCTGCAGGACCTGCAGAACAGCTTCCCCAGCGACGCTGGGGCGCTCCGTGCATACCTCACTGCGCTGGACGCGGATGGCTCCGTGATGGAGGCAGACGCGGTGGCCGCGCGGATCATGAAGCTGGAGCCCGACGCGGAGATCCAGCTCGATCGCGCGCTTGCACGTCGCGATTGGCCCTCTGCCATCGCGGAGCTTCGCCGGCTCGAGAAGCGCAGGCCGGAGCGCAAGGACATTGCGGCGCGCGTGGCGGACATCCTTTCGCGCTCGGGTGATCCCAGCGCGGCCGCGCGCGAGCTGGAGCAGGCGCTGGCCAAGAACCCCGCGGACTCCACCGCGCGCTTCCGCATCGCGGACCGCGCGTTCGCCAAGGGTGATTCCGCCGCGCTTCGCGACGCGCTCGCGATGGCGATCCAGAACGGCGGCAAGACCACAGAGCTCCGCAGTGCCGTGGAGCTGGTGGAGGGCGCGACGGCGCTCGAGCCGTACCGCATGGATGGCAAGAAGGTCATCGCCGACTTCATCACGTGGGAGAAGAGCGGCAAGCACATGGACGGCACCGCCGCGCGTGTCCTGGACTACTCGGCGCTGCTCGTCCACCCCGACGGGTCGAGCGAGATGCTCGAGCACGAGATCCAGCGCATCCAGTCGCAGGAGGCGATCGGCAAGGAGTCGGAGCAGAAGGCGCCCGACGGCCTCGTGCTTCGCTTCCGCGTCATCAAGGCGGATGGAACCGTGCTCGAGCCGCTCGAGGTCGCCGGCAAGCCCACGATGACCATGCCGCACCTCGAGGTGGGCGACTACATCGAGATGGAGCACGTCACCCCCACAGCCGGCGACGGTCTCCACGGCAAGATCTACCGTGGCCCCACCTGGTTCTTCCGCGAACCAGACAAGGGCTACTGGCGCAGCGAGTTCATCACGATCACGCCAAAGGACCGGCCGCTGCAGATCGAGACGCGCGGCGCTGTCCCCGAGCCGACCATCACGGACAAAGGCATCTTCACCGAACGGCGCTGGCGCGTGGACGAGTCACCGCCCGCGCCCGAGGAGCCCGATCCGGTGCCGGCGACCGAGTTCCTCCCGAGCGTGCGCATCGGCTGGGGCAACTCGCTCACCGACACGCTCACGCGCTACGTGGACCTCACGAGCGACGAGATCCCGCTGGACCCGCGCCTCCAGAAGATGTCGAAGGACCTGTTCGGCTCCATCGCGCGCACGGACGACAAGATCCGTGCAGTCTACAAGTACGTCATGGACAAGGTGGAGGACGGCAACGAGAACGACGGTCGTCGCGTGATCACCGGAAAGAGCGGCTCGAAGCAGTCGGCGTTCTATCACTTCCTCCGCTTGCTCGGAGTGCCGGTGCAGTTCGGCGTGGCGAAGAACAAGCTCGCGCTCTCCCCCATCGGCCCCATGAGCGAGTCAGAGAGCTTCGACAGCGTGGTGCTGCGCGTGGACACGGCGCAAGGAGCGACCTCCGGCGTTCGCTACCTCACGATCCGCGACAAGTTCGCGCCGTACGGCTACGTGCCTGCGGAGCTGCGCGGCCAGCCCGTCACCATCTTGATCGCGGGAACGCCGCAGGAGAAGATCCCGAGCGAGGGCGCGCTGGACGGCGTGGATTTCCAGGGGCGCGCGGATCTGCGCGCCGACGGCTCCGCGGACCTGCTCCTCTCGTCCACGTACACGGGCAAGCTCGCCATCGGCATGCGCTCCGTGTTCACCCGTGTTCCCGAGGCGCAGCGTGACGACTTCGTGGAGACGCGGCTCCTTGGCCGCAACATCCCGGGCGCCAAGCTGCGCAAGCTGGAGCTCATCGCACTGGACGACGTGACGCAGCCGTTCGTCGTGAAGATGCGCGCAGAGGTGAAGGAGCTCGTCCGCACACAGGGCGGGCGCCGCACCCTGAAAGGGCTCTTCCCGCTGCGCCTGGGCGAGCTCGCCACGCTGCCGAAGCGACAGACACCCATGTTGCTCGGCAGCCCGTCGCATGTGGAGGTCCACTTCGAGGTCGTCGTGCCCGACGGCGTTACGCTGCCGTCGAGCCTTCCGCATGGTGAGGCGAAGCACCAGGATCGCGTGGTGCAGGTGAACGATTCGATCCGCGGGAAGGCCATCTTCCTGAACCGTCTGGTAGACATTCCGGCGGGCCGCGTCATGCCGGGCGATGATTACGCTTCGTTCGTGGAGTTCGTTCGCAAGTCGGACGCATTGCTTGAATCCGAAATCGCGATAGGACAATAGGGATGCGGAGCGTGGCGAAAGAGGAGCGGCGGCTCAAGCGACTGATCGGCGCGCTGCTCGCCACGCTTGCGCCGCTCGCGGTGGCGGAGGCGTGCGGAACGGACAGCGGCGGCAGCGGCGCAGACGGCGGGACCGACGCCACGATGGACCACGCCACGGACGTGATGCCTTCGAGCGAGGCCGCCGCGGACGCCGGCGCGATCAAGGATGCCGTGCCCGGCATCGACGCGAACTGCACCTCCGCGGTGACCGTGCACGACTCCGGGTACGACGCCGACCAGGACGCCTACGCGGACCCGTACTGCAGCTACGAGCTCTCGTGCGGCATCATGGGCGTGCTCCGGACCAGCGGCTGTCAGGTGCTCAGCGTCACCGAGATCGACGCGCAGCCCCAGCAGCTCGGGTGCTGGATCGTGGCGGACAGCTGCGGCGCGGATGTCTACGTGCCGGACGCGAACGTCAACGTCCAGTGCATGGACTGCATCGGCGGTGGCGGCCGACGGCCCGCGGGTTTGTGCTCCCCACGTGCGGCCCGTCCGTCCACTGCGAGCGGGCGTTACTTCTCTGCGATGGCGTTCGAGGAGCGCGCCGCCGTGCTCGCGTTCGCGCGAATGGAGGTAGAGCTGACGCTCCACGGAGCACCCAAGAGCTTGCGAAGGGCCGCGCGAAAGGCCACCACGGACGAGCGTCGTCACGCCCGGGTATTCGGCGCGCTCGCGCGTCGTCACGGCGCCGTTGTTGCGCGGGCCCGCCTCGGGCCCCAGCCCGCGCGCTCGCTCGTTGACATGGCGTCGGAGAACGCGAGCGAGGGTTGCGTGCGCGAGACGTTCGGCGCTGCGCTGCTCGCCTATCAGGCGGTCCACGCCGCCGACCCCACGATGCGCGAGACGCTTGGCAGGATCGCAGCCGACGAGGCGGCGCACGCCGCGCTGTCGTGGGCCCTTGCGGAGTGGGCCGAGTCGCGGCTGGACGCGGACGACGTTGCGCGTGTGCGCGCGGCACGGCACGCTACGCTGGCCACGCTCCGCGACGAGATCGCGCGACGCAAGCCGAGCGATCACGACGCGGCGATCGGCCATCCCACGCGCGACGTCGCGAGCCGCTTGCTCGACGGCCTGACCGCAGAGCTCGATCTGGGCTGAGTCCCTCCGTCACTGGACCAGCAGCGCGGAGTCGTCGCTCGACGGCTCCTGCGTGAGCAGATCGATGCCGTTCTTCGCGAGGCGGCGCGCAGCCGCAGCAGCAACGGGCGGATGTCCGTTCTCCTTCTGCCAGGCAGCCTCGTCGATGAGCAACGCCAACTCCAGGGTGCGGCCCAGCGTCAGCGCGAAGCGACGCGCGCCTCGCTCCACCTCCGGAATGCCCTTCGCGAAGGTCTCCGCGAGCCACGCGCTGGCGTGCGCCACGGCGCTCCGTGCGATGTCCGCGGCTTCCTTCGTGCCTGAGTCGGGCGCGCGCTCCGTGAGCCTGTGTACCTCGCGCGCGATGGGGCCCAGCGGCTCACCCGTCTTGTCGCGCGAGAGTGCGCGCAGCACGTCGAGCGAGAGGACGTTCGTCGTGCCCTCCCAGATAGGGAGCACCTGTGCATCGCGTAGGAGGCGCGGCAGGCCCGTGTCTTCGACATAGCCAGCACCGCCGAACGCCTCGAGCGTCTCGCTTGCAACATGCACGGCTTGCTTGCCGGTGGTCAGCTTTGCGAGCGGAACCAGGAGTCGTGCGAGCGCCGACTCCGCCTCTGTGATGGTCTTTGCTTCTTCGCGCCCCAGGAGCTCCACCGCGCGGAACGAGAGCAAGAAAGCGCCCTGATACTCCGCCTCGAGGCCAGCGAGCGTGTCCACGTGCAGCGGCTTCTCGGAGAGCTTGGCCCCGAATGCAACGCGCTTCTTCGCGTAGTCCTTCGCGAGCGCGACCGCGCGACGCATGGCCGAAGCCGCGCAGACCGCGTTCCACGTGCGTGTGATCGCGAGCATGGGCGTGATGTTCTTGATGCCATCCTTGGTCCCGCTCACCGGGATCGCGAGCGCCCCGTCGAGCGTGAGCTCCGCGGTGGGCACCATGCGCGTGCCGAGCTTGTCCTTCAGGCGGTTGATCTGGATTCCGTTGAGGCGATTGTTCGCGTCGCGCGTCTCCACGTAGAAGAGCGCAAGCCCGCCGCCGCCGGGAGGATTGCCCTCCGGCCGCCCGAGCGTGAGCGCCATCTCGCTGGTGGTCGCCGAGGTGAACCACTTGGTGCCGTGGAGGCGGTAGTTGTCCCCGTCCTTCTTTGCGATGGTCTCGCTGATGGCGACATCCGAGCCGCCCGTCCGCTCCGTCATCCACTGACCCGACGTCCACGACTCGGCGATCTTGCGGTGCGTGAGCTTTGGCAGTGCGCGGTCGATGAGCGTCCTGTTGCCGGACATGAGCAGGGTCTTCGCCGCGCCGTCCGTCATGGCGAGCGGGCACGAGTACACACCGGAAGACGGCTCGAAGAGATAGGCCAACGCGAACTGGTGAACGCGCGACAGCTCGCCCGTCTTGTTCTCGTAGCCCGTGGCGACCACGCCCTTCTCCGCGGCGATCACGCGCGCCTTCTTCCAGTGCGCGTTGAGCTCGATGTGGTCGACCCGGTTACCCCACGCGTCCCACTGCGTGAGCTCGGGCTCCGTGAGGCGGCCCTCGTGGAGCGAGGTGAGCAGCT
This sequence comes from Polyangiales bacterium, assembly GCA_038230375.1. GTDB lineage: Bacteria > Myxococcota_A > Polyangia > Polyangiales > Polyangiaceae > JANXLV01. The sequence goes on along the minus strand of JBBRNJ010000012.1, from coordinate 55,667 downwards.
CGCCGACCGCGAGCGCGCCCATCTCGCGTAGCTCACCTTCGATCCTCGCCCTCGCATCGCCGGGGAGTCGCCGCGCCAGGTAGGCCTTGAGCACGCGGTCGTCGTCGAACTGGTTCTCGAGGGCGGGGGGCGCCTGGATGAATGACATCGCCTGCAACGGTAACGAGTCAGGGCGAGAGGCGCAACGTGCCGAATGCTTCAGGAACGTGGAAATTCGGCCGTTCCGTGTGTGCAGGACTCCATGCCAGGTAGGCACGCGGGGGTTTGCCCTCCATCCGGAAGAGGCCCAGCGCAAGGCGCGCGTTCGGGGCGAGCACCGCAGTGACCTCGGGCGCACGGATCGCGATCTCCAGGTGGGCGCGACGCGACGCGCGCTCGGGACGCGCGCCGATCTCGAGCTTGCCCGACCACGTGATGTCGCTCTTCTTGCTCGCGCTCTTTGCCGCGCGATCGATCTCGATGTCGAAGAAGTGCCCTAGCGGCCCGACCTCCATCTCGAAGTAGTGCGTGCGACGCCCAGGATCGGGACCAAGGAAGATCTCCGCGCAGTCCTCCTCGTAGAGGCGCTCCCGCTCCGTGTCCTTCGCGCGCGACTCGTCGACATTGAAGCCTGCGCCGTCCATGTCGATCGCGAAGGTGAGCGACGCCTTTGACCAGAGCGCGCGAACCGTGGTGGTGGTGCCCGTGTGCTCGCCGCGCGTGTTCGTATCGAAGGTGACCGGTACCGCGGCGCGCCACGCGTCCTCGTTTGCATCGCCGTCGATGACGAGGGGTGTGCTCGCGCGCGCTGCGACGATCTCTGGAAGCGCGACACCCGCGTCGCTCGGATCGGCGTTCTCGCCCGTGGTGACGTCGTCCCGGATCTCGAAGCCGGCCATGCCGAGCAGGCGCGCAGGGCGTCGCTTCGCGAGGAGCGGCGCGCCATCACCCTCGACCGCGGGCGCAGCGATGTCCACGCCGAACCGCTTTGCGGCGATCTCGATGAGCGGCGAGGTGCGATGTCCGAGGAGCTCACGACCGAGCGCCGCGTTGTCCCACAGGCCGAGAAATTGAGCTCCGATGCGATCGACCAGGATCGTGTTCGTGCCGCCGAGCGCGACGTGCTCCGCCACCGGGAAGCGCTTGCCGAAGCCGTCGCCTCCCATCGCAGGAGCGCCCTCCGCGAGCACCACGTCCGGCGCGGCGAGCTCCAGCATGTCCGTCATGCGCTCCGCGAACACCTCCAGCGACGCGACGTACTTCTGCCGCGCGTCCGCGTCGCCGCGCTTGCCTGCCTCGAGCGCCGCGGACAGCTCGCGGTGCGAGCGCCACTTCTGGTGGAAGGCGGGCGATGCGTCGCTCGTCATGACCACGCCCTGCATTCCCTTGATGCCGATCGAGACCACGCCGAAGCGATGAACCTTCAGCTTGGGCGCCGAGATGAAGAGACCGCCGTCCAGGTGCTCGGCAAGGAGCTTGGGGAGCAGCACCTTTGGCATGTGTGTCTTCTCCATGCCCGTGACGGCGAGCGGCTTTCCCGGCTTGTCTCCTTCCACGTCGAACACGCCGTCGTCGTCCATCGCGACGAGCGGCACGCCCTCTTCCTTCGCCATCGCCTCGTAGCCGGAGGCGCGAATGAGGTGCTCCCAGTCCTTGTGCGTGGCGCCCCACCCTTCAGCGATCGTGATCCTGGTGTGGCCGCGCGCCTTCAGGCACTGCACGATCCCGCGCACGAACTCCGGCTGCGTGATGCGACCGGCGAGACCGTCGTCACCGCCGTTCTTCGCCGGATCGCGAAACCACTCGAAGCCGCCCATGTTCGGCTTGATGAGGATCCTGGTGTCCTTCGGCCGCTGAGGGACCTTGGCCTCGCAGATGCGCACACCGAGCGCGCGCACATCGTCGCCGCGAATGAGCGCAACAGCCGAATGGTCCTTCGAGAGCCGCGCGCGGTTCTTCTCCCGCAGCGCCGCACCGTCGACGGTCCCCCCCGTGAGCACGTCCTTCGCGGGCGCCTCGTAAAGGCTCGGCGAGGCCGCCGCCACGACATCCACGGCCGCGCTCCCATCGTCTCCGGGGTGGCTGGCCGACAACGCGGAGGACGCATCTGCGCTTCCCGCATCCGCTTCATTCACCGCGGAGCCGTCGCAGGACCGTGAACATGCAGGCAGGTGGGCGAGAAAGAGGGCGAGAAAGGCGCGCCTGAGGAGGAGCTTCGTCCAAGGTTTCAAACGCGATACCATCTACTCTGGAACCGATGCGAAGGCGAACCCCGCTGCTTGCCCTACTCCTCGTGCTCGTCACGGGCAGCGTGGCCCACGCCCAGGACTTCGACCCGCGCGGTCGGAAGAAGCCGCCGTCTGGTGGACGGCCTCCCGCGGGTGGTCGCCCGCCCGCGGGTGGCAGGCCTCCGGCACCGCCCGTCTCGCCCGGCGCGACGCAGCAGGCGCTCATCGACCGCTACACGCGCATCGTTCTCACGCAGCCGGGCTCGCCGTTCCCGCTCCAGCGTCTTGCCCAGCTCTATCGCGAGCGTGACGGCAACATCGTGAAGCTCGTGGCCGACTTCGAGGCACGCGCCGCGGTGGCCGGCGCCGATCAGTACGCGTCCACGGTCACCCTTGCCGGCGTCTACAAGCTCGACGGCCGCGCGGACGACGCGATCAAGACCCTCGAGAAGGCGATCGCGCAGAAGGCCAACGACGCTGCGGCGGTGCTCGCGCTCGCCCACCTGCTCCAGGATCGCGGCGACGTGGCGCCCGCGCGCACACGCTACGAGCAAGCGCTCGCGCTGCAGACGGTCGCTGCGGACAAGGAGCAGACCCTTCGCACGCTCATGACCATCGCGCTGGACGCGAAGGATTTCGGCGGCGCCAAGGGCTATCACACGCAGCTCGTGAAGATGCAGTCTACATCTTTGTTCGTGCGCGGCGAGCTGGGTCGCGAGCTCTTCTCGCGCGGCGAGTACGAGAAGGCCGAGGTCGAGTTCAAGGATCTCGTCACCGCGGCGGCAGGCGACAACCGCGCGCTCGCGCCCGCACTCAAGGATCTGGGTCGTGCGCAGGCGAAGGCTCACAAGAATCAGGAGGCGATCGCCACGTTGAAGCGCGCGCTCTCCGCCAGCGGTAGCGAGGCCGCGGTCCGCGGCGAGATCTACGAGACCATCACGGAAATCTACCGCGCCGACCAGCAGCTCCCGGTGCTCATCAAGCAGATCGAGGACGAGCACCCGTCCGACTTCGCGCGGCTTGCGCTCCTGGGCGGCCTCTACGAGGAGACCGGCGACCCCGCGAACGCGCTCATTGCCTACAAGAAGGCGCTCGCGCTGAACCCGCGCCACATCGACCTTCGCCTGAAGCTCATTCGCGTCTTGCAGTCGCAGGGCGAGCTCGATCGCGCCATCGCCGAGTACGAGGGCCTGATCCGCGCCGCGCCGAACAACCCGCAGTTCGTGTTCGAGCAGTGTGATGCGCTCATGCAGCGCGGCGATCGCACGCGGGCACTCCGCCTTCTCACGGAGCTCGAGGCACGCGCACAGAGCGACGAGGAGAGCCTGTCTCGCCTCGCGGATTTCTACGGCCGCATCGGCGAGGCCGAGCGCAGCTTGAAGGTGCTCTCGCGCCTGGCGCAGGTCAGCTCGAACGATCCTTCGCACCTCGTGGATCTGGGCGATCACTACTTCCAGGAGGGCGACAAGGCGCAGGCCATCGCCACCTGGCGGCGCATTCTGACCACGATCACGCCGCGGGCGCGCGCTCTCTCTGCGCTGGGCGACGTGTACCTCGAGCACGACATGGCGGACGACGCTCTGGCCGCATTCAAGGAGGCCGTGCAGCTGGATCCCAACAGCGCGCCCTTCAAGAAGCAGCTCGCCGGCGCGCTGGAGCGAAAGCACCAGTTCAAGGAGTCGCGCCAGATCTGGATAGAGCTGTCGGAGAAGGCGCAGAAGGCGAGCGACGCGATCCTTGCGCGCGAGGCACGCTCGCGCATCGTCACGCTGTGGGGGCTGGAGCGCATCCTGGCCGACCAGATCGCGCCACTCAACTCGCGTTTCAACCAGGTCCCACCGGACCTCGAAGCAGGGCGCATGCTCGCGGAGGCGCACATCCATCTGCGGCACCTGGCGGACGCTGCGTCCACGCTCCGCAAGGTCATCGACAAGGCCCCAGGCGACGTCGAGAGCTACCTGGCGCTCGAGCGCGTGCTCGTGCAGGACAACAAGCTCGCCGAGGCGATCGCCCTGCTCGACAAGCTGGTCACCGTGGAGCCCAAGCGCGCACGCGAGCTGTACCAGCGCATGGCGCAGTACGCGCTGCAGCTCAATCGCGACGACGACGCCATCAAGTACGCGGCGCGCGGCGTGGAGCTGAACCCCGACGACGCGGAGGGCCACAAGCACCTTGGCGAGATGTACCGCTCACGCCAGGACGTGGACAAGGCGATCATCGAGTTCCGCGCCGCCATCTCCAAGAACGATCGCTTGTTCATCGTCTACCTGGAGCTCGCGGATCTGCTCCTGGCGAAGGGCCAGACGGACGACGCAGATCGGCTCTTCCGTCGTGTGTTGCGCGGTGCGCCGGATGAGGAGCTGGTCGCGCGCGCGGCTCGGCTCTCGATGCAGATCAACCTGGGTCGCGGCACGCTCGAGTCGCTGGAGCAGGAGCTCCTGCCACTGGCGATCGGCAATCCGCAACGGCCCATCTACCGGCGCGTGCTGGTGGAGGTGTACGGCAATCTCACGTACGCGCTCGTGGCGCAGGTGCGCCGTAGCAACTCGAAGGACGCGCAGGAGGCTCGCGCGCGGCTCGTCCGGATCGGCTCACGCGCCATGAAGCCGTTGCTCGACGCACTGTCCGACGGCGACGGCACGCAACAGCGCGTCGCGATCGACGTGCTCGGTTACGTGGAGAACAAGAACGCGGGGCCGCCGCTCTTCGCGTTTGCCACCGGCCCGGCAGAGACGCCGCTCCGCGCACGGGCAATGATCGCGTGTGGTGCGCTGCGTGACCCGGCCATGCTCGCACGCTACGAAACCCTGCTTTTTCCGCGCGATCAGGAGAAGCTCGGCTTCGATGCCATCGCCACCGACACCATCGCCGTTGGCGCCGCGTGGGCCGCCGCGAAGGTCCCCGACAAGCGCGCCATCCCACTGCTTCGCAAGATCGCGGAGCGCGGGACGCCGGAGATGCGCGCGTACGCGTTGCTCGGTCTGGCCGCGCAACACGACAAGGGAAGCATCCCGCTCGCGGCGCAGACGGCCCGCTCTTCCGACGCAGGTACCGTCGCGCGCGCGGCCGCAGCCTACGCCCTTGCCGAGCTCAACGCGGAAGGCGAGACCCCCACGCTTGTGGCGCTCGCGGAGTCGCAGGAGCCCCTCCCGCGCGCAGCAGCGGCAATGGCGCTGGCACGCATGTCACTCTCGTCGGCGAAGGGCGGGCGCGCGGAGGAGCGGAGCACGCCGCAGGTCATCGCGGACTCGCTGTTCGCGGCGCAGAGCGGCTCTGATCGCAATCGTCCGCAGGGCGACACGCTGCGACGCGCGGCGCTCTTCGGCCTCACCATCCTGGCCACGCGGGATCCTCACGAGCCGAAGGATCTCCTGCCCGTGCCGGAGGATCAGCTCGACGCGGACGCGGTGATCGCGGAGCTCGTTCCCAAGGAGCTCCCCGCGAAGGAGCGCGCACTGGTGCTCACGCAGTTCGCAGAGCCGCTCACGCGCGCTGCAAACGCCGCGCTCGCCACGTCGGGTGATCGCGCGCGCGTCGTACTGGATGCGCTCGCGAAGGAGGACGGCCTCATCCCGATCATGAGCCCGGACGAGAGCGAGGCGGCGCCCGAGGCACGCGCAAAGCTCCGCACGCTTGCGCAACAGATCGAGCCTGGCGTCGTACTGCTTGCGCGTCACCCTGATGCACAGATCCGCACGCGCGCGATCGTCTTCCTGGCGCGTTCGCCGTCCAAGGAGGCAGCGCAGGCCATGACGCTGGCGTTGACGGATCAAGATCCCAACGTTGCACGCATCGCGCTGTCGGCCACGGGCGCACACCCTTCACAGGCCACCGTGGACGCCGTTGCATCCATCATGAAGAAGCACGACGCGTGGTCCATGCGCCTCCTCGCCGCACAGGCGCTCGGGCGCGTGGGCAAGGCCGGCGCAAAGGACCCTGTCACGGACGCAGCCGCCGCGCACCTGGAGCGTGCCATCAAGGACGAGCCGTTCGCGATCGTGCGTGAGGCAGCGCTGGTCGCACTGGACGAGTGCGATCACGAGCGAGCGCGAGCGGTCGCGAAGAGCGTGGCGGCAACGGATGCCGAGCCGCACGTGCGAGAGACCGCGAAGCAGATCCTGGACGGACCCAGCGCCACGGCAAACCCCAAGGGCAAATGAGGTCTGCGGTCACTTCTTCACTGACGTGCGCGTTGCTCGTGACGGCAGCGGTGGGTGTGATGGGCTGCAGGGATCTGTCGCGCTTCTCCACGTCTGGCGGCGGCACGTACCAGGGCGCGATCGCCACCGGCGCGTTCGTCCGTAGCGGGTTTCCGGGCGACACGAAGGTCTGCCTGACGCTCGATACGGATCACCTCCAGGACAGCCCCGGCGTCATCTCCACGTCCGACGGGCGCTTCAGGTCCGAGCCGCTGCGCCCCATACCGGAGCTCTTTCACGATCCACTCTCCACGCTCAACTTTGGCGAAGGACGTGTGAAGAACTTCGTGTATGTCGCGCGCCCGACCGGAGATGGAAACGACAAGTCGGACGCCACGGTCGTCGTCTCGCTTCTTCAGTCTTCCGACATCGAGGTGCGAATGTTTCGCAGCGCTCCCATGGATGGCGACGCAGGTACGGAGCCCGCGTCACGCCTCTTCGGCGTGTTTGCGCTGACCAAAGGCGATCAGCCGTGCTCGTTCTAGGCATCGAGTCTTCATGCGACGAGACGGGCGCGGCCGTCGTTCGCGACGACGGGCTCGTGCTTTCGGACGTGGTGCAGTCGCAGATCGATCTTCACGCCCGCTACGGCGGGATCATCCCCGAGCTGGCCGCACGCGACCACCTGCGGAGCTTCGGGCCCGTGGTGACGGAGGCGCTTGCAAAGGCAGGCGTTGGGCTTGCTGACCTCGACGTGATCGCCGTGACGTGTCGCCCTGGGCTCGTGGGCGCGTTGCTCGTGGGCGTGCAGGCAGTGAAGGGCCTTGCGTGGGCATCGGACAAACCCCTGGTGGGCGTGGACCATCTTGTGGGCCACATCCTGTCCGTGTTCCTGCGGCGCGGTGAGGCGAGCCCGGAGCCTCCGACGTTTCCGTTCGTGTCACTGCTCGTGTCCGGCGGACACACGGCGCTCTATCGCGTCGACGGTCCGCACGTGTCGCTCATGCGAGAGCTCGGCGCCACACGCGATGACGCCGCGGGCGAGGCCTTCGACAAGGTCGCCAAGCTCCTCGGGCTCGGGTATCCCGGCGGCCCCGCGATCGATCGCCTTGCCGCGAAGGGGAACGCAGGCTCGGTGCCGTTCACCCGTCCCATGGCGCGCATCGACTCGCTCGAGTTCAGCTTTTCGGGGCTGAAGACGCAGGTCGCGCAGCTGGTGGAGCGCGAAGGCGTTCCCACGAACGAGGAGCGCCTTGCAGACATCTGCGCGTCGTTCCAGGACGTGGTCACGGACACGCTGACACGGAAGCTCTTTCGCGCAGCGGAGGAGCAAGGCGTCAACGCGGTCGTCATCGGCGGAGGCGTGGCCGCGAACCGCGGACTGCGCGCGCGTGTCACCGCCGAGGCGGCGAAGCGCGGCTTGCGAGCGATCCTGCCGGAGCTCGCGAGCTGCACCGACAACGCCGCGATGATCGCGTACGCAGGAGCCATGGCCTTCGCGCGCGGTGAAACATCAGGGTTCGACCTTGCCGCCACGAGCCGCACGTCACTGTCGCAGGGCACCCGCAAGGGCCGCGGCGCTCGCTAGCAGGTTACGGCCAGCCGAAGAGCGCATGCGCCACCAGACCAAGCCCGTAGCTTGCGCCGTTCGCGGCCAGGCTTCCCAGGAATGCGCCCTTCCGCTTGAAGAGCACGCGGAACCAGAGGACTTCGACGAGCACCACCAGTGTTTCGCCGATGGCTGCATACTGCATGTAAGACAGGTGCTGCCGCACGGCCGGCACGAACACGAACCACAAAAGCGGATGGGTGACGGCACTCGCCCCGAGCGCCTCGAGAAACCCGCTCCCCAGCATGCGCCGGTAGATCGGGACCTCGATGATCTCGGTGAAGGCGAACGCCACCACCCATCGAACGAGCAGCTCGTTCAAGACGCCTGCGTGCTCAGTGCTTCTTGTGCTTCGGGTGACTCTTCTTCGCGGTGGGCTTCGGCGAGTCGCCGTCCTTGTCGTTCGAAGCCTGCGCATTTCCCTGCGCGAGCACGATCTCCAGGTAGTTCCCCTTCGCGCGGACCATGTAGTTCGGCACGCCGTCCTTGAAGCTGATGGTGAGCTCGGCGCCGCTCGGGTTGTTCGCGACGTTGATGCCCGCGATGCGACCGTCACGCGCGGCGAGCGGCGCTGCGGCCTCCTCGGACTTGCGGTTCGGGATGACCACGGTGAAGCCGGTCGGCTGCGGTGCGCCCTGGATCTTCTCGATTGCGCCGTCCATCTTCAGGCGAAGGACGTTGCCGTGCGAGACAGCGCCGTTCATGAACGGAGCGACCTTGTACTTCTTGCCCTTCATGGACTTGTCGTCCTCGGGCGCGATGTTCATGTCGTTGTTGTTCGCGATGGGGAGCGCGCCCGGTGCGCCCGTGGACCCAGGCTGGACTGCGCCAGGCGGCGGCGGGATCTGCGGGGGCGTGTTCTCCGCAGTCGTCCCCTGCCCGGACGTTTCGGTGGGCGCGCCGACCAGCGGCTTCTCCACCGGCTTGCGGAACGCGACGATCGCCAGGATCGATGCGATGCCCACGGCGCCGGCGACAGCGGCATGACGCTTCGTGAACTTGAACGGCTTCTTCTCGATCCCGTAGGACTCTTCCTCGACGTCGCCGCGGATCACCTTGCGACCGCTCGAGTGGAGCGCGCCGGCCGGAGGGGGAGAGGTGGTGCGACGAAGCGGGATCGCGACGTCGTCCTTCTTTCCCTCACCACGCTTCTTCAACATCATGGTGAGCTTTTCTTTCGTGCTCTTGGCCCACGTGTTGAGCATGGGGCCCACGTTCTGCGCCTTCTTCGCCCAGGCGCTCTTCATCTTGTTCGACTCTTCTTCGATCTCCTCTTCGCCGCCGCGGAACGCCGCCTGCGCGGGCTCCTGCACGGTCTCGGGAGAGTCGGACCTGGGGCCCGCGTTGCCCGATACGTCGTCCGTCGCGACCGCCACGTCCTCGGAGGGAGCGGCGTCCGTGTAGCGCATGCTGACGATCAGCTGCGGAACCTGCGACGCGGGATCGATCTCCAGCTCCACGCTCCCGATGTGCGCCGGACGACGCGCGCCGGAGGCTGCGTCCTCCAGGTCAAGGGGCTTGCCCAGCTGAAGGAAGTTGAGGTCGCTGCATGCGGTGACGCCATTGCCATCCGCATCGCGGACACGGCCGCGCATCGGCGACGCCAGGCCTTCGATGTGGAGGCGCACGCGGGAGCCCGCCCTCGCGGTATCGCCTACAGCCTGCGCGATGAGCCTCTTCAGGTGCGCGGCGCTCTCGGGGTCGATGTTCGTGAACCGGATCCCGAACTCGCCTCCGTCGCCGTGCTTGTCCTGCCAGATGACCACGCCGGACACCAGGACCATGCCGAGCTCTGGCGCCTCGAAGCTGCAGCTGACGGGCTGCCCCACCTCGGGGAGGTATGCCGTCTTGAGCTGCATACCGTCAGGCGAAAGGTTGATCGCCTTGGCCTCGAACGAGGGACCCAGCGCCCCGCCCACCTCGACCATCGCATCGAACGGAATTCGTGTCGCGTTGCCCCCGCGACGATCGCTCTCAGTGCCCATGACGACTCCTCCGACAAAGCGCCCGCGCACATGCGAGCGTCGTTGTCATCGGGGATAAGGGACACGCGCCCCGAGGGCCAAGTTTTCGCGCGCAGATCTACAGCGGGATGTTGCTGTGCTTCTTCGGGGGGTTGGTGTCGCGCTTGTCCTTCAGGACTTCGAGGGAGCGGTGCAGGCGCTGGCGCAGCGTGCGCGGGAAGATGACCTCGTCGATGAAGCCGAGCTCCGCTGCCTTGTACGGGTTCGCGAATTTTTCCTTGTAGTCTGCAATGAATTCCGCGCGCGTCGCGGCGGGGTCCTTTGCGCTGTCGATCTCCTTGCGGCGCACGATGTTGACTGCGCCTTCGGGCCCCATGACGGCGATCTCCGCCGTGGGGAACGCAAAGTTGAAGTCCGCGCGAATGTGCTTGGACGCCATGACGTCGTACGCGCCGCCGTAGGCCTTGCGCAGGATGACCGTGATCTTCGGGACCGTGGCCTCCGCGAACGCGAAGAGCAGCTTGGCGCCATGCTTGATGATGCCGCCGTACTCCTGCTCTGTGCCGGGCAAGAAGCCGGGCACATCCACGAACGTGACGAGCGGGATGTTGAAGCAGTCGCAGAAGCGCACGAAGCGCGCGGCCTTCATGGACGCGTCAATGTCGAGCACGCCAGCAAGCACCTGCGGCTGGTTCGCGACCACACCAACGACCCTGCCGCCCACGCGCGCGTAGCCGATGACGATGTTCGCGGCGTACTGCTCCGCGACCTCGAAGAACTGCGCGTCGTCCATGACGGCGCGGAGCACCTCCTTCACGTCGTAGGGGCGGTTCGATTCGATGGGGATCATCGTGTCGAGCTCGGGCACCTCACGCAGCGGCGGATCCGTGGACGGCTTCGTGGGCGGGTCCTCCGTGTTGTTGGACGGCATGAAGGAGAGCAGCTCGCGGATCTGCGCGATGCACGTCTTGTCGTCCGCGGACGTGAGGTGGCAGACGCCGCTCTTGCTCGCGTGCGTGGCGGCGCCGCCGAGCTCCTCCTTGGTGACCTCTTCGTGCGTCACCGTGCGGATGACGTCCGGTCCGGTGATGAACATGTAGCTGGTGTTCTCCACCATCAAGATGAAGTCCGTGATGGCCGGCGAGTACACGGCGCCGCCCGCGCATGGGCCCATGATCGCGCTTATCTGCGGCACCACGCCCGACGCCAGCGTGTTGCGCAAGAAGATGTCCGCGTAGCCGGCGAGCGACTCGACGCCCTCCTGGATGCGCGCGCCGCCCGAGTCGTTGAGACCAATGACGGGCGCACCGACCTTCATGGCCATGTCCATCAGCTTGCAGATCTTCTGCGCGTACGCGCCGGAGAGCGAGCCGCCGAAGACGGTGAAGTCCTGGGCGAACACGAAGACCTTCCGACCGTCGCAGAGGCCGTGGCCGGTGACGACGCCATCGCCAAGGACCTTCTGGCTCTCCATGCCGAAGTCGGTGCAGCGGTGCGTGACGAAGCGGCCGATCTCCTCGAACGAACCGGGATCCACAAGGAGGTCGATGCGCTCGCGCGCCGTGAGCTTGCCGCCTTCGTGTTGCTTCTTGATCCGGTCCGCACCACCACCAAGAAGGGCCTTGCTGTTCAGGTCGGACAGGCGGGCCATGTGCGGCGGGGGCGGCTTGGATGGAACACTGCGAGGCTGACTCATGGCGAGCCTCTATACCCCAGTCGCGGCCCGCTCCCAAGGGTGCGCCCACCTCGCCCACCTTGTACCCCGTTTGTGTGTCTAGCGTTGTGACGCGACCCCATCTATTCTGAGAAGGTTACGACTATGTCCGGTCAACCACCCAGCGGCTACCCCACCACCGGCGAGATCATCGACGGCAAGTACCAGATCGAGCGCATGCTCGGTGAGGGCGGCATGGGCGCGGTCGCCAAGGCCATCCACTTGCTGCTGCGCGCTCCCGTCGCGCTCAAGTTCATGAACCCGCAGTACGTGTCCTTTCCGGGCGCGGTCGAGCGATTCCTGAACGAAGGCGTCGCCTCCAAGGCGATCAAGAGCGAGCATGTGGTGCAGGTGAGCGACGTGGGCAAGCTGCCGTCGGGCGCTCCCTACCTCGTCATGGATTGCCTCGACGGTCGGGACCTGTCGGAGCTCCTGACCCAGGAGGGCAAGCCCGGTCTGGAGATCGAGCGCGTCATTCATTTCATGTCGCAGATCCTCCGTGGGCTGCAGGTCGCCCACGCGCTCGGCATCATCCATCGCGACATGAAGCCTTCGAACTGCTTCGTCATCCGGCACGAAGGACAGGCGGATTTCGTGAAGATCCTGGACTTCGGGATCAGCAAGGTCGCATCGCAAGGAAGCGCATCGCTGACGCAGACGAACTCCGCGCTCGGCACGCCGCTGTACATGTCGCCGGAGCAGGCGCGCAGCCCGCGTGACGTCGACGCACGGAGCGACATCTACTCCGTGGGCGTCATCTTCTACGAGCTGCTCACCGGCCACACGCCATTCACGTCGGACACGGGCGAGTTCACCGAGATCCTCTTCAAGCTGTTCACCGCGGACGTGCCGCCCATCCAGGAGGCGCGCGAGGACATCTCGCCCGAGCTCGCCGTGGTGGTGCACAAGGCGCTCGCACGCGAGGTCGCGGATCGCTACCAGAGCGTCGGTGAGCTTGCGGAGGCGCTCGTTCCGTTCGCATCGGCGCGCACGCTTCCGGTGCTGGACCGCATCAAGCACTACCAGCCCGAGAGCCGCTCCTCGATCGTTCCGAGGCCTGAAAATGGGCCTTCCAGCACGTTCGCGTTCTCTGCGCTCGGCCAGCACACGAAGCCTTACGTCGCAACACCGGCGGCGAGTGACACGCAGGCCACGCCCACCGAGGCCACGGCGAAGACCCAGGCGAGCTACCCGGGCCTCGGAGAAAACGTACCGAAGGCCACGCATGTCATGCAGCAGCAGCTGTCACGGCCACCGGGTGTACAGCAGTCACCGCAAGATTCTCCCCCCGAGCAGGCTGGCGTGCGGACGAACCTGGCGGTCGTTCGTGACACCAACGAGCCCGAGCTGCAGGTCCACACACCAAGGCGCTCGCCGCTGATCTACGCGCTGGTCCCGATCGCGCTCGTCGTGGTCGTGGGTGGCGTCTTCGGCCTGAAGGCACTGACTGGCGATCACGCCAGGCCCGACCCCAGCAACACAGGCAACGCGACTGGCCTCGTGATGACCTCCACGTTGCCGCTCCCGTCCGCAAGCGTGATACCGACCGGCACACCCAGTGTCGCCGTGCCGGAGAACAACAGCGTGGTCGTGAAGGACGCCGGTTCCGCTGCGACCGCCGCCGTCAGCGTCGCGAAGCCGCCGCAGAACCCGGGTCAGAATGTTGCCCCCGGCGGGTCCGTCAAGCCGGGCAACACCACTCCGAACACGGCCCATCCCAGCATCCTCGAGAACGAGGTTCCGCGCTGACCGCTGAAGTGAAAATGTCGCTCCCAGGAGGCAAAAGCCTCACGCGGAGCCCAGGCTGCCTGAGGGCAGACACCGAGAACAAGAAGACATGCGATCTCTACTCAAGTTCCCCATGACCGTGGTCGTGACCGCGTCGCTCGTGCTGCCGATGTTGACGCCGGTCGTCGCGTTCGCTGCGCCGCCCAAGAAGCCTACGTCCATCCACGACGAGCTCACCGGCGACGCACGCGACTCCTGGGATCGCGGCCTCGACCTGTTTGCGCGGCAGCGGTGGGATTCGGCCGGGGCTGAGTTCCAGCGCGCCTACGACCTGTCGAAGAACCCACGTACGCTCTTCAACGTCGGCGCCTGCGAGAAGGCGCTCAGCCACTACACGAAGGCGATCGAGATCTTCAAGCGTGAGCTCGCAGAGGGTGGCGGCAAGCTCACCCCCGAGGACGAGACGCGTCTTCGCGACAACATCTCCGGCCTCAGCGACTTCGTCTCCACGCTCATGGTGGAGGTCAACGAGGCCGACGCAACAATCGTCGTCGACGACGAGACCGTGGGCAAATCGCCGCTGCAGAAGCCCGTGGACGTGAACATCGGCCGACGCAAGATCGTGGTGCAGAAGCCCGGGTTCGGGCAGGCCGCGGAGAACATCACCGTGCTCGGAAAGACGCCCGCAAAGCTGGCGATCAAGCTCGAGCCGATCGTGAAGACCGCCATGATCGAGGTGACCGTGCAGGGCGCGCCGAGCGCGATCATCAAGGTGGACGGCAAAGAGGTCGGCACGTCCCCGTACAAGGGGCGCCTCAGCCTCACGAACGATCCGCATGTCATCACGGCGGAGGCACCAGGCTTCGTGACGGTGTCCCAGCCGGTGACGCTGAAGGAGGGCGAGCCCACCTCGCTCACACTTGCACTGTCGCGGGAGATCGCGCAGGGCAGGCTCAAGATCCGCGCGCAGCCGTCTGGAGCCGTCATCGAGCTCGACGGGAAGTTCGTGGGTGCGGACGTCTGGGAAGGTCCCGTCGGGACGCAGAGCACGCACCAGGTCACGGTGAAGAAGGAAGGCTTCTACACGTGGACGCACGACATCGAGGTGAAGCCGGGGCAAGAGAAGCCGGTCACCGTGGAGCTCAACGAGGACCGCCACCCCAGCTTCGTCCCGTGGCTCATCGGCACCATCCTCGTCGTTGGCGGTGGCACCATCGCTGCCGCCTTCATCTTCGCACCGAAGGACCAGGAGCCCGTCAGGGGCACGCTGCCGCCCTTCACCGTTCAGACGCCCGCTGCGTACCACTTCCACTGATCTGCTTGCCTCTGACGTCACTCTTCTTGTCGTGAGCTTTGTTTTGAAGGAGACACCATGCTGAACCGTCGCTCGGCTCTTTGCTCGCTCGCTCTCGTCACCACCGCTGCGCTGGGTTGGATGGGGTGTGAGTCGCAGAAGCAGACGGAGCTCGTCGCTGGCATCTCCACGCAGGTCCAGGTGCCGCGAGACCTGAAGACCGTGCAGGTGAGCGTGTCGGTCGAAGGCACAGTGACCTTCTGCAAGAACTACCTCGTGTACGACAACAAGGTGCAGCTGCCGCGGTCGCTGGGCGCACTCCCGCGTAGCGCCGCCGGCACGCCGGTCATCATCTCGGTCACGGGCTTCACGGCGGCAGACTCCGACGACCCCGCGACGCCCGCCGGACAGATCGCCCAGAGCCCTGGCTACGGCTGCGCGATCCCCGCGTCGGTCGGCGGCTCGCTCAACTCGGGCGGCGGTGCGCGCGTGCTCCGTGTGTCGCGTCAGCCGTACTCGCCGAACCAGATCCTGTTCGTACCGATGCCGCTCAAGTTCTCCTGCTTCGACGTGGAATGCGGGAATTCGATCAGCGAGAAGACCTGCAAGGCCGGGCGCTGCGTGGACTCGAACACCCAGGTCACCGCCCTCACCGAATACAACGACAACCTGCTCTACGGCGGCGACGGGACCTGCTTCGCACTGGACAGTTGCTTCAGCGATCAGGTGAACGTGCCGCCGCTCACCGTGGACGACGCGCAGTGCATCTATGCGTTGCCCGGCGCCATCGGCGCGCCTCCGGGCGCTTCCCTGCCCCAGGTGCCGGGCGGCCTCACGCTTCCCGCGGATGGCCTGAACGTGCGCGTTGCATTCGACAGCGGCCTTGGCAACGAGATCCTGGATCTCGACAAGGACGAAGGGTTCTTCGTCCCGGACGCCACGAAGCCGCAGATCTTCCAGCTCGCGCCCGGCCTCTGCGATCTCGTGCACGGTACGCTGGGCAGCCCGCACCGCATCACGTCAGTCACCGTGAACCCGGTGTGTCGGCCCAAGCTCGCATCGCAGTCGATCTGCGCGGCAGACCAGCTGAAGTTGATGGGCGCCAATCCCGACGGCACCGTCTCGAACCCGCAGAGCGGGACCTGTAGCTCCGCGGCGCTCAGCCCGGTCGCGTCCGCCGTCGAGTTCGTCATCGACCCCACGAAGAGCGCGACGGACTTCCTGGCGGCGGCTGCCAGCCTGCTCGCAAAGAAGAACGATCCGGCGTTCGCGAACCTGAAGGTCGGCTTCCACTTCATGCCGGTCGCGAGCAGCGGGACGTGCCCGTCCACGCTCTCCCCCATGCTGCCGGACAAGGGTCTGACGCCGGTCGCGTCGTTGTCGGTGAACCCTGCGGACTACGCGTTCGATAACACCTGGACGGTGCAGAATCAGGTCGCCGGGCTCGAGACCGCGTATGCCGAGATCATCGGCGCGCCTGGCGTCGTGAACAAGACGGTCATCATGATCGCGAACAAGGGCTTCATCCCCACCCCGGGGTGCGTTGACCCGCAGATGGGCGGCGCGCAGAAGGTGCCCTCGGACATCATCACTGCACACAAGGACATCCCCACCACGGTCGTGGAGATCGGCAGTGGCGCGGAGGATCCGTGCAACACCAACACCGTGCCCTCCAAGGCGTTCGCGAGCGCCGTCGCTTCGACCGGTGGTAGTTGCTACAACGCCTCGGTCAACTCCACCGCTGCTCAGACCGCGATCATTCGCGCGTTCACGGCGTCGGCTACCTGCACGTATACGGCGCCGAAGAGCACGCCCGACACCTTCGGCCCGACCTCGGAGCTCTGGTTCTCGGACCCGACGTTCTTGGGCAACACCACGGTGATCAAGAACGCCGCGGGGAAGGACGCTACGGCATGTCACGCTGGAGGCGACGGCTGGGTCCAGGACGCGAAGGGCAACGTCGTCCTCTGCAAGAACTCCTGTGACGCCTACCAGAACGCGCTGCAGGCCGCCGCGGTCCTGGCCTCCGCGGCAACGCCGGGCTCGCCGAAATTCCCGTCGGTGGTCCCGATCTTCGCGCTCTCGGGCGGCGCCTGCGTGGTGAAGGCAAGCAGCGGCACGTCAACAGGCGACGGCGGCTCAAGCGGCGGGGACAGCGGGACTGGCGGCACCGGCATCGATGCTGGAGGCCCCGGTATGAACAACCCATGCGCATTCGCGCCGACCTTCAACATTGGCACCAGCTGCGATCTCTCGGAGCAGTGCCCAGTCAACGGCAAGCTGCAACTCACGTG
The DNA here is from genome assembly GCA_038230375.1 of Polyangiales bacterium. Lineage (GTDB taxonomy): Bacteria > Myxococcota_A > Polyangia > Polyangiales > Polyangiaceae > JANXLV01. The sequence goes on along the minus strand of JBBRNJ010000012.1, from coordinate 38,718 downwards.
TGGCCCCGACGAGGCTGGCGCGATGGACACGTGCCAGTGCTTGCAGGACGGCGTCCTCAAGCAGACGGTTTCTGCGCCTCAGAACATCTGCGCCATGCTGGGCTCATCAACGCTGCCAGCGGCGCTCATGAGCCAGTGTGGCTTCACGTTGAAGTAGTCAGCGGCAACGGACAAACATCGATATCGACTTCGACCCCAAGATCGACGCTCAGGGACCGAACTGGGCGCCGATGTAGAGTCCGGTGAAGATCTGAGTGCCGGTGATCAGCTGGTACGACGGGGTGCTGATCGCGATCGTCTGGCCCGGGACTGACGGTACGACGCCGCCCGGTAGCGGCACTGGCGACGACGCGCCGCCCTTCACGAGCTGGCGACTGTTGTCGGCGTCGAGCACGACCTTCTCTCCGAAGGCGCGTGCGCTCTCGAACAGGGTCTGGAAGCCGAGCTGCAGCTCGAAGGCGCGCGTGGCGCGGAAGCCGACGTGGGCGTCGAGCGAGAGCGCGGGCGCCCAGTAGCCGGCCGAGCCCACGTACTTGTCTCCGAACGTGTCGTTGCCGACGGTCGCCGTCGCGTCGCGCTGGAAGAGCACCTGACGATAAGAGGCGCCCGGGCCCGCCGCGAAGCCGAGCCGGATCTTCTTGGCCTGCCACGTGAGGCGCGCACGAATCGCAGCGGTGCCGCCGATGCGGCGGAAGGAATATTCTTCCTTGCGCGCGGGGTCCGCGTTCAGATTGACCGGCGACGACGCGACCTGGATCACGGGTGTGGTCTGGTCGTACATGGCCTGCATGAAGAGCTCCATGCCGACGGGGTCCCAGTGGTAGCCAACGTAGCCGTGCAGCGCGCCGCCGACGTCGCTGGAGCCAGCGCACGTGACACCAGCCGTGCCTTTGTCGCACTCGTTCTGGATGTCGTTGCCGTTGCCAGAGGGCATGAGCACGCCCGAGAGGCCGAGGCTGCCGTAGAGGCCCTCGAGGCGGTCCGTGTCCGTCTTCACCTGACCGGTGGTCACGGTGGACACGAGCTGGAGCGTCACGCTGCGAGAGACGTTCTCCTTCTCCTTCAGCGCAATGTCTTCCTCGAACGGGTCGTAGCCGTCACGCTTGACCATCACCTTGTGCGGTCCCGCGGGGATCTCACCGCTGAAGACGCCTTCGCCAACGACCTTGCCGTCGATGTAGATGACGCCCTTGCCGTCCGCCGTGGAGACCTTGAGCGAGGCGCTCGTGGCGGAGGCCGCCGCGATGATCTCGCGCGTCTCGCCCTTTGCGACGGTGACCTTCTGCGGCGTGGCGAGCATGGTCGCGCTCTTCACGATGATCTCGTGCTCGCCTGGCTCGACATCGCCTGACCACGGCGCGACGCCCATGTCGACGCCGTCGACGTAGACGTGGACCGGGGCGTTGGATTGCTCGCGCACGTTGAGGCGGGCCTTCCGTGCGTCGACCTCGAGCTTCACGGCGACGGCGGTCTGCGCCTGCGCGGGAGCATTCGGAGCCTGCTCCCACGGAAGGAATCCGTCCTTGTGGACGCGCACCCGGTGGGGACCGGAGAGCACGCGCACGGGCTTCGCGAGCGGGCTCTTGCCGAGGCTCTTGTCATCCAGGAAAATCTCGGCGCCGGCCCCGTTCACGTCGATGGCGAACGCGCCCGTCTTCTCGCCGAGCTCCTTCAGACGCTTCTCCGCAGCCACCTTCTTGGGGCCAGGCAGCTTCGCGGAGTACGTGTTCAGGAAGTCCTCATAGGCCTCGTAGGCCTGGGGCACGTGGCCGAGCTCGTGCTCGGCGTTGGCGATGCCCTCCATGCTCTCGGGGGTCTTTTCGAGCGCATTTGCAGCGCGGAACTCCTCGAGCGCCTTCGCCCAGTCCTTCGCCTTTGCGGCGGCCTCGGCGGCTGTGCGGTGCGCCTTGGCGTCTGCCACGCCGACCTGCGCGAAGGCAGTCCCACTGAAGAGAACTGCGGCAAGAGCCCAGGACACGCTTCGTCCGAGCCGTGAACCATCCCCAAATACACTCATGGCGATCACACAGTACCGAATCTTCTCCCGGATCGGTGCGCGAAAAACTTCTGCCGGTCAGGCGGAAGGATCCACGTAGTCCACACGCGCGCCGCGAAAGGTCCGGAGGGTGGTGACGCCAGCGGCGTCGTCGCGGGCAACCACGTAGCCTGGGCCCACCGGAACCTTGCCGAGCCCGCCCGGCGTGTCGCAGATCAGCTTCGGGAGTGCGATCCCCGTCAGCCGACCCTGAAGCGCCTCCATGATCTCGACGCCGCGCGCCAGAGGCGTCCGCAGGTGCGAGGTCCCCACGACCGGATCCATCTGCAGGAGGTAGTACGGGCGCACGCGCACGCGAACGAGCGCGCGGAAGAGCGCGGACAGCGTGTCGGGGTCATCGTTGATGCCGCGCAGGAGCACCGTCTGGTTCATCACGGGGAAGCCCGCGTCGGCGAGGCGAGTGCACGCGAGCGCGGCGGCGCGTGTCAGCTCCTTGGGGTGATTGAAGTGCGTCATCACCCAGAGCGGATGGTATGGACGAAGCGCGCGGAGCAGCTCCTGCGTGATGCGCATGGGGAGCGTCACGGGGACCCGCGTTGCCAGACGAATGGTCTGGACGCTCTGCACCTCGCGCACCGTGGCGACAAGGCGGACCAGGCGGTCCGTAGCCATCGCGAGCGGGTCACCGCCGCTGATGATGACGTCGGTGATCTCTGGATGCGCGCGCAGGTACGAGATGGCGAGCGCGAGCTTGTCGTTCGAGATGGCGCCGCCGCCGTCGCCGACCATCCGCGACCGGGTGCAGAAGCGGCAGTACACGGCGCACCGGTCCGTGGCCAGGAGCAGCACGCGATCCGGATAGCGCTGCACGAGGCCGGGCGCGACCTCGTGGGCGACCTCACCCAGGGGGTCTTCCATGTCGCCGCGGGCCACCGTGGACTCAGCCGCCCGCGGCACGCACTGCATGCGCACGGGACACGTCGGATCGTGCGGGTCGCAGAGCGACAGGTAGTACGGCGTGATCGAGATCGGCAGTCCCTGCTCCTCTGCACGGCGCGCGCCGTCCCGCTCGTCCTGCGTGAGCGAGAGGTGACGCTCGAGATCTTCCGTGCGCGTGAGCGCGTTGCGGATCTGCCAGCGCCAGTCGCGTGGGTCCTTCCGCTGTGTCGTCCGCTTCCTCCGGACGACGTCCGCAAGGGAGACGACGTTGCTCTTCATCTATCGCGCGCCGGCGTCGCCGGGGCTCTGCTGGGGCGCGGGGCTCTGCTGGGTGGGGCCCGGCGTGTTCGGGTACGGGCCCGCGTCCGCAAGGTCCACGTGGACGGTGGCAAGGGCCGCGTCGTCCACGGTGACGGGGTATTGCTTGCGCAGATCCGCGAGCAGCTGATCCTCCCTGGCGCGCGTGCGATCCTGCGCGAGCTTGATCCGGATCGTGCGCTCCGCTTCCTCGAAGGGGCGCTCGTGGGGCTCCATCTTCTGGGTGAGGCGGACCACGTAGAAGGTGCCCTTCACGGGGATCGGACGCGGGAGCACGTCGCCCGCCTTCTCGATCTCGTAGACAGCAACGCGCACCGGTTCGGGAACGCGCGTGTTCTCGCCGCGCGTGTCGCCCGGGGGGCTCACGATGCCCATGTCACCAGCGAGATCGACGGGGACGTTGGCCTTGGCTTGTGTGTCCGTGGATTTGCTGCGAACGAGCTCGCCCCACTCTGCGGCGGAGAGCCCCTTGGAGCTGGCGGTCGCCGTGGTGATGACGGCCTTGGCGGCGGCCTCGTCCTTCAAGACGATGCAGGAGAGCCGGCGACGCTCGGGGTCCCGGTACTCGGACTTGTGCGCGTCGAAGTAGGCGCGCGCGTCGCCGTCGGAGATGTCGTTCGGGGTCGGCGCGTTCTTTCGCGCCTGGGCGAGCATCGCGTCGCGCAGGATGGAGCGGACCTCTTGCTCGGCCGAAGGGTCCTTGTCGTAGCCCTTGGCGCGAGCCTCCTGCGCGAGCAGCTCCACCGTGATCATCTCGGTGAGGAGCTCCTTGCGGCGCTCCGTCGACTGGTACCGGAGGCGGTCGAACTGGTCCATGTTCTCCAGCGACGCCACGAAGTCGCCGAGCGTGATCGTCTTGTCGCCGACCTTCGCGAGGACCTTGGACTGCTGCTCGGGCGTGAGCTGCTCGCTGGTCCGATGACCCGCATCTTCGGCATTGCTGGTGGTCAGCGCCTTCTCGTTGCAGCTGTTGCAGCCGGAAAGAACGCTGGAAACGCCGACCGTCAGGCCGAGCGCGAGAACCGGGACGAGCGCCGTGAGCAAGCCGCTGAGATTCCGCTTCACGGGGCATGGACTACTACGGCTCTCGATCTTCCGAAAGCGCCCCGTTGCGCCCGTGCGAGACGACGGCTATTTGTGGCGGCGATGCGCGAGCCCCCCGCCCCCCTGACGCCCAAGGCCTCTCACCCGGAGCTGCGTTACAAGCGCATTCTCCTCAAGCTCTCGGGCGAAGCCCTCGGTGGCACATCGGGCGCCATCGGGATCGATCAGAAGGTGATGCGCGACACGGCGCTCGAGCTCGCGGAGATCCACAAGCTTGGCGTGGCCGTTGGCATCGTCGTCGGCGGCGGCAACATCTTCCGCGGCCTGGCCGGCGCGAGCCAGGGAATGGACCGGTCGCAGAGCGACTACATGGGCATGCTCGCGACCGTGATCAACGCGCTCGCACTGCAGGACGCACTGGAGAAGGCGGACGTCCCTACGCGCGTGCAGACCGCTCTGGAGATCCGCGCCATCGCAGAGCCGTATATCCGCAGGCGCGCCGTCCGCCACCTGGAGAAGGGCCGCTTCGTCATCTTCGCCGCAGGCACGGGCAATCCATACTTCTCCACGGATACGGCCGCCGCGCTGCGCGCGATGGAGATCCATGCAGACGCGCTCTTCAAGGCCACCAAGGTCGAGGGCGTCTACAACAAGGACCCCGTGAAACATGCGGACGCGCAGATGCTCCAGACCATGACCTTCGATCGCTTCATCTCGGAGCGCATCCGCGTGATGGACTCCACCGCAGCCACGCTCTGCCGCGACAACAACATGCAGATCCGTGTCTTCAAGCTGTCGCCCGGAAATATCCGCCGCGCGCTCTTCGGCGAACAGATCGGCACCACCGTCTCCGGAAACTAGCCGCCGTCCCGGATCAGCCGTCGAAGGCGCTCGTCTCTATGGCAGCGCGGATGAGGCGGGCGACGTGCATTGCGTTCGACTCGTCCAGACCGGGCACCACGCGCTGTGCTTCCAGGATGGGGATCAGATGCGTGGCGCACACGTCCTCGAGCGGGCGCGACGCGGCGGCATCCAGGCGCACCAGAACCGACGCGCCTGCCAGCGCGAGCGGCCAGAGCGGCGAGTACGCGGGGACCAGCGGCAGCGCGACGATGTCTACGTCGACCGAGTCACCGAGGCGAAGCGTGGCGAGGAGATGCGGCACCGGGACCTGGGACTGTCCGTCCTTCGCGCCGACCGCGTCAGCCAGCGACGGAATCGTATGCGCGAGCACCGACAGACGAGACGGTGTCGCGGCCATCACGATACGGCCCGGCCCGGCAAATCCAGGCGCACGCGCGCGCGCAGCATTCGCGCGCAGGAGGGGCAGCTCGGTGGCGGCGCCCAGATGCACGCGACCGTCGACGCGTCCCATGCGTCGCAGCCTGCCCGTGCGATCGATCTCGACCAGCGCCGCGAGCACCGCGGCGTCCGGCGCGGGCACCGAGTCGAGCAGCTCTTCGAGGGTGGCCGGCACACGCAGCTTGGACGCGACGATGCGTACGACGTGCGAAGGATCGGTGGGCGCGTTGCCTCCTGTGGTGGAGAGCAGCGTGTCGCTGCCCACGCCGCCAAGCGCTTCGGTCAGGCGATCCATCTCGTGCCCATGCTCCACGATGAATGCCACCAGTGCGGGTGTGGGCTCTCGCATGCGGCGCACGACGCGATCCTTCGACGGGAAGAACGTTGCGCGGCCCTGACGCTCGCTTGCCAGACGCGCGAGCGCCTTGAGCCCCTCGACGCGAACGTAGACCGCGTCCACGACGTCACCGTCCTGCATGCGGACCTCGCCGGAGCCACGAGCCGTGACGATGGTGAACGTGCCAGTGCGTGCCTCTTCGCCGAACGTGGCGATCAGGTCTGCAAGGCGCGTCTCTCCAAGGCTGAACGTGGAGGGCGCAGATGAGTCGGGCCTCATGGACGAGGGGCCGCGCGAGACGACCTCGTCGATGCGGCGCATGAGCTCGGGGAAGTCGTCGGTGGAGACGGCGGAGGTCCCCAGGTCGGCCTCGTGCTCGGCCAGCACGATGTACGGCGGAGGCTCCGTCAGCTCCAGGGCGAGCGTGTCGAGCAGGCCAAGCCCCGTTTCGTCCGGCTCCACGACGCTGCGCGTGGCGAGGATCACGTGATAGCCGCCGGACTTCGCGCGTTCGCATGCAGCCGCGCGACCGGTGGCGACGGACACGAGGATGCCCGCGCCACGGAGCGCTCGCGCGAGAGCCGTGAGGGCGTCCACGTCAGCGCCGACGAGCAGCACCATGGGCCGGTCTTTAGCCTGCACGGACGCCTCCTTCTTCTTGCAGCCGCTTCCGGATCACGTCTGCCAGGAGAGGGTCGGCGGCATGCACGCCGGAGAAGCGCTCCTTGTCCACGCGCCCGCAGCACACCCACGCGGCGTGCTCCGCCATGATGACGATCGCCTCCACGTCACGGCAGCCTTCCCGTTCACGCACGTCGAACACGTCGACGCGCGCGTTCTTGTCGCCAGCGGCCAGCTGACGCGCGGCGGCCGCGAGGCCGAGACCTGGCTGCAGCGTGACGGAGACATGGGCCGAGCCGCCACGCGCCGCGTCCCCGCACGCCGCAAGCACCACGGACATGAGCGCGGCCGGCGCGAGATCGAGCGGGAACAGCGAGCGCGTGCCCGCGTCGAGCATGGGACGCGCCAGCAGTCCGTCGACGATCTGCGAGAGCGTCTTTTGTGCGAGCGAGAGAACACGCGCCGATGAGCGCGCATCGTCCTCTGCGCGCGCGCGGGCCAGACGCAGGAGCCGTTCGATCGATGCGCCATCGTGCGGATAGGTCGCGATGCCCATCGAGAAGTCGATCGGGGGTGAGTCCGCTGGCTCGCCGCGACCGCGTCGCTCGCCGCCTAGCCGCGCCGAGATCCTGTGACGACACGCGTGAGCGCCGAGCCCGCTCGTCTCCGGCATGAGCAGGCATAGGCGGTCTTCGTCCAGGCCTGCCAGCACGTCCGTCTCGCGCAGGAGCGGCAATACCGCGGCCTCCACCAGCTTGCGCGCGTCCTTGCCGCCAGAGACCTCGAGCACGCCCACGGACAGACGGCGACTGTGGCGCTGTGATTTCTTGGTCTCGCGGCGAGCGACGTCCTCGAAGTACGCCAGGGTCTGTACGGGTCCCTTCGTGCCGGGCGCCGTGTCGCGCGCGCTCACCGCGCGCTGACCGTCGACGAAGGAGAGCACTGCGGCCACGAGCTCGCAGGTCTTCTTCACCTCCTCGTCCCGACCCGAAGCGCGACCCTCGAGGATTGCAAAGCCGATCGTGCCGCGCCCCGCCTCCAGCGGCAGCATGCTCGCGTTTCCGCGCGAGGCCGCCTGCGCGAGCTCCTCCGAGCCACACACGCTGGGATAGTCGTCGCCCTCGGTGCCGATGACGGCAAGACGAATGCACTCCCCGCGCGCGGCCATGAACGTCGCGTAGAGGGCGATGCCTCGGGCGCCGCTCACCTCCTTCAGCACCTCGGCGATGGCGCGCACCGCCTCCGACTGCCCCGCCCCGATCGCGAGGCGCACGAGCCTGTCGACGAGCTCCACGCGACGCCGCGCGCGATCGAGCTCCTCCTGGAAGCGAACGCGATCCTTGTGGAGGTGGACCTTCGCGCGCACGTCCAGGAGCAGGCGCTCCACCGCGTCGCCCGTGAGCGGCGTGACCAGAAATCCGCTGGCGCCGAGCGACAACGCCTGGGTGACGACCTCGATCTCCATCTCCGACACGAGGACGCAGATGGACCCATGCGCGCCGCCGCCCTGCGCATGCGCGATGAGCGCGAGCCCGTTCTGCGGCTCACGCGTGAGGTCGATGAACGCGATGTCGTGGGTCTTCTTCGCAATGGCGGTGATGCCGAGCTCCGCGCTCTCGACGACGTCCACCGTGTCTCCGCCGTCCTGCGCGACCGCCGTCACCAGCTGGACTGACTCCCGATCCGCCGACACGATGAGGACGGTGACGTCGCTCACGAGCCCTCCCCGGCAACGCCGCCCGAGAAGACGTGCACAGCGGGCCCCTCGAGCGTGGCCTCTCCGCCGTCGCCGATCGTGACGAGCAGCGTCCCACCGGGCAGTCGCACCGAACACGCCTCGTTGCGCGCCACGAGCCCCTGCGAGACCGCCACGGCGACCGTTGCACACGCGCCGGTGCCGCACGCATGCGTCACTCCGACGCCGCGCTCCCACACCAGGAGATCGATTCCGTCGCGCGTACGCTCTGCGAACTCGACGTTGGTCCCGCCGGGAAACTGCGGATGCTTCTCCACGAAAGGGCCCATGACATCGACGACGTCGCGCGTGGCACGCTCGAACGTGACGGCGTGCGGATTGCCTGCGTTTGCGCGGATGAACGAGTAACTGTGGGTCGGTCCCTCGATACGAACTGTGCCGCCAACGGTGACGACGCCCATCTCGATGCGCACGCGCGGCTCCGTGCCGTCGAACACGATGCAGCGCTTGTCGCCTGCGTCCGTGTCCACGTGGAGCTCGGAGAGCCGATGCTTGCGCGCAAGGTGCAGCGCGACGCAGCGTAGGCCGTTCCCGCACATCTCCGGGATGGAGCCATCCGCGTTGATCACCTTCATGCGCGCGAGCCCGGCCGCGGAGCGGGACGGAAGGACCAGGAGCACACCATCGCCACCGATGCCAAAACGACGATCACAGAGCTGAACGGCAAGTCGCGTGGGGACGGCGTGGTCGGCCCCGGCGTCCACGACGATGAAGTCATTGCCCGCGCCCTGGTACTTGCCAAACGTGAGCGCCATCCCACCGGCGAGCGTACTACAATCCGGCGGTTCACGACTTCTCGAGCACCACGTCGCGCCGCGCGCTTTTCTTGGCGTTTGGCTACGCGAAAATGGCTATCTTCGTCGCCACGATGTCTCGTCTTCGCTGGGTAACGTCCGGAGAATCTCACGGCCCGCGCCTCAGCGCCATCGTCGAGGGCATCCCCGCGGGCATGCCGCTCCTCGCCGCGGACATCGATGGCGACCTCGCGCGGCGGCAGCGCGGCTACGGGCGTGGCGGGCGGATGAAGATCGAGACGGACCGCGTGGAGCTCACGGGCGGCGTTCGTGGCGGTGAGACGCTCGGCTCTCCCATCGGCCTCACCATCGCCAACAAGGACCATCAGAACTGGCTCGGTCGCATGTCGCCCGCGCCCATGGCGGCGGTCCCCGAGGTGCTCACGCGGCCGCGGCCAGGGCATGCAGATCTCGCCGGAGGCCTGAAATATGACCGCAAGGACCTCCGCGACATCCTGGAGCGCGCGAGCGCACGGGAGACCGCGTCGCGCACGGCCGTTGGTGCGATTGCCAAGAAGCTCCTGTCGTGCGTGGGCGTCGATGTGTTCGCGCACGTCGTGTCGATCGGTCCAGTGGCGGCGTCGCGCGAGGTGATCGCCGCGCTGTCTCTTGCCGAGCTCCGGGAGCGTGCGCGCGCGTCCGATCTTGCGTGCGTCGATGCAGACGCGGAGACCAGGATGCGCGAGGCGATCCTGACCGCTTCGCACGCGGGCGACACCCTTGGCGGCCGCTTCGAGGTGGTGGCGACTGGCGTACCGCCCGGGCTCGGCTCGCACACGCAGTGGGATCGCAAGCTCGACGGGCGCCTCGTGCAGGCGCTCGTCAGCATCCACGCGATCAAGGCAGCGGAGGTCGGGGACGGTTGGCTCGCGAGCGAGCGACGCGGCTCGGAGGTCCATGATCCGATCGCGTATGAGGCCGAGTCCCGAACGTTCACGCGGCCCACGAACCACGCGGGAGGGCTCGAGGGTGGCGTGACCAACGGCATGCCGGTGGTGTGCCGCGCTGCCATGAAGCCGATCGCCACGCTGAGGAAGGCACTGCCGAGCGTGGACGTACGCACGAAGGAGCCATTCGCGGCTGCGTTCGAGCGCAGCGACGTGTGCGCAGTTGCGGCGGCCTCCGTGGTCGGTGAGGCCATGATTGCGATCACGCTCGCGGATGCGCTGCTGGAGAAGTTCGGCGGCGACAGCCTGAAGGAGCTCTTGCGCAACGTGTCGACGTACCGCGAGCAGCTCGCGCAGTACTGACCCTCTCGGTGATGTACGCTGCTCGCCATGAGGAGCATCGTTGTCTCGGGCCCGATGGCAAGCGGCAAGACGACCGTGGGGCGCGCGCTTGCCGCCAAGCTCTCGCTGCCGTTCGTCGATACGGATGAAGTAGTGATCGCAAAGGCGGGCGCCGCGAGCGTCGCCGAGCTGTGGAACCGCGAGGGCGAGGTGCGCTTCCGCGCTCGTGAGGCCGAGATCGCACGCGAGCTGCTCGCCGATCCGAGCCCGCGTGTGATCGCGTTCGGTGGCGGGACTGTCACGCGCAAGGACGTCCGAAGGCTCGCGCTCTCACGTGCGCTCGTGGTCACGCTACGCGCACGGCCCGCAACGACACTGGCACGCGTCGGCGATCTCTCCGCCCGCCCCAATCTGAACGTCGGGGACCCGGCAGCGCGTGCACAGGAGCTGCTCAACGAGCGCGCGGCGGCGTATGCGGAGTGCCACGGCTCCTTCGCGACCGACGACCAGACCGTGGACGATCTCGTGGACGAGATCGCCGCGCTCGCGGAGCGGGATCCCGTGGTGGTGCCGTTCGGAGAGCGTACGTACACCATCGATCTGGTCGTGAACGATCCGCGCGCGCTGTCGCTTGCGATCGCGGAGCTTGGCCCGAGCTCCATCATCACCGTGACGGACTCGAACGTGGCGCGGCACCGCAAGGACGTGCGAAAGGCTTTCTCGGCGTCGCTCGCGATCCAGGAGCACGACGTCATCCTGCCGCCCGGCGAGGAACAGAAGACGATGGTCAGCGTCTCGGCGATCTGGGACGCGGCGCTGGGCGCGGGCGTGGACCGCGATGTCGTCGTCCTGGCGTTCGGCGGCGGGGTGGTCGGCGACATGGCAGGGTTTGCTGCGGCCACGCTGCTGCGTGGTGTGCGCTTCGTGCAGGCGCCCACCACGCTTCTCTCGATGGTGGACGCGTCGGTGGGCGGCAAGACGGGCTTCGATCATCCGACGGGCAAGAACCTGATCGGCGCGTTCTGGCAGCCAAGCGCCGTGGTGATCGACCTTGGGCACCTCACGACACTCCCACCAAGACAGGCGATCTCCGGCTTCGCCGAGATCGTGAAGATCGCGCTCTCGCACGACGAAGCCCTCTTCGCCGCGCTGGAAGAGAAGGTCGATACGCTGCTCACGGGCGACTTCGAGGCGTTGATGCCGATCGTCCGACGCGCCATCGAGCTGAAGGCCGAGATCGTGATGAACGACGAGCGCGAGGGCGGGTCGAGAGCAATTCTCAATTTGGGACACACGCTGGGTCACGCGCTCGAGACGTTCGGCGATTACAGGCGCTGGCTTCATGGGGAGGCCGTTGCGCTCGGCACGATGGCGGAGCTGCGCGCAACGCATGCCATGGGTCTCGCGACAGACGCTCCGATCGCGCGTGTCGCGGCGCTGCTGCACAAGTTCCATCTGCCGACAGAGATCGATGCCGCAACGCTGCGCCGCGCCCTGCCACACGTCAGCAGCGACAAGAAGCGCATGGGCGATTCGCTGGCGCTCCCTGTCGTGACGCGCGTCGGCCACGCGGAGATGGCAAAGGTCCGGATGGACGCGTTTCTTGCAGCGGTGTCGAGGTAGAGCGAGGCCTGAGCTGAGCCAGTCGAAGAACTGTGTTCGCGACTTTTTTGGATCTCGGACGGCAGACAAGTACTCTTCCTGGAGCCGGTACCTGCCTGGGTGTCTGGCGGGCTTTGAAGGAGGATTGAGATGGACCGCTTCTGGATGCGAATCGTGGTCGGCTGCTTGTCGGCGAGCGCCATTGGCGTTCTGAGCTCTGCGTGCGCGCACAACGACTCGTCGCTCTTCATTCAGGGTGTGTTGCTGCCGCCGGGCAAGAGCGGTGGTCAGTGCCTCTACACAGCGGCCGCCACAGGCCCGTTCAACTTCGGCGGGATCTACGACATCGGGATCGCCAGCTCCTATGGCGTCGTCCTGCAGCTCGGAAACCAGATGCTGCAGCGCGGGCCGGCCGGGCCCGGTTCCGACCCGGTCCACACGGAGACCTCGCGTATCGTCATCAACGGCGCAGAGGTCAGCGTTGCCAACGCCGCCGGCGTTCAGCTTGGCAACTTCACGAGTGTCGCGACCGCGTTCGTGGACGTGGGCTCCTCCGGAACCGCAGGCCTGGGCCCCATTGGCATCACGGCAATCGACGCCCCAACGGCGAGCACCCTTTGTGACGCTTTCCCGACCCCGGACACGCGTGTCCAGCTGATCCTGACCATCAAGGCCTTCGGCAAGTCGCTGGGCGGAACGGATGTGGAGTCCCAGGACTTCACGTACCCGGTCACGGTGTGCAAGGGCTGTCTCGTCGGTCGCACATTTCCGTGTGTCACGCCCGGCAGCGCATCCGCACCGGACACGGCCAAGGAGGATCCCTGCCAGGCGGGTGCTGACACTCCTCTTGCGTGCTTGAAATGCCACGGCGCTTACCCCGCTGTCTGCTCTGACCCCCTCCCCGCGTCCGCGACAATGCAACAAGTGGCTGACTTCAAGACGAACTTCAAGAACGCCTGCGCAGCCCGGGTGCCGTGAGCTGAAGGCGTTCCGTTCGCTCCGAAGGCGCGAGGTGTTCCGTTCGCTCCGAAGGCGCGAGGTGTTCCGTTCGCTCCGAAGGCGCGAGGTGTTCCGTTCGCTCCGAAGGCGCGAGGCCTTGAGTCTCTCCGCGTGAGGTGTACCCTGGCGGCTCGCCCATGAGCCGCCGCGTCGCCGAGATCAACATCGCTGGACAGTCGTACAAGGTCACGAGCTCGGCCGAGCCGGAGGAGCTGGAGCGCCTCGCCGCCGCCGTCTCGGAGCGCGTGGTCGCAGCGACCCCTCCCGGCCGCGCGGTGACGCCCCAGGCGATGCTGCTCGCTGCCATGTCCCTGGCCCACGACCTCGAGGAAGAGCGCGCGAAGCGGCAGGGCGTCGAGCGGCGCATGCGCGACTGGCTTCGTAGGGTCCTCGTCCGGATCGACGACGCGATGGAGGGTGCCGAGCCCGCCGAAGACCGCGCTGGCGACCGTTCCCATCCCGCCGATCACTGAGTGATGTCTCGCCTCCCTGCCACCGACGTCCGCACCGGCGTGGCGATGGACTCGACGTTTCACGTGAAACAGTCCGGTCTGGCGTATCTGGCCGACGAGCTCGCAGCGCTCCGCTCCGCCGGGCTGCTCAGGCAACGGACTGCCCCCACAGAGGCCTCGGCGCGGACGTTCTGCTCGAACGACTATCTGGGCCTCGCCAGCAGGTCGGGGACGGATGGCCACGCCGGAGGCGCGGGGGCGTCGCGGCTGGTGCTCGGCGATCGCCCCGAGCATCACGCGCTCGAGGACGGCTTTGCGCGGTACCTGGGACGCGAGGCCGCCCTCCTCTTTCCGAGTGGCTACGCCGCGAACGTGGGACTGCTGTCCGCCCTCGCCTCGCGTGGCGATCTGGTGGTCAGCGATGAGCTCAATCACGCGAGCATCGTCGATGGCGCCCGGCTCTCGCGCGCTACGGTCCGCATCGTTCCCCACCTGGAGACCGGCGCTGTAGAGGAAGCGTTGCGCGACCGGTCGGCGTTTGGCCGCGCCTTCATCATGACCGAGTCCTACTTCAGCATGGACGCGGACAGCCCGGATCTGGTTGCCCTGACCGCGCTCAGCTCCAGGTTCGACGCGGCGTTGCTGGTGGACGAGGCCCACGCCCTGGGCATCCTTGGCCCTCAGGGCCGGGGCCTGTGCATGGAGCCAGGGGTGGGCGCGGACGCCGTGGTCGGCACGCTGGGCAAGTCGTTCGGGGCTGCTGGGGCCCTCGTGGCGGGGTCGGAGCTGCTCCGCACGTGGCTCTGGAACCGCGCGCGATCCTTCGTGTTCACCACGGGCGTGGGCCCCGCGACCGCGGCCCACGCGACCCGGAACCTGGCAGCGGTGCAGCAGGCAGACGATCTGCGGGCCCACGTGCTCGCGCGCGCGGAGCAGTTGCGGGCGGGGATGCGCGCGCTTGGACTCTCTCCATGGGGCTACGGTCCCATCGTGCCGTGGGTGCTCGGCCCGCCCGAGGTGGCTCTCGATGCAGCGGCCAGGCTCCGTGCCCAGGGCGTGCTCGTGCAGGCCATCAGACCCCCGACCGTTCCTGTCGGTACGGCTCGACTTCGCTTCACTGTCACCGCCGGCCACACGGCCGAGGACGTGGAGGGTCTGCTCGCGGAGATCGCCCGGGTGCTGCCATGCCTGCCTCGCTGATCGTCTTCACCGGAACCGGCACGGGCATCGGCAAGACCTTCCTGGCGGTCGCAACGGTGCGCGCGTGGGCGGCCTCCGGCGCCGCCGTGCTTGGCTACAAGCCCGTGGAGTCCGGGGTCATGCGCATCGAGGAGACCGACGGCTACCTCCTCGAACAGGCCTCCACGTTTCACGTGAAACCTCCGCTCCCGGTGGTCCGGCTCGCCCGACCCGTGAGCCCGCACGCCGCGGCGCGCGCCGAAACGGTGACGATCGACCTCCTCGCCATCCAGGCAGCAGTGGAGCGGGCCCGCGCCTCGGCGGCAGATGGCGTGGTCGTGGAGCTTCCAGGCGGGCTCTTCTCGCCCATGACGGACAGAGAGCTGGCGGTCGATCTGATCCGGCGACTCGCCCCTGACGCTGTGGTGCTCGTCGCGCCGGACAGGCTGGGTGTCCTTCACGAGGTGCTCTCGACGACCGAGGCAGCCCGGGCACGCGACGTCACGATCACCCATGTCCTGCTCAGCCCCACGCGCACGCCGGATGCCTCGAGCGGAACGAACGCTGCGGAGCTCCGCTCTTTCCTGTCGTTACCCATCATCGACGCCGCGCCGTTCGGTGACCTCGCCCCAGCGTCAGCCGGCGAGGTCGTGCGCTCGCTCGCGCGTCGCTAGGAGACGGCCACGCGGCCGCGGTCCAGGCGGATGGTCCGGGAGGCGACCTCGGATGCGAAGCGCTCGTCATGCGTGACCACCACCACGATCGAACCCTTGTCCGCCTCCTCGCGCACCACGTCTCTCAGCCGGGCGCAGCCGGCCGCATCGAGGCCGGTGGTGGGCTCGTCGAGCAGCAGGAGCTGCGGGCCGTGGATCAGGGAGCGGGCGAGTGCGACACGTTGTCGCTGGCCCCGGGAGTACGTCCTGAATGGGCGCTCGAGGAACGCGGTGAGCTCGAACCTCGAGACGGCGTTTGCGACCGCGGTCGCCGGGTCCACATCGTAGAGGCGCGCCGCGAGCTCGAGGTTCTCGCGGCCGGTGAGGTCGGCGTAGCAGAGGGAGTCGTGCCCGAGCCATCCAAGGCGAGCACGTACCTGCTGGGCGTTGCCGCCGACCGCGCCATGTGAGACGCGACCCGACGTTGGTCGAGCAAGCGTGCCGACGATCGACAGGAGCGTCGACTTGCCCGAGCCGTTCGCCCCGATGACCGCGGTCACCACCGACGGCGGGAAGGCCGCGTTGACGGACGCAAGCGCGCGCACCGGACCGAACGACTTGGAGACCTGGGTGAGGACCACTCCTTCGGGTGGGACGAGCGGCACGGGCACGAGCAGATCAGACCATGAACGCGCCTCGAATGCGCCATTCTATACGACGGAGCCGCCACACCAAAGGAAGCTTTACGTCGTAAAGTAAGCGCCCGACTCTTCTCGTTCCCCGCGAGGCTCATGCTATCGTGGACACATGACCGCGGCGCCCGCCGTCCACCACGACGAGCTCCCCTCTATCCAGAAGCTGCGACAAGCCGTCGAGGGTGCGCTCGAAGGTAAGCCAGACGTTGTCGAGCTGGCGCTCATCGCGCTGCTGGCGAAAGGGCATCTCCTGATCGAAGACGTGCCCGGCGTCGGCAAGACCACGCTTGCGCGCGCGCTGGCCCGTGCGGTCGGCGGCGACCTTCGTCGCGTGCAATTCACGAGCGATCTCCTCCCGAGCGACGTCATCGGCGTCTCCGTGTTCGATCAGCGCACCGGCCAGTTCGTCCTGCGACAAGGCCCGGTCTTCGGCAACGTCCTCCTCGCCGACGAGATCAACCGCGCGAGCCCACGCACGCAGTCCGCATTGCTCGAGGCCATGAACGAGGCCCAGGTCTCGATCGATGGCCAGACGCTTCCGCTGCCGGATCCGTTCTTCGTCATCGCCACGCAGAACCCGCAAGACTTCGCGGGCACGTTCCCGCTGCCGGAGTCGCAGCTCGATCGCTTCCTGCTACGCGTGCGCATCGGATATCCGCCGCCGCAGGTGGAGATGCGACTCCTCCTGGACGGCAACACCGACACGGTGCGTGAGGTCCCGATCGTCCTGGACCCGAAGAAGCTCGTCGCCCTGCAACGCCAGGTTGCGCGCGTCACGATCGACGGCGCGCTGGGCAGCTACCTCGCAGCGATCATCCAAGCCACGCGCACCTCTCCGGTTCTATCGCTGGGTGCATCCACCCGCGGCGCCATCGCCCTTGCCAACGCAGCGCGCGCACGCAGCGTGCTCCGCGACCGCAACTTTTGCATCGCCGATGACATCCACGACCTTGCGATCCCCGTGCTTGCACACCGCATCCGCCTCTCCACGCACGCAGACGGCTTCCTTCCGTCGCGCGACGAAGCAGAGAACGCGATCCGCGAGCTCGTCGCCCGCATCCCTGTTCCGCTCTAGCCGGAGCTAACGCAGTGCCCGCTCCTCCTTCACGAAGCGCCCGTGTGCAAAGCAGCCTGCAGCTCGCGGCGCCCAACGCTGGAGTGCGCCAGGAGAGCGCGCGTCTGCGCGTCTGGAACAGCCTCAAGCCGCCGCGGCGCCTGAAGTTCACGCGTGAGGGGAAGTTCTTCATCGGCATCACGGTCGGCGTTGGCTTCGCCGCGGTGAACACCGGCAACAACCTGCTCTACCTCATGCTCGGCTTGCTCCTGGCGCTCATCGTGGTGAGCGGCGTCATGAGCGAGCTGTCGCTGAGAGAGCTCACCGTCGTGCGCCGCCTCCCGATGCGTGCACAGGTGGGACGCCCACACCTGGTCGAGATCGAGGTCTTCAACCACAAGGGCAGGGTGCCGTCGTACGCCATCGAGGTCGAAGACCTGCGCGCCGGGCAGCCCGCGGACAAACGCTGCTTTTTCCTGAAAATCAGCCCGAAATCCGCTCAGGTCGCTGCGTATCGGCGCACGCCGCAGAGGCGCGGCATCGACAAGCACACGGGCTTCCGCATCGCGACCCGCTTTCCATTCGGCCTCTTCGAGAAGTCGCGCGAGGTCCCCGCTGAAGGCGAGCTCGTCATCTATCCGGCAGTGGACTCCGTGCAGCTCCCGCCCTCGCCCCCAGGCATGAAGAACGGCGGCGAGGCCTCTGCCGGCAAGGGCCACGGCGACGACTACGTGGGTCTGCGTCTGCTCCGCCAGGGCGAGGACCCGCGCGACGTGCACTGGAAGAAGAGCGCGGCGATGGGCCAGCTCGTCATGCGCGAGCGCGCGCGCGAGTCTCGACCTGATGTGGTGCTGCCGCTCGATGTCACACGCGCGGACGACGCACCCGACGACTGGGAGGCGATCTTCGAGCGACGCATCCGGGAGGTCGCCTCACGCGCGGTTGCGCATCTCCGTCGCGGCGACGTCGTGACGATCCGCACGAGCCACGGTGAGCGCGCGCGCGCGGACAGATCGATCGGCGCAGACCCGCTTCTCCGCTACCTCGCGCTCCTTGGCCCGCACCGCGTTGCAGGCGCAGTCGCTCGTGAGGGCAAGCGCGCGAGCGAGAATCCACCGGCCGCCCCAAGGGAAGAGCCCGCATCTGGAGCGAACCAGGGAGCGGCCGAATGAGATTCGGTCTGGTCCACCGCATCATGACCGACGCGCTTGCGGCGCTCGGCGTCCTGGCGATCGTCAGCACGCAGGCCATGTCGCCGTGGGCGAACGTGGTGGTGCTGGTAGGCCTTGGCCTCGCGCTCGCGGTGCCTGAGAGCTTCCAGCCGAAGAACGCCATGCGGCAGTTCGCGACGTTCGCGCCCATGCTGCTCTTCGTGGTGCAGGTGTCGCGCCTGATACTCGGGCGCTCCGTGCTCGACGTCGTCGTGGAGTTCGCCGCGCTCCTCCAGGTCCTCCGCGTGGCCACGCGCCGTGGCGCCCAGCACGATCAGCAGATCATCGTTCTCGCGCTCCTCCACTTCGTGGCGGGCACCGTGCTGGGCGGCGGCATCACGTACGGCGTCTGCTTCCTGGGCTTCCTGATCGTCGCACCAGGCGCGCTGGTGCTCTCCCACCTGCGCCGCGAGGTCGAAGGCAACTATCGCCAGGGCGCGCGCGATCGAACCGGCCTCCCCGTGGACGTCCCACGCATCCTGCGCAGCCGTCGCGTCGTCGGGCGCGGGTTCCTGGCGGCCACGTGCCTCATGGCGCTCCCGATCTTCGTCTTCACGGCTGCGCTCTTCCTCATGTTCCCGCGCGTGGGTTTGTCGCTGCTCCTCATCGATCGGCGCGGCGGCGACAAGATCGGCTTCAGCGAGCAGATCGATCTGAACGACGTCGGTGTGATGCGCTCGAACCCGGACATCGCGCTTCGCTTCGATGTCTCCAACCTGCCTGACCCGCCGCCCGCGCGTCTCATCGTGCGCTTCCGCGGCACCGCGCGCGACACGTACGGCGGGCACATGTGGTCGCGCTCCGCGAGCGACCGGAGGCTCGATCGCATCGGCGGCGACTATCTCGCGCTCTCGCGCATGAGCCGGCCCACGGACCGAAAGTTCACGATCGACCTCGAGCCCATCGACCCGCAGGTGATCTTCCTGCCGCCGAAGACCGTCTCCATGTGGGTTCGCAAGCCGCCGCAGGCCGCGCTGGGCGATCCATTCTCCATCGTGCGCGCGCCCGAGGGTGAGCTGCGCTACGGCGGCAACGACGTGCGCGGCCTTCACTACGAGGCCTTCGTCGCCACGGACGCGGAGCCCATCGTCGAGGATTTGCCAGCGCCGGAGCGCGCGCGGTACCTCCAGCTACCTGCCGACTTCCCGGGGCGCGTGGGCCAGCTCGCGCACCAGTGGGCCGATGACCAGCCCACGGACCAACTCAAGGCGAAGGCCATCGAGGAGCACCTGAAGAAGGAGTTCCGCTACGACCTGTCGCGTCCATCGGGCGGCAAGTCGGAGCCCATCGACGACTTCCTCTTCAACTCACGCGCCGGTCACTGCGAGTTCTTCTCCACGGCCATGGCCCTCATGCTGCGCGAGGTCGGGATCCCGTCGCGCAACGTGATGGGATTTTTGGGTGGAACATACAACCATTTCGGCCGCTACTACGCCGTGCGCCAGGGAGACGCGCACTCATGGGTCGAGGCCTACATCGAGGGCTCCCGCGGGTGGGTCACATTCGACCCCACGCCCACCGCAGGCGCGCAGCCGCGCGAGGAACGCGCCGGGACATACGTCTACGTGCGCGACTTCATCGAGGCGGCCTCGCAGCGCTGGAACCGCTACGTCGTCGGCTACGACCTCAGCACGCAGCACAACATGCTGCAGGGCGCACGCGACTCGTACAACGCCTTCCGGCACCGCACGCAGCTCGATCGCGGCCTTGCCGGCGCGGTCACCAGGCCGTCGATCATCGGCGTCATCATCGCGCTGCTGTCCATCGGCGCGTACGCACTGTGGACGCGCCGCAAGAAGAAGAAGCCCGTCCTCGTGGACCGCACGGAGAAAGAGGAGCGCGAGGCCCAGCGGCAGGAAGCCGTCGCTTCGCTCTACAGGAGCCTCGAGCTGGTGATGGCAGCGCATGGCATCAGCCGGCCCACGTCGCTGCCGCCGCTCCGCCATGCAGAGCAAGTGGAGAGCGCTGAGCACCCGCTGGGCAAGGACGTGTTCGAGCTCACGAACGAGTACATCGAGCTCCGCTTCGGCGGCCGCCCGCTCACGGAGACGGCCCGGAAGGAGTTCGAGCGACGCGTGAAGGAGCTACGCGGCAGGAAGCCGCCGGAGCCACGTCCCACAGAGGCCGCCGCCCCAGCCAGTCCCTGACCCGCAGTAGCTGCGGTGCCGCAACGTCAGTTCGTCACGCGTGCCTTGAACGTCAGCTCGGTTCCCGCGACGTCCGCCTCGATGACTGTGCCAGGCAGGAACTCACCCGCAAGCACGCGCTTGGCCACCGCGTCCTCGAGCAGCTTCACGATGGCGCGCTTCAGCGGGCGGGCGCCGTACTGCGGATCCCACCCTGCCTCCGCGATGAGCGCCCTGGCCTTGGGTGTCAGCGTGATCGACAGGTCACGGCGAGCGAGACGCTGCGAGAAGCCCAAGAGCTGGATGTCCACGATGTGTTCGAGGTCCTCGCGACGAAGGCTCTGGAACACCACCATCTCGTCCAGGCGGTTCACGAACTCCGGACGGAACGCCTTCTTCACCTCGTCGATGACGGCCCTGCGACAGAGCTCCTTCTTGTCCTCCGGCGGCAGGTTCTGCCGCTCCTCTATGAGCGCAGCCTGCGCGGAGCCGATGTTCGAGGTCATGATGATCACCGTGTTCTTGAAGTTCACGGTGCGTCCCTGTCCGTCCGTCAGGCGCCCATCGTCGAGCACCTGCAGCAGCACGTTCCACACGTCCTGGTGTGCCTTCTCCACCTCGTCGAACAGGATGACGGAGTAGGGACGACGACGCACGGGCTCGGTGAGCTGCCCGCCCTCCTCGTAGCCGATGTAGCCGGGAGGCGCTCCGATGAGCCGCGCCACGGAGTACTTCTCCATGTACTCGCTCATGTCGAGGCGGATCATCGCGCGCTCGTCGTCGAAGAGGAACTCCGCGAGGGCCCGCGCGAGCTCCGTCTTGCCAACGCCCGTGGGTCCCAGGAACAGGAAGCTGCCGATGGGGCGCTTGTCGTCTCCCAGGCCTGCGCGCGAGCGGCGCACGGCATTCGAGACCGCGGTGATCGCCTCTTCCTGGCCGACGACGCGCTGATGCAGCCGCTCTTCCATGTTGAGGAGCTTCGCCATCTCGCCCTCGAGCATCTTGCTCACGGGCACGCCGGTCCACTTGGAGATGATCGCGGCGATGTCCTGGTCCGTGACCTCCTCGCGCAGGTAGGAGTGTTTCTCCTGCACCTTGGCGAGCGTTCGCCGCAGCTCCTCCACGTGCTTCTCCAGCTCCGGCAGCTTGCCGTAGCTGATCTCCGCGGCCTTCCCGAGATCGCCCTTGCGCTGCGCGATCTCCGCGTCCTGTCGCAGCTTCTCGATCTGCGGCTGCGTGGCCTGCAGCTTGTCGATCACTTCCTTCTCGCGCTGCCACTGCGCGCGCATGCCCGAGGCCTGCTCGGTGAGGTCTGCGAGCTCGCTGCGCAGCGCCTCGAGCCGCACCTTGCTGGCCTGATCACGCTCCTTCTTGAGCGCCTCTTGCTCGATGGACAGCTGCGTGATGCGGCGCGTGACGGCGTCGATCTCGGACGGCATGCTGTCCACTTCCATCTTGATCTTCGCGGCGGCCTCGTCGACCAGATCGATGGCCTTGTCTGGCAGGAAGCGCTCCGTCACATACCGATCGGAGAGCGTCGCCGCTGCGACCAGCGCCGCATCCTGGATGCGGATTCCGTGGTGGACCTCGTAGCGCTCCTTCAGACCGCGAAGGATCGCGATGGTGTCCTCCACCGTCGGCTGCGACACGAACACGGGCTGGAAGCGGCGCTCCAGCGCGGCGTCCTTCTCGATTCGCTTGCGATACTCGTCCAGCGTGGTCGCGCCGATGCACCGCAGCTCACCGCGTGCGAGCGCAGGCTTGAGCAGGTTCGCCGCATCCATGGAGCCTTCGGCCGCGCCGGTTCCGACGATGGTGTGGATCTCGTCGATGAAGAGGATGATGGAGCCAGCGCCCGCCTCGACCTCCTTCAAGACGGCCTTCAGGCGCTCCTCGAACTCGCCACGGAACTTGGCTCCAGCGACCAACGCGCCCATGTCGAGCGACACCAGGCGCTTGTTCTTCAACGACTCGGGTACGTCACCCAGGACAATGCGCTGAGCGATACCCTCGACGATGGCGGTCTTGCCAACGCCCGGCTCGCCGATGAGCACGGGGTTGTTCTTGGTGCGGCGAGAGAGCACCTGCATCACGCGACGGATCTCCTCGTCGCGGCCGACGACAGGATCCGTCTTCTTCTTGCGCGCCGCCTCCGTCAGGTCGCGGCAGTACTTGTCCAGGGCCTGGAACTTCTGCTCGGGATCGCGGTCTGTCACGCGCTGCGCGCCGCGCACCGAGGCGAGGGCGGCAAGGAGCTTGTCGTAGGTGATGCCGCCAGCGAGCTCGAACACTGCCATCAGCTCGCGGTCGAACTTCGCCATCGCGAGCACCAGGTGCTCAACAGAGATGAAGTCGTCCTTCAAGGTCTTCGCCTCGTCCTCGGCCTTGCGCATCACTTCCAGTGTGCGGCGATGCAGACCCGGCTCGGCACCGCCCGACACACGCGGCAGCCCCTCAACCCGACGCGTGATCTCGCGCTCGAGCAGCGTCAGGTCCGCGCCCGCCTTCTGCAGCAACGGACCGGCTACGCCTCCATCCTGCGCGAGCATTGCGACCAACATGTGCTCGGGGATCACCTCTGGATTGCCACGGCGGCTCGCGGCGTCGAGCGCAACGCGCATGGCTTCCTGGCTCTTCGTGGTCATTCGGTCGGGGCGCATGCATCTTGCTTAAGCACCCAATAGGGGCTGGCAAGGCGCGAAAAGACGCGCAAAACCCGCGCGCCCGATCTCCGGTCAGATGTGCTGCACGCTCACTGCCGAAACGGAACGCACTCGCCGTCTGCGTTGGACCAGAGCTGTGACACCTGGCGCGCTTCCACCTGTACGGGGTGGTTGCAGAGGTCGGCGATCTCGCCACCGTTCTTCGACACGTCGCCGTCGCTGAGCCATCCGGCGGCGGACACCGGATCGGTCACCATCTCGGTGAGCTCATGAGAGATGGCGAACGTGCTCCGACCCTTGTCGCACGGAGGCATGATCATGTACGGCTCGCGACCGTCGTGCGCGTGGTACCCGCCCTCATCGATGCAGGTGGTGCTCACGTAGTCGGCGCGATGCGAGAGGTCCACGTTCAGGCCATCGGGCAGGAAAATCACATAGGCGTCCGCACCGGCCACGCCGGGAAACGCCGGCTCTGTCGCGCTGCCATTCACGATCGTGCTCACGCGCACGTCAAGGTCCTGGATCGCGATCAGGCCCTTGTCGATCTGCACCAGCTCGGGTGGCGCGAGCGCGTCGCGCGGCACCGTCACCGAGGAGAGCAGCGTCCCCTCACTCACGCCGTACTGCTCGAGCGTCTTCCAGTAGTCGCTTGTCACGAGCCAGCGAACGAAGTCGTCCTGCTCGGGCGCTCCGTCCTGGCCCGGTGTGCCGACGTAGATGATGCGCAGCGCGACGCGCGGCAGGATCGTTCCGCTGTGAGCCGAGAGTCGATCCAGCTCGGTGCTCTGCTTCGCGGGGGGCGTTGGCGTGTTCACGCCGTAGGTCTCCTGCGTGGCGGTGCTGGAGCCATCCGAGCTGCGCACGCTGCCGCCACATGCTGCACCCAGCATGACGAGCGACCCGAGACCCGCGCCGAGCGCGAGCGAACGCAACACTCCCCGCATCATCCGATGCAACCGCGTTCCTTCCTTCTTGTCGAGGCCCCCGGAGCCCCTGAAGAGACGAGTACTCACAGCGAGCAGGCAATGCATCGCCTGGACCAAGCCATCGTGCGGGAGCGCCTCTGCCCGAAGCCTCAGCGAGGTCGCTGTTTTGTGCCGTTTCTCGGGTGAGACATGGACGCGTGCATACGCCATCTCACACGACCGCACCGCCACACACGGCGGCGATCGTGAACAACTCAACGCACGCGATCGTCAGTCGGGTGTCGGTCTCAAATATCCAGGTTTCGGACGTTGAGCGCGTTCTGCTCGATGAACTCGCGGCGCGGTTCGACCTGGTCGCCCATGAGGATGGAGAAGATCTGGTCCGTCTGCACGGCGTCGTCCAGGCGCACCTGGAGCATCACGCGGGCGTTCGGATCGAGCGTGGTCTCCCAGAGCTGCTCCGGGTTCATCTCTCCCAGACCCTTGTAGCGGGTGAGGTTCCAGCCCTTGTGACCGCGCGCGTCGATGAACGTCCAGAGCGCGTCGGCGTCTGCGAGCTCGGTCTCCTTGACGACCGCGCCGCCAGCACCAGCCGCGCCGGCTTCCTCGTCCGCGTCACCCTTCTTCACGACCTTCGCGAAATAGGGCGCGGGACCGATGGAGCGGACGTCCTGCTCGATCGCGTAGAGCTCTTCGTACTCGGCGGACTCGACGAGGTTCCAGTCGACGGTGACCGGACGGGCGGCAGACCCAGTGCGCGGCGTGATCGTGATGGTGGCCGCGCCGTGCTCGGTCTCCCAGCCCACTTCGATGCCAAGCGGGAAGATGTCCGGATAGAGCTGCTCCAGGCGCGCGCGAATGAGCGGCACCGCGGTCTCCACCTTCTTGCGCTCGCGGAGCTCGTTCTTGCCAAGGCCCGAGGCCCGGATGACGGCCGCGACGATCTGCGCGTCCGCGCGGCGATCGATGCGCTGCAGCGCCTTGCGGAAAGTACGGAGGCGCTCGGCCAGACGGACCAGCGGCTCACCAGAGAGGGTAGGGCCCCTGGACGCGCGCACGGCCAGGCCCTCCACGCCCTGCTCCAGGAAGAAGCGGTCCAGCGCGCCCTGGTCCTTCATGTAGAGGGCCTTCTTGCCGCGCCACACGCGGTAGAGCGGGGGCTGTGCAATATACAAGTATCCGCGCTCGATGATCTCCGGCATCTGCCGGTAGAAGAACGTGAGCAGCAGCGTGCGGATGTGGCTTCCGTCGACGTCGGCGTCGGTCATGAGCACGATCTGGTGGTAGCGCAGCTTGTTGATGTCGAAGCTGCCGCCTTGCTCCGGCGTGCCGATGCCGCAGCCGAGCGCCGTGATGAGCGTGCCGATCTCGGCGGACCCGAGCATCTTGTCCAGGCGCGCGCGCTCGACGTTCAGGATCTTTCCGCGGAGCGGCAGGATGGCCTGGAACTTCCGGTCGCGGCCTTGCTTCGCGGAGCCGCCGGCGCTGTCTCCCTCGACGATGTAGAGCTCACACTGCGCCGGGTCCTTCGACTGACAGTCGGCGAGCTTGCCGGACAGCGTCGTGTAGTCCATCGCGCTCTTGCGCACGACCTCACGCGCCTTGCGCGCGGCCTCACGTGCCTTCGCCGCAAGGACGGCCTTCTCCATGATCTTGCGCGCGGTGCTGGGGTTCTCCTCGAAGAACTGACCCAGCTTGTCGGTGACGACGTTCTCGACCACGCTCTTCACTTCGCTCGTGACCAGCTTGTCCTTGGTCTGCGACGAGAACGACGGGTCGGGGATCTTCACGCTGATGACGGCCGTGAGGCCCTCGCGGATGTCCTCACCCGTGAGGCCGTTCTTGACCTCCTTGAAGAGGTTCGCGCTTGCGCCGTAGTTGTTGAACACGCGGGTGAGCGCGCCCTTGAAGCCCGTGAGGTGCGTGCCGCCGTCCTTGTTGTGGATGTTGTTCGTGTACGGGAAGATCTGCTCCGCGTACGACGAGTTCCACTGCAGCGCGAGCTCCACGACCATGGGCGCGCCGCCAGCCTCGGGCACCTGCTCGGCCAGGATGTAGACGACCTTGTCGTGGACGGGCTCCTTCGCCTTGTTCAAGAGCTCGACGAACTCACGCACGCCGCCCTGGTACTCGAAGACCTCCTTGCGCCCGTCGCCGCGCTCGTCCGTGAGCGTGATCACGAAGCCGGCGTTCAGGAAGGAGAGCTCGCGCAGACGGTTGGCAAGGATGTCGTAGCTGAACTCCGTGATCGTGAAGATCTCGGTGTCGGGCTTGAAGGTGATCTTCGTGCCCTTCTTGTCCGTGTCGCCGATGATCTCGATCTTCGAGACCGCAGCGCCACGACGGTACTCCTGGAAGTGCACGTGCCCATCACGACGGATCTCGAGCTTGAGCTGCTCGCTCACAGCGTTCACTGCGCTGACGCCAACGCCGTGCAGCCCGGCCGAGACCTTGTAGCTGGAGTGATCGAACTTGCCGCCGGCATGCAGGATGGTCATGACGACCTCCGCCGTGTCGATGTCGTGTCCGAGCTTCTTCGACATGTCCGCGTGGCGACCGACGGGAATTCCGCGTCCGTTGTCCTCCACCGTGATGCTGCCATCGAAGTGGATGGTGACGTTCATCAGGCTGCAGAAGCCGCCCAGGTGCTCGTCCACTGCGTTGTCGACGACCTCCCACACCAGGTGGTGGAGACCGGAGCCGTCGTGAACGTCGCCGATGTACATGCCGGGCCGCTTGCGCACGGCCTCCAGTCCCTCGAGGACCGTGATGCTCTCGGTGCCGTAGGCGGCCGGCGCAGCACTGGGAGAAGCCACCGTCGCGGTCGTGGAGCTCGGTTCAGTCATGTTCGTTTGATTGCGTCGTTTGAGGGGAGCCCGGTTTGCGCGTTTGATCAGTGCGCTGCCGGAAAAGCCGTTCCACCCCCCTCTGGACCAGCCCCGGAATCCTACCCGAAATGGGCGCTCGCCGCAAGCGAACCCGGCGCCCAAATTCTTGTCATTTCGTCACTTTACCGTCCACCACAGAGGCCTGTTCTGCCGTTTCTTGGGAACGTACTGCGCAACGCGCGGCAGGGGCTTCTCAGCCCACATCGATCAGCCGCCAACGAGGGCCGATACCACGCCGTCGCAAACCGTGTAATCCACGCGTTCATCGGACCGCGCGATGTCGATCAGCTCCGGTCGCGTCGTGGTCAGGAGCACCTGTCCCTCCTGCGCGCGCAGGAACGAGAAGAGCGCGCGCGTGCGTTCGCGATCGAGCTCGCTCGACACATCGTCCAGGAGAAGGATGGGCCGCACGCCGCGCGCTGCGCCGATCTCGGCGATCTCGGCCGCCTTGAGCGACAGCACGATCGCCCGGTGCTGCCCCTGCGACGCCGTGCCCCGTGCTGGATGGGCGGACAGGGCGAGCGCGAGATCGTCACGATGCGGACCCTTGTTCGCGCTCCCCCTGCGCATGTCGGCAGCCCGCAGCTCGGCGAGCGCGTGACGGAGCTCCTCCGGGTCCTCGGGACCACCCGGCGCGTACGTCACCGAGAGCGCCATGCCTGGGCTCCCGATCTCACCGAACACCTTGCTCGCCCGTGCGCCCAGCTTCTCGGCTGCGCGCCTCCGATGCTCGCAGGTGGCAGCGCCATGCTCCGCCATGAGCGCCTCCCAGTCACCCAGGTCCGACGCCCCAGCGCCGCGCATGGCGAGCACCTTCTGACGTGCGCGCATCGCGTGCGTGTATCGCTCGAGCGAGTCCAATGCGACCGGCGCGCTGTAGAGCGCCACGCGATCCAGCAAGCGTCGTCGCTCCGCGCTCGCCCCCATGGAGAGCGAGAGCTCGCCCGGGTGGAACACCACCACCGGCGACTGCACGGCGTACTCCGCCAGCGACGCAGGCCGCTTGTCGTCGATCTTCACGAGCCGCTGCCCCTTGCGCAGGGCGACCGTCTGGACACGCGGTGAGCCGTCCTCGACGACGTGAACGCGCACCGTGGCGATCGCCTCTTCGCCGTCCTCCTGCTTCGTCCTCTGGTGGGAGAGCAGCTCGCTCAGCTTGCTCGTGCGGAAGCTCTTGGACGTGAGCGCCACGGAGCGCGCCTCCAGCACGTTCGACTTGCCCTGCCCGTTGTCGCCCGAGAGCACAGTGAACCGCGGCCCGAGGCGAAGCGGCTCGCCGCGGAGATTGCGAAACCCCCGCGCAGCAAGCTCACTGACGTGGAGGCTCCGCACGGCCTATACACCCACCTCAGATGCGCATGGGCATGACGACGGCCAGGAAGTCGCGGCCTTCCGCACCCGCGGTCTTGGACGCCGTGGAGGGCCGCACAACCGCAGGATCGAGCTCGCCGGAGAGCGCGAGCTCCACCTCGTCGTCGGTGAGGGCGGCGAGCACGTCCAGGAAGTACTTCGCGTTGAAGCCGATGGAGAGGTTCGGTCCGGAGTAGTCGACGGGGAGCTCGTCGAAGCCCTCACCGCTCTCGGGCGACTCGCTGGTGATGCGCATGGTGCCCTTCTGCACCGAGAGCTTCACGCCGAACGTGCGCTCACTGGAGGCGATGGAGACGGCGCGCAGTGCGTCCTGGAGCCCGCTGCGCGGTGCACGAACGATCTTGTCGGTGTTCTGCGGGATGACCTGCGAGTACGGCGGAAACTTCGCCTCGACGAGCTTCACGCTGAACGTGACGCCTCCCGTCTGGAAGAACGCAGACGACCCGCTCTCGATGATCGAGATGGTCGCCGGCTTGTCCGACGTGTTCTCCGCGATCGCCTCGTCGCAGAGCCTGCGCAGCTCGTTGATGGCCTTCAGCGGGATGAGCATGGACGTGGTGGCGTGCTTGCCCGGGACCTTGATCTCCATCTTCGACAGGCGATGTCCGTCGGTGGTGACCATGCGCACGGTGTCGCCCTCCCACTCGAAGAGCGCGGAGTTCAGGTGCGCGCGTGTCTCGTCGGTGGAGATGGAGAAGTGGGTCTTGTCCATCAGCTCCTTCAGCGCCAGCACGTCCAGCGAGTAGCTGGGCGAGCCTTCCTGCGGCTGCGGGAGCGGCGGGAAGTCCTCACCCGGCACGCCGCGAAGCGTGTACCGACGGGCCGTTCCCTGGGCCTTCAGCGTGGTCTGACCGTTGTCCTGGGTCGCGATCACGATCGGACCGTCGGGCATGTTCTTGATGCGCTCGAACAGATCCTTCGCGGGCACGGCGACGCTGCCAGGCTTGGCGATGCTGGCCTCGATGCGGCCGAGCAGACCGAGATACAGGTCGGTGGCTGCCAGCCGAAGCTGACCGTTGCCCTCGGCCGCAAGCAACACGTTCGAGAGCACCTGCATGGTGCTCTTCTTTTCGGCGACCGCTTGCATGCGGTTCACCAGCTTCAGGAGATCTTTCTTCGCAGCAGTCAGCTCCACGGCACCCTCGCAGGCTCCTTCCTTCTCCTGGTTGCGACTCGGGGTCAAGGGGCGCCGGACCATCGCCGCGCACTTGCTCACTTCGCTCCGTTGTTGCTCTGGCCTCAGGCTGGCAATGACCAGCCTTCCGGTAAGGGGATGTGAGACCACCTATCCCTATCCCATCATAGAATATATATTTAACCGTCGTCTTAGTAGGCCCTGTGGGAACCGGGGAAAACCCCACAAGCCTATGTAGTCGCGCAGGATATCCGCCTCGGCGGCTGTGGGCTCGGGCGGGAAAGGCGCGGGAGTAAGTCTGGGTAGGATAGAATCCCACGATTCCCCCGAGCCCTCCGCAGGCCTACCAGCAGGGGCACCCACAGGCTTTCGGGCAAGTTATCCAGAGGGCGCGTGTGCGGGCGGGGCCTTCGCTCAAGCCGCGGTGGCAGCGGTGGGCGCGGGCGCAAAAGTAAGCGCGATCTGGTCGATCAGCTCGCGTCTGGCGCGTGCATACGTCTGCGGCCCGATGTCGCCACGCTTGTGCGCGTCCTCGAGGCCCGAGAGCTCCGCGAGCAGCTCCTTGCGGATGTCCTTCTGGTCCTTCTTGCGCGACTGCGAACGGCGGTCCCTGGCGCTCCGACCCTGGAGGGCCAGCGCGATGCCCGTTGCCAGCCCCACGACGGTCAAGGACGTCGCGATGTAGCGTCCGGGCCCCTGCGTGGGGAGATCACGCAGCTCGACGTGTAGCGCCTTCAGGGGGGGCTCGCCGCGGCTCAACTGGCGCTCGCTCACGAGCACGCGCTGGCCCTGTCCGTCCGTGCGCGAGACCGCGGGGGGAAAGCCCGTCGCGCTGAACGTCATCGACTTCGATGCGGGCGCCATGGTGCGCGCCGCCGCGAGGTGCGGAGGCATCCCGGCGTCGAAGAGCACCTGCGCCTCGCCGTCGTACGGGAGCTGCCAGCGGAACTCGATCTCGTGGCGGCCGGGCGTGAACGTGCCCTTCATCTTCACGCCGACCTTGTCGACGCTGTCCACGCCCGTGTCGGTCATGCCTTGCTGCGTGGAGAAGCCCGTGAAGTTCGAGGGCAACGTGAGGATCACGTTCTCTGGCACCCAGGTCACGGCGCCGAAGTTCCAGACACTGATCGCCTCCTGGATCTGCACGCGATCGTCCTTCATCTCGACGTAGACGATCGACTGCGTGACGATGAGCGCGCTCTCCACGTCGTGCGTGACGGGGTACACGTGCAGCCTGACCCGCATGCCGTGCTTCTCGGGCAGACGGAACGGATTCGCCGCGAACGTCGCGCCGTCCATGGGCACGGTGACGCGGTAGGCGATGTGGCTGTCAGTCTCCAGGTGATCGAGGCGGAGCTCACCCTGCGCGTTCGCCTGACGGACGACCTTCTTGCGGCTCTCGCCCTTCGCGACGGAGTTGTTCAGGATGCCGACCGTGACCATCGCATTCGGCAGGGGTTTTTCCGTGGGATCCACGATCTGCGCGACGATGACACCTGGCGGGAGGTCCATGGCTTCTTCCGTCAGATCCGGCGGCGGCTCGAACGTGCCGTTCGGCTGCTGACCGGCGTTGCCACCAGCATGCGCCGCGTGCGGATCTCCGCCAACTTGAGCGCCGGGACCGCCAACGCCGGGATGCCCGGGGGGCAACGCTTGTCCGTCGTCGTCACCCTCGTCGCCCAGCTGGATCGCGCCACCGGGGCCGTGCGGCGAGGCGACCGCACCTGCTGCAGCGCCTGCGGCAGATGAAGCAGACGCGGCAGATGAAGATGAAGCAGGCGCGGGACCAGCCGCGCGAACATCTGCGGACGCAAGCGTGCTCGCAGCGAGAACGAGGATTGCGGGAACCACGAGCCTACGCATCGGTCGCGCCCTCCGTCTTGCTGGCCGTCTTGTCTGCATCGTCGCGTTCGAGTGTCTCGGCAGGTTCGGCGGTCGCCGCCAAGGCGCGCGCCTCGGGCTCCGCCTTCTGCGCCGCGAGCGATTCGGTCTTGCCGCGGAGGGGTGCTGCGCACTCCTTGCAGAACTTCGCGTCCGGCTCGTTGGAGGCCTTGCACGACGGACACGCTCTTCGGCCGATCGATCCGCCGGCCTCGAGCTTTGCGGGGTCGATGTCGAGGCTCTTCTTCGTGGAGAGCAGCGTCTCCGCGGCCTTCTCCTCTGCAGGCGGGGGCCTGCTAGGACGCGCGGCGAGCGGTATGGTGTTGGGCTTCGTGATCGCCCTGGAGTCCACCGGCGCGTCGTCGTCGTCGTCGTCGTCGCCGTCGCTCTCGTCCGCTCGCGCGTCGCGCTCCAGCACGGTCGCGGCGGCTTTCTCCACGCTGTCTTGCTTTCGCGTGGCGCGCTCCGCGTCGGAGACGGCCTTCTGATCGTCGCGCGGCATGAGCCCTTGATCACGCAGATGCTTGGTCGCGAGATCCTCGGCGCGCGCGCGATAGGGCTCCGCGGCAGCATCCATCTGACGCATCAGCGACTTCACTTCTTCGCGGTAGCGGAAGGAGACGTCCTCGAAGTCCGCCGGCAGGATCTTCCCGAGCTTCCGCTCGTTGTCGAGATCCTTGAGCGACAGAAGAAGCATCTTCTTGCGCGCGATCATCGCCTCGAGCGGGCCGTGCTCGACCGTGCGCGTTGCCTCGTCGGGGACGTCCGTGTCACCGCCGAGCGTGCGCAGGCTGTTCCAGAAGAACAGCACGGAGATGAGCAGCGCTCCGCCGCACAGGCCCAGGATCAACTGGGACGCGGGCAGGAAATACACCGCACCCGACCAGAGGACGGCAAAGCCGACCGCGATGGCGATCTTGAGGTTCGTGGTGATCATGTGGGCACGTTCAGACGCTTCCGCGCGGCATTTTTAGCACGATCCATGGGTCTCACGCGTTGTCGTCAAGGTCAGCGAGCTCCTCGTCGAGGCGCGCATCGTAGCCGTCCTTCTTGTCGTCCTTCCCGTCACCGCCCGCGGCGTCGGGCCCGGCGGCCGCGCGTTCGGCCAGCGCCTTTTTCTCCTTCGACCGCCAGCGCGTCGCAAGGTACGCGAAGCCAAGGCCGCCCGAGACGATGCCCGCGAGTGGAACGATGTAGATTGCACGCATTGCGCCGCTGTTCGGCGGTACCGCGAGGGCCTCCATTCCGTACTCCGCCGCGTAGTCCGAGATGATCTTGTCGCGGGCCTCGCCAGCGGCGATCTTCGCGCGGATGCGCGAGCGCATCTCATCCGCTTCGCCGCACGAGCAGGTGGAGAGCAGGTCACGCGCGCATGTCCCGCACATGCATCGCAGCTGGCCGAAGAGGTCGCGCTCCTGCACGCTCTCGATGTGGACGACGCCTGCGTGCTGGCTGGACCCCGTCTGCGCGAACGCTGGCGTGGGCAACAGCGCCAGGATGATGCCGATGGTCACGCTCGCGGTTATCGCAGCCGTACCTCGCGCCACGCGCCACACGCGCGACTCCTCCGGGTCGAACTCGGGAAACATGCAGAGGAACGAGCCACAGATCAGCACGATGCACCCGAACCAGATGAAGCCGACCAGGGCGTTCACATGGACCTGTATCGATGCGGCCTTCGTCTCCGGATTGATGGTGCCGACGACGAGGTAGAGATCGTCGCGGATGGAGTGCAGCATCGCGACCTCGGTGGTCGGCGACTCTGGCATCTTCTTGTAGATGAACTTGGCGGGCGACAGCGTTCCCCGGGATTTCCCGTTCTCCGTGACCTCGACGTCGGCGAAGATCATTCGCTTCCCGGTGTCGACCTCCATGCGCGGGCCCTTGTACGTGAGCGTGAGGCGCTCGACCTGCATGGTCTGTCCGGGCGTGAGCGTGGCCTCTTGATCCTGGTTCCACGAGTGCCCCGTGAAGCCGAAGGTCATGAGGATGATGCCGAGGTGACAGATGTACCCGCCGTAGCGGCGCCGACCCGTATGCGGCAGCGAGAACAGCGTGTAGATGAGGCCCGGGAAGAACCCCGCGTACCAGAGCCACGACGGTGTCTTGTCCGCGCCGCTCTTCGCGCGCGCCTTGAAGAGAAGCTGGAACTCCTGGATGACGACCGACGCATTGAAGCAGACGAGCGAGAAGCCGAGCACCGGCGTGACCGCGTTGAACGCCTGCAGCGCCTTGCCGAGCGCGCCGGTGTACAGCGGGTCCCCCCACACGATCGCGGGATGGTGCAGCCAGTTGCCCAGCAGGAAATGGAGCGCCACCGCGCCGATGAACACCGCGCCCGGGAAGATGAAGTTCTGGCGCAGCGCGGAGCCGGTGGTCTTCTTCCAGCCGAAGAGCGTGCCAACGCCCATGACCGCGAAGATGGTGAGCCCAAGCGGCTGCACCCACGCGTTGTAGAACGGCGGACCCACGCTCACCTTCTCGTCCCAGAGCGCCTCGCTCACCATCGGGAACGTGGTGGCGATCACCACGAACAGAAGGAACGAGAGCAGCCCGAGGTTGTTCAGCATGAACGTGAACTCGCGCGAGATGAGCGACTCGAAGCCAGGCAGCTTGCTCTGCGTGGGCACGCCCTTGGTGATGCGCCGGAACACGAGCTCGATGCCGGCGTAGACCGCGCCGCCCGCAAGCAACGCGAACACGAACACCTTCATGAGCGTGCGTTTCAGGTTGAACGCCGAGAGCGCGTCGGGGCTCATCACGTCCTTCGCGGCCGCCGCATCCAGCGCGTTTCCGCCGACCTTGGACGCAACCCAGTACGCGAACACGAGCATCAGCAGCATGGCCCAGCCCGCGGCGATGGCGCCGATGCGGAGCTCCTTCGTGGGCGCAATGTTCCGCAGCTCGGGCCAGCGATACAGGATGAGCGTGAACGCGAAGACCGCGACCACGACCAGGAAGTAGACGAAGTAGGTTCCGATGCCGCTCTGCGCGAACGAGTGCACGCTGGCGATGGCGCCCGAGCGCGTGAGGAACGTCCCGAAGATCGTCATGAAGAACGTGATGCTGATGAGCGCGACGTTCCACACCTTGAAGATGCCGCGGCGCTCCTGGATCATGATCGAGTGCACGAAGGCCGTCGCGGTGAGCCATGGCATGAACGCCGCGTTTTCCACGGGATCCCAGGCCCAGTAGCCGCCCCAGCCGAGCTCCTCGTAGGCCCAGAGCATGCCGAGCGTGTTGCCGATGGAGAGGAAGAGCCAGGCGAAGAGCATCCACTTGCGGGTCGCCTGGATCCACTCGATGTCGAGCCGACCGGTGACGAGCGCCGACACCGCGAACGCGAACGGGATCGTGCAACCGACGAACCCGATGTAGAGGCTCGGCGGGTGGATGATCATGTAGAAGTTCTGGAGCAGCGGGTTCAGTCCCTCGCCGTCCAGACGCGCGCCGGCGACGCTGGTGGAGAACGGGTTCGCCGCGAACGTCATCAGCACGCAGAAGAAGACGACCACGGCCATGAGGGTGGCGATCACGTAGGGCTGCAGCTCGACGTAGCGCTTTCCGAGCCATTTCACGCACACCGCGATGTACGTGCTGAGCAGGAACAACCACCACAGCAGCGACCCGTCCTGCCCGCCCCAGAGCGACGTGAGCAGGTAGGTCAGCGACATGCTGCGGTCCGAGTAGTGCGCCACGTAGCGGAGCCGGAAGTCGTGGCTCACGAACGCATACGCGAGGCAGAGCACCGCGGTGAGGATGAGCGCGCAGGTGCCGTACGCGGACAGGCGCGCGGCGGCGAGGGTCCGGAGGCTACCCGTGCGACCCGCGGACAGCGACACCGCGAAGGTGTAGCCGGCGGCGACCATCACGGCGAAGAGGACCAGGGTTCCGAAGAGCGGGAGTGTGTTCCACATGGATGGCTCGAGGCCTCTTGCATTTCAGGCGAGCGCCCCGAAATAGGGGCGCCAGTTGCCGACATACGGGCTGCAGTCTAGCAGGTTGCGCTATTAAGCGGATCGTTGAGCCCGAAGGCAGAAGAGGCACCACAGAAGGGCGACCGCCCCTCCGCTGTGCAGACATTCAGCAAGGCCAAGGTCCATCTCGCGTTGCTGGTCGTGCAAGTGGCGTTCGGCTCTCAAGCGGTGGAGTCCAAGGTCGCCATGTTGCCAAGCACACTGGGGGGCGAGGGCATTCCCGCCGAAGCGCTGGCCATGGGTCGAATGCTCGGCGGAGCGCTGTTTTTCCAGGCTTTCCAGCTGATCGCGCGCCTCTTGCCGCGCAACGACACGTACCCGCCCATCCCCTTTCGAGAGCACTGGAAGCTCATGGGGTTGAGCGTGCTCGGCATCTCGCTGAACCAGGCGATGTTCCTCATGGGGCTCCGGTTGACCACCCCGTTCGCCGTCATGCTGGTCGGCGCGACGATCCCGGTGGTGACAGCTGTGCTGGCGGTCCTCATGCGCCAGGACGTGCTTCGCGCGCGCACGGTGCTGGGTCTTGGGTGCGCGCTTGCGGGGGTCCTCACGCTCACGGGCATCGGAAGGATCGACAAGGGCGCGCTGCTCGTGGCCGCGAACAGCATCGCGTACTCGCTCTACCTGGTGCTCTCGCGCAAGATCGTCCAGAAGTATGGCGCGTTGCGTGTGGTCACGTGGCTCTTCACGTGGGGCGCGCTCGGGTTCTCGCCGTTCGGCGCGCTGCCGCTCTGGCACCAGCTGCCTGAGCTGACCACGCGCGGAATGATGTATCTTGCATACATCATCGCGGTGCCCACGATCATCGCGTACGCGTTCAATGCGTGGGCGCTCGCGCGGACCACGCCCACCATCGTGACCATCTACATCTATCTGCAGCCGGTGGTGACGGCGCTGATCGCGTGGGTGCAGCTGGGTCAGGGCGTGACGGGGCGAACGCTGGTCGCGGGTACGTTCATCCTGACGGGCGTCGCGATCGTGACGCTGGTCGGTCGGCCCAGAGCCATTCCGACGTGATGAGGCGCCGCCGCAAGAACTTGTAGGTTGCATGCACTCCGGGGCGCCGGTACGAATGGGCCGTTGATGGATCCCAAGAGCCCCGAGGCCATGCTGCAGATGTTCCGGCGCGGCCAGGCCGCCTCCGCGGACTACTGGCGACAGCTCGTGCCCAGCTGCACGATCACCGACGAGCCGTTTGCGGTCGCGTCGCCGCCGTATGCCGTGGATGGCGCTCTGGCTGCCCGGCATCTCGCCTGCCTTCGCAAGGAGGGCTACTTCTTGACCGCGCCGCTGCTCGAGCCCGCGGAGATCGAGGCGCTGCGCGCGTGCGTGCTGGCAGTCACCGCCGCGGGCCATCCAGCGCGCTACGCGCTGTTGTTCGATCAGTTCTATCGTGTCCTGGCCAGGCTCGGCGGCCTGCTAGGGCCCGTGCTCGGCGCGGAGTTTCAGATGGTCCCGGCGCCACGCCGCAGGTCGGCGACGGAGACATCGCGCTCCGCGGAGCCGAGCTCCAGAGCGTGCGCGCCGTGCCTGCCCGCGCAGGCTCGGTGATGTGCTGGAGCACGCATCTCATTCACTGGGGCGCGCGCTCCAGCGAGCTTGCCTCGGGGCCGCGCGTGAGCTTTGCGATGTACTTCCAGAGCCGTCGCGCTCCGCCGTACCACGCGGTCACCATGGACCTGGGCGCGCCGCTTCCCTTCGACTACAGGCTCTACCTGGTGGAGAAGGTGGTGCGCGATCCGCACGCGGCAAGCACCGCGTGGCGCCACCTGCAGAAAGTACGCGCCGCCTGGCTGAACGGCGCTCCCCCTCACGCCAGCAGCTCGCTCAGCTTCTCGAGCGCCGCGTCGAGCTTCTCTTCGGGCAGCGACCACCCGATGCGGAAGCCGCTCTCCGCGCCGAAGAAGCTGCCCGGCACGACCAGCGCTCCGGTCTTGGCGTTCCACGCCTCGATGTCGGCGCGCAGATCGCGGCGCCCCGGGCTCCACACAAAACCGAACAGCCCGTGTTCGGGGGCCGAGTACCGCCACGCGGGGAAACGCTGGAGGTGCGCGGCGACCTTCTCGCGTTTTCGACCGAGCTCACGCCGCGTGCGGGCGACCAGCGAAGGCACGCGATCGATCACCGCGCACGCGAGCGCGGCGTGGCTCCACGGCAGATGCCCGATGTTCGAGAGCATCGCGTTGCGCGCACGCGTGGTCACCTCTTCGCTCGCGCAGATCCATCCGACCCGGTGAGGCCCCGCTCCGTACACCTTCGTCAAGCTCGCGACGGTGACCACGTTGTCGCCCAGGCGGCGCGCGCCGTCGGGCCAGTGCGCTGTACCCTCTCCGCTCTGCGCATCAGCGGAGAAGAGCGGCGACGCGAACGGAGCGTAGACCTCGTCGACGACGAGGTGCGCGTCGTGCTCGGCGCACAGCCGCGCAAGCTCCGCGATCACGTCGTCCGGCGTGCGTACGCCGGTCGGATTGTGCAGGTTCGTGATCGCAACCGCGCGGGTCTTGTCGGAGAAGCGCCTGCGCACGTCCGCGATGTCGAGCTGCCATCCGTTCTCCGCACGGCGCTCCGTGTACACGACCTTGGCGCCCATCCCGTCGGCCATGCGGACCAGCGGCTCGTAGACGGGATTCTCCACGATGATCTCGTCACCAGGAGAGAGCAGCGCCGCGTATGCGCCCCACAGCGCGTGCGATGTGCCCAGCGCTGGCGTGAGCTCCCTCTCCGGTTGGCCAAGGAAGGTCGCCAGGCGACCATGGAACGAAGCCAGCACGCGAGCATCGTCCATGTCAGGCATGGGCGTCGCCTTGCCGGCCTCGCCCACCATCTCGGCCCATGGGACGCTCCGGATCCCGCTCGACGCAAGATCATGCTGCACGCCCGCGTAGCGCGAGATCGCCCAGGCCAGGTAACGAGTCTCTCCGTACACCGTCACTTCCCTTTCAACGTGAGCGCGGCTTCGCGCACGGCGCCAGCATTCCCGCGCGACGCCACGATCTTCCCCGAGAGCGCGCCATCCTTCTTCTCGAGCACCCAGGTGCCGTAGAAGCTCGTGGGCGACGCTTGCTTCGGGTACAGCGTGCCGCTCATGGTGTCGCCGGAGCTCGTGCCAGTGAGCACGCTCTCGCCAAGCGCGCCGTCCAGGGTGCCCTTCGCCGTCTTGTCCTCGACCGAGAGCGTGATGGTTCCGTCGCCGACGCCCTGTGAGCCGTCGTCCTCCGCCTTTCGCGGCGCGGGCTCCGGGGCCTGCTTGCTCGTGTACGTGCCCGCCCACGAGGCCACGCTTGCCGTGCCGGCGCCCGACGAGCCCGCGGGCCTTGCGGATCCGAGAGGCGCACCGTCGCCGCCACCTGCAACCGACATGGCGGGCGCGGTACTGGTCGTCGCGGGCCCGGCGCTGCCGCCGCTCTTCGAATCGCACGCTGCAAGAAACGTGCAGAATACAACGACCCCGAGAGCCCTGAGAGTTTCCCTCATGGGCTCACTCTCTCCAGGATGCGCACGCCGACCTCGCCGTCGATCTGCACGAGCTCGCCGCGCGCGACCTCCACGCCGGACACGCGGAGTGTCACG
>JBBRNJ010000011.1:0-137818 GCA_038230375.1 Polyangiales bacterium | reverse complement strand
TGAAGGCAAATTGTTTGCTACCAGGCCCTGATCCCATGCTGCACAAGGCTCTCCTCGCCGCTTCACTTGCTCTCGCATCCTCCGCGCTGTTTGCGATCGGCGCTGGTTGCAGCTCCTCTTCCACCGCCACACCCGCGCCCGCACCGGTACCCGTAGCGAATGGGCAGATGGGTGCGTGGCAGGCGCTTGCGCCGCTTCCAGTGCCGCGCGCGAACCACTGCTCCGTGGTCGCGAACGGATACCTGGTGGTGATCGGCGGCAACTACAAGCCGAAGGGCGCGATGGCATTCAAGGACATCGACGAGGTCGACGTGGCGAAGATCGCCGCGGATGGTTCGCTCGGCCCGTGGATCAAGGCTGGCACGACGCCCGCGGCCGTGAACTCGTGCACCGCGGTGGCCAGCGGCAGCAGCATCGTGCTCCTGGACGGCATCTACGCCACGGCCACGGCAGGGGCGACGTCTCCGTACGAAGGCAAGCCGCAGGTGGCGACCCTCGCGGATGACGGCACGCTGTCCGCGTTCGCGCCCATGTCTTCGCTACCGAGCGGCGTGCGCGTCCTCTACTCCACCGGCAACGTGGCCGACGGAACGCTCTACACGATGTTCTCGCGCACCACCGCAGAGGGCGACGGCGTGAGCCTCATCACTGCGCCACTGGACGACGCAGGCGCCCTTGGTGCATTCACGGAGCAGCGCTTTTTACAGGGCTTCCGTGGGCATCCCGCCTATGCATTCGCGCAGCCGTTCGTGTACGTGCTGGGCGGCTACAACGCGCCGGTCGATGGCGGAGCCAACCAGGTGGTGGCCACCGGCATGGGCGCGCAGGTCACCGCGGGCAAGGCGGGGGCGCCGTTCGCGGTCGCGCCGCTGCCGCAGCCCACGTCATTCGGTGCGGCGGCCGCCGTGGACTCGTTTGTGTTTGCGGTGGGTGGCAAGAGCGAGATCTTCTCGGCCAACGGAAGCCCGTCGGTGTTCGTGGGGCAGATGGATGCAGCCGGTGCGATCGCGTCGTGGGCGAAGCTCGTGGACATGCCCGCAGGACGCACGAGCCTGTCCGCGGTCGTAGGAGGAAGCTTCCTGTATGTGACCGGCGGCGGCTTCGATGCAGGCGGTCTGGACACCGTCTTCGCAGCGCAAGTGCGCTTCCCGCCCGCGTCACGCTGAGCGGCGCCGAACGGACGCGCGCTCATCGGCGCCCTCGGAGCTTCACGCCGACCGCTGTCTCGCTCGCGATGGTGAGGACGATCAGGAACTCTCCGCGACGTCCCTCCTGCACCTCGAAGACGGCGACGCGTCCACGCAGTCCACGCGCGCGCGCGGAGGGCAGGATGGTCTCGCGAATGAACAGCGCGAGTGAATTGGGCCAGGCACTTCGAGGTAGCCGCACCCCTCGACTTTGATACTGAACGCATGCACAGTCAACGGTGCTCGACGATGCCCGGCTGCCTTCCTTGCGGAGGCTTCAGCAACGCTCCGACCCACACCCCTCATGCTAACGGTGCCCGCCATGTCGAAAGTCGATGCACTTGCGAACATCCCGATCTTCTCGCTGCTGGACGAGGCGGAGCGCGAGGCGCTGGCCACCCATATCGAGGTCGTGCAGCTCGAAGAGGGTCAGACGATGTTCTCGTACGGAGACCCGGGCGACAGCATGTACGTGCTCATGTCCGGCGCCGTCGAGGTCTTCGTGAAGAACAAGACCGGCGAGCGCGTCACGCTCGAGCACAACGGCCCCGGCGACTTCTTCGGAGAGATCTCCTTGCTCGACGCCGGCCCGCGCACTGCATCCGCGGTGGTCGTGAAGGCGGGCGAGGCGCTCCTCATCGATCGCGCTGACCTCGACGAGCTCTTTCGCGTGAAGCCCGCTGCCGCCATGGACCTGCTGTCTGCAACGGGACGTCGCCTCCGCGCGACCGCGCTGCTCCTGCGCAACCAGGCCACGCGCAACGTCAACGACGCGGTGGAAGACAAGCGCAACCTGATCATGCGCGTGGCGGACGGCGTGGCCACGTTCTCCGGCAGCATCGAGTTCCTGATCCTCCACATCTTCATCTTCTTCTTCTGGATCATCACGAACGTCCACGTGCTGCCGTTCGGCAATTTCGATCCGTTCCCGTTCGGTCTGCTCACCATGGTGGTCTCGCTCGAGGCGATCATCCTGAGCACGCTGCTCCTCTTCAGCTCCAACAGGCAGGCCTCGCACGACAAGGTGCAGAACGACATCGAGTACGAGGTCAACCTGAAGGCCGAGCTGCAGATCCAGCACATGCACGAGAAGCTCGATCGCATGAACTCGGAGGTCCTGCAGCGTCTGTCCACGCTCGAGAAGCACGTACGCCCCGTCGGCGCGTCCGACGCAGCACCCACGTCAAAGGGCTGACACTTTCGCTCAAGCTCGCACCCACGGATCCGTTCAGTGGTGCGTGACCCCTTCATTACCCTGCCCGGGTGCAGCGCGCCCCGTGGTCGCTCCTCGCCTGGGCCGCATCCTCATCGTCGATGACGAGGACCGGCTCGCCTTCGCGTACCGGCGCTTCTTGCTCGCGCGCGGGTACGAGGTCGAATGCGCTCCGGACGCAGAGACGGCGCTGCGTGCGCTCGACGACATCGGCTTCGACGCCATCATCAGCGAGATCGCGATGCGAGGGACGAGCGGCGCCGAGCTGCTCGCTGAAGTGCGCAGGAAGGACCGGGACATCCCCTTCGTGGTGCTCACCGCGACCGCCACGATCGAGACGGCGGCACGGGCGCTGGAGGAGGGCGCGCTTCGCTACCTCGTGAAACCCGTGAGCATGCCGGACCTCCTCCGCGCTGCCGACGACGCGATGACGGCCGGGCGCGCGGCGCGAAGGCAGCGCCGTGCAACGGAGATCGCGAGCCACCACGACGAAGAGGAGGCCACAAGATCGGAGCGCATGGTGGACCTGGAACGCGCGTTCGGTGGCGTCTACATGGTCTATCAGCCCATCGTTTCCTGGCGTCTTCACCAGCCTATCGGGTACGAGGCGCTCGCGCGCAGCACGGACACACGGCTGCGCAACCCCGGCGACCTGTTCTCGGAGGCGGAGCGCTTCGGCCAGGTGCAGTCGCTAGGTCGCATCATCCGCGGCCACGTGCTCGCGGTGGCGGAGGCGCTCACGGACGGAACCCGGCTCTTCGTGAACTTGCACGTGAACGACCTGGAGGACACGACGCTCTACGATGCGGTCGCGCCGCTGTCTCTCCTGGCGCCGCGCGTGGTGCTGGAGATCACGGAGCGCGGCTCGATCGAGTCGGTCCCCGACGTTGACAAGAAGATCTCCTCGCTGCGTGCGCTCGGCTATCACATCGCGCTCGACGACATCGGCGCCGGTTACGCGAACCTGAACACCTTGACGGCGCTCGAGCCGGACGTGGTGAAGCTGGACATGGCGCTCATTCGCAACATCCACGAGCGCGGCACCAAGCAGCGCGTGGTGAGCGCGATGGTGGAGCTGTGCCGCGACATGAAGATCGAGCTCGTCGCAGAGGGAGTGGAGACAAAGGACGAGCTCGATGCGCTGCTTGCCCTTGGCTGCGATCTCTTCCAGGGCTATTTCTTCGCGCGGCCGGGGCCGTTTCCACGATAGGTCACCGCGCGCAGCGACCAAGAAGGCGCAGCACGCTCTCCTTGCGGCCTCCGGAGAGCGCGGCCGCGACCGACACCTTGAGCGCATCGATGCGCGGTCGGTCCGAAAGCACGCACG
Source organism: Polyangiales bacterium (assembly GCA_038230375.1). GTDB lineage: Bacteria > Myxococcota_A > Polyangia > Polyangiales > Polyangiaceae > JANXLV01. Next base: position 134,091 of record JBBRNJ010000011.1, on the reverse strand, counting down.
CGCTCACTGCCTCCAGACGCAGCGCCTCTCTCGTCACGGTCGCGAGCGGGTAAGCTCCCTTCGTCCTCGCAACGTCGAGCTCGTGGAGAGCGTCCTCGTGGCGACCGCGCGACGACATCTGCCGTGCCATGAGGTAGTGCCCCAGCGGCGACTCCTTGCGCGATTCCCCTCGCGCGAGCTCCACGCCGAACACGAACGGGTCCGGCGTGTGTGCATCGTCACCAACGAGCATGGCCAGGACCTGCGTGCGGAGATCCGGATCGCTGGACGCGAGTGACTTCACCTCCAGCGTGCGCAAGAAATCCTCGTCCAGTGAGCGCGCGTGGGCCCGCTCGTAATGCATGGCGGCTTCCGGGCGACCGCGAAGCAGATCGATGTCGCCGAGCGCCTCCTCTGCCCTGTCGCGGTAGGACGACGGGACCTTCTCGTCGTCGGCGAGCGCGACCAGCTGTGGGCGCCCCTCCTCCTCCTTCACCCAGCGCGCGAGCATCTGCGCCTTTGCGTAGCGGGTGCCAAGATCCATCGCGTCGCGCGCGAGCGCTGCGTCGTAGAGCTTGCGAGCGCGCCCGAAATCATGGGAGTCGCGGCACTGGTCCGCGTCGCGGCGCAGCTCGTCCACCACGTGGGGACACGTTCGCCCGAACAGCCCAGGCCTTCCAAAACGCGCCTCTGCCACCTTCACGGCCTCCGGGCGCAGCGTCAGTGTGTCGAGGAAGCGCAGATACTCCGCCTCGAGCTCATCCCAAGATTTCCCGGTGAGCGCGGAGATGTCCGCGCCCCCGTACCACGCGCGGACCTTGTCCTTGCCGTGCGCCGTCATCATGAACCGCACGAACGATCCCGCGAGCGTGTAGCTCTTCGCGGACGACCCGCTCAGGAAGGCGAGCGAGAAGATCGTGCGCATGGGCGGCAGGATCTTCGCGTCCTTCATGGCGCGCGCCCATTCGTCGTCGGAGAGCACGTCGTCGTCCGGAGCGGCGGCGACCGCCACGCCCTCGATGAGCCCGGGGTTCGGGATGAGTCCGCCAGCAACGTGAAAGGGCCCGCTGCCAAAGCTTCCCGCGACCACGTGCGCGAGCTCGTGCGCGAGCACCGGATGCGGATATTGCGACAGCTGGAGGTAGACCTCCTTGCGCCACGGCTTGGCGATGTACGTGTGCTCTGCACCCATCAGCACGCGCTTCTGCGCGGGGTCACGGAAGAAGATCGCGGTGATCTTCTCTGGCCCGCGCGCGCCGAGCGCCTCTTCTACATCGGCAAGGTCCTCCTCGCAGTCGCGCAGGAGCAGCGCCGCGTCGCGCTCGGACACGGTGCTCGGATAGACCACGTCGCATCGCGTACCGCTCTTGCGCGCGCCCAGTGTCTCCTCGATCGACTCCGACGTTGCGTGATGGCCCAGCGCTTCTCCACGGGCCGTGATGAAGAGGCTCACCGCGGCCGCCACGCCGAAGAGCGCCTGACGCGCACGCGTGTTCGGACGGAGCGCGTACGTGCGACCGCGGCGCTCGAGGCACGTTGCCAGCGCGATCACCGCCGTCACGGAGGCGAGCGAGCCGACGCGATAGGTCGTGAGCGCCTGCCCAGGCTCGATGATGGTGTCGTAGAGGGTGCCGCTGAAGTAGCCGACGAAGGAGTCGTACGCGAAGATCATGGGGGAGCTGCGGAAGCGCCACACGCTCATCGCCGCGGAGCCGAGCGGCCCGCCGATGGCCAGGATCCACGCCACCGTGCGACGCCGACGGACGCGACGCGCGACCTCGGCGGACAGCGCGCCCCACACGCCCCCCATCACGATGCCGGCGAATGCAGTCAGCAGGTAGTACCAGACGCCACCCCACGGATCGCACGCGCCGCCGCGCAACGTGTGCAGGGCCGACACGACGAGCGCGAGCACGCCCAGCACCGCTCCGTTCGCGATGCCGCGCGTGACCGCATCACCAGGGGAGATCTCCTTGTCTGCCGACACGTCGAGCGCCGTCCAGATCGCAGCTGCGGCGGGGAGGAAGAGGCCCGCGGCGAGAGACTGCTCGTAGCCTACGGTGCCGAAGAGGGGCAGGAAGCCGATAGCTGCAGAATACACGAATCCTGCACCCACCGTGACCCTGCCAGCACGCGTGGGCACGAGCGACGCGACCCTGCCGAACCGAGCGGCCAACGTGGTAGCTCCGCTCAAGGCTCGTCGTCGAGTGGCTCTTCCGCGACCACCGGCGGGGCAGGCGGCGGCGGCTCCAGAACGAGCGGCAGCACTTCGTCCACGCGGCTCACGAAGTGGATCTTGAGGCCTGCCAGGACGTCTTTGGGCACGTCCTCCAGATCGCGCTGGTTCTTCTCGGGCAGGAGCACCTCCTTGATGCCGGCGCGGTGCGCGGCGAGGAGCTTCTCCTTGATGCCTCCGACGGGGAGCACATTGCCGCGCAGCGTGATCTCTCCCGTCATGGCGACGTCCTTCTTGATCGCCGCGCCGAGCAGCAGCGACGCGACCGCCGAGAACATGGCGATGCCTGCGCTGGGGCCATCCTTCGGCGTGCCGCCCTTGGGTACGTGGAGGTGGAGGTCGATCGTCTTCAGGAACTCGGGGTCGAGCCCGAGCTCCTTCGCGCGGCTGCGCACGAACGACATCGCTGCAGCGGCGGACTCCTGCATGACGCTCTTCAGGTTCCCGGTGACCGCGAGGTCGCCCTTGCCCGGCATCTTCGTGACCTCGATGAAGAGGATGTCGCCGCCCGACGGTGTCCACGCGAGGCCCGTCGCAACGCCCGGCGCGCTCTGCCGCTCGGCAAGGTCCGGCACGTGGCGCGCGGCGCCGAGGATCTTCTGCACGGTCTCCGCGTCGGCGGTGAGGTGCACGTCCTCGCCCTCGGCGATGCGCATGGCCACGTGGCGGCACACGCTGCCGATCTCGCGTTCGAGCCCGCGCACGCCGGCCTCCCGCGTGTAGCCGTCGATGATCTGATCGATGCCATCGTCCTTGAAGAGCAGGCGCTCGTCGGTCAGGCCGTGCGAGGACAGCTGCTTGGGACACAGGTGCTGCACCGCGATCGTGCGCTTCTCGGCGCGCGTGTAGCCCGACACCTCGATGATCTCGAGGCGGTCCCACAGGGGCGCCGGGATCGTGTCGGGGTTGTTCGCTGTGGCAAGGAACGTGACCTGTGACAGGTCGAACGGGGTGTCGATGTAGTGGTCCTGGAAGCTGTTGTTCTGCGCGGGATCGAGGACCTCGAGCAGCGCCGCGGACGGATCGCCCATCATGTCGACGCCCATCTTGTCGACCTCGTCCAGGACGAGCACGGGGTTCTTGGTGCCGACCTTCTTCAGGCCCTGGATGATGCGGCCCGGCAGCGCGCCGACGTACGTGCGGCGGTGACCGCGGATCTCCGCCTCGTCACGGACGCCGCCGAGCGCGATGCGGTGATAGCGCCGCCCCATAGAGCGCGCGATGCTGCGACCGAGCGACGTCTTGCCCACGCCGGGCGGCCCGATGAAGCACAGGATCGGGCCCTTTTTGTCCGCGCGCAGCTTGCGCACGGCCATGTACTCGACGATGCGCTTCTTCACCTTGTCGAGACCGAAGTGATCCTCGTCGAGGCAGCGACGGCAGTCCTCGACGTCGAGCTTGTCGGGCGTGGTCTTCGCCCACGGAAGGTCGGAGAGCCACTCCAGGTAGGTTCGGGTGACGTTGAACTCCGCGGACTGCTGCTGCATGCCGGCCAGTCTCGAGAGCTGCTTCTTCGCGATCTTCTGCGCGTCCTCGCTGAGCTGAGCCTGACGCAGCCGCTCGCGCAGCTCCTCGATCTCGTCGTCCTCACCCTCGCCGAGCTCCTCGCGGATGTTCTTCATCTGCTGGCGCAGGATGATCTCACGCTGGTTTTTGCCTTCGTCCGTGACCATGTCCTGGATCTCGCGCTTCACGCGCGACAGGGACAGGTGGCGCTCGACGATCGCGAGGACCTGGCGCACGCGCTCCTTCGGATCGAGCGTCTCCAGGATGCGCTGCTTGTCCTCCAGGCTGGCGTGCTCGATGGGCAGGTTCGACGCGACCAGATCCGCGAGGCTCCCGCTCTCGCGCACGTTGTCGACGATCCCGGCGGTCTCTTTCGGCAGCTGCGGCACCACGGCGATGAGCCTTCGTGTCGCGTCGCGCAGCGCAGCGCCGAGCGAGTCGATCTCTGCGTCGCGCTCCAGGTCCTCCGGCAAGCGCTTCACCTTCGCGCGCATGTACGGCTCCAGGCTCCCGCGCCCGATCATCTGAAGTCGCGACAGGCCATGCAGCACGACGGAGTAGTTCGACGGGCCAAGGCGGATCACCTTCACGATGCGCGCGATCGTCCCCACCTCGTAGAGATCGTCGAACAGCGGCTCGTCGTTGTCCGCGTCGCGCTGGCTCACGATGCCCACGACCGCGCGCTCTTCACCGAGCAGATCCTCGATGAGCCGCACGCTGCGCGCGCGCCCGACGTTGATCGGGACGACGCTCGCCGGGAACACCACGCTGTTCCGCAGCGGCAGAATGGGCAGGTTGTCGATTTCTCCGCGGATCTCCTGGACCATGGGCCGCAACGTAGCGCTTTTTCAGAAACATTGCGTGATGCGTCTGCGCACGGACGGCCTGGAGGAGCGCGCCTCGTGACGGTGGCAAGCGTCTGGTGAACCGTGGTAGCTACGTACCCGTGCGGCCTTCCAGATTCTCCGCGGCTCGGGCCCGTAGGGCATGCCTTCTCGCTGCCAGCGCCGCGCTGTGTGTCCTCGCCATCGGTTGCGGTGGCGCGCGCGCCGAGGATCCGGAGGCAGTGCTCCGCGGCTACGCGAAGGCCCTCTCCGACGGTCGCGCCGACGACGCCTACCGGCTCCTCTCGGACGAGGCCCGGCGCGGCATGTCGCTCGAGGCGTTTCGCCGCATGGTGAAGGACAACCCCGAAGAGGTGAAGGAGATCGGCCGCGCGCTTGCACGCCCCGCCGGTGCGCCCGTCGTCACCGCCACGCTCACCGGCCCTCACGGCGAGGAGCTCGAGCTCGTGCTCGAGAACGGCAGATGGAAGGTCGATCTCGCGTCGATCGATTTCTATGCGCAGGACACGCCGCGGCACGCCGTGCTCGGGTTCGTGCGCGCGCTCGAGCGCAAGCGGTACGACGTGATTCTTCGCTACGTGCCGGACTCTCACAAGGAGGGCCTGGACCCGCAGAAGCTCCGCGCCGCGTGGGAGGGGCACGACAAGGACGAGATCTCCGCGGTGCTCGCCGCGCTCAAGCAGGCGCTGCCCACCGCCCAGATCGAGGAGACCGGCGACCACGCCACACTGGCCTACGGCGCCGGCACGCTCCAGCTCTTGCGGGAGCGAGGCCTCTGGAAAATCGAGGATTTTGACTGAAAGTGCATCGAATCGCGGGGTGATACGTCGAAAATCGGTGTAGGTTCCCGCTTCGTTCCAATTCGGAGGATGTGTGATGAAAAAGCTTGGTCTCTTGGCGATGGGTGTCGTGTCGTTGGGTATCGCGTGTGAGTTTCACGCCGGCACCGAGGAGCCCGCCAAGGCCGCGCCGCCTCCGGCCGTGACGGCAGCACCGAAGCCAGCCACCGCCCCACGCTCTGCGACGGCGCCGATCCCCACGCTCCGCCCGAAGGGCCCGGCAACCGGTCGCGGCATGCCCTCGCGGCTAGGTGGCCGCTTTGCCGGCGGCGTTGCGCCTGCAGGCACTCCCGGCGTCACGCCCACCCCCCCGCCGACTGGAGCGCCCACAGCGGCTCCGTCTGCCGCTCCCGCTGTCGATCCGTCCGGCGCGCCGGTCATCCACGGCCAGAACGCGCTCGGCAACGATCAGAACCTCCCGGGCAGCTGGCACGGCGTCGTGTACTTCATTCCGGCCACGTCAACCAAGCTCCCCGACTTCACGACGATGAAGCCCACTGCGTCCTTCTACACGAAGGAGATCAACGTCTCGCCGCGCGGCTTCAACGACGGCTTCCCGGGCGTGGACGCGCGGACGGAGTGGTTCGGCATCGAGTACTACAACAGTGTCAACGTGACGAAGGAAGACGACTACTACTTCCGCGTCCTCTCCGACGACGGCGCGAAGTTCTACATCGACGACACGCTGATCATCGACAACGACGGCATCCACGCACCGGCCGACGTCAAGGGCGCCGCCCACCTCGTCGCGGGCGTCCACACTGTGCGCCTGGACTACTTCCAGGGCCCGAAGGATCAGATGGCCGTGCAGCTGTTCGTCACGCCCCCGGGCGTCGCGGAAAAGACTCTCACGGCCGCGCTTCCCTGACACGAGGACCAACGAGGCAGCGAACAGCCTCGATCAGAGACACCGCACACGCTCCGGCCTGTGCGGTGTTTGCTTTTTTGGTCAGCGTTTTGGGGTGCTGATCTCGGGGAGGCGTGCATAGAGCGGCTCCAGGAGATCGGCGGTGATCGGAGTCCGCGTTGCTGCGATCCTTGCGATCACCTCGGCGTGTGGGAGGTCGTGTGGGGGGTCGGCCAGCAACGTGACCGTGAAGCCGGTGAAGTCCACGAGCTTCGCGGCCTCTCCGCACGCGATGAGCTTTGCAACGGGGCCTGCCACATCCAGGAGCCAGTCCGGCATTGCGTGCAGTTTGCATGCAACAGGCTCGCGCACGAGCGCGCCATCGATGACGGCTTGCACGAAGATCTCCCCCTTCATCGTCACGCCCGTTCCGAGAACAACGGTGGAGCAACGCTCTTCCGGAGGCACGTTCGCTGCGTCGAGCGCGCCATACGAGACGGCGTCCAGGCTCGTGACGGCGACCACCTTGGCGCCCGTCGCGAACGCGATGCCCTTCACCGTGCTCACCGCCACACGTACCCCCGTGAACGAGCCGGGCCCCACGCCGCACGCCCACACGTCTATGTCGCGGGGACGAAAGCCCGCCTCCCTGCACGCCACGTCGACCAGGACCATCAATGACTCGCCGTGCGCATTCGACACGCGCGCTTCACGCGACAGGAGGACGCGACCATCTTGAACCAGCGCGATCGAGCCGAGCTCGGTCGACGTGTCGAGCGCCACGAGCTTCATGACGGACTAGAGCTGCGCGAAGCGACCGCTGCGGAAGGCCGCCTCGAGCAGCTGGTCCGTTCGCTGCACGAGCTCGCGCGAGCGCGGATCTTGCGACGACGATAGCGCCGCCTTGATCTCGTTGAGCGCCTTCAGCTGGCTGAAGAGCTGCACATCGGAGAGGCCTGCGCCGCCAGTGAGGACCTGACGCACGCGATCGATCTCCGCGGCCAGCGCCTCGATGCCCACGCCCACCGCACCGACGCGTCGTGCGTTCGGGTTGTCGCGGAAGTGCGCCTCGAGCACGGGCGTGATGATCTGCTCCAGGATCGCCGCCTGGTCTTCGTTGTTCCAGATGTGCTTCAGCACGAAGAAGTCGCTCGGGTCGGGCGACGGCCGACCGTCCAGGAACGCGCTGGCCGCGAAGAGCTTCAGGAGCTTCACGACGCGACGGTCGCTGACGGTGATGCCCTCGGCGCGGATCTGGAAGATGAGGCCCTTGTACGCGCTGAAGAACTCCTCGGAGAAGCGCATGCGCTGGGCGAACGCGCGGTGCGTGGCTGCGATCTCCGATGCGGAGCACACGGGCTGGACCTGCGCGTCGGTCATCCCCATGACCTCGTGCTGGATTCCGCGCTGGAGGAGATCCTGGAAGTGATAGGCGTCCAGATTGTCGCTGCGGATACGCAAGAGGAAGCGGTCGAAGATGGCGGTGAGGTTCTCGTCGCCGGGCACCTCGTTCGAGGCACCGAAGCACGAGAGGAGCGGTGTCTTCAGCACCGTCCCGCCGCTGGTGTAGCGACGCTCGTTCAGGAGCGTGAGGAGCGCGTTGAGCATCGCGGAGTTGCTCTTGAAGACCTCGTCCAGGAAGACGATCTCCGCCTCCGGGAGCATGCCCTCGATGCGACGCTGGTAGCGGCCCTCGCGGAACGCCGCGATGTCGACGGGACCGAAGATCTCGTTCGGCTCCGTGAAGCGCGTCAGGAGGTACTCGAAGTAGCGGGCCTGGATAAGCTTCGCGAACATCCGGATGAGCGCGGACTTCGCAGTGCCCGGCGGGCCGATCAGGACGGCGTGCTCACCGGCAACCGTCGCGATCAGAAGAAGGCGAATGGTCTCGTCTTTTCCGAGGAAGCGGGACTCCAGCGTCTTGGCGAGATGAGCGAGGCGCGACGGCAGGTTCGGCGGGGCTTGCGACATGACAAGTTCGCTGACGTTACATCATCGCCCCCTGCCCCCTGTAGACTCTTTTCCCTGGATCATCCCCTCCACATAGACCCACCTACATTGTCTCGCGCCGGGCACACCGATTGCCGAACATCCCGGTTTTGCCGGCATTTCCGGGGGTGCTCCCGGCGCATGCCGCCCGGCACGACATGTGCGTTTATGAATTCCCGACATGGACGCACGCAAAGGATTCCTCGCCGAGCTCGAAGGCTCATCCCGCGACGCCTGGCTTCGCCTGGGCACGCAGTTCTTCTCCGCCGAGACGCACCTCGAGACCGCGAACACGGTCTACAGGTTCCTCGACGGCATCTGTTACACGGTGACGCGCAAGGGCAGCTTCGATCAGCGCCGCGGCGTCGAGGGCCTTCGCCTTCTCGGATGGTTGGTCAAGGACGAGACCGGCTCTCTCGTGCTGTCCCTCTACCCGCATCGCGGCGCGCCCGCCGTGCTCTGGCGCCCGCAGCTCACCGGCGAGGACGCCTTCATGTTCACGTCCGCGTTCGTCGCCCTCGCAAAGTCGCACCGCGACGAGCGCAAGGAAGCGGCCGAGGCGCGCAAGTCTGCTCCCGTTCGCCGCGTCGACCCCCAGTCGGTCGCGCGCCTCTTCACCGCGCCGATGCGCCGCGCGGGCTGACCTGCTACGAACGTGCGGTCATGCCGCGCGCGCTCGTCTTCTTGCTGTTCCTGGTCGCGTGCATTGCGCCCGGGTGCGGTGAGCACGCGCAGGAGCCTTCGAAGACCCCGTCCACCCCGGCGTCCGTCACGCTGCTGGACCCCGGTCCGCCGCCGCCCGATGACGCCGACGATCCGCCGAAGCGCGAGGACGGAAGGCTTCCCGCTGGCGTGACGCCGGAGCACTACACGCTGTCCTTGAAGATCGTGCCTGGCGACGAGCGGTTCAGCGGCACCGCGCGCATCGACGTGAAGCTCGATCGCCTCACGCGCGCCGTGGTGCTCCACGGAGCCAACTTGCACGTGACGCGCGTGTCCGGCCTGACCGTGGGTCGCGAGGTGTTCGGGACCAGCCACACGCGCGCCGCGTTCGGCGACCACGCCGAAGAGGAGCTCGTCCTGGCATTCCAGGCGCCGCTCGCGCCGGGCAACGCAACGCTCATCATCGAGTACGACGCGCCCTTCGACAAGGAGCTGTCGGGGCTCTATCGCGTGAAGGAGAAGGACCACTACTACGCGTTCACCCAGTTCGAGGCGACATCCGCGCGCCGCGCATTTCCTTGCTTCGACGAGCCCGGCTGGAAGACGCCATTCGACGTGAGCATTCGCACCCCATGGGGCCTCCTGGCCGTCGCGAATACGCGCGAGGTCGACAAGGTCACCGACAAGGAGGGCACGCTCTACCGCTTTGCCACGACGAAGCCGCTGCCCACGTACCTGATCGCCTTCGCCGTGGGCGACTTCGACGTGCGCGACGGCCCCACGTCACCCGTGCCCATTCGCGCGATCACCGTGAAGGGAAAAAAGGACCTCGCGGGGCTCGCGCTGGAGGCGACGGCCAAGCTCACAGCGACCCTGGGCGAGTACGTGCAGGTCCCCTACCCGTTCGACAAGCTGGACGTGGTCGCCGTCCCCGATTTTGCCGCTGGTGCAATGGAGAATGCCGGACTCATCACCTTTCGCGAGGACGCGCTGCTGGTGTCGGACAGCGCGCCGCGAAGGCAGAAGCGACGGATGGCGCAGCTCATCGCGCACGAGGTCGCGCATCAGTGGTTTGGCAATCTCGTGACCGCCGCATGGTGGGACGAGCTGTTCTTGAACGAGGGCTTCGCCACATGGCTGGAGGACCTCGCCACGGATCGCGCCTACCCGGCGTTTGGTGCGCGCCTCGACTCCGAGCTCGAGATGGACAGCACGTTCGACCTGGACGCGCTGCCGAGCACACGCGCCGTGCGACAACCCGCGCGCAACACGAACGAGATCATGGAGGCGTTCGACAGCATCACGTACAGGAAGGGCGCATCCATCCTTGCCATGCTCGAAGGGTACGTCGGTCGCGACGCGTTCCAGCGCGGCGTGCGCGACTACCTCACGCGCTTCGCGTACAAGACCGCGACCACGCGCGATCTCCTTGCGTCGCTCGAGGCCGGCTCCGGCAAGAGCCTCGCGCAGATCCTGGATCCGCTCACGGATCGCGCGGGCGTGCCGCTGGTGCGCACGCAGGCCGTCTGCGACAAGGGCGTGAAGACCACGCTGACCTTCGAGATGTCGGAGTGGATCGCCTTTGGAGAGCCGCGGCGCGCACCGCCCACGTGGACGCTGCCCATCTGCTACCAGACCGACAAGTCCGAGGCCTGCGTAGAGCTCCGGCCCGGCAAGCCGGTCACGCGCGAGGAGCCAGGGTGCATCACCTTCGTGAACCCGAACCGCGATCACGGCTACTACCGCTATGCGCTCCCGCGTGACCGCCTCTTCGCGCTCGCGAAGGCGCGCGGCCTGGACGCGGCGAGCCGCATCGAGCTCATTTCCAATGCGTACGCGCAGGTGCGCTCGGGCGATCTGCCCGCCGATGCGATCCTGGAGCTCCTGCCGCTGTTCGACTCGGACCACGAGCGCCACGTCGTGCAGACCGTGATCGGTGTGCTCGCTGGCCTCTCGGAGACCTCCGTGAGCGACGCCACGCGTCCCGCGTTCGAGGCGTACGTGCGTGCGCGCCTGGATGCTCACGCGCGCGTGTACGCGAAGAAGAAGAAGCCCACGGAGGACGACATCCTGGGCAAGCGCGCCACGGATATTGCGCAGGTCACGCTGGGGAACGATCCGGCAGCGTCGGCCCGGCTCGACGCGCTCGCACGTGCGTGGCTCAAGGATCACCGCGCCGTGGATCCGGACCTTGCGCAGGCAGCGGTGGAGGTCGCCGCGCGCACGGCGAAGGAGCCGCGTTACGCCGAGCTGATCCAGGCGATGAACGCGGCCAGGGATCCCTCGGACCGCCAGATCGCGGTGCGTGGCCTCGGCGGTATCGACGACCCCGTACTGTTCGACAAGGCGTACGGGCTCGCGCTCACCGGAGAGATCAAGTCGCAAGAACTCTATTCCATGCTGGCGTCGGCGCTCACGCGGCGGACGGCGCGGGCGCACGCCACCGACTATGTCCTTCTGCACTGGGAAGAGCTGCGAAAGCGCCTGCCCGCGGACCTGGGGCCCGACCTCACGCGCGTGGTTGCGACCGCGTGCTCGGCCAAGGAGCTCGCGCGCCTCACGTCGTTCGTGGAGCCGCGCGTGAAGGACATTGACGGCGCGGAGCGCACGTACCGCGCCTATGTGGAGCGTGCGACCCAGTGCGCGCGCGTACGCGACCAGACCGAGCCGACAGTCCGCTTCGTGCTCATGAAGAAGAGGCGGTAGGCTCTTCGCGAGGCGGCTCGGGCGGATCCCCATGGGCACTATCCTCCGCGAGGGCGGGCACGGGCGGCCGCGCCTCGCCCGAACTGTCGACCGCGAGCTTGAAGATGATCGGGCCCACCATCTCGTTCACAGCGACGGCGGCAATACCGAGCGCCCTGAACTCGGTACCGAAACCCGGGAACTGCTTCTCCACCAGCGCACCAAACCCCAGCGCCAGACCGGCCTGAGAAATAAGCGGCGCAAAGCCCCATTTCTTCACGTTTGGAGGATCGTTGGCGAGCCTGCTTGCCATGCGACCGAGGCCCCAGCTGATCAGGGCGCGCGCACCGCAGAGGATCAGCGTGACGGGCCAGAGCTTGCGCAACAGCGGAACGTCCAGGTGCGCACCCGCGGTCGCGAAGAAGACGACGTACACGAGACCGCCGGTCCACTCGATCTGGTGCAGGAACTTGTCGCCCTGCTTGGAGAGGTTCTGCACGACGAACCCCGCCACCATGAACGTGAGGAGCGGATCGAAGTTCAGGTACTGCAGGACCTCCCATGCGCCGAAACCGAGCGCGAGCAGCACGACCACGAGCTGCTTCCCGACGAGCTTCACGTACGCCGCGAGCAAGAGACCGACGGTGGTACCGATCGCGACGCTCCCGAGCAGGTCGTGCCCGAGCTCCGTGAACGCGGCGAGCGAGAACTGCGCGCCCGGTGTGAGCAGCGGCCTGGCGACCGTGAAGGCGGCGGCGAGGTTGACCACGACCACGACATCCGACGTCATGACGAACGAGAGCGCGTAGCGCGCCAGCGGCCCCTGCGCGCGTGTCTGCGAGAGGATGCCAAGGGTGGCCGACGGGCTGCGCGTGGTGGAGAGCACTCCCCAGAGGAGCGACACGCCGAGCATCTGTGAGAACCCGAAGTCCTTCGCAAACGGGAGCATCGGCTTCAACACGAAGAAGAGCGTACCCACGAGGACGATGCCGCCGACGGTCTGCACCAGGGTCGCCCACGTCAGCGTGCGCACGCCCTCCCGCAAGATCGACAGGCGCAGCTCCGCACCACCAGCGAGCGCGATGAGTGCGAGGGCCAGCGAGTTGACCTTGGAGAGGGTCTGCACGGACTCGTGATCGATCAGATGGAGGAGATGCGGCCCCGCCAGGATTCCGCACACCAGATAGCCCGTGAGGTGCGGCATGCGCAGCGGCTCCAGCACCTCTGCGAGGAGCGCGCCGCCGAGCAGGAGAAACCCGACGGCCGCAATGGTGCCCAGGTCACCCCTGTATTCGGGCGCGAGACGGCTTGCGACGAAGAGCAGCGTGAACACGATCACGAGCGACAGGGCGCTGGAGAGCAGACCCGGCTTCTTGCCGTGCGGCGCGCCGCTCATCGAACAACGTCCTCGGAGTCTTCGGGCGGATCCGAGCCAAGGTTCTCTTCGGACTGCGGTGGCGGCGGGGTGAATACCACCGGCGGCTCGATGTCACCCGTGCGAAGGAGCGCGATGCGGAGGCTGCGCGGGCCGACGATCTCACCGACAAGCGCGCACGCCACCGCAGCCACGAGCACCGTGTCACCGATCACGCCAGGCATGCGCAGGGCGAACGAAAGACCGACCGCGATGGATAGCGCGCCGGACGAGACGAGCGCGAGCCCCAGGGTGTTGCTTGTCCTGCGTGCGGGCTCCGACAGGGTGCGCATCATGCCGCCGGACGCCAGCTTGCCGACGAAGCGCGCCGCGATCGCCGCGACGACGAGCACGATGAGGAGCTTGTTCTCAGCGACGACCCGTAGGTCGAGCCGCGTGCCGGCCAGGAGCAGCGTGGGCAGGACAACGGCGCGCTCCGTGGGGCGGACCAGCACGCGCAGGGCGCCGCGGTGCTTGGAGAAGCCAAGCGCGATGCCCATGACGAACGTCACGGCTGTAGGCAACAGGCCGAAGCGCGCGGCGATCCCGGAGCCCAGGAGCAGCGTTCCGATGAGCGCGGCCCAGACCTCGTGCCCCTCTGTGTTGCGTACCAGCAGGATGGCGACGCCCCCGAGCACGAGGCCAAGCACCGCGGTCGCTGCGATGAATCCGCCGATCGGGATCGACACGTGGACCGCCGAGCCGACGCTGGCGCTCATGGCAAAGAAGACCGCGGATGCCAGAATGGGCGCGACGTCGTCGGAAGAGCCGAAGCCGGAGATGATCTCGGTGAGCTTGCCTTTCGCGCCGTGACGGGCCTCGGCCCAGCGCACGACGTGGCGGGTGGTCTCGGCGCACGCGGCGCCGATGCCTCCGGCGAGGATGAGGCAGCTCCTCGTGTCCTCGATATGAAGGAGGCGTGCGAGCGGAAATACAGCCGCGAACACGAGTGCGCCCGTGAATAGCGCGGACACCGCACCGAGCACCATGACGCGAAGCGGTGCGCGCCGCTCGCCGACGAAGCCGATGTCGAGCCCGATGTTGAACGTGAACCACGCGAGCGCGACCTGCAGGATCGGCTCGAACTGATCGATCATGGCGCGGTCGACCATGCCGAGCGCGGACGGACCTACCGCGAAGCCGAGCGCGACGAACTCCAGACCTGACGGAAGGCCGACTCCACGGCCGCGGCCACCGACCAGGAAGCTCCCGACGGCCGAGAGCGCCAGGAGCACCATGAGGAGGACGATCGAGCTCACGGCTTCTTGCCCCCGTCCTTCTCCTTCACGGGCGGCACCACGCTCGCCTGCGTGGGCAGCGGGGAGTCGGGCGTGAACTGAGGCGACGTGGTGATCGAGACGGGAGGCGGCGGGATCGATGGAAGCGAGATGTGGGCGGGGCCGTCGTCCTCGGGGATCTGCCCGGATGCGATGCGCGCGAGGGCACGGCGGATCGCGGCCTCCAGCGCGCCTGACGAGGGTTCCTCGGCGGTGACGCGATAGCTGGCGCTCTCTGCATCGATCGAGATGAGCTGGATGCGGGACTTTGCTCCGACGGGGCGGATCTCCGCGTCGAGCACACGGCGCGCCGCGGTCTCCGGCGTGCCACGGACCGTGAGGTCCACCTGCGTGAGCGGGAGCTTGCCCACGACGCGTGTGGGCTGGAAGAGCGACATGAGGTGCGGCACGCGGAGCTCCGAGCCCTCGCGCTCGAGGAGGCGCACCTCCATCAAGGACACGGCGATCACGCGCCCGGCACGCGGTCCGAGCTCCACGTACTCACCTCGCTTGAGCTTGCGACCGAAGACGACGAGCGCGCCCGCAGCCACCGAAGCAAGCACGGGCGTACTCGCGAGACCGAGCGCGAACAACGCGAAGAGACCGGCGCGGGAGAGCGCGCCATCATCGGAGCCCGTGATCAGCGGCGTGGCGACGAGCAGCGCAAGGACGACGATCGCGACGCGCATGATCGCGCTCACGGGGCGCGCGAAGTCGGACGGCATCCAGGCCACACGGGTCTCCCCGCGCGACACGCTCTCCATGAAGAGCCCCACGAACCGGATGAGCACGAACACCACGCCAGTGGCAACGAGGACGATGACCAGGAGCGGGAGAGCGCTGCCCACGCGCGACACCAGCGCCGAGATCGGCTGGAGGACCAGCCCGCCGAGCCGCTCCGTGTAGCCGCGCGTCGAGTCGAAGAGCGAGAGACCGAAGATCAGCCAGCTGTAAGCGATGGCCACCTGCGAGATCCGGTGGAAGATCGACACAGCGACGGAGATCGCGCCGCGCACGGCCGCGACGCTCAGTACCTCGATGTTGCCGACGCGAAGGCCGCCGATGCGATCGGGGTGGTCGGTCAGGAACGTGCGGATGCGCGTCGCGAGCTCGCCCACGCGACCGAGCAGCAGGAACGCGATGAGCCCACTGAAGACCACGAGTGATAGCGAGAAGACAGTGGTGGCGATGCGCGAGCGCTTCTGCTCGTTGTGGACGCCGTCCTCGAAGCGCTCGGTGGCCTTCGCGGAGAGCACATGCAGGCTGGGCTCGCCGGAGGGGGCGACGTCGTCCTCGGTCAAGGTGAGGATCGGCGTCTTGCCAGCGTAGATGACCGCAGCGCCGGGCGCGCTCTCGTCGTCCTTGATGTCGCCGATCTCGTCCGGCTTCTCGAGCAGCGTCTCGATCGCCTGGTTGGCGGCGCGACTGCGGTCGAGCGCCGACTTGTCACCACGCGGCGCGCGCAGCGTGATGACGACCTTGTCGCGGATCTTGACGTCGGCCCGCGCGACCGCAGTCGCGGCGCTGGACGAGGGGGACGCACCCGCTGCACCTGCGGACGCGCTCCCCGGTGGGGCGGCCGCGTTCGCGGAGGCGACGCCAGCCGCGAGCATGACGAGGAAGACCGCAGTGAAGATGACGGTGAGCAAGGAGCTCAATGTGGCGAGGCCGCGATTCACGATTTCCCTTTTCTAGCCGCTCAGAGATAGATGGAGAGGCCGATGGCGAGTGCTGGGTATACTCGAGACGCACGGTGAGCGCGAGGCGCTCCGTGAAGTGGTAGCGACCGCCAACCCCGAGGATGGGGTCCACGTAGTGCAGCCCGCCGAAGGTGACACCAACCCCGCCTCCAAGAACAGCGAGAAGTGCGACAGCAAGAAGAAATTCCACTGCCCGACCACCGGCACGAACAGCGCGGCGCCGTTGAAGACAAAGAAGTCCGCACCAACGCCGATGCCGAGGTTGTTGTTGATGCTGGGGATGGGTCCGTTGCCGATGAGCGGGAACGTGGCCCGGACACCTGCGCCGAAATTCCCGCGCCAGGCGTTGAACGGTCCGCCGAACGCGAGCAAGCCATGCGGCTCGATCTCCAGGTGGTAGTCCGGATGCTCCCCCGGATTTCCGATGATGGATGATTCGTTTCCCGACGGAGCCGCGTCCGCGCGAGCCGCGACGAACACAAGCGCGACGGCAACACCAAAAGCCCTCGCCTTCATGGGAAGAAGCTTGCCCTATGAAAAAGAAAAGCTCTCACAAGAAGACACACAAAAACGCCCCGCCCGCTGATCATCCGGCGCAAGACACATCCGACTGACCGACGATGCAAAGCATGGAGCAAACAGCGCGGGATCGAGCCGGAGGCGCCCGGCAGGTGAGGCCGCGCTTCGTGATCCCCGACGGGGGAAAAACCGAAGCCACCCGGACGCACCTTGCAGCGCGATCCGCTGTAGGCTGCCTGCGGCGACCTAGAGGCCCCTTGGCGGAATGGCATACGCAGCGGATTTAAAATCCGCGGATCGCAAGATCATCCCGGTTCGACCCCGGGAGGGGCTACCAAACAGCGCGGGGCTCGAGCCGGAGGCGCCCGGGAACACGTGTGCTGACACCTGCGAACGCTCAGGCCAGCGGACCGACCTTCGCTTCAACGGCGGCCACGAGCTCGCGGCGCGATAGCAACCCCGCGACGGCCGCGATGTCCTCGTAGAGCGGGCGGTCGGCCGTCATCTTCGCGACGACCTCGCGCACCTTCGCGAGAGCAACGCCAACGCCCGTGCTCGGTTTGAGTGGCGCGCGCTGATCGAGCCCGGCCGCGGCCGTCATGATCTCGATCGCGAGCGCGTTCTTCGTGTTGTCGACCACGAGGCCGAGCTTCTTCGCGGAGACGGAGCCCATGCTCACGTGATCCTCCTTGCCCGCCGAGGACGGGATGGAGTCCACGCTTGCCGGATGCGACAGCACCTTGTTCTCGCTGACGAGCGACGCGCTCGCGACCTGCGCGATCATGAAGCCGGAGTGCAGACCGCTCGACGCGGCAAGAAACGGCGTGAGGCCCGACGAGAGCGCCGGGTTCACCAGCTGCTCCACGCGACGCTCACTGATGTTGGCGAGCTCCGCGGTGGCCATGGCCGCAAGATCGAGCGCGAGCGCCAGTGGCTGCCCGTGGAAATTGCCGCCGCTGACGATCTCCGTCTCGCCACGATCCAGGAGGACCGACGGGTTGTCGGTGACGCTGTTGATCTCGCAGCGAAGCACCGAACGCACCCACCCGAGCGCGTCGCGGCTCGCGCCGTGCACCTGGGGCATGCAGCGCAAGGAATATGCATCCTGCACCTTCTTGCAGTCGCGGTGGCTCTCCGCGATCTCGCTCTCCGCGAGCAGCGTGCGGAGGTTCTTCGAGACGGTGAGCTGGCCCTGGTGTGGGCGGATCGCGTGCAGCCGCTCGTCGAACGGCTTGGACGACCCCTTCAGTGCCTCCAGGCTCATCGCGCCCGCGACGTCCGCGGCGGTGAGCAGCCGCTCCACCTCGAGCAGCGCGAGCACGCCGAGCGACGCCATGTACTGCGTGCCGTTGATGAGCGACAGGCCTTCCTTCGCCTCCAGCACGACCGGCGTGATCTTCGCCTCCTGCAGGACAAGGAGCGATGGCCGCAGCGGGCCGTCGCCCAGGCGCGCGTGCCCTTCACCGATCATCGTGAGCGCAAGATGCGCGAGCGGCGCGAGATCTCCCGACGCGCCAACGGAGCCCTGCGACGGCACCTTTGGCGTCACGCCGGCGTTGAGCATCTGCGCGAGAAGATCCACGAGGTCCTCGCGCACGCCCGAGTGACCGAGCGCGATCACCTGCGCGCGCAGCAGCATCATCCCGCGCACCGCGGGCACCGGCAGATCCGTCCCGATGCCGGTCGAGTGCGAACGCACCAGGTTCTTCTGGAGGTCGCGCACCTCCTTCGCGTCGATTCGTGTCTCCGACAGCGCACCGAACCCCGTGTTCACCCCGTAGACGTTCGGCGCTGCATCTCCCGCGACGATGATCTCCTCGATCGCCTTGCGTGAGCGGCGCATCTTCTCGCGCGCCTGTTCGGCGACGGCGACGGGACGACCACGCACCGCGACGTCTTCCAGATCGGACAACTCGAGCGGGAGACCGATGAGCACGGGGTTCATGACGTCCGTCGCTGACGTGTTCATGGCGGCGTTATACACCCATCTCTAGAAGGTGAAGCCCGTGGCGCCACCTACGCGGGGACGAAAGCCTTCGCCGTAGATGGCAGAGGTCGCGGTGAGCTTCTGCGCGCCCTCGAACGACTTGCTCGTGTACGTGTATTCGAAGCCCCCGGTGAGCGCGAAGTAGAAGACCGGCGCAATCGTCGCCTCCGCGCCGAACTCGAACGCGAAGCCGTGACGCGAATAGGGCAGCGCTGGGGTCTGCGTGAGGTTGCCGTGGGCGTCCTCGGTGCTGTGGCGCAGCGTGAACTGGGACACGAGAAGGCGGGCGTCGCCGTAGAACCGCGCGACGGCGATGTGACTATGGGTCACCGGCACCGTTCGATAGCGATAGCCGAACTCGAGCCCCTGCCCCTTCAGGATGTCCTTCGTCGGGTTGCGAGCACCCTGGAGGATGGCGAGATAGTCGAGCGTGGTGAAGTAGACGGCGTACGGCGCGACGACGATCGCGTGGTTCTCCGCCACGCGGATCGAGCTCTCGACGACGAAGCGCTGCGTGAGCAACGCCGAGATGGGCTGCAAGCCGAGCGTCACGCGCTTGTGCCTGTCCACGACCGGGATGAGCGGGGAACCGTCATCGGCATACGCCGGCGCGACCCAAAGCGAGGCGAACAGGAATCCCGTAAGCGCTGCTCGCGAGATGGGTCGTGACACGCCGACGAACATTCGCAGACAAAAGGGCGACAGGGGAAGCACGAACCGCCGCTTGCGGAGGAGAGTCACGCGATTCATTCGAATCGGGCGCCCAACCTCGGGCTGCGTGAGTCGTTCCTCCCCTGCGGGACTGGGTCTGCGGACTGGCTGGTGAAATGAGACGCTGTGGACTCGCTGACGACTCCGTTCCTCCATCGCTTCGTCGTCGCGTATACCTACATAGTTGCACATCGTAGGCCAGCGGCGGTCTGCCGTCATATCGAGCGTTTACAGCTATCGCCGGTAGCGAGGTTGAGACCGTAGCGATCCACGGTCGTGTAGGACAATGAAGGCCTACATGCGCAAATCCGTTGGGGTTCGTGGGGTTGAAGTGACTCTCGCGCGTGGTTTCGTCTCGATCCACTGCCGGTGCGAGATTCGTCGCCCTGAACGGGCTCGACAAAAGTATGCTCCGCGCGCCCGAGCCCATGAATCCCGCTCTTCTACCCTTCTTTTTGGCCCCCACCGTCGCGCTCTCCGTAGAGGCGTCGCCCCCTCCGTCCGCGGCGTTGTCCGCTCCGTTTCCGCAGCCGGAGATCGTTGAGCTACCGGACATGTCGCCGAAGGAGCTTGCACCCCTGCGGCTCACGACCGCGCGCCCCGAAGTAGAGAAGCCAGAGGCCGACGTGATCCGCCTCACGCTCCATGGCGAGTACCAGCTTCGCTACAACGTGATGCGGAGCTTCCCGCTCACGCCAACCGCATCGGCGGTGAATGCACGGCCCGCGCTCGTGGGCGACTCGCTCGGACAGAACCAGTGGGTGAACCACTGGCTACGCATCACGCCGCGCTTCTCGGTGAACGATCAGATCGAGATCGTCGGGCAGCTCGATCTCACCGGCATCGTCGTTGGCGAGGTCGCGCACGACGTCTCCACCGACCGCACCGCGCGCGACCAGTACAACGGCTTCTCCAACGTGGACCCGCGCTGGCTCTACGCGGACATCCACACGAAGGTGGGCTTGCTCCGCGTGGGGCAGCAGCCGAGTCACTGGGGTCTCGGCATCATCGCGAATGATGGCGATCACCCCTCTGTCTTCGGCGACTACCGCTACGGCGCCGTGAACGAGCGCATCCTCTTTGCCACCAAGCCGGGCGGCAAGGACAGCGACGTCACCGTCGCGGTCGCTGGCGATCTCGTGTTCCGCGACAACACCGCGCGCCTGAGCGACGGCGATCACGCATTCCAGGGCGTGCTCGCGGCGATCTACGAGAAGAAGAACGTCGAGCTCGGCGTGTACGGCGTGTACCGCAACCAGCAGAACGATCGGAAGAGCGGGGGCAACGACATCCTCGGCTACACCGACAAGCTGGAGGTCGGCGTGCTCGACGTGTTCGGGCAGTTCACGTCGCACGTCCCCGGCGTGGACGCGTACCTCTTCGGCGCGATCGAGGCCGCGACCATCTTCGGCTCCACCAACTACCTGCGCACCGTCGACCAGACCGCGCAGGGCACGTCCGTGCTCGTGCGGTCGTACGGTGGCGCGGCGCAGCTCGGCGTGGCGCACGTCTCTCGCGGAGAGCGCCAGAAGCGACTCCTGTTCGGGGACGACGCCAAGTCCAAGAAGCCGCAGCGCTACGGCGACATCGTCGCGCAGATCGAGGTCGGCTATGCCTCGGGCGACGCGGACCCGCTCGACGGAACCGAGCGCCGCTTCACGTTCGACCCGAACCACAAGATCGGTCTCCTTCTCTTCGACGAGGTGCTCCGCTGGCAGACGGCGCGCTCCGCCAACGCGGCGAAGGACCCGCTGCTCTCGAACGGCGCGCGGCCCTCGCCCGGCATCGACCTCTACCCGTCGCAGGGCGGCGCGTATGGTGCAGAATACATCAATCCGACGGGCATCTATCGCCCTCGTCCGTGGCTCGATCTGAAGGGCGGCGCGGTCATCGCGCAGTCCACCGCGGACGTCGTGGACCCGTATCGCGTGGTCACCTCCGGCAACTACGTCAACGCGCGCGGCGGTGACCCGAAGCGGCACGACCTGGGCGTGGAGCTCGACGCTGGCGTGGAGGTGCGCGCGGATCTGGATCGCGGCATCGTCGGAACGCTCGGCGCACAGGGCGGCGTGCTCTTCCCGGGCAGCGCGCTCGCGGACGCTGGCGGCGCCACCTACAAGACCCCGTGGATCACGATGGCGCGCGTGGGGGTGATGTTCTGATGCGCGCATCTGCTCTCTTCAGCCGCGCGGCGCTCGCATGCATGGCGGCGGGCTCCATCCTGGCCTGCGGTGTGGACACGATCCCGAGCGGCGAGAAGCTCACGCCGCCCGGCGATGGCCCCGTCGTGAAGTTCGACCTGCTCAAGCGGCCGTTGCCGGACATCCCGCTGCCGAACGACATCGCGACCTTCCCCGATCCCACGAGCCGGACCGGCCGTCGCCTGAACGCGAGCCTCATCTCGCCCACCATCATGGAGTCGAAGCTGCGCGAGGCATTCGACGACATGGAGGGCTGGGGCACCACGCAGCCCATCTCCGTGGGGTTCTCCAGGAGCGCGACACAAGCGCCGGGCGACGCTGCGATCGATCTGCAGGATTTTGCCGTCCGCATGCAGGATGCAGGCTTCGACTTCTCCGACGACCCGGTCTACGTGATCAACCTGACCACAGGCGTTCCCGTCTTCATGGACGCGGGCACGGGCATGTACCCCATCACGCTGCGCGACCCGTGGAAGTACTTCGTCAACGACTCGAAGGCGAGCGAGCCGAACCTGGTGTTCGAGACGCAGGAAGAAGGCATCGGCCTCACGCAGGCGGACTACCGGCCGTCGCTCGACCGCGACTTCGACGGCGTGCTCGACCACCCGAACACGCTCGGCACGCAGGGCGTCGCTGGCGTCGACAACCTGCTCACGTGGTACGAGCGCGAGACGGATACGCTGATGCTGCGGCCCGTGGTCCCGCTCGACGAGCGGACGGAGTACGCCGTGGTGGTGACGGACCGCATGCGCGGATCGAACCACAAGCCCGTGCGCTCGCCGTTCCAGCACATCCATCACCCGGAGCAGCCGAACGCCGCCGTGCGCGTCGCCTCCCTTCTGTCCGACAAGACGCGCTCCGCGTACTTCGGCGATCTGGCCGGCACGGGGCTCGACCACGTGGCCTTCACGTGGACGTTCACCACGCAGCCCACGTCGGAAGATCTGCGCGTGCTCCGCGCGGGCCTCTACGGTCAGGGACCGTTCGCGCGCTTCGCGACGGACTTCCCGCCGGACGCAACGGCGCTCCCCGCCTCGGGCAAGACGGAGAACCCCGACGACGTCCCCACCTGGCCCAGCGACCCGCTCTGCAAGGGCCGCGGCAAGGAGCCTTACATCCTGAAGCTGTCCGACCCTGATATCTGGATCGCGTTCAAGGACGTCATCGACCAGCTCCTCGGCGGCAGCAAGGGCGAGCTCGCTGGTCTGGAGAACGCGCTCCAGAACGTCGACCACTTCGTGATCGGCACGTTCAAATCGCCTTATTTACTCGGCGATCCAGCCTCCACCGATCCGGACACCCGCTTCCACCTGAACTTCAAGGACGGAACCGGCGACGTCCACACCGACGAGGTGCCCTTCTTCCTGGCCGTGCCGAAGGCCACCGCGCAGCACAAGGCGCCGTTCCCCGTCACGTTCCACAACCACGGCGTCACGGGTCATTCGGACGAGGTGCTCATCTACGCTGGCGACTTTGCGCGACAGGGCATCGCGATGATCTCGTATGACATGCCCGAGCACGGCGTCACGCTGTCCGTGGGTGACAGGGCGCTCGCGAAGGCGCAGCTCGGCACCGCGTGCCTGGTGCCGTTCGTTGCCGCGTACGCGAAGGGCCGCACGCACGACTACAACGGCGACGGCGTCGGCGACTCCGGCTGGATGTGGTGGACCAGTCACATCGCGCACACGCGTGACAACGTACGGCAGGGAATCGTGGACGGCTTCCAGGCGATGCGCATGCTGCGCTCGTTCGACGGCAAGAAGATGTCCACGCAGGACTTCAACAGCGACGGCAAGCCGGACCTCGCGGGCGACTTCGACGGTGACGGCGTGGTCGACGTGGGCGGCCCGAACCTGCCCTATTTCACCTCCGGAGAGAGCCTGGGCGCGATCGTGTCGCAGCTCGCGGGCGGCATCGAGCCGTACTACGTGGCCAGCGCACAGGAGGGCGGCGGTGGTGGCTCGCTCGCGCTGGACGTCGCGTTCCGCTCGTACGGTGTCGTCGAGTCCGTGACCGAGCAGATGCTGTCTCCGCTGGTCGTGTCCATTCCTTCCACGGAGCGGCCGAAGACCAAGAACTCGGAGCGACCTGGCAGCGCGTGCGCGCCGAACCAGCGCAGCGTGCGCTTCATCGTCAACGAGGGCGTGAACTCCGCAGAGGTGGAGATCGCGTGCATGGAGCCCGAGGACCTCACCGAGCAGATGACGGTGATCGTCACGAACCTCCAGAACAAGGAGGTGCGCTGCGCACGCACCGATCGCGACGGGCGCTTCCGCGTCCCCGTGCCTGCGTCGCAGTTCGATCGCATCGATATCCAGTTCTACTCGGCGCCCGACGTCGTCCTCTCTTACAAGGGCTGCCGCGTGCTGGATGGCTCACCCATCCTTGCAGGCACGAACCCGCGCACGGGCAAGCCGCAGAAGAACCGTCTCCAGACGTTCGAGGTCGCGCAGGTGGAGTTCCCCTTCCCCGTCAGCGACGAGAACAAGACGTGCGACGCGGCCGTCGCCGCCCTCGGCCTGGACACGTCGTCGGGCTGCGTGCAGTTCCGCGACATCTACTTCCCCGTGGGGTCGGCCCTTGTGTCCCCGAACGACGGCCTTGGCCTCTCACGTCAGACGCCGGACATCCGGCGGCTGCGCGAGCTCGCACAGGCCGGCTTCGACGCCGCGGACCCCGTGAACTATGCGCCGTACTACATGCTGAAGCCCATGAAGGACGAGACCGGCGCAACGGTGCCCGCCCACGCGCTGCTCTCCACCAACACCGTGGGTGATTCGTTTGTCGCGATCGGCGCCGGGCACACGTTCGCGCGCGCGGCCGGTGCGCTGCCGTTCCTGCCGCCGCAGGCCTTGTCACGCTACCCAGAGTACGGTGACTACGTCACACCGCAGGCGATCTACGACGCGCTCGGCGGCAAGACGCCCATGCGCGCGTTGATCGAGACCGGCGTGATCGAGGGCGATTATCGCCTGGGACGCGCGCACGCCGGCCCGGCCTGCAAGGCGAACTTCGTGGGCACCGACCCGACGACGTGCCCCAATCCCGACACCGTATCGAAGATGGAGTGCGCGCTCGCGCTCTCCGACCCGGACTGGATCAGCGAGGGCGCGATGCTCTTCGACCAGCCGCACGGCATACCGATGCGGCTCGGCCGCATTGCCGGCGTGCACGTCACGGACGAGGCGTCACTCGCGCGCGCGTGGGAGCCACGGCTGCGCGGCATTCCCAGCTCGCCCGACGCCACGGCATGGGCTGCAACGGCCCCCGTCATTGGTCTCCTGAACATGGAGGTGGAGATCACGGGAACGCACACCTGGAACACGCCAGACGTGTGCAAGGCCTTCGATCCCGCCACCTATGGGAACAACCTGCTCGCCCGCTTCTTCTCCACGCTGGGCAAGGACGTCTACTACCTCTCCCACCCGAGCACGCACACGTGCCTCGCGAAGAGCAAGTGCGACTTCTTGCCCGCACCATGAGACCCGCGCTTCTTCTTGCCGCCCTCACGCTCGGCGTTGCCGCCTGCGCCGTGGACACCATTCCCACGGGCGACCGGCAGACGCCCGCGGGCAACGGACCTCGGGTCGTGTTCGATCTCACGCGTCGACCGCTGCCAGAGATCCCGCAGCCCAACGACGTGGCCACCGTCGCTGACCCGTCGAGCCGCACTGGACGCCGCATCAACGTGAGCCGCGTGGCGTCCACGCGCCTGGAGACCGTGGCGCGTGAAGGCTTCACGGACATGGAAGGCTGGGGCACGTACCAGCCGATCACCGTGGCGTTCGCGCGCCCCGTCGACATCCCCGACGGTGACGCCGCGATCGACATCGCGCGCGTTGCTTCGCAGATGCAGCACGACGGCCACGATTTCGCGGACGACCCCGTCTACGTGATCAACCTGAAGACCGGCGTGCCCGTCCCGCTCGACATGAGCGGTGGCGACCTGCCTGTCTCCGTCGTCGACAAGGCGAAGTACTTCCCCAACGATCCGCGCGCGACCGAGGAAAACCTGCTCTTCGAGACCTTCGACGAGGCACACGGCCTCCTCCCGAGCCAGTACTCGCCCGCGCTCGATACGGACTTCGACGGCGTCCTCGATCGACCGAACACGCTCGGCCCCGTACCCGCCGGCGGCATCGACGGCATCGACAACCTGCTCACGTTCTACGAGCGCGAGTCGGACACGCTGATCATGCGACCCCTCCTGCCGCTCGACGAGATGACGGAGTACGCGGTCGTCCTCACGGACCGACTGAAGGACGAGAACGGGCGCCCCGTGCGCTCACCGTTCGACTACATCCACCATCCGGCGCAGCGCGACTCCACAAACAGGGTCGGCTCCGCGCTCGACGACAAGAACCACGCCGCATACTTCGGCGATCTCTCCGGCTCGGGCCTCTCGCACGTGGCCTTCACGTGGAGCTTCACCACGCAGCCCGTCATGGACGACATGCGCGTCCTCCGCGACGGCCTGTCTGGTGTCGGCCCCATGGCATACCTGGCGCACGACTACCCCACCACCATCTCCGCGTTCCGCGCCATTGGTCGGGCTGCCCCCGACCAGCCCGACCCGCCCGGATGGCAACAGACGAAGGAGTGCGCGCCCAAGGCCGCACGCCCGTACATCGTCCGCGTCGCGCAGGCGAAGGACGTCCTCGATCAGTTCATCACCATGGTCGCCGGCTTCTCTCCCTCGGAGGCGGCGCGCCTGGAGCAGAGCCTGGACAACGTGGACTACTTCGTCATTGGAGAGTTCCAATCGCCTTATTTCATGGGCGATCCGGCCCACGAGGACCCGGACGGCCGCTTCCAGATCAACTACCGCACGGGAGAGGCGCGCGTGCAGCCCGACACGGTGCCGTTCTGGCTCAGCGTGCCGAAGGCGACGGCCGCGCACAAGCAGCCGTTCCCCACCACGGTCTGGGCGCACGGCACCACGCTCCACGGCGACGAGATCATCGCGCGCGCGGGCTACTTCGCGAAACAAGGCGTTGCGATGATCGGCATCGACATGCCGGGCCACGGCCTCTTCTTGAACCGCGGACTGACGTCCGTCGCAAAGGTGGCGCTGGGCGGCGCGTGCATGGTTCCGTGGATCGGCGGCATCACCGCGTCGCGCGCGCACGACCTTAACGGCGACGGCCAGCCCGATAGCGGCGGCCTGCTCTGGAGTGCGCACATCTTCCACTCGCGTGACAACATCCGGCAGTCCGTCGTGGACATGATGCAGACCACCCGCGTGCTCGCAAGCTTCGATGGCAAGGCCGTGGGCACCATGGACTACGACGGGGACGGCAAGAACGAGCTCGCCGGCGACTTCGACGCGGATGGCGTGCCCGACGTGGGCGGCACCACGGACGTGTATTCTGCAGGTAATTCGTTCGGTGGCGTCCTTGCGCTCGTGCACGGCGCGGTCGACCACAGGGTGAAGGCCACGGCCAGCATCTCCGGCGGCGGCGGCCTCACAGACATCGCGACGCGATCGTCGCTCGTGCCGGAGTCCGTCCTGGAGCAGGTACTGTCACCGTTGCTGGTCGCCGTTCCGGCCAAAGAACGAACCCAGAGCGGCACGGGCAAGGACACCCGTTGCGTTGGCGATCAGCGAAGCGTGCGCCTTGTGCTGAACGACCTGACCAACTCGCGCGAGCTCGAGCTCGCATGCCTGAGCCCCGCGGAGCTTGGCCCGGACATGACCGTGGTGCTCACCAACGCGAGCAATGACGAGGTGCGCTGCGCGCGCGCGAGCGACCTGGGGCGCTTCCGCATTCCGATCCCCGCGACCATCGGTGACAACCTCCGCGTGGACATCTTCCGCGAGAAGGATCTCGTCGACTCCTACAAGACCTGCCGCGTGCCAGACGGCAGCACGGCCCTTCGCACGATCGACACGTTCGAGCAGGCAGAGATCGGCGAGCTCGCCATCGCCGACGGCGCGCCCACGTGCGACGACACCGTGGCAGCCTTTGGCCTGCCAGATGGCACTGCGTGCACGCAGTTCCGGGGCCTCTTCTACCCGGTGGGCTCCGCCCTCACGGCGCCGCAAGAGGGCCTTGGTCTGCGCCGACAAAGCCCGGAGTTCCGTCGCCTCATCTCGCTCACGCAAGCCGCGGTGGACCCGTCGGACCCGATCAACTTCGCCGCATACTACTACCGGAAGCACAGCACCGCGCCCGACGGCAGCGACCTCCCGCCGCGCGCCGTGATGGAGTTCAACACGGACGGCGATCCGCTGGTGCCGACCTCCACCGGCTACGCGTTCGGCCGGGCGAGCGGCGCGGTCCCGATCTTCTCACCCGAGGTGGGCGCGAAGTACCCCGAGTACGCGAACTTCACCGCGCCCCAGCCCCTGTACGACGCGCTCGGGCGAGTGACGCCCGACGAGCTGCTCGCGCGCAACTTTGCGTTCGAAGGACTCGCGCGCCTTGGACGCACGCATGCCGGCCCCGCGTGCGCCGAGAACCGCGTGCCCGCGACGCCGGCGTGCCCGAACGGTCCGAAGAAGAACCCACCGTTCTGCGCGACCACGCTCGCCGACGTCGACTACCTGGCGGAGGGGAAGGACCAGTACGCCGCGTCTCGCCCCGACGTGCCACTCCGTCTGGTGCGCAGCGCCAGCCTCACGCCCACGGATGCGGCGACGGAGGTGCTCGCATGGAGCCCACGCCTCCTTGGCGCGCCCTTCTCACCGGATCCGAAGACCGCACCCCCACCCGTCCCGCTCGTGGGTGTCGTCAACGCGTACATCAATCCGCTGGGCCAGCACGTCTGGGTCAACGGGGACTCGTGCAAGGCGTTCGACGACGCGGTCTACTACGACCATCTGCTGATCCGGTTCCTCGCCACGCGCGGCACGGATGTCTACTTCCTCTCGCACCCGGGGACGCATCGGTGCCTGGAGAACGAGTCGTGCGCGTTCTTCGGCAAGTAGCCGCGGGGCTCGTCCGGCTCGCGGGACAGCCGCTCGTCTCGGTAGACCTCCTCCGCTTGCTCCAGCAGGTGGAGCGCGCGCGCACCACGTCCTCACCACGCGATGCAGTTGCGTCCGCACGCAGGCGAGGTCGCTCGGCGCTTCGTAGAGGTCCGCGCGCGCGCACCAGACTGAAGCGGCTCATCGCAAACGTGGACGCGCTCTTTCCGGGAGGCCCGAACTGCTATCGGCGGGCGCTGCTCGAGAGCTCGCTCGATCGCGGCGCGGCGGAGGAGAAGATCCATTTCGCGCTCGACGTGGGCAAGACCGGCCACGCGTGGCTCGACAGCGATCCCGATGGTCAGCAGTTCGACGTGGTGTTCTCCGTCTGAGCGCTCACCCGATCGTTCACGAGGCTCATTTCGAGCCGAAGCAGCCCGGATTCTGGCCCGACAGCGTCGCCTGGCCGCCGCCGTTCGTCCGGCACACCGTGTTGTCGCTGCACTGCCAGCCGCCGGCGATGGTGTTGCCCTGGCACTGGTACGCACTGTACGAGGCCACCTCGGAGCAGTACCAGCCGTTGCTCTTGCCGGCGCAGCTGTCTCGCTGCGGAGGAGGGCTCGCGTCGTTCTGGTTCGTCATCTGATTGCACGACCCGCCGCCGCTGCCGGAGGGCGCGCGGAGACCGAAGGCGATCGGGCTCCTGCCCGCGGTGCGCGTGTGCGTGAAGCCCTGGTTGTCAACGGCCCTGGGGTTCTGGCCATCCCAGCCGGCGAACATGTAGATGTGGTCGGGATGCCCGGGCATACCTGCGCGGTCCTTCGTGACGATCACGTCGCCAGGCTGGAGGTCCGCACGGTTCCGGATCACGGTCCAGCCCCGCGCCTTGAGCGCGTCACGGAGGCCGTTGGTGGACTCTTCGATCGGGATGTTGCCACCCGACATGCGGATCGCATGCGAGAGCCACGTGGCGCAGCCGTTGTGGCGACTGCCGAGCGTCCGGATGCCGGCGCGCGACACGGTGTCGTAGCCCTGACGGCTGCCGTAGAAGCCCGCCATCTTGGAGTTGAGCTGCGAGCAGTTCCCTCCAGCGCCTTCCGTCACGATCGTGTTGTCGCCGTCGTCCTCGACCGGCAGCTCGGACACCAGCTGCTTGCCGAAGCGAAGGCCGGAGCAAGCATCACCGCCGCCCGCCGCAGTGCAGTCGTCCACCATGGTCTGGGAGAACGGACCAACCGCGTTCGCTCCCTCGGTACAGACGCCGAGCGCGGCGTCGATCGCGGAGCCCACGGGGCACGTGTCATTGCCGCGGAAGCGCGCGGCCTGGGCGAGGTCCCAGTTGGCGTCGTCGCAGCCGGAGCCGCCGCCGTTCTTGCACGCGGTGACCATCGCGACCGTGAACGGGCCCAGCGCGCGACCACCCTGCGTACAGAAGCCAGACGTCGCGTCGAAGGTGCCGCCGGTCGGACACACTGCGGTGTCGGCGGTTGCGAACCACATCGGCGTCGCGAGCTCGTCGCCGGTCTCGTTGACGGAGGGACCGCTCTCGATGTCGGGGCCGTTGTCATCAGCACCCGTGCTCGGCTGCACCGTCGTGTCCGACGTGCCGCCTGCGCTGCTACACGCGACGGTCGTTGCAATCACCCCGAGCGCCACGAGCTTGGTCCAGCGGATCATGAACCACCTTCACGCATACGGCGTACCAGCGCCTACACATCCGTAACGTCGCGAAATGACGGCCATCGCCTTTACGCAGTGCCTCGATTCGTACCATCAGGGTGGATCTGTCGCGCGAGGCCCCGGTCCGAAAAGACCCACGTTCCGCGCACCTTGGGTCGAGCCCGGGATGACGTGCGCGGTCGTTTCTGCGAAAGTGCGTACGCCATGCGCTACTACGTTCAACTCGCTCCCGGAGAGCAGCCCATCCCCGTTGACGTCACGGAGCTGCCCGACTCCGCGCTGTCCGTGAAGATCGATGGCAAGGCCGTGGACGTGGATGTCGTGTCGGTCGGCACCGCGCTCTCGGTGCGCGTGGACGGCAAGGTCTGCGACCTCACGACGGAGGGCACCCCGCCGGACATCGGCGCGATCGCGAGCGGCAGCCGCGCGTACGTGCGCGTGGAGAGCGAGCGCATGCGCGCCGCGAGCGCCGCGAAGAAGGGCGGCACTGCCGGCACCGAGAAGATCGTGAAGAGCCCGATGCCCGGACGCATCGTGAAGGTCATGGCCGCCATCGGTGACGACGTCGAGCCGGGCACGGCGCTCCTCGTCGTGGAGGCGATGAAGATGGAGAACGAGGTCAAGGCCAAGGCAAAGGGCACCGTCGCCGAGATCATGGTGAAGGCAGGCGACACGGTCGAGGCGAACGCCAAGCTTCTCAGGTTTGCATGAGACCGCTCGCATGAGGCCGCTCGCATGAGACCGCTCGCATGAGGCCGCGCAAGCTCAGGCTCGCTCACCTTCCGACGCCGATCGCCGAGGTCCCGCGCCTGCGCGACATCGTCGGGTGCCGCGTGTGGGTGAAGCGCGACGACATGACGGGCGGACCGGAGGCAGGCAACAAGATCCGCAAGCTCGAGTACCTGCTCGCAGACGCGCTCGATCTGCGCGCGAAGGTCGTGGTGACGTGCGGCGCGCTCCAGTCGAACCATGCGCGCGCGACGGCGGTGCTTGCGGCACGCCTTGGACTGCGCGCGAAGCTCTTCTTGCGGCTGCGTCACGGCGAGACGGTGCCCACGCCGCCCACGGGGAACTTCTTCATCGACAAGCTCGTCGGCGCCAACGTGACGACCATCACGCCGGACCAGTACAAGGACCGCAGCTCCATCATGGCGGACGCTGCGTCCGAGCTGCAGCGGCGTGGCGAGCGGGCCTACGTGATCCCGGAGGGTGGGTCGAACGGACTCGGTGCGCTGGGCTACGTGGACGCGATGAGCGAGATCGCCGAGCAAGGGCGCGTTGGCCTGTGCCCCAAGGAGTTCGACCACGTGTTCTTCGCCTGCGGCTCGGGCGGCACCGCCGCGGGCATCGCGCTCGGCGTATCGAAGACGGGGCTTATTGGGCGTGTCCATGCCGTGTGTGTCTGCGACGACGCGGAGTACTTCGAGACGGCCGTCCGGCGCATCGTGCCGGAGGCGCAGTCCTTCGACGCCGACCTGGCCGCCCTCTCTTCGCGACCCGCGATTGCCTTCGACGACCGCGAGAAAGGCCCCAGCTACGGCGTCATGTCGAAGGAGCAGCGGGCGCTGTGCGTGCGGGTGGCGCGGGAGACCGGCCTCTTGCTCGACCCCGTGTACACGGGCAAGGCCATGAGCGCGCTCGCCGCGCAGGTGCGTCGTGGGGAGGTGAGCCGCGACGCGAACGTGCTCTTCATCCACACGGGCGGACTGCCCGGTCTGCTTGCGGAGAGCGCCGCGTTCGACGGCGAGCTATGACCAGCGTGCGCATGAGCGTGGGATGACGCCGATCGAGCAGAGCGCGAGTACCAGAGCCGCCGCGCGCGTGGCCCTGTTCGGTGGGATGCTGTTCTTCGGCGTCGCGCTCCTTGGCGCTCTCCTCGCGAACATGCCGCTCGCTGCGCTCGTCGCGCAGGCGGTCGCGGCGGAGTGGGGCATGGGCAGGCTCGGGCTCGCATGGAGCGATCCGCTTGCGAGAGAGCCCACGGCGAAGGACATCGCGACGCGCCTGGGGAGAGGCGCGCTGCTCGGAATGGCGCCTGCGGCCGTCATCCTCGAATGGTTGCATCTTACACATACATGCGACATCGCGCCGTCGTCGTTCGCATGGAGCAGCATCGGGCTGGGCGTCATGTCGGCAACGCTCACGGCCGTGCGTGATCAGATCTTGCTGGTGGGCCTCTCTCGCCGCGTGCTGGTGCATGTCGACCACGCGCTGCCTCGCATGCTCGCTGCGGGCGCGCTCTTCGCGGCGCGCAGCTACTCGTCGGAGACCGCCACGTGGCCGGAGGTGATCGCGAGCTTCTGTTTCGGCGCGTTCGCCGCGGCCATCTTCCAGCGCGACCGGAGCGCATACGGCGCCGTCGGCATGAACATCGGATGGCTCCTTGCGACGCAGACGCTGTTCCATGGCGCGCTCCTCGACGTCCGCACGTTGCCTTCGCTCCTCTCTGGAGGGGACGCTGGAATGGGCGGCGGCATGGCGGCGGCGATCGTGCTCGGGCTCTGTGCGGTGGTCGCCTGGCGCGCTCCCGTGCGGGGAAAAAAGCCCCGTCCCAGCTGACCTTCGTTTTTTCGCGGTTTCGGGCTGTATTCGCTACCATTGGTCGTCCATGGCATTCGGGCCTTACGACCGCGACGAGACGGAGGGCATCGCCGACGTGCCTCCGTGGCCGTCCGGCAACGACCCGAGCTCGTCCGACGTGCAGTCCGACGGCGACAACGGGCAGGAAGAGTTCCTCTTCCACCTCTATCGCGGCAGCGAGCTCCTCAAGGACAACCAGATGCTCGAGGCCAAGGAGGAGCTCGAGCAAGCGCTCACCCTGCAGCCGCGCGACGTGAAGGGACAGGACCTTCTCGCCGTCGTGTACTTCCGCCTTGGGCTCTATCCGCGCGCGATCCACCTCTACGAGCAGCTGCGACGCCTGAACCCGAAGGATCCGTCGCTGAAGCTGAACCTCGCGCTCTGCTACCTGAAGACGGGGCAGACGCCGCTCGCAAAGAGCGAGCTCGAGCAGCTCGTGCTTGCGCATCCGAACCACACGCGCGCGTGGGGATATCTGGGCCTCGCGTACGAACGCCTCAGCGACTACATCAAGGCGGAGCACGCGTACAACGTGGCCGGGCACGACCAGCGCGCACGCAAGATGGCGGACAAGCTCGGACGCCCACCGCTTCCGCCCGAAGAGGAGCGAGAGGTCCCGTCGCGAGAGGTGCGCGCAGCGGTGGCGCAGGCCGCCGAGGGCCTCGACCACGGGCTCTCGTTTGCGCTCGCCGCGCCTACATCGGATGCGACGCTCGCGTCGGGCAATCAGTGGAAATCGGTGGAGCTGGGTCAGACGGAGAAGCGGCGCCACAGCTCGCGCGCGCCGGCGCTGCCCAACGTGGGCTCGCCGCCGGATCCGAACGCGCCGCGCAGGCCCACGCTCGTCGTCGCGCCACCGCCCGCACACGCGGGTCCACCTGAGGACGTGATGGAGCTCCCGTCGGTGGGCTCTCCTTCCCTTCCCCTGTTCGACGACGCGGAGCCTCCGCAAGAGGACCTACCGCCGGAGTCGTCGCGCGGGTATCTCGGACAGCGCGCTGTCAACGAAGTTCCCATGGACGCACCCACGCAGCAGGGGTTCGAACCCGATGAGCTCGACAGCGGTGCGCACGCGATCCCGCAAGGTCGCATCAGCGATGCCTCCGAGCTCCGACCTGCACCACGCGCGGGCCGCGACGACCGAGCAAGTCCCACCCGCCAGGCGCCGCCTGCACCCGCGGAGGCCAGGGCGCCAGGCTCGGCGAACTCTCCGCCGATGAGCATGGCAGCCGCCGCGGAACGCGGGCGGATCGAGTTTCCGGCGCCTGGTGGGATCGAGCTCCACTCGCCCACCATCGCCCTGCTCCGCACGCGATCCGAGAGCAAGAAGGACGGCAAGCAGGGGCTCGCCGTTCGGCTCGAGGCGGTGCGCTCCATGTCTGGTGGCGTCACGACCAACCTGCTCGAGCGCCATGCGCGCGGCCGCTCGCTTGGCGAGTCGTTCGGCGGCATCGGCAGCCCCGTGGTGGACGTGACCGGTGACGGTGAGCTCGTCGTCTTCGCGCGGCCCGGCGGCACGCTGCAGAACTTCGCGCTCACGGAGGAGTCCTGCTTCCTGCGCGAGGACGTCGTCGTTGCGTTCGACCGCATGCTGGAGTTCGACAACGGGAAGCTCGCCACGGGCGAAGGCGAATACCTGTCCGTCGTTCAGTTCCGCGGAACGGGCCCGCTGCTCGCAGAGGTGCGTGGTCAGGTCATCACGCTCGAGGTCGCGTCCGGCAAGAGCATCCACGTGCGCCGCGAGGGCATCGTCGGCTGGTTCGGGCGGCTCGTGCCGCGCGCGCTGTCGCCGAGCGAGGCGCCCAGCGGACAACGAGGCCTCGTGGCCTTCGCCGGGGATGGTACTGTGCTCCTGTCGCTATGACAGCTCCCCGGTCGTCCGCCGCACTACCCAAGCCGACGAAGCCCGCGCGCGATCCCGCGGCGAAGCGCGCGCGGCGACGCACGCTCGCGGAGGACGCGCTCAACCTTCCGAACCTCCTGACGATGGGCCGCGTCGTCATGATCCCGTTGTGCCTGTGGTTTCTGGACAAGGGCACCAAGGAAGGCTGCTTCTGGTCCGCAGCGATCTTCACGCTCGCGGCGTTCACGGACATGCTGGACGGCTACCTTGCACGCAAGCTGGGCGTCGTCAGCGTGCTGGGGAAGTTCCTGGACCCGCTCGCGGACAAGCTGATCGTCATGGCCTGCCTCATCTGGTTGGTGCCCATGGGGCGCATCCCGGCGTGGGCGACGATCCTGCTCCTTGGGCGCGAGATCTCCGTGACGGGCCTCCGCAGCGTGGCCGCGGCCGAGGGCGTCGTGATCTCCGCAGGGCAAGAGGGAAAGCTGAAGACGGCCTTCCAGATGATCGGCATCTCCGGCTTGCTGCTGGGCGGGGTGTCATCCATGCACTATGCATGGTTTGACCTGGGCACGATCGACCTCATCCGCGTGGGCCGCGCGTTCGTCTACCTGTCGCTCGGCTTCTCGCTGTTCTCGGCCGTCCAGTACGTCTCGCTCTTCACCGAGGCCGTCCAGGCCAAGGAAAAGAAGCTCCGCGAGCGCCCGTCGCAGGCAGACCTGGACGACAGCTGACGGCGTGTGGGCGCCACCGGCGCGAGGACCGGCACTGGCACTAAGTATCGACATCACCGTGGAAACGTGACAAAAGCAGGGCCATGCGGCACCCCCGCCTTCGTCCTTTCCTTGTTGTCATCGCGGCCATCGGCCTGCTCGCGCTCGTGCTCACCACGTCCTGCTCGCAGCAGCAGGAAGGCGAGCGTTGCGATCTGAACAACGGCATCTCCGGCGGCGATAGCGACTGCAACGACGGGCTCATCTGCACTGCCGCCAAGGACCTGGGTACGGACACGGATCGCTGCTGCCCCGCCGACCGGAGCCAGTCCACGGTGACACCGTGCATCGTCTCGTCGAGCTCCCTGAACCAGGACGCAGCTGCGCCTGGCGACGGCAGTGTCTTCACCACCGACAGCGGCACCGACTCGGGCAGCGACGCCAGCAGCACCGACTCCGGTTCGGACGGCGGTAGCGACAGCGCCATCACGGACGCAGCCGACTCCGGCTGATGGATCCGCAGAGCCTCGTCGAGCACGCCGAAGAGGCGATCCTTCTCTCGCTCGCGGTCGCCCTGCCCGTCCTCGCGATCGCTGCGCTCGTTGGTGCGCTCGTCGCAGCGTTCCAGGCGGCGTCGCAGATCCAGGACGCGACCATCGCCCACCTGCCGCGCCTGCTCGCCGTGATCGCCGCGCTGGTCGTGCTGGGTCCGTGGATGGGCCACACCGTGGCCGCCTTCGCCGAGCGAATGTTCCTCCTGGCCGCCACCCGGTAGGCGCTCCTAGACGGCGATTCGGGGGTCTGGTACGCATGCGATCGCAATGACTGAATCGTCATTCAGTTCGGCTCGGACCAAGCGTCCGTCCCCACGTGCGCGCGGGAAGGCGAAGCGGGCGGTGCGTGGCGAGGCCGGGACGGCAGCGAAAACTCCGGCGTCGGAGCCCGGCAAGAAGCGCGGCGGCGACAAGCGCGAGCGCATCCTGTCCGCTGCCGTTCGCGTGTTCGCGAAGAACGGCTTCTACGCGACGCGCGTGAGCGAGGTGGCAAAGGCTGCGGGCGTCGCCGACGGGACGATCTACCTCTACTTCAAGTCGAAGGAGGATCTGCTCGTCTCCTTGTTCGAGTCGCGCGTGGAGAAGCTGCTCTCCTTCATGAAGGGTGAGCTCGCGAAGCACGCAACGGCGCCGGAGCGACTGCGCGCGGTGATCGAGATGCAGCTTGGCCTGCTCGAGGGCGAGCGCGATCTTGCAGAGGTCGTCACCGTCATCCTGCGGCAGTCCACGAAGCTGATGAAGGAGTACGCGCACCCGCGTTTTCTGGCGTACCTGGACTCGATCGCGCGCATCATCCAGGACGGCCAGGCCAGCGGCGAGTTCCGGCGCGACGTCTCGCCGCACCTCGTGGCGCGCGCTGCCTTTGGCGCGCTCGACGGAGTAGCGCTCACGTGGGCGCTGGGGCGCGCCGAGCAAGGTGCGCTGCGGCGCTCCGCGGGTCAGGTCGCCGACCTGTTCCTCCGCGGGCTCCGGCCGTGAGCCTGGCCGAAGCACGGACCGCGCGGCTCCCCACGCTGGCGGCGCGTGCGCGGATCGTGGAGAGCTGTCATGCGTTCTTCGCG
The DNA here is from genome assembly GCA_038230375.1 of Polyangiales bacterium. Lineage (GTDB taxonomy): Bacteria > Myxococcota_A > Polyangia > Polyangiales > Polyangiaceae > JANXLV01. Next base: position 97,352 of record JBBRNJ010000011.1, on the reverse strand, counting down.
TCGCGCGGCTTCGTCCACGTGGATACGCCCACGCTGGTCCCCTGCCCTGGCCTGGACGTGCATCTTGACGCGTTCGAGACCAACGCACGCAGCGCGGCGCGCTACCTCATCACGTCGCCCGAGTACCAGATGAAGCGCTTGCTGACGGAGGGCATGTCGCGCATCTACCAGATCGGGCGCGCCTACCGCCGTGGCGAGCTCGGGAGCCGTCACAACCCGGAGTTCACGATCCTTGAATTTTACCGCGCCAACGCGGGCGCGGAGGACGTGATGCGTGACACCGAGCAGCTCGTGGCGCGCGTGACTGGCGGCTGCGTGCGCTTGCCGGCGCCGGGAGAGGAGCGGGCGATCGACACGCGTCCGCCCTTCGCGCGCATGACCGTGCGCGAGGCCTACGAGCGCTACGCGAACGTCGGTGAGGACGAGATGCTCCGCCTTGCCACGAGCGACGAGGACACGTTCTACCGGCTGCTCGTGGACACGGTGGAGCCCGCGCTGGCTGCGCTGCCGCATGCCGTGTTCCTCTGCGACTACCCGTCCACGCAGGCGTCGCTCGCGCGCAAGAAGCCCGAAGACGCGAGGTACGCGGAGCGCTTCGAGCTGTACGTCGCGGGCGTCGAGCTGTGCAACGGCTTTGGAGAGCTCACGGATGCGGACGAGCAGGAGGCTCGATTCGTTGCGGACCAGGCGGAGCGGCAGAAGCGCGGGCTTCCTGCTTATCCGATCGATGCGCGGTTCGTGGAGGCGTTGCGGAACGGGATGCCGCCCAGCGGAGGGAATGCGATCGGGTTGGATCGGTTGATCGCGCTGGCTTGTGGGACGACAGAGATTGCCCGGGTGATGGCCTTCACCGACGAGACGGTTTGAGGTCAGAGCTTCGGCAGATCTACGCGGTCCCAGAAGCCCGTCAGGGTCCTGGTGACGGTTTTTGGATCTTCTAGCTGTGGGTAGTGGCCCAGGTCTTCCCAGGTGAAGCGCTCTGCGTTCGGGATCTCGGAGGCTAGCTTGTCGGCGATTTCCATCACCGCCACGGGATCCTTCTTTCCCCACGCGATCATCGTGGGGATGTTGAGGCGGGTCAGGGCGCCGATCCATCTGCCTGCGAACTTCGACCGCTCCGTCGTGTAACCGATTTGCTGCGGCAGGCGATCCTTGCCGGACTCGCGCGCGAGGAGCTCCCACATCGCGCGGACGTCGTCCTCTGCGACCGGCTTGCCGAAGATGCGGTGCATCTGGAGAGAGAACGCGCGGTACGAGTTCCACTTCGCAAAGAGCGGCCCGAGCGGCGTCTTGAGCACGCGCTGACCGATGGTGAGATGCGCGAGCTCGATGTGGACGCTGCCGTTCATGAGCGTGAGGCTCTTCATCTCGAACGGGAGCAGCCCCCTTTCGCGCCGCGCGCAGAGCTCGGTCGCAACGCTGGTACCCATGTCGTGCGCCCAGACATGCACGCGCGTCAGCTTGAAGTGCTTCACCACCGCGAGCACCAGGTCGGCCTGTTCGAAGAGCGAATAGCCGTAGCCCACGGGCTTGTCGGAGAGGCCGTAGCCCAGGAAATCCAGCGTGACGAAGCGTCTGCCCGGCACCTCCGCGAAGGCCGACGCGAAGTCGTGGCTGGACGTGGGGAAGCCATGAAGGACCAGGACGGGCGTGCGCTTCTCGGCGCCAGGCTCGCCCGCGCAAGAGAGCGCGAACACATCCCCGTCCGGCACGCGGAGGGTCTCGCCTCGCGCGCGCCAGGCATGGATGGGCTCGGTCATCGCCCGACCTGGATAGGTGAGGTCCCCTGCGCTGCGTCGAAGAGGAAATGCGCCAGGTCGCGCTGGGCGTCCACGTTCTTGAAAGCGACGAAGTGGCCGTCGTAGAGGCCCGGCGCATACTGACGCGTCACCGCGGTGAGCGTTCCAACGTTGCCGCCGTAGGGCGCGGGCTTGGTCGACCCATCACCGATCTTGTCGGGCGAGCTCAGGTTCTGCGCGGCGACCTGGCCGAGCGCGGCGGCAACCGCGTAGACGTTCTGCGTGATGTTCGGCGCGTACGTGTCCTTCTGGCCGTAGATCATGAAGATGTTCTTGCCCGCGCCCATCGCGATGGGTGTGGCTGCCATGGCGCTGGCGTGGTTCAGCGGATCGGCCGGGTCGATCGCGTTCTGAAGGAGCGAGAGCACGGGATGCCCTTCGTTCATGTTGGTGTCCTCCAGCACGAACGGGAGCACGTCCGCGATGTCGACCGGGCTGCGCTTGCCGAGCAGACCGTCGATGAGGCTTCCGCCTTCGCCAGAGAGCAAAACGCCTGCGACGCCTGCGGTGTAGGGCATGGCGATGCCACCTTCGGTCGCGCCCTGCGAGTGTCCCCAGAAGAGGACGGGGCCGAACTTGATCTCCGCGGTCGTGGGCGAAGAGCCGGCTGCGAGATCGAACCCCGTCGCGAAGCGGACCAGGCTCATCTGGTCTGCGGCGCCCTGCAGCGGGTTGCCGCGCGCGGCCGCGGGGTTCGTGAAGTTGAAGAACAGGTCGTCAGGCGTGGCGGTGGAGGAGCCGCGGCGCGGTCCGTGCTCGACCTGGTCGATCCCGAGGACTGCGAGCCCGCCAATGGTGTCGATATTGGAGAGCGACTTCGCGACGCCCTCGTTGATGGCGCTGCGGAAGCTGCCGCCAGTGCCATGCGCATAGACGACGACGGGCCAGCCAGCCGCGGGCATGGGGAACGCCTTCGGGATGGTGAGCGACATGCAGACGCTCTCCGTGCGCTGGAGCGCGGGAACGCCGCTGCCGTCCGGCGCGAGGTCGCCGCCGTCCGTCGGGTTCAGGTAAGGCGCCGTCCCCTTCTGGAAGATCGGGAGCGACACGAGCGCGTGGAGCTCGTCGAACGCAGGGTCGAGCGTGGTGGGGCATGCGCGGTCGCCGTCTGCCTGGGCGCATGGAGACTTCGCGACACCATCACACTTGATCCACTTGGTGGCGACGGGCGCGGCGGCGGCGGCAACGGCCTTCTGCAGACCGGCCGCAAGGTTCACGGGCTTGTCGACCGTGAACACCGTCGCGTTGATTGCCTTGGTGAGATCGTAGCTGTTGGCAGCGGCCCAGTCGCGCAGCGGCTTGAACGAAGCATACGGGACATCGAGCGGCGCGGCGGGCGCAGCGGCGCCGACCATGGCCTTGAAGTCCGACGATGGGCCGAACGGCTTGCCGGCCTTCGTCTTCACGGCGTTCGACATGAGGAAGGCGTAGGTGTGGCCCGGCGCGAGCGGCGCACCCAGGAGGGGACGCGCGGTGATCGAGTTCGCGCAGACGTAGTTGCTGCGCGCCGTGGTCGCGGACCACTGGAAGCCCACGTCTTGCGTTGCCGTGAGGTCGACCAGGCGAAGGACACCGGTGCCGCTCAGCGTGCCCAGATCGGGCTCCTCGTTGAAGCGCATGATCATCGACGTGTAGGCGTAGTAGCCGTCCGCGACCGTCTCCACGTAGCGCGCGTAGCGGTCGACGACGTCGTAGCCAAGGATCTCGGAGCCCGGGGAGGGGAAGTTCTTGAGGCTCGGGTGCCCTCCCTTGGTGCGCACGTCGCTGGGAAACGGCAGGCGGAAGAAGTCGCCGTCGTCCTTCGTGCCGCGCGGCACGCGGAAGTACGCGATGGACCCCTGCGAGGTGTCTTCGGTGCAGTCTACACCTTTCCAGGTGGGCACCACGAGCGGCACTCCACCGGACGAAGGCGGAAGCGGGGTGCATGCGCCGCCGGTGCACGACAGGCCGCCGAAGCAGTCGCCGTTGACCTTGCACATGGCCCCCACGTCGCCCATGCCTTCTGGCTGGCAGACGGCGGAGAGCCCGGTGATGTTGCAACGAAGGCCCGAGGCGCAATCACCATCGGAGTGACACGAAGAACCCGCTGGGCCCATGCCGGCCGGGACGCACGTGCGCTTCGGTCCGCAGTAGTCGCCGGTCTTGCACTCCGCGCTGATCACGCACGCGGCGCCATCCTGGAGCGAGTGCCCCGGCGCGCACACCATCGCGTTGCAGGTGAGGCCGGGGCGACATGGAGTGAGATCGCCGCACTTCGCGCCGACGCCGCCAAGGGTGGAACCGCCGATGCCTCCCTCGTCCGGGAGCGCGAGCGTGGCCGCCCCGTTGTCGATGAAGCACGCGGACACCGCCACGACCGAAACGACAGCGCAGGCGAACAAGATTCGTTTCATGCGTTCCCTTCCCTCGGATAAGTCAAAGCAGCGGCCACGCGCCCCTCGAAGTCTTCATCATACGAGCGAATTCCGCCTCCAGTAGCGGTATGTTGCAGGGTGCCATGGCGAAAAGGACCACCCAAAAGACCGCGACGGAGAAGCCTTCGCTCACCCACCTGGACGCACGCGGGCGCGCGCGGATGGTGTCGGTCTCGGACAAGGACGTGACCACGCGGCAAGCGGTCGCGAGGGCACGTGTGACAGCCGCGAAGGCGACGCTCGACCTTGCAAGGCGGGGCGACGCGAAGAAGGGCGACGTGGCGCAGATCGCCCGGATCGCCGGCATTTCTGCGTCAAAACAGGCGGCCTTCCTCATCCCGCTGTGTCATCCGATCGCGCTCACGAAGACGGCGGTGGAGGTGACGATCGCGAAGGACGCATTCGAGATCGTCGCCACCTGCGAGGCGCGAGACAGGACCGGTGTGGAGATGGAAGCGCTGACGGCCGCGAGCGTCGCCGCGCTCACCGTCTACGACATGCTGAAGGCGGTGGACCGCGGGATGACGATCACGATCGGCCTGGACCACAAGAGCGGCGGAAGGAGCGGCACGTGGAACAGAGAGCGCTGACGCACTGGGTTGCGCTTCGGCCCGCGCCCGTGGGCCTGGACGAGGCCGTGGGATTCGTGAGCCACGACGGAGCCGGCGCCATCTCCGTCTTCGTGGGCGCGGTGCGCATGGAGAACGAAGGGCGCGAGGTCGCGACGCTGGAGTACAGCGCGTACGCACAGATGGCCGTGAAGGAGATGGGCCGCATCGCGAGCGAGCTTGCCGCGGAGCTCCCCGGCACGAAGGTCGCAGCGCTTCATCGGCTCGGGCTGCTGCGCGTGGGCGACATCGCGATCGTCTGCGCCGCGAGCGCACCCCACCGTCACGAAGCATTCGTCGCATGCCGGGCCCTCATCGACCGCATCAAGTCGCGCGTCCCGATCTGGAAGAGAGAGACAGGACCCGACGGCGCCGCGTGGGTCGGGTGGGTCGACGCAAGATGCGAAGACGACCACGGCCACCACGGCCACAAGCACTGAAGCGACTTCGACCTCGACCTCGACCTCGACCTCGACCTCGACCTCGACCTCGACCTCGACTTCGACCTCGACCTCGACCTCGACCTCGACCTCTAGCCCCCGGCCACGGGTGGAATCAGGGCGATCACGTCACCGTCTTCGAGGGGCTCGGTGGGCTCCGCGAAGGCTTCATTTCTTGCCAGGCGGACGCTCTTCATGCGGCCTTGCAGCGCGGGGAAGCGCGCCTCCAGCCACGTCGCCAATTGTTGTACTGTACATACATCGGCGGGGAGCTCCACCTTCACTTCGTCCTCGGTGACGAGCTCTCGCACGGCCGCGAAGAAGAGGAGCGTGACCTGCATCAGTGGCCGGTCTTCCCTGCGACCAGGTCGACGGCGTGCGGGAGGATCGGCGCGATGAGCGCGCGGGCTCCGAGCCTCGCTGCCTTGGAGCTTCCCGGAAGCGCGAACACGAGGCAGCCGTTGACGATGCCGGCGGCGGCGCGCGAAAGGATGGCCCTGGGCCCGATCTCGTCCCATGAGAGGCGGCGGAAGGCTTCGCCGAAGCCGGGCAGCTCGCGGTCGAACAGCTTGGCCAGGGCGTCCATGGTCTGGTCCCGCGGGGCGATGCCCGTGCCGCCCGAGAGGATGACGGCATCGGCCTCGTGGTTCTTCGCGATCCCGACCACAAGGGCCGCGATTTTCGGGGGATCGTCCTTCACGATCTCGTGACGGACGAGCTGAAAGGCCGATAGCTCCTCGCCCAGGACCCGGCCAGACTCGTCCGTTTCCGGGGTGCGGGTGTCACTGACTGTGATGGTGACAATGCGGATCACGCGAAACCTCGGGGGTGTTGCCTGCGTATCGGGATATAACACGATCGTGGTCGCCCTCCCCGTCCTCAACACCCGCGGAATCACACGCGGCTTCAAATTGGTGACATCCGGCACGCCGGAGATCTCTTCCGGGATCGACGCGGAGATCGCGCCGGGCGTGGCCGTTGGCGTCGCCCCGCGGTCGGTGCGCATCTCCATCACCGACCGCTGCGACCTTGCGTGCGTGTACTGCCGGCCGTCGCGCAGCGAGGACTACCTCGAGTCGCGCATGAGCCACGCCGAGTTCGTGACCATGCTCGCCGGCCTCAAGACCGCCGGGATCGAGCGCGTGCGCATCACCGGCGGCGAGCCGCTCGTGCATCCGGATCCGGTCGCGTTCATCCGCGCCGTCTCCGACGCCGGCTTCTCCGACGTTGCGCTCACCACCAACGCAACGCGCCTGGACGTGCTCGCTGCGCCGCTTCGGGCGGCCGGCCTGCGACGCATCAACATCTCGATCGACTCACTCGACGCGGACCGCTTCTCGCGCCTCACGCGCGGCGGCTCGCTCGCGAAGGTGCTGCGCGGGATTGATGCAGCGCTCGGCGCGGGCTTCGACGAGGTGAAGCTGAACACGGTCGTCGTGAAGGACGAGAACGAGGACGAACTACCGCAGCTCGCCTTGTGGGCCTGGGAGCGCGGCATGACGCCTCGCTTCCTGGAGATCATGGGCATTGGCGACGGCGCCCTCATGCAGGACAAGGTCGTCCCCTACAGCGACATGCGCGCGCGCCTTGCGCACCTGCTCACCGACGTCACTCCCGAGCGCGAGCCCAACCGCGGCCCCGCGAAGTACGTGGCCGCGCGCCACGACGTCACGCTGCGCGCCGGCTTCATCACCGGCACCACAGACACGTATTGCAAGGGCTGCGATCGGCTCCGCGTCTCCGCCGACGGCATGCTGCGCCCCTGCCTCGCGACCGAGGACGGCGTGTCCGCACGCGAGGCCGCGAGCGTCGGCAAGGAAGCGGTCGCGCGAGAAATCGCACGCGCGTGGAGCCAGAAGCCAGACGGTGAGGTCTTCCGCGGCTGCACGGAGGACAGTGCCAAGCACGTCTCCATCCGCTCCATCGGAGGATGAGTCTACGGGTCCTTGCCGACCGGCAGACCGAGCGCCTTCATCAGGCGGAGCGCGTTGCTCGTCGTGACGACTCCGGGACGCAGCTTGTAGTCGAACGTCATCACCTCGCCGCTGACCTGCTCCTCGAAGTGGACGTTCGTGACGCCGACGCGCGTGCCTGATTTCTCGCCGTCTGGCGCGAGGTCGGGGGCCAGCTTGCACAGCTCGAGATCGTGCGTGGAGAGCGCCCCTATGGCGCCGTGATCGATGAGGTCGCGTGCGATGTCCTTTGCACCCGCGATGCGCTCGCGCGCGTTCGTTCCTGCGAGCACTTCGTCGAGCAAGAACAGCGTGGGCCCCTTGTGGGTAGCTTCGACGACGTGCTTGATCTTGGAGAGCTCCGCGTAGAAGCGCGACACGCCGTCGCCCAGGGAGTCCCGCACGCGCAGGCTGGTGGCGATCTGCAGCGGCCCGATGACGAGCTTCTTCGCGCACACCGGTGCGCCCATGCGCGCGAGCACGGCATTCACGCCCAGCGTGCGGAGCAGCGTGGACTTGCCGCTCATGTTCGAGCCCGTCACGACCAGCGCCGGCGAGAGGCTCACGTCGTTGGGGACGCGGCGCGCGCGCGGAATGAGCGGGTGTCCGAGCACCTCGGCCGTGTAGACGTTCTCGTCGGACAGCTCCGGAAAGACCACGTCCTGCTCGCGCAGGAATGCTGCGAGCGAGAAGAGCGCCTCCACCTCTCCGAGGACGCGGAACCACGTGGTGATCTGACCCGAGACGCGCTTCTTCCACGCCGCGAGCGAGATGGCGCAGTTCAGATCCCACAGGAGCGCCGGGGCGATGAGGGCCTTGAACACCTCATTTTCACGGGCATCCAGGAAGCCGACGATGCGCCCGAGGCGGTCCATCTCCACGCTTGCAGTGGCGCCCGTGCGGGACAGCTCCTCCTGGAGCTTCTTGAGATGCGCGGCCTCGAGCTTCTCCTGCGAGAGGAGCGAGAAGAGGGTCGCGAAGCGTCGAAGACCGGACTGCTTGGTGGATGCAGCATGCACGATTGTCTGCGTGCGGACACCGACCACGCGCGACACCAGGACGCCCAGCACCACGGGTGCGACCCACGCCCATGCGGGCACGAGCTTCATCTGCCCGAGCGCGATCGCGGCGATGTTCACCACTGGCCACGCGCGCGCGAGGAGCACGAACGGCGGGGAAAGGAGCGCGCCCTCTTCCTTGGCGACCCACGCGACGAACGGCCGCGGATCCGGCTTGTCCTCGCCGATCAGCGCGCCCGTCACGGCGAACTCTTCACGCAGACGGCCGCGCGAGGCCGCGTCACGGATCGCCTCCTGCCGCGCGCGCAGCACGTCGTTGGAATGGGACTCGCCATTGAGCCAGCGCGCGAGCGTCTCCTCGCCGAACAAGGTCTCCGTGGAGTCGACGAGCGAGAACAATGACTGGGGGCCGAACACGTCAAGATCGTCCGCGTACGGATGCTTCGCGGAGAGGTACTTCTCGCCCGTGCGCGGAAGCTTGCCCAGGTCTCCGTCGATGCGGAGCATGCCGCGCTCGTAGTAGCCGACCGCAGCGCCAAGGCGATGCATCTTCTCATCCAGCTTCACGTGCACGACGACGAGCGCAATGAAGAGGAGGACGCCGCCCACGGTGAGCGCCGTGCCGATGGCTGGAGCGGATGACCACACGCTGACCGCGAGGCCAACGGCGGCGGCGGCGATGCAGAGGACGCGGACCATGGACACCGCGCGGTCCCGCACCTTCAGGGCCGACAGGGCTTGCTGTCGTTCCTCCTTGGCGCGGACGTACTCCTCGCGAAGGGAGGTCTTCTCCGCCTCTGTCACGCGCCCATGGTTATCACGCTGCGCGGCGGGCCCGGTCGACCTTCTTGCCGACCTTCCCACGCGCGTCGGACGAGGCACGGTTCGCGACATCGCTGCGTGCCCGCGTGGCGCCAGATGCAACGGCGATGGCGAGCCCCGGAAGCGTGGGTCGCACACCGCGATCGGTGAGCAGCACGAGGCCCTCCTCCACGAGGAAGCGGACCGCGACGCGGGTCTCCATCGGGGTGCCCGCAGAGCGCTCCGTCAGCGCGTCGAGCGTGATGTTGGAGCGGCTGCGAGAGAGGCGAACAATGGCCCGAAGGACAGTGAGAGTGTTGTGCATGCCCGTGTTATACGTTCAGCACTGAACATCCGTACAATTTCCTGCGTCGATTTCCACTATCTCATTGTTATTACTAATTATTATGTAGCCGAACAACCCACTGAACAACCCACAGTGCTGTGCGTCCACTCAGTGCTCGAGCGAAGCGAGAGCAACAGCGACGAGCTGAGCGAGAGCGACACACGAGAAGGCCGGATGGTTTTCGTCGAGACCGAGCGATGGACGCGTTTTCTCGGGAGGAGCGCGCGGAACGACCTCTCGGTCGTGAGCACGCACCGGACCGAAAAACGCGCCCAGCGCGAAGGGATCGACGAAAAACACCGGCCTTCTAAGGGCGGCGTCTTGGCCTCGCTTCCGGGCGTGGTTTTCGGGTCGTGGGGCGGGCTTTGCGGACGCGGGGGCGCTTCTTTTTTGCCTCCGTCGTGAGGCCGAGGAGCGTGAGATCGACCAGGTCCTCGATGTAGGCCCGCGGCACGGCTTTCTTCAGGACGAAGAGCCGATAGTAGACCGTTCCGACGAGCATCGAGAAGAGCAGCTCGGCGTCGAGGCCTCGCGGCAGCTCGCGACGAAGCTTGGCCTGCTCGAGCGACGTACGCAGCGACGAGAGCCGGCGTTCGCGCACCATTTCCATGATCTCGAGGAGCTCCGGCGCAACGTCGTCCGCGACCATCATCCGCATGATCGAGCGGCCCGTGGGCGTGGCGAGCTTGTCCGTGGCGCGGGCCAGGATCCCGACCAGGAGCTGACGGACGGGCCCGTCCGTGGGCGGGCTCGGCGCCTCGTCCGCCGATGCCACGAACGCGGCGCGCACGAGCGCCTCCTTGGTGGGCCATCGCCGGTAGATCGTCGTCTTGTTCACCTGCGCGCGCTGAGCGACGGTCTCGATCGAGAGCGCGCCGAAGCCGTGCTCGGAGAGCTCGTCCAGGGTGGCGGAGAGCACGTCCCTCACGACGCGTGCGCTCCTGCCTCCGAGCCTCGGTCGCCTCTCTGCCCTCACAGCCCGAGTCTATCACCGGTCCAGTCGGAAAATCCCGGCGTTCGAGCATCGCAGGGTCTATAATCGCAACTTATCGTTGCGTTAGTGCGCAACGCGCCCCGTTCCGGAGCATCCAAAGTGCCACACCCCATGGAACAAGTCGCAACCAAGGAACCCGCGGTCGCGGACGCGCCCGAAGCGGCCAGGCCCAGGACCAGTCGCACCATCGTGCTCGGGGTGCTGCTCCTCACGGTCGCGCTCGGCAGCGGCACCTACTACGTCAGGCACGTGGGCCGCGAGGCCACGGACGATGCGCAGATCGATGGCGACCTGGTGGGCCTGCCATCCCGCACGCAGGGCGTCGTGACGCGCGTGGCCTTCACGGACAACCAGAAGGTGAAGGCGGGCGATCTCCTGGCAGAGCTCGATCCGGAGCCTTCGCGTGCGCGCCTGCTCCAGGCAGACGCCGCGCTCAGGGCCGCGGAGGCGAACGCCACGGTGGCAGATGCCGACGCCAACATCGCGGTTCGCTCGGCGAAGGGTCAGAAGAACGTCGCGAGCGCGAGCCTGTCGGGCGCGTCGGCCGCGGTCGCCGAGTCGCAGAACCAGATCAACGTCGCGCAGGCGCGTGCGGCGGTCGCGGCCGCAAACCTGAAGCAGGCAGAGCTGGATATCTCGCGCTCGAAGCAGCTCTTCTCCACCGGCGCGATCGCGCAAGGCCAGGTCGACACCGCCCAGACGGCGTACGACTCAGCGCGCGCAAACGCGGACCAGGCGAAGGCGTCCCTTGATGCGCTGCGCTCGTCGGTGCAGAGCGCGCAGAGCCACGTGCAAGAGGCGTCCGCGCGCTACGACGTCGCGAGTGATGTGCAGGCGTACATCGATCAGGCGCAGGCGCGCGCAGCAGCCGCTCACGCACAGGTCATGACGGCAAAGGCCACGCGGGACCTCGCGACGCTCGACGTCACGTACACGAAGATCATTGCCCCGCAGGACGGCGTGGTCTCGAAGAAGGCGATCGCCGTGGGCCAGATGGTGCAGAACGGGCAGTCCATCGCCATGCTCGCGCCCACCGGCCACGTGTGGGTCACCGCGAACTTCAAGGAGACGCAGTTCACGAAGATGCGTGAGGGCCAGCCCGCGGACGTGGAGATCGACGCCTTTCCGGGCGTGCACCTCCAGGGTGAGGTGGAGAGCGTGTCCGCTGCCACCGGCGCGCGCTTCTCGCTCTTGCCACCCGACAATGCCACGGGCAACTACACCAAGGTCGTCCAGCGCATACCGATCCGCATCAAGCTGAAGGAGCCGCCGCCCGAGCTCCTGCTGCGTCCGGGCATGAGCGTGGAAGCCGTCGTCGACACGCGTCGCTGAGGGCCCTTCCATGAGCAGCGGCGCCATAGCTCTGGGGTATCCCAGCTCTTCGCAGAAGTGGCTCATCGCGATGACCGTGGCGCTCGGCGCTCTCATGGAGATCGTCGATACGAGCATCGTCAACGTCGCGCTGCCCGAGATGCAAGCGTCGCTCGGCGCCACGCTGCCAGAGGTGGGCTGGGTCATCACCAGCTACGCCATCGCGAACGTGATCATCCTGCCGCTGGCCGCGTGGCTGGGTGACACGTTCGGCAAGAAGAACTACTTCGTGTTCTCCCTCATCGGCTTCACGCTCTCCTCCGCACTCTGCGGGTTCGCGACGACGTTGCCGATGCTCGTGCTCGCGCGCGTGTTGCAGGGGCTCACGGGCGGTGGGCTCATGTCAAAGGCACAGTCGATCCTGTTCGAGACCTTCCCGCCGAAGGAGCAAGGCATGGCCCAGGCGATCTTCGGTGTCGTCGCGATCGCGGGGCCGGCGATCGGCCCCACGCTGGGCGGCTACATCGTCACGAACCTGGACTGGCGCTGGATCTTCTTCATCAACCTGCCGGTTGGCGTGCTCGCGATCATGATGGCGATCAGCGTTCTGCCGGTGGACGTGAAGAAGCTCAACGTCGAGAAGCGCGTGGACGTGGCGGGCCTGGTCCTGCTGTGTGTGGGCCTGGGCTCGCTCCAGACCGTGCTGGAAGAGGGCCAATCCGAGGACTGGTTCGACTCGAAGTTGATCGTCGTGCTCATGATCACGATGGTGCTCGGACTTGCGCTCTTCATCTGGCGACAGTTGACGGTCGCCTACCCAGTCGTGGACCTGCGTGTGCTCCGTCATCGATCGCTGGCCGCCGGCAGCGCCTTTTCCCTGGTCCTTGGCGTGACGCTCTACGGCGCCATGTTCGCCGTTCCCGTGTTCTGTCAGTCCGTGCTGCGACTCACCGCGCAGGACACCGGGTTGCTCCTCATGCCCGGTGCGCTTGCCTCCGCCTTCACCATGCCGTTCGTGGGCAAGCTCACGAGCAAGGTGGACGCGCGCATCCTGATTGGCTTCGGCGCCAGCGTCCTCATCTTCACCATGTGGTGGCTCTCGCACCTGACCGCGACCACGGGGACCGGCGATCTGCAAGGGCCGCTCATCCTCCGCGGCATCGGTACCGTGTTCATGTTTCTTCCGCTCTCCATCGCGACCATCGGGCCGCTGCCGAAGAAGGATATTCCCGCCGCCACCGGCTTCTACAACCTCACGCGACAGCTGGGCGGCAGCGTCGGTGTTGCCTTCCTCACTGCATTCCTGGTGAACCGACAGGCGTTCCACACGGACGCGTTGAAGCCCGCCCTCAGCGTGACGTCACCGCTCGTCCAGCAGCGGCTCGCGCTCCTCTCGTCCGGCTTCCAGTCGCGCGGCATGGCGCCCGAGGCCGCGCACCAAGGTGCCGTGAAGATGCTGGATGGCGCGCTGCGACTTCAGGCGGCGGTCATGAGCTACGGCGACACGTTCGTCCTGGTGGGCGCCTTCGTGCTCTGCTCGCTCCCGCTCATCCTGCTCCTGGGCAAGGGAGGCAAGCAACGCGAACCCAGCGGCGCCCACTAGCCGCGGGAAAACAGCGCTGCTGTTTCAGGCGTGCCACTTCACGTTCTTGGCGCCTTCGATGATGAAGTCGCGGAGGAGCGCCACCCGCGTGGGGACGAACTGCGAGGAGGGCATCACCAGGTGCACGGGAGAGCCACGCTGGCAGTAGTCGGGCAATACGCGGACAAGGCCCGACGCCTCCGCCTCTTCGCTGGACGAGAACAGCGGAAGGAGCGCAAGCCCGAGGCCGTCGCGAGCAACGCGCTTCACGAACGCCATGTCGTCGGCGGAGATGCTGCCGGTGACGGTGATCTCGTGCTGGCCGTCGGGCCCTGACAGGGACCACGTACTCCTGGCTTTCAACCCGCGGAAGAGGATGCAGGTGTGGTCCACGAGATCCTTCGGATGGCGCGGGCACGGATGCTTCTTCAGGTAACTCTTGGCGCCGAAGACGCCGAAGTCCGTGTTGGCGATCTTGCGCGCCACCAGCGACGAGTCCACCAGTCGACCGGCGCGCAACGCCATGTCAAAGCCCTCCTCGACCAGGCTCACCATCCGCGACGTGAGCACCAGATCCACATGGATCTTCGGATGGAGCAACGCGAACTGCGCCAGGATGTGCGCGAGCACCATGACTCCCATGTCCACCGGCGCCGTGATGCGCACCGTTCCATGCGCGCTGTGTCCGAGCTCGGACGCCTCTGCGTTCGCCTCGTCGATTCCGGCCATGAGCACCTTCACGCGCTCGAAGTAAGCCTTGCCCGCCTCCGTGAGGGAGAGCTTGCGCGTGGTTCGCTGAAGGAGCCGCGTGCCGAGCTCCTCTTCGAGCCGCGCCAGGCTCCGGCTCACGCTGGACTTCGGAACGCCAAGGGCCTTGGCCGCCGCGGTGAAGCTGCTTGTCTCCACCACGCGTACGAACGCCGCAATGTGGTTCAGATCGAGTTGGCCGTGCGTCGTCATGGGTTGCGTCGTCCCGTCATGGATGCCCGGCGCGGGCGCGGGGTAGCGTCACCCGCATGATGGTCCCGCGGGGTGTGGAGGGCAGTGCCGTGATGGTGCCGCCCATCTCCGTGACCAGCGTGCGCGAGATGTAGAGCCCGAGGCCTGTTCCCTTCCCCGCAGCCTTGGTCGTGAAGAACGGCTGGAAGATGCGCTCGCGAAGGGCGGCATCAATGCCAGGGCCGTCGTCCTTCACGTCGACCATGACGGCATCATCGGTGGACTCCGCGCGGATCTCGATCGTGCCGCCGTCCTCGGCTGCCTGCGCTGCGTTGATCACCAGGTTCAGGAAGACCTGCCCGAGGCGCGCTGCATGGCCGACCACGTGCGGGACATTGTCGTAGTCGCGCACGACGCGCACGCGGTGCTCCAGCTCGCCGTGGGAGAGGCGCACCGTCGACTCCAGAACGGCGCGAACGTCCACGAACTGGGGTGCCTTGTCGTCGCGCGTGAAAGTGGAGAGATCGCGTACGATGGTTCGCACCCGAGCCAGCCCCTCGCGCATGGTCTCGAGCGACTGCTCGCGCTCGCGCAGCATGCCAAGCGCGCGCGTGACGACGGTCTGCGCGGTCTCGGGGGTGGCGCCCGCGAGCTCGATCTTCACGCGGTCCATGGTGCGTTGCAGGAGCTCGCCGTTCGTCATGGCATAGGCGAGCGGATTGTTGATCTCGTGCGCGATGCCCGCGGCCATCAGTCCGAACGCGGAGAGCCGGTCCGCCTGGACGAGCTGCGCGTGCAGCTCCGTCTGGTCCGTGATGTCGCGGATGATGCTCAGCAGCATCCACTGCCCACCGATCACGGCGCTTCGTGAGCTCACCTCGACGGGGAACGTGGTCCCGTCCTTCCGCTTGTGTGTGGTGGTGAAGCGCGCGCCCGCCTCGAATGCCTCGGCGAGCAGCGTGTCCACGTTGTGGATGGTGGTCGGATCGCGCAGGTCGTGGACCCGCAGCGCAAGGAGCGCATCACGACCGTACCCGTACGCGTAGATCGCGGCTTCGTTCGCCTCGACGATGCGGCCATCGCGCCCGAGGAACAGCACGATGTCCTTCGCGTACCGCGACAGCAACTGGTAGCGCTGAGCCGACAGCTCGCGGACCGTACGCTCCGTGACGTCGCGAACGAAGAGGAGCGCACGTGCGGGCTCGATCATGGTTCCGCTGATCTCCGCCACGAGATCGTCACCGCGCGCGGTAGTCGTTGTGACCACGCGACGCACGCGCCCATCCGCTTTGAGCTGCGCCCACGTGCCGTCATCTTTCGGAACGATCGCGGCGGAGCACTTTCCGACGTAGTCCGTTCGGGTTCCACCGAACATCGCCAGGAATGCGTCGTTCAGCTCCATGATGGTCCCGTCGCCGTCGAGCGCCAGGATGGCCTCGCCCGACCTCTGGAACGCGCGCTCCCAGAATGCCTCGCTCATGGTGCGGCCACCGCTCCAGCGGCAATGCCGCGCGTTCGCGTGCTCGGCACGGAGGCCCCACGCTCACCGACCACGATGGGCACGACGACATCCGTGCCCTTTGGAAAGGGCGCGCGTGCCAGCGCCGCGGTGAGCGCGTCCCGAAGCGACGCGGTGACTGGACGTGGGCCTGTCTCCACCAGTGTGTCGCAGACGACGCGCGCTCTCTTCTCGTGCACCCGCACGGAGAGGAGCCCAGCGGCACCACGCGCGCGGCGGCCCAGGCGGCGGTCCACTTGCTTCACCACGTCCGACGCGAGCTCCGTGACATCGGGCCCCGTGCGCGCAACGCAGCCGTTGGCGACGAGCCACCCCTGGATGGCGACGCGACCATCTCGCACGTGCCGCGGCCCCTCCACCATCCGAACCGCGTGTGGCAGACGCGCGTCGAACGCGACGAGCCGGTTCCAGCGCGGGACGACCTCGTGGAACAGCGGCGACGTCGCGCGCTCGCTTGTGTGGGAGCGGCTGCGGAAGTAGTCGAGCAGGTCGAACGTCGCGATCTGCGTTTCGCCACCGCGGAAGCCCGTGCCGCGCGATAGACCAAAGCTGAACGCGAACTCGCCGTTCGGAGAGTCGCGATGAAGGGCCTGGAACCCGCCATCCGTGAGGCTGGAGAGCCATGGTGGCGCGCCGAGCGCGGACAGGCCAAGCGCGAGACCGGCCCACGACAGGAGCCGACGCTCGAACGGCGCGTAGGCGCGCGCGCTGAAGAACACCCGCGCGGGCGTCCTCTGCTGCGAGAACTGACCGTCGATGTGCCACGCCTCCCATGCGAAGCGCGAGGGGTCGAATGGATCGCGCGCGTCCGACAGGCGCACGTCCAGCTCTCGGCGGAGCGCGCGGGCGCCGTCGAAGAAGCCGTCCAGCGTCACGATGTGTCCTGTGGCTGCGATCACGAGCGGCGATTATAGCGATATCGTGGACGCATCACCCGAAGAACAGCGTGAGCAGCTCGACCTCGAGTGCGGGCGACTCCGTCGCGGCGGCCACGAGCATCACGCGAAGCAGGTGGGCTCGTGCCGGCGAGAGCCCCGGCCACACGCGCTCCGGCGACGCGAACGCCGAACGAGGCAGCTCAGCGCGCACCAGGGCGTAGGCGTTCGGGTGCAAGACGAAGAGCGCACGGAGCTGGGCCAGGATCGCCTTCGCCATCGCGCGCGGATCGTCGCCGGGCACCGCCGCGAGCGCGGGCGAAGAGGCGACGAGCGCGCGGCCGACCGCAGCGAGAAGCTCCGTCTTGTTCGGAAAGTGGAAGTAGAGCGCCATCGCGGACGTACCCAGCGCGGTGCCCAGTGCCCGCATGCTGAACGCCGAGAGGCCGCGCGCATCGATGAGCGCAAGCGCCGCCGCCACGATCTTCGCGCCCGAAAGACGAGGATCAACCCTGGTGCGGTGCTTCTTTTCCACGTTTTTTGGCACCTCGGTGGGAGGCCGGTTAGTCTGTCACACTGGAGGTATGCACGGAAATGGGGCTGACGCCGCCACCGCTCCACGGTGACGATCTCTTCGACGATGAAGGCGATGCCGCGAGCGGCCTCGACCTCCATGCCGTCTGTGAGCAGGCCGTCAGCCGCGTGCGCGACGACCTGCACGCGAAGCAGCCGATCCAGACTGACTTCGGGCCCATGGCGCAGGTCGCTGCCCCGCGCGGCGACTTCTTCCAGGTCATGGTGAACATCCTGCTCAACGCAGAGGATGTCGCCAGGCGCCTCGACGCCGAGCTTGGGCGCGTGATGCTGTCGACGCACGGAGGGGCCGACCACGCAGTCGTCCTCGTTCGCGCGAGCGCGCCTCCGCCACCGCGTGGAACCGGTGCCGCTTCCACGCCGCCCGGCGGAGTCGAGCGCAGCGTTCGGTGGGAGCACTTCGGGATGCCGGTCTGCCAGAAGATCCTTGGCTCGTTCGGCGGCACGCTGTCGCTCGAGACCGACGAACTCACCGGCACCACCTTCCGCGTGACGGTGCCCGTGCCCAGACGGACCGTGCGGCCACCCGTCGCCGAAGGCGCGCCGCCGCAATCCCTGCGGCTTCCCGAGCCACTCTCGCAGTCGAAGGTCATGACGCCCTCCGCGTCATTCCCCACGAGCGGAATCCCGAAGCGAAAGCACACGAAGGAGTTCGCGGTCGTCTCGCCACCAAAAAAGAAACCCTGAGCACGGGCGCGTGCCAGTACGCTCGGGCAGAGACGCCGGCGCGGGTCAGCCGTTTGCGGCGGCGTAGGTCATCACGAGGTACATGACGCACTCCTTGCCGCTCGTGTTCTTGTAGACGTGCGGGAGGTCGGCCTCGAAGACGATCGCGTCGCCGCTCTCCAGCTGGTGCTGCTCGCGACCGACGCTGAGGTCCAGCGAGCCTTGCGTGACGATGAGGTGCTCCACAGTGCCGGCCGCGTGTGCGTCAGCGCGCTCCTCGGAGCGTGCGGCGAGCCGGAGCTCGTAGAACTCGGTCCGGCGCGGGCCATCCCACGGGAAGAGCGCGCGGGACTTGAAGGTGCCGTCGAGTGACGTTAGGATCTTCGCCTCCTTCGCGCGCAGGAGCGTGGTCGCGCCGCCATCCTTGGCGACGATGAGCGTGGAGAACGTGACGTCGAGGGCGCGCGCGACCTTCCAGAGGACGTTGATCGTGGGCGCGCTCTGACCGAGCTCGATCTGCCCCAGCATCGCCCGGCTCACTCCCGATTTCTGGGAGAGCTTCTCGAGCGAGAGCCCGCGCTTCACGCGCAGCTCGCGCAGGTTGTGTCCGACCACGGGCGCGAGATCCGTCCCCAGTTCCGGCGTGGCCGGCGCAGCCTCGCTGGGTTCGGGCGCGACCACTGGCGGCGCAATCACCGCCTGCGCAATCACTGGCGGCGGCGGCGGTGCGCGCTTCTTGCCGCGCTTCTCCGGGGTCTTGTTCAACGACATGGGCTTGTCCGTTATAACGGATGCAAGCCCGCGACGCCAGGGCCGTCAGCCCTTGCCTGCATACGCGAAGCCCCAGGTCTTCGCGTACGCCTTCTCCTCGGCTGCCCAGACCTCGTCCGACCAGCCGAGCAGCGGCTGCGCGATCTCGCGAATGCGCTTCATCTCGACCTGGCCGCCGCCAGGGACCAGGAGGCCGAGCCGCGCACGTCGCAAGAGGAGGTCCTCGAGCCGCACCACGCCTTCGCTCTTCGCGGCGTAGGCGATCTCGGCCTCGTAGACCCACGAACCTGCGATGGACGTCGCGAGCTTCGGGTCGGCGAGCACCTCGTTGATGTCAGCGCCGTGGCGGCCTAGCAGCCGCGCCTTGTCCACGTCCGTCAGCTGTGACGGCCACGCAAGGACCTCTCCCGACGACTCGATCACGCGTGAGCGCTCCTTCAGCGGACCGAGCACGTCCTCCACGGCCTCGAGCGCATCACGCGCCATGACTGCGAAGGTCGTGAGCTTGCCACCAGCGATCGTGACGAGGCCCTTTTCACGCCAGATGGCGTGCTCGCGTGACTCCTTCGACGGATCTTTCTTCCCCGTGTTGATGGTGGGGCGGACGCCGGCGAAGCTGCCGATGACGTCCGTGTGCGAGAGCTCGAGTGACGGAAACGCGCGCTGCGCGCACTCCATCAGGTAGTCCACCTCTTCGTCGGAGATGCGCGGCTCCACGTCCAGGCTCTCCGGATGATCCTTGTCCGTCGTGCCCATGATGGTGACGCCTTCCCACGGCACGGCGAACACGGCGCGCGCGTCCTTCGGGTGGAGCAGCGAGACGGCCTCCGGGATCGGGATGCGCGAGTGTTTGAAGGTGATGTGCGAGCCGCGGATCTTCCGCATCTTCGGCTCCTCGCCGAGCTTCCGCCGGAGGTCGTCCGCCCACGCGCCCGTGGCATTGATGACGACCTTGCCGCGCACCTCCGTGGTGCGGGAGGCACCAGGCGCGCGATCCGTGACGCGCACGCCAACGACCTGCCCCGATTGATCGCGGAGGAGCTCGTCCGCCTTGGCGTAGTTGAGCGCGACACCGCCGCGCGTGACCGCCTCGCGAAGGACGCGGAGCGTGAGACGCGTGTCATCCGTCTGCGCATCGAAGTAGCGGTAGCCACCCGTGACGTCGGAGCCCTTCAGCATGGGGAACTTGGTGAAGAGCTCGTCCAGTGTCTGCTTCTGGTGGTTCCACTTCCACGCGAGCGCGTCGTACATGAAGAGGCCCATGCCGTACATCCAGCGCGGCATCTGGTCGCCGGGGAACGCAGCAAGAGAGAAGGCGAGCTCCGACACCAGGCCGTCGCTCTCGGAGAGCAGACGCTCGCGCTCGCGCACGCTCTTCTTCGTGACAAGGAACTGCCCCTGCCGCAGGTAGCGCAGACCGCCGTGAACGAGCTTGGTCGACCGGCTGGAGGTGCCCGACGCGAAGTCGTTCGCCTCCACCAGCACGGCGCGGTGCCCGTTTCGGACCGCCTCACCCAGGATCCCGGCGCCGGTGATGCCACCGCCGATGATGACGACGTCCCACGACTCGCCCAGGTTCTGCCAAACACCGTCACGCCAGCCGCGTGTCCACATGGAAGCCAAGCCTTTTCGTAGAGGGGTGACCGCGCCCTCGCGCCGACAATCTGTAGGGTTTGCACACGGACCTACAAGGACTACGTTACTTTCTAAGCGGGATTTCACACCCGAAAAAACGACGAGGCCGGACATGACCCAGGCGGACCCCCACACGCAGAAGACCAGCACCAAGGACGCAGCCGCCGAGAACACGGCGGAGGGCGAGGCCAGCGCAGAGGCGAAGGCAGAGGCCAAGGCAGAGGTGAAGGGCGAGGCCAAGGCAGAGGCGAAGGGCGAGGCCAAGGCAGAGGCCAAGGTCGAGGCGGCGAGCGCGCCTAAGACGGCCGAGAGCGTCGAGGCGGACCTCCGCGCGCGGCTCGCGAAGATGAAGGCGGCGCAGCGCAAGGGTGGCATCCCCGACTACGACGCGCGTGTGCGCAACCTGGACAAGCTGGCGGACGTGCTGCTCGCGAAGAAGGACGACCTGGCGAAGGCCATCTCGAAGGACTTCGGCAGCCGCTCTTCGCACGAGACCCTGGTCGCGGACATCTTCGTCACGCTCGGCGCGATCAAGCACACGCGTGCGCATCTCGCGTCGTGGATGGAGTCCGAGTCGCGCGACGTTGCGCTCACGTTCCTGCCCGGGCGCGCGGAGCTGCGCACGCAGCCCCTTGGCGTCATCGGCATCATCTCGCCGTGGAACTACCCCGTGCAGCTGGCCATTGCGCCGCTCGCGCAGGCACTGGCCGCGGGCAATCGCGCCATGCTCAAGCCGAGCGAGCTCGTCCCCGCAACGAGTGAGCTGCTCGCGAAGATGATGAAGGAGACCTTCGACGAGAACCACGTCCATGTCGTCACGGGCGGCATCGAGGAGGGCGTCGCATTCTCGAAGCTCCCGTTCGATCACCTGGTCTTCACGGGGTCCACGAGCGTGGGCCGGATGGTGATGCGCGCCGCGGCCGAGAACCTCACGCCCGTCACGCTGGAGCTCGGCGGCAAGTCACCCGCGCTCGTCTCGCCCAGCTTCTCGCTCGCCACGGCAGCGAAGAAGATCATGCAGGGCAAGCTGTTCAACGCGGGCCAGACCTGCGTCGCGCCGGACTACGTGCTCCTGCCGAAGGGCCGCGTGGATGCGTTCGTGGAGGAGTGCAAGAACGCAACGAAGGCGATGTACCCGAAGCTCGGCGCGAACGCCGACTACTCGAGCATCGTCAGCCCGAAGCACTACGCGCGGCTCACCGGCTACATCAAGGACGCAGAGGAGAAGGGCGCAAAGCTCGTCAAGCTCGACCCGGGCGGCGAGGAGCTCTCCGAAGAGTCGCGCAAGCTGCACCCGTACCTGGTCCTGGATCCGAAGGACGACATGACGGTGATGCAGGACGAGATCTTCGGACCGCTCCTGCCCATCGTCACGTACGAGAGCATCGACGCCGCGATCGATTACATCAACGACAGGCCGCGTCCCCTCGCCCTCTACACGTTCGACAACGACGAGCGCCGCATCGAGCGCGTGCTCGACGAGACCTTGTCCGGCGGCGTGACCGTCAACGAGACCATGCTCCACGTGGCGCAGGATGATCTGCCGTTCGGCGGCGTCGGCCAGAGCGGCATGGGGCACTACCACGCGAAGGAAGGCTTCGACGCGTTCTCCAAGAAGCGCGGCGTCTTCTACCAGTCGCGCCTGTCGGGGACGTCGCTCCTCTTCCCGCCCTACGGCGGCACGCTCGAGACCCTCCTCAAGGTGCTCCTCAGGTAGCAGCATGGGGACCGTTCACCAGGAGACGATCGTCGTTTCAACGCATGGCAAGGGGATGACCGACATCACCCGGAACGTGCGTGACATCGTGTTGCGCTCGCAGGTGCACGCGGGGCTGGTGACTGTCTTCGTGCAGCACACGAGCGCGTCGCTCTGCATCCAGGAGAACGCGGCGCCCGCGGTGCAGCGAGACATCGAGACTGCGCTGGCGAAGCTCTTCCCGGAAGGCTCCCACTACGAGCACGACGACGAAGGCCCCGACGACATGCCCGGCCACCTACGCGCGCTCGTCACGCGCACGAGCGAGACCATCCCCGTAGGCGACGGAGACCTCCTGCTAGGCGTATGGCAAGCCCTCTACCTACTAGAGCACCGCCGAGCCCCCCAGACGAGAAGGCTAGTAGTCCACGTCGCAGGAGACTGAGCGCAGAGAGTGCCAAGTTCGTCGGAAGTTGGTCCCTCCGGATGGATCACCACCCATTCACTACGCGGAGAACGACGCGTACCCGGGGTGGGTCTACACAGAGAGGTGCACACTCTCGAAACGCAGCTCTCGCCACCGCGGCCAGCCAAGAGGACGTGTATGCGTTTCGCGGAGACATTGCCTGGACCTTCGCAGCAGTGGCTGGGCACGAAAGGGATCGCGGTGAAGGTTTTCGCGATCGATGCGCCGGAAGGCTTTGAATGGGTGCTGCCAGTACGCGCGGAAGACTATGATCTGCTCCGCTTCGACGGACAGCCGCGAGCAACGTCGTGGTCGTCCGTACCAATGCGGCGAGTTCTTGTAGATGAACGCGGCACTCGCCGCGAGCCGTCAGACTTTCCATCTTGCTCTGGGGGGGAGATGCTGATCATCCGCCAGCGGGCAGTCGACGCGCTATCCGACCTGCTTCTGCAGAGCGGTGAGGTATTGCCACTCCGTGATGAGAGCGAGGCTCCGCTCTTCGCCTTCAACGTGACGCGTGTGGTCGACGTACTCGATGAGGAGCGATCGCAATTGCTGCGGAACGGGGCTGGTAAGATCCTGCGCATCGAACGGCCTGCTTTTCGGCTCGAAGCTTTGGCACACGCCAGCGCGTCCATCTTCAAGGTCACACAGCTCACCCGTGGACTGAGAGCCATTCCTTGCGCCCGATCAGCGCAGTTGAACGGGATATCTTTCCGACAGGTTTGGGCCGCCGACTAACGCATTGCGCCATCCGAACAAACCCTCTCTAGATGTCGTGAGCAGGGTTGGTGGTCCGCTGACGCCGAAACACTGGCGGCATCCAGCATCGAACTCGAACGAGAATTGAAGTGGCTCTCTTCGTAGCTCGTTCGCGCGCATTACATGCATAATACACGCAACACTGAACTCAAGATGTGGCGGCGGCTCAATCCCGCTATTGGGCGACGCGAACGATCCCCCAGCCCTCACGGAAACAGCGTCGGATCGAGCCGGAGGCGCCCGGCAGGCGAGGACGCGCTTCGTGATACCCGACGGGGTGCTTTGGGCGAGCACCGCGCGGAGCGTACTCTTGTACGTGAGCACGGAGCGCAGCCCACGCGCTTCGTGATCCCCGACGGGGGAAAAACGAAGCCTCCCGGGATGCCCCCGGCTCGAGGCGGCGCTGTTTCAGCCGTCGCGGAGGGGGCGGCCTTGCGCGTCGGTTACTCGGCCCGTCAGCATCATGATGCCGTCGATCATCGGCCACACGATGCCGATTCCGCACGTGGCCCACACGACGACAATCTGCGCGATCGCAAGACCGATGTGGCCCGTGTAGAAGCGGCCGATGCCGAAGGCGCCGGCGAAGAGCTGCAGGAGACCCGCGACCATCTTCGACTTGTCGGAGAACGGCATCCCGCTGATGGGATCGATGCCGTAGGGCGCGCCCATCTGCATGCCCATCGGTCCGTTGCCGTACGAGACCATGCCTGGCGCGCCATTGCCCGGAACGCCGTGCGGAGACGGCGGCGCGCCGTAGCCACCAGCAGGAGGCGCACCGTAGCCACCGGGAGGAGGCGCGCCGTAGCCACCAGGAGGAGGTCCGCCGTAGCCGCCAGGAGGAGGGGGTGCGCCGTAGTTCATAGAGATGAGGGTAGCTCTTTTTCCCCAGAGCTGAAGTCGATCTCGCGCCCCTTTTACTTCGAGCCGGCCACCTTCACGCCCGCGCCGAACTGCGCGTGCGGCGGCTCGACCGGCGCGACGCATGCGGGATCGGGCGGGAGCTTCTTGCCCGGCGGCTTCTTGGCCGTGCACTGCGCCGGCAGGTTCTTCGGATCCCACGTGGTCTCCGCAACCAGGTACGTGGCCCAGGGCGCACCGACCAGCTTGGTCAGCGCCGCGAGCGGCACGGCCTGCTTGGTCTGGATGGCCGAGAGGATGTCAGCGACAGCGGTGCGCTGGTCGAGCGCGTCCTTGCGGGCCTCCTGGAGATCGCGCACGTCCTCGGCCGCAAGCGGCTCGTTGAACTGCATCTTCACGACACGCCCGGCGCGCGTGACCTTGGTCTTCTGCAAGGCGCGCGAGAAGTTGTCAACGATGATGGCCCAGCTGCGCTGGCGCAGGCTGATGGGGTTCGACTTGGCCTGCTTCGCGAGCTTCGCGTCGTTGTTCTCCAGCTGCGCCTTCCAGTCGACGACCAGATCGTTCGCGTCCTTCTCCACGGCCTTGGCCGCGTCGTCGTCGCGCGCGACGAGCACGACGCCACCGTGCACGGCGTTCTGCTTCAGCACGTCGGGCTCGATCTCGAAGGCCGCCGCGCGGAGCTTGGAGTCGATGTCCTGGATGGTCTTCTCGTCGCTGGTGGGGAAGCAGCCCTGTAGGAACTCGTCCGTCTTGCCCGCCGACTGGAATGCACCCCATGCGCACGGCGCCGCAAGGAACGGCTTTGCGGTGGTGAGCTGCGCCTCGATGCGCGAAGAGCTGAGGCCCTCGAGCTCGTTCGCTGCATCGTTGAGCGCGGCGAGCTGCGTGGAGAGCTCCGCCTTGGGTGTGGCGATCGTCTTCGAGATCTGATCCAGCTCCCCGCGCTTCCCGAGGAACCAGGAGGTGCCCGACTTGAGCGCGGCGTCAGACGTGGGCCCGCACTCCACGGTCTTCGTGGCGTCCTTCGGATCGCTCGTGCGACAGAACCCATCGAGCGTGCTGAACGAGCGCTTCGTGAGGCCATACTTCGGCGGCAGGTCCGTGAGCTTCAGCTGCAGGACGTCGACCTCGGCCTTTGCGCCCGAGTCATCCACGAAGCCGATCGCCGTCTGGAACTGGCTCTCCAGGCTCGCCCCGAGCACGCCGCCGCACTCCATGAGCAACCGCACCTGCTCCAGGTTCTCTGCCTTGAAGAACTTCTTTGCGTCCGCCGGACCGAGCAGGGTCATCACCTCGAGCTCGTGCGCCGGATCGATCACGCCTTCGCGACAGACCTCCGCGCCCAGCTCCGCGGCGGTGAAGACGTCCTTCAGGTGCGGGTCGGTCTCGCGCGCGCCCTCCACTTGCTCGGCCTCGAGCACGGTGGTGGTGGACGGCAGCTGCTTCGCGTCTACCGGCAGCTTCCAGGCGTTGGCTGCCTTCTTCTTGCAGCCGACCTGGGAGACCGCCATGACGGCGAGAAGCGCGAGGAGCACATGGTTACGAGCCCTGTTCATGGCGTGCATCCTACACGCGATTCGCCATATGCTGCAGCCCGAAATGCTTTGCTATCGGCCGTACTGCATCATGGGCACCGTATTCACGATGCGGATCGAGCCGTTCAGGAACATGAGGCCCGGCGCGTCGTACGCGACCACCGTGACGTGGCCCGGGTAGACAGGAACCATCATCTGCGCGGACCCGGCATTGTCGGAGAAGAGGTACGGGAACGCGCAGAACACGTGGTGACTGCCGGGCGGCATGTCGAAGCCCATGCGGCCCCAGCGCGCGGCGACCGGATGCTGGTTCACGGAGACCTTCGGTGTCACGCCGTGAAGGAACAGCTGCATCGGGTTGAAGCCCAGGTTCAGCTCGATGCGGCCTGGCTGATCGGGCGTGGGCGGCGGAGCGCCCTGTCCGTAGCCTCCACCTTGTCCGTAGCCTCCACCCGCCGGGTTCATGCCGCGAAGGCTAGCATTTCCTGGTCGTGCCGGCAGCGTCTACGCCTCCCGCATCTCCACCGCGTCCTTGAAGCGCTGCGCGAGGTCGGGGGCCTTGCCTTCGTCCTCGTGCTTGAAGAACACGTAGGCGCCGTCGGAAAACTGCGGATCGCTCACGCGCTCTGCCCATGCCGCCAGGTCCGCACGTGAGTACTTCGGTCTGCGGAGACGCACGTATGCGAGCGTCCCCACCGGCTGGAACGCGAGCGGCCGCTTCTCGTCGTCCACGCAGACGAGGGCGGCGTTGCGCTCGCGCAGCACGTCGAACACCTCTTCATCGAGCCACGTGTCGTTCCCGAACTCCATCGCGAGGCGCATCTTGGTCCCCACTGTCTTGAAGAGCTGCGTGAGGAGCGGCACGTCCTTCTTCAGGTATGGCGGCAGCTGGAAGAGAACGGGCCCCGTGCGCTTGCCGAGCTCCTTGTGCGCGCGCGCAAACTCGGTCACGAACGGCGCGGTTTCCTTGAGGCGTCGGAGGTGCGTGATCTTCAGCGACGCCTTGAGCGCGAAGGAGAACGCGGCAGGCACCTGGCCCGCCCAGCCCGCGACCAGCTTCGGCGACGGCATCTTGTAGAACGTGTTGTGGATCTCGCAGGTGTCGAAGTGCTTCGCGTAGTAGGAGAGCAGCTCGTCCTTCCGGAGATCCTCCGGGTAGAAGCTGCCGAACCACCCGGCATACGAAAACCCGCTCGTACCGACCCTGACCTTGCTCATGCCCGTCAAGGCTACAACACCCGGCCCCCGGTTCTCGACCCGGACGTCACACGATCCCACGCCGAACGCTCTGTCCGTGCTGCTCGCGGAGATGCGGGTGCGCGGCCCTGTGCTGAACCTCACGCAAGGCAACCCGACTACCGCTGGCATCCCCTACCCGGCTGGGTTCGGTGCGACCGAGCCTGGCGAAGCGGACCCAGCCACCGATGCGCCGTACGCGCCGCTGGCGTTCGGCCTTCGCGCGGCACGCGAGGCGATCGCCGCGGAATACGCGGTCGATGGCGCCGCGGTGGACCCGGACGACATCATCCTGACCGCGAGCACGAGCGAGGCGTACGGCCACCTCTTCACCGTGCTCTGCGACGACGGCGACGAGGTCATCATCCTCGTGCCGAGCTACCCGCTGTTCTCGTATCTCGCGCGGTTCGCGGGCGTGCGGCTGGTCGCGTGTCCGCTGTCGTACGACGGCGCGTGGCACATCGAGGCGACCCTTGTGGCGCGCGCGATCACCGAGCGAACGCGCGCGATCGTGCTCGTGTCGCCGAACAATCCGACCGGCTCGTTCCTGAAGCGCACCGAGCTTGATGCCCTTCTCGCGCTTGGTCTGCCGCTGATCGTGGACGAGGTCTTCTCGCGTTACGGCTTCGCGCCGGACGCGACGCGCGTCTTGACCGTCGCGGGAGAGCGGCGCGGGCTTCTCTTCTCGCTCGGCGGGCTGTCAAAGCTCGTGGGGTTGCCGCAGGCGAAGCTCGCGTGGATCGCGGTCGCCGGCGAGCCCGCGCTCGTCTCGCAGGCGAAGGAGCGGCTGGAGCTCGTGCTCGACACGTACCTGAACGTTGGCAGCTTCATCCAGCATCGCGCTCCGCGGCTGCTCGTCACGCATGCGCCGGTGCGCGACGCGATCAAGGCTCGCACGCTCGCGAACCGCGAGATGGCGCTCCGCACGTTCACCTCCGCCGCGAACGTGCTTCATGTCGAAGGCGGCTGGTACGTGACGCTTCGCCTTCCGCGGACCAAGCCAGAGCACCAGATCGCCGAGGAGCTCCTGGCGAAACATGCAGTCTACACTCATCCGGGCATGTTCTTCGACTTCACGGACGAGGCGTACCTCGTGCTCTCGCTGCTGAGCTCCGAGGAGGACTTCGCGGAAGGCGCGCGAAGGATCGAAGCGTACGTTCGCGAGTCGTTGTGACGGCGGGGTGTGGCTAGCCCGCGAACGTCGCCGCGCGCTTCAGGATCGCCTTCGTCTTGTCCGCGGTGACGCCGGCGGCCTTCGCCACGGCGCGGATGGCCTCGGCCTCGGCCTTGTCCACGCCGCCCGTGGCCGCGGCCACGACGCCCGCGATGAGCACGGCAGCCTCCGCTTGCTTCAGTTCGGCGAGCGCCTCGCCCACTGCCTGCGCGCGCTTGTCTGCCCCGTCCGCCTTTGCGCGGGCGATACATTCGTCCACGAGCGTCTCGGTCTCCCACTCGATGACGGCGCCCTTGGAGACGAGCTCGACGGCGCGGACGAGCGTGGCCTTCTCCTCGGCATCCATCGTGCCGTCCGACATCGCCGCGAGGACGCCCGCTTCGATGGCGAGCGCAAAGACGCGAGACTGATCGGCGGCGCCGAGCTCGGCAAGGATTTCCGTTGCGTGTTTCTCGAGTTCGGCGAGGGCCTTTTCGTGCTTGCTCATGGTTCGGGGCTCCGACAGCGGGAAGACAGGGGAACGCAGGGGGCAGACGCCACGCGGTGCCAGCATACACTCCATCTGGCCGATCTGGTCACCCCCGTTTCGCGTGCGGCCATCCGCGCGCAGACGCCACGCAGGGCCGGAGGAGCGCGGTGTAGCCGAAACATCACGTCGCTTTTTTTTGAAAATCGTGAGGACTTTTCGGTCCGCGAGCCTTGACCGACTCCCTCCGAGGAGCGAGGCTCGTTGTCTGATGGGTACCTTGCCCGCTGATGCCTCGGGGGTCTCGCAGAGATGAAGATGAGTGACGCATTTCTTGGCTCCCTTGAACGCGGTGTTCGCGCATTGATCGATGGCAGCACCGCGCCGATGCTCGTCGTTGCCGATGGGCACATCGTCCATGTCAACGGGCCCGCCGCCATGTTCTTCCAGGTACCCGTCACCGAGCTGCTCGGCCGCTCGTACGCAGACCTGTTGCCCACGGACACGCGCGACGGCGAGGTCTCCGCCATGGCGGTTGCCCTCACCGACGGAACCGCTCCCCCACGCACCTTCATCCTCCAGCGCCCAGCACCTCGGTCCTCCGACGCAGCACGGCAGCACGTGGAGACCGCATGCTCCGCCACCCTCTACGACGGTGCCCCCGCGGTGCTCGTTCGCGTGTCGGAGCGCGCCAGCATCGTGCATGACATTGGCGTGACGCGACGCCGCGTGCTGGTCGTGGACGACGAGATCGTCATCGGCAATGTCGTACGGCGCATCCTGCGCGACCACGACGTGGTGCACGTGACGGACGCGGAACAGGCCATGATGCTCCTGCAGAAGGAGCGCTTCGACGTGATCCTGTGCGACGTGATGATGCCTGGCATGTCCGGCGTCGACCTCTTCGAGATGGTGAGCCGCGACCACCCGCTCCTGCGTCAGCGCTTCGTGTTCGTCACGGGCGGCGCCTTCACCAAGCGCGCGCGCGATTTTCTCGCGAACGTGCCGAACCCGCGCATCGACAAGCCATTCGAGGCGTCCGCCATCCGCGACGCGGTCACGTCCCTGTCGGCGCTTCCTCACTGAGCGCCGAAGCGCCAGGAAACTCGCGGGGCGCATACGTGGCAGCGCGCGTGACCCACTCGTCCAGGATGGCCAGGCATCCGTCGAGGGTGTCGCACACGTTCAACTTCTGGCGGAGCTCGCTGGCGCCGCGCAGGCCGTGCAGATACCCCGACAGGTGTCGGCGCGTGCAGCGGACGCCGTAGGGCTCCCCGCGCTCCGCTACGTTCGCGACGAGGTGCTCCTTGCACAGGTCGATGCGCTCCAGGTCGGTGGGCGGGGCGACGCGCTCGCCTCGGCGGAGTAGCCCGTAGATCTCGCGGAAGACCCACGGGTGCTCGATCGCTCGACGACCGACCATCACGCCTTCGCAGCCCGTCTCGGTGAGCGCGCGCGCGGCGTCATCTGCGCTCTTCACGTCGCCGTTGACGATCACGGGGATCTTCACCCCCGATGCCTTCGCCTTCGCCGCCCAGCTCCAGTCGGCCTTGCCGGAGTGCCCCATCTGCGCCGTGCGGCAGTGGATGGTGAGCGCCGACACGCCCGCGTCCTCGATGCGCTTCGCGAGCTCCACGATCGGCATGTGCGACTCGGGGCCGTAACCAATCCGCGTCTTCACGGTCACGGGGACCTTCACGCTCGACACGACTAGCTTTGCCATGGCCACCATCGCCGTGGGCTCGCGCAACCATCCGGCGCCGGCGCCGCGGCCCGCGATCTTGGGCACCCAGCAGCCGCAATTGATGTCGATGAAGAGCGGATCCGCTTCCTCCGCGAAGGTCGCGGCCTCTGCGAGACGCTCCGGGTTCGAGCCATAGATCTGGATGCCCGTCAGGCCGTCGTCCGCGGCGAGGCGGATCTTGCGCCTGGCGTTGCGACAGCCGCGGAGCAGGCCCTCGACGTTGACGAACTCCGTCATGGCCAGGTCCGAGCCCAGCTTGCGGCAGAGCCGGCGGAAGACCATGTCCGTGACGTCTTCCATGGGCGCAAGGACCGCGGGCTTGTCGCGGTAGCGGCGTTCGAGCTCACGGTGCTTCTCGGAAGACATGCGCGGGTGGCCTTACCTCAAAATCACGCTCAGGGGAAACCGGGGCCCCTTTTTCGGGGTATAAAGGAGCTGCTCATGCAGAAGATCCTCGCAAAAGGTGTGGGCGCAAGCCCGGGGCTCGCAACCGGCAAGCTCGCATTTTCGTCCGTGGATGCAGAACGGCGCAAGGGGGAGAAGCTCGTCTTCCTCTGCGATGAGTCTGGCCACGAGGACCGCATCGGCATCGAGGCAGCGGTGGCCGTCGTGTCTGTGCGCGGGGGGCTCACCGGCGATGCGGCCATCATGGCGCGCGCGCTCGGCAAACCGTGCGTCGTGGGCGTGCCTGGGACGAAGGTGTTCTTCGCCGACCGTCGCGTGGTGTTCCGCGGCGCAGACGGCCAGGAGACCGAGCTACGCGACACCGACGAGCTCACCGTCGACGGAAAGACCGGCGAGCTCGGGCTCGGCTGAGCGCTTCACGTGCGCGCCCGCCGCGCAGGCCTCAGCCCTTCTGCCAGATGCCCTTCATCCACGCCTCGACGTCCTTCGTCTTGGTGGGGATGTGGTCGGACAGGATGCGGCAGCCGCCCTTGATCACCAGGACGTCGTCCTCGATACGGACGCCGATGCCGCGGAATTTCTGGGGCACCGTGAGATCGTCGCGCTGGAAGTACAGGCCTGGCTCCACGGTGAGCACCATGCCTGCCACGAGCTTGCCGAACTTGTACGTCTCCGCGCGCGCCTTCGCGCAGTCGTGCACATCGAGCCCGAGCATGTGGCTCACGTTGTGGAGCGTGTAGCGACGATAGAGCTGCTTCTGCGGGTCGAGCGCCTCTTCCGCCGTGCACTTCAGGATGCCCCAGCGGACCAGGCCCTCCGTCAGCACGCGCATCGCGGCGCGGTTCGGATCCAGAAAATCGCGACCGGGCTTCACCTCGAGAAAGGCCTGGCGCTGTGCCTCGAGCACGAGCTCGTAGACCATGCGCTGCTCCTTGCCGAACTTGCCGGAGATGGGCAGCGTGCGCGTGATGTCGGCGGTGTAGAGCGTGGTGGCCTCGACGCCCGCGTCGAGCAACATGAGGTCGCCCTTCGTGACGGGGCCGTCGTTCTTGGTCCAGTGCAGAGTACACGCATGATCGCCAGAGGCTGCGATCGTGCCGTAGCCCACGTCGTTGCCCTCCGTGCGGGCGCGCGTGAAGAACACACCCTCGACCTCGCGCTCGCTCTTTGCGGTCTTGAGGCGCGCGATGACGTCGTCGAAGCCGCGCTTCGTGGAGTCGATCGCCTTCTGTAGCTCCTTGACCTCGAGCGCGTCCTTCAGCAGGCGCGCCTCGGACAGGTACTCCGCGAGCTCCTTGTCGCGATCGGCGCCAAGGGAGAGGCCGTTCGCGCAGGCCTTCTCCGTGGCCTCCGAGAAGCCGCGGAGGATGCGCGTGGGCTTCGTGGACAGGGTCTTCGCGAGCGACGTCGCGAGCTCCTTGATGGGGCGGCACTCGTCCACGCCGAAGCGGTGCTTGCTCTCGGGGACGCCCAGGCGCGGGCCGACCCAGAGCTCCCCCTTGTGGCGGTCGGTGAAGAACGTCGCGTCGACCTTGCCGGGGTTCGGCTCCACGTAGAGCACGTGCGTGTGGCCGGTCTTGCCCTTGCCTGCCACCGGCTCGAGGACCAGGACGCAGTCCGGCTCCAGGTTGCCGGTCAGGTAGTAGAACTCGGTGCCGGCGCGGAACGGGTAGATCGTGTCGTTCGCGCGCACCTTCTCGTGCCCGCACGGGATGACGAGCAGCTCGCCCGGAAACCTCTTCGAGAGCGCGTCGCGCCGCGACTTGAAGTTCTTCGCGCCATGCACGCGCGGCGGCAGCTTTCCGGAAGGTGCCTTCCACCGCTGCACCATGAACTCGAGGAGGGCCGGCGGCGTCGCCGGATCATGCGATGCGGGGGGCGCTGCCTTGCCGCCCTTGGTCTTGCCGCCCACCGTAGGTCCCGCTGCGCGCTCTTTGAGAAACGTCATTGCGAAAGACGATACCAGAGGGCGGCGCGACCGTCACCGGGACGGCACACGCAAGATCGAGATCGGTGTCAGGCGCTCTTGACCGGGATTTTTCGGGGCTTCGCGGCCTCGAGCTTGGGCATGTGGAGGACCACCGTGCCGTTCTTCGTCTCGGCTGTGATGCGCTCAGCGTCGATGTTGGCCGGGAGACGGATCACGCGCTCGAACACGCGCTCGACGGGCGCACCGGGCGCGCCTGGAGTTCGAGCCTCTGCGGTGAACTTGAGCGAGTCACCCAGGACCTCGATCGAAAGGTCGCCTGCGCTGATGCCGGGCACGTCGATCACGACGAGCAGCTCGTCCGCGTTCTCGTAGACGTCGAGCGGCGGAAGAATGTTGGTCTTGTGAAACGCGCGCTCCTTGGTGGTTCCGTTGGCGTGCGTACCGTTCGCGGGTGTGGGCTGAGACATGGGTTCTCTCCTCTGATTCTTTTCGTCGTCGGGACGTTGATTCAGGCGCTCTTCACGTTGATCTTGATGGGCTTCGTCTCCGGCGCCTTCGGGAGCGAGACCGTGAGGATGCCGTTCTCGAGCGACGCCTCCACCTTGTCCGCGGCGATCGGCGCGGGCAGCTCGAACGTGCGATCGAACGCGAAGGCCCGACGCTCACGCGCACGAAGCTCATAGCCTTCGATTCCGGGCAGCTCGCGCTTCGTGGACACGTTGACGGTGTTCTTCTCGACCGTGATGCTGACATCCTCTTTCGCCACGCCGGGGAGCGTTGCAGAGAGGAAGAACACGCCGTCCTTCTCCCATGCCTCCACTTCAGGAAAGACCCCAGGCGCGCGCGGCTTGCGCGGCTCTGCGCGATCGAGCTTCTGCGTCACCCCGTCGGGGGCAGCAAAGCGCGTCATCTCCTTGGCAAGGAGATCGAACGCGCGAAACGGCTGACCGAACTCACCGAAGTCGTAGAACAGGCTCTGCATGGACATGGACGTGTCTCCTTCTTGCGATCCCCATGGGGGGACCGCGATGGTGTCGGGACTGGATCCACCGGGGCTCACGAGGCGCGTCAACCCGGTCGACACCACAGGAAATAATCACCCGATCGATGCGTGCAAGGGGGCAGGCCCACGTTTTGCCGGGTGACAAAAATGGGCAGTCGGACGCGACAACGACCTCGACCTCGACCTCGACCTCGACCTCGACCTCGACCTCGACCTCGACTTCGACTTCGACCTCGACCTCGACCTCGACTTCGACCTCGACCTCGACTTCCTCAGTCGATATTCGCGCCGCCCAGGATCCACTTGCCGAGGAGGTCTCTCTCCTCTTCCGTCATGTTCGTCTTGTTGCCCTGCGGCATGTTCTTCGACATGACCGCGCGTAGCTTGATCTTGTCCACGTAGCCCTTGATCTGCTCCGGCGTCTCGAACATGACGCCGTTCGGCGGCGCCATCAGGCTGGGGTCCGACGGCTTGTGCGAGTGACATGGCACGCAGCGCGTCTGCATCACGAGCTCCACGCGCGAGAACGCGATCTTCTCGCGCGGCACCGCCGTGGCCTCCGCCTTCGGCACGCGGACAAGGAAGAAGATCGTGCATGCGGAAACGACCGCCGTCACACCCAGGTACGCGAGCGCCGGCTTCCACGTGAACCGGATGTTCATGAAGTGGCGGATGAGCGCGCCGCTCACGATGAACACCGCGAGCACGACCGACGAATACTTCCCGCTGAAGGTCGACGGGAAGTGATTCGACACCATCAAGAAGATCAGCGGGAACGTGAAGTAGTTGTTGTGGATGCTGCGCTGCTTGGCGTGCTTCGACAGCGAGAGGTCGGACGCGCTTCCCTTCTGCGTCGCCGCCACGAGCTCGCGCTGCGACGGAACGATGTGCAGGAACACGTTGCCGGCCATGATGGTGCCGAGCATCGCGCCCACGTGGATGAAGGCGGAGCGACCTTCCAGCACGTGCGGAACGAACCACACTGCCGCCGCCACGAGCGCCACGGTGAGCGCAGTCGCGAGCTTCTCGGCGCGCTTTCCGAGGACCCGCCAGATCACGTCGTAGACGATGAACCCACCGAAGACGGTGCCCAGCCCGAAGTCCATCGCGAAGTCCGGGCTGATCTTCGAGACGTTCGTATCCACCAGGTACGAGCCGCCACCGCTCGCGTAATAGACGATCAGCAGGAGCGAGATACCCGAGAGCCATGTCGTGTAGCTCTGCCACTTGAACCAGTGGAGGATCTTTGGATACTCCTCCGGCCGCAGCATCTTCTTCTCGACCTGGTAGTACGCGCCGCTGTGGAGCATCCAGATCTCACCGAACGACTTCGGCGAGAGGCCCTTGCGCTGCTCGAGATTGCGATCGAGCCAGTTGAAGAGCATCGAGTTGCCGACCCACATGATCCCCGCGATCACGTGTATCCAGCGAACGATGATGTCGGCGAGCTCTCGGAGGTTCGGATCCATGTCGAGGATCCGACTATATATAGCGCCTCTGCGGTTGGGAAAGGGGCCGTTCCCGTGTATGACGACAGAGAGGAGATGAGCTTCGGCCCCGAACCCAGCGACCACCTCGGCAAGTTGATCGCCGGCCGCTACACGCTCCTCCGTGTCGTCGGCGTGGGTGCCATGGGCGCGGTCTATGCGGCGACCGACGCGCGCGACGGAGCCACGGTCGCGCTCAAGGTGCTGGTGCACGAAGACCAGGAGAGCCGCGAGCGCTTCCGCCGCGAGATCGTCCTGAGCGCGAGCATCACGCATCCGAACGTGGTGCCCATCCTGGATCACGGCAGCGACGACGACCTTGCCGTCCACTTCTATACGATGCCGCTCTACGAGAAGGGCGACCTGGCCATGGAGCTCGCGCGTCACGGCCGCATGACCGTGGAGGTCGCGGTGCCGCTCATGGTGCAGGCCTGCCGTGGGGTCGCGGCCGCCAACGACAAGGGCATCGTTCACCGCGACATCAAGCCGTCGAACCTGTTCCTGGAGGTCGCGCCGGACGGGCAGATCACCGTGCTCGTCGCCGACTTCGGGCTCGCAAAGGGTGACGAGAAGAGCATCACGCGGTCTGGCGCGATCATGGGCACGCTGCACTACATCGCGCCCGAGCAGGCCGTGAGCCCCAAGGGCGTGGATGCGCGGGCGGACGTGTGGAGTTTGGGCATGGTGCTCTATCACCTGCTCGCGGGCGTGCCGGCGTTCACGGCGTCCGGCACATTCATGGCGTTCCTGGTGAAGAAGGGCGGCACGGTGCCCGCGCTCCAGGACCATGCGCCTGCCGTTCCCCCTGCGCTCGCGCGCGTGGTCCACGCGGCGCTCCAGCGCGAGCCAGACGCCCGGTGGCCCGTGGTCCACGAGCTGGTGCTGGGCCTGCAGACGGCCGTCGGCTTCGACCTCTGTGAGCGCACCGTCACCGCAGCAGAGCTGGAGAAGCCGCTCCCCGACCTGCCCGCAGCGGAGCGCGCCGTGTTGCCGCAGCACTGGGAAGATCTGCTTCGCGGATGAGCCGGCTTAGCCGGATGAGCCGGCTTGGCCGGGACTCCTGATCAGAGGCCAAAAAAACGGAGCGACGCCTCGCGCACGCGTGGGCCGATGCCGTGGACGCCAGCCGTTGGACTGCACGTGGCAACCCGCGCACCCTCCGCACATGCATGTAGTTTACACATGATATCTCCGACCTCGTGAGCGCCTGCGGGGGACCATGGCTGCTCCAGTGCGGCGCACCGATCCTGCGCGAGCCATCGCGTGAACGACTCCTTGCCCTCCGACGCGGGCACCACCGGGTCCGCCGGATCGTGGACGATCAGGGCGTTCACCGGGCCGCTGCAGTCGCCGTACGGACCGCCGCCCTCGACCGCGACAAATCCGTCGAGCCGCTTGCCCCACGCACACGCGAGCTGGTTGGCGAAGTATGCACCGGATGACAGGCCGAACGCATACACGCGCTTCGCGTCGCCCTGCGCGCCGCCCGGTCGTGCCTCCGTGAGTGAGCGCACGAGCGCATCCATGAACGACAGATCGCGCGTGCCGTCCCAGTGCAGCGCGTACTCGTCGGCCCAGACGTTGCGCACGACGGCATCGGGGTAGGCGAAGATCGCAGGTTGACCCGCGCGCGTCTCGAGGTCGGCATAGGCCCGCATCGCCGCGCCGTTCATGCCGCCACCATGCAGCACCAGCACGACGGGCCATGGCCCTCCTCGCGCCCGCGGGCGACTCACGATGAACTGGCGTGGCCCGTCTTCCGTCGCGATCGTCTGCGGGGTGACGTCCCACGTGGGGACAGCCGCAGGAGACTCCAGCGCAGCGGGCGTCGTGGGCTCGCGCTCGTAGCCCGGCACGCACCCCCACGGCAACGCGACGAGCAATCCGAGCGCGGCGCGCGACCACAGCGGTGAGGGCGCGGAGCTCAGGGGGCAGCCTCCCCACGCGAGCGACGTAGCGCGATCAGCGCCTGCCCGGGCCGTTCGCCCTTCGTTGTGCGCTCGCCCTCGCACGCGCGCGAGCTCTCCGCCAGGTCGCGGCAGGTGCTGGGCCTCTCCTCATAGATGTCGCACAGGAACGCCCCCTCCGGCATCACACGCAGCGCGACGCAATGGCCGTCGTGCATTCGCATGAACGCCTTGTTGCCGATGAAGTGGGCGACCGCGTCCGCGCGCTCACCAAGCCGCGCCCAGTCGTCACCCGTGACGGCCACGTACTCCGCCGCGTGGGAGAAGCAGCACGCACCGCAGTGCACGCAGCCGTCACTCACAGGCCGCGATGGCTTCCTTCGCGTTGGTCTCACGGCGGAAGACCGCGCGCAGCGCCTCGTCGTAAGCCGCGTGGGCCTCGAACGCGTGCAGCCACAGGTTCTCCGTCAGGATGAACGACAGCTTCTTTCCGCGGAAATCGAGCGACGTCTTGAAGCGCACGCGGTTCTCGTCGTGCGAGTATTCGTAGTTGCCGGACACGAGCCCCGCGTTGGCGCGCGTGACGAACTCGATGACCTCGCGGCGCGCCGCTGTCTTCGGCTTCCCCAGGACGAGCAGGTAGAGGATGAGGCGGCTCTCCGCGGACAGGAGCTCCACCGCGACCTCCTCGACGCCCGTGATCTCCTCGGGCCCCGCGCTGAAGCGAACGGTGCCGAGCGGATCTCCCAGGCTCTCTGCCGTGTGCGCGACCTTCTGCTTGCGGAACAGGCGCTCGATGACGGCCAGCGCATCGCCGCCGGGCACCACGGAGCCGTGGGTGCGGCGCTTCTCGAGCTGCACCTTCGGGAATGCGGAGCGCGAGCGAACCTGCGACGGCGGTGGCGCAGAGCCAGCCACGCCGGCATCGGCGGCGCGCTCGAGGGTCTTCATGAGGCGCGTGGTGGCGTCTCGCTGCTTGCCATGCGCGGGCATCAGGGAGAGCGCGCGCTGACAATCGCGGAGGGCGTCCTCGAGCGCGCCACGGAGCGCACGGAGCGCCGCACGATGCGCGTACGGCTCCGCGCGATCGGGCGACAGCTCGATGGTGCGCGAGAAGTCCGACTCCGCGGCGCCGTCCTGACCGAGCCGCTGCAGCACGAGACCGCGACGCTCGTACGCACGGGAGAACGCTGCGTCGAGCTCCAGCACGCCAGTGTAGTCGTCAACGGCGCCGCCAAGGTCACCCGCCTGCGAGCGCGCGTTGGCGCGATTGAAGCGCGGCATCAGCTCGAGGGGCGACAGCTCCACGGCACGCGAGAAGTCCGAGACGGCCGCGTCCAGCTGACCGAGCTCCTGGCGAACATTGCCGCGGCTGACGAAGACCTCCCAGTCGATCCGCCCGGCTGCGATCGCTGTGGTGAACGCGGCCTCGGCCCCGGCCCAATCGCCGACGTTCGCACGAGCGATGCCCGTGTCGAAGTGGCGTGCCTGGTTTTTTCGAGAGGGTCGTTCCATGGAAGCTGCGATCGCGTACTCTGAACTTGTATCCAATTTCATCCGGCTCTGCTGCTACTAGCAACGACACTCAACACAGCGCGTCGAGACGACCGACTGCGTCGTAGCCTTTCAGGTTCGAAAGCCGGC
The DNA here is from genome assembly GCA_038230375.1 of Polyangiales bacterium. Lineage (GTDB taxonomy): Bacteria > Myxococcota_A > Polyangia > Polyangiales > Polyangiaceae > JANXLV01. The sequence goes on along the minus strand of JBBRNJ010000011.1, from coordinate 58,768 downwards.
GTTTCACTTTCGCGAAGGACAGGCATCGTGACCGGACGTATCGCGGCGGAAACTCGTGAGGGACATGCGGTGGAGACCAGCGCAACGGCCCCCTACGCAAGGTCCGAGCCTGTGCGTGGCAGCGAAGCGCCGGGCCGTACGAAAGTTGGGGCGTTCGGTCTACACCTGGACGACCTCTCGCGATTGTCACCTCCGAACTCGCCCGCCTACATCTTCGGCAAGCTGCAGCGTGTGCATGCGCACAAGGACGGAATGCCGGACGTGGCGGTGAAGCTACGCGCCTTCCTCGAGGAGCAGCTCTCGTTCTCGCTGCCGCGGATCGACGCGATGGTGCGCTCGGCTGATCACGCGACGAAGCTGACGCTCGTGCTCGACGACGGGCTGCGGGTGGAGGCGGTCCACATGCCGCGCAACACGCGGAGCCCGCGCGTGACGCTCTGCATCTCGAGCCAGGCCGGCTGCGCCATGGGCTGCACGTTCTGCGCGACCGCCAAGATGGGGCTCGTGCGCAACCTGACGGCGCACGAGATCGTCGGGCAGGTTCTTGCGGTGATCGCGGCCCTGGGGCCTGCGGAGTACGGGCGCGTGAACCTGGTGTTCATGGGCATGGGCGAGCCGCTTCACAACGTGGAGGAGGTGCGCGCCGCCGTGCGGGTGCTCTCGGACCCGCGCGGCCTCGGGATCGCGCTGTCACGCATCACCGTCTCCACCGCCGGCTGGTTGCCGGGGCTCGTGGCGCTCGCAGACGATCCGCACCGCCCGAATCTTGCGCTCAGCATGAACGCCACCACGGACGAGGCGCGCGCCCGCATCATGCCAGTCGCAAGGCGCTGGTCGCTCGCGGAGCTGCGTGACGTCCTCGCGCGCATCAAGCTCCGCCCGCACGAGAAGCTCCTCATCTCGTACGTGCTGCTGGCCGGCGAGAACGACACGGACGCGGATGCGGAGCGGCTTGCGGCCTTCGCGTCCGGCCTCAAGGCGATCGTGAATGTCATTCCGTGGAACCCCGTGGAAGGCGCGGCGCATACAGAGAGCCCCCGTGCGGCGGAGTTCGCGAAGCTGCTCCACGAGCGCGGCGCACTGTGCACCGTGAGGCGGAACCGCGGCCGCGACGCCAACGCCGCGTGCGGTCAGCTCGTGCAGGCCGACTCCGCGCTACCGTCGCGCAAACGAAGGCTGCCCGTCAGCGCGCGCTGAGCTCTGCGCCGCCGCGAGCGATCTTCTTGCGACGCGTGCTCTTTGCTGCCTTCTCACCGGGGCGCCGCCTGACGATCGTTCCGCGACACGAGGGCACGCCGCAGTGGCAGGGATAGACCCGCTTGGCCTTCGCCAGGCTGATGCTGTCGTCGTAGTCGTACCGGTAGTCGTAGGTGAGCTCCGTGCCTTCGCGGATCGGAACCATGGCGAAGATGAAGACGCGGTCGCCCTCCTGGATGGCCTCGCAGTTCGGCTCGCACGAGTGGTTGATGTAGCGCGCGTCGTTGCCCTCACGGATGGCATCGAGGCACCACACATCGTCCAGCGAGAAGAGCATGGTGTGGTGGTGCGCCATCGCCTCGTCGTCGTACCGGACGTCGGCCTCCTGGTGCGTGATGCGCTCGCCCGTGTATTCGATGACGCGTGCGCCCTTGCGAATGGCGCGCGTGGCGAAGACTCCGCGTCCGGCGATCTTCGATGTTCTGACTTCGTACGGCAGGATCTGTTTCAAGACCTTTCCGATACCAACAACGCACCCACATGTTCAAGACTTTCCTCCCTGCGGTCGGGCGTCTCGCGCAAGGTCCTCGCCCTTCGGGCTCGTCCACATGTTCAACCTCGAAGTGATGCTCCGTTCTCCTCGCGTTGACGAAACGTCGAAGCCCGCGTAGCGAATGTCCGTATGAGACTGTCCCCGCACGCCCGAGCCGCCGTCGCGCTGGCGGCCCTCGTGGGGGGTGCGTGCAGGGATTCGCACGAGGGGGAGACGACGACCGGGACGACGACCTCGACGACGACCTCGACGACGACCTCGACGACGACCTCGACCTCGACCTCGACCTCGACCTCGACCTCGACCTCGACCTCGACCTTGCCCTCGACCTTGCCCTCGACCTCGACCTCGACCTTCGCCTCCCCTCTTCCCCCTTCCCGCTCCGTTCGTTTTGTCGCGCTCGGTGACACTGGCAAGGGCAACGATGGCGCTCGTCGCGTGGCGAAGGCGATCGCAAAGAAGTGTGCCGCGGATGGCTGTGACTTCGCGCTCCTCCTTGGCGACAACGTCTACAACAGCGGGATTGCGGCGCCCGATGATCCGCTGATCGTCGAGCGCTTCGAGAAGGTGTTCGCGCCCGTCGACGTGCCGTTCTATCCGGTGCTCGGCAACCATGACTACGGTGCCGACGGCCTTGGAACCGATTTCGCTCGGGGCGTGAACGAGGTGCTCTACTCGAAGCGCTCACACAAGTGGAAGATGCCCGACGCCTTCTACACGCTCTCGTTCGGGCCGCTGGATATCTTCGCGCTCGATACCAACATGGCCAATTTCGAGCGCGCCGACGAGCAATCCGCGAAGATGAAGGCCGCCATGCAGAAGAGCCGCGCGCGCTGGAAGCTCGCCTACGGGCATCATCCATACATGTCGAACGGTCCGCACGGGAACGCCGGCAGCTACAATGGCCTCACGCGGCCGCCTTCGTTCTCCGGCATCAACGTGAAGACGTTCGTGGAGGGACTGGTCTGCGGCAACGCGGACGCATACCTCTGCGGGCACGACCACTCCATGCAGTGGCTCACCTCCACGTGCAACGGCACCGAGCTCCTGGTCGCCGGCACTGGCGCGGAGGCCACCACGCTGCCCGGAAGCAACCTGACGCGCTTCCAGTCCACCGACCTGGGGTTCATCTACGGCGTGGCCACCGAGACAGACCTCACCATGGAGTTCGTGAACGACACCGGGAAGCGCCTCTTCACGCGCACGCTCCAGACGCCCGTCTCGCACGCGGCCAGCGGAGGCGGACCGTGAGAGAGCAGGACTGGGAGCACCCGCACGCCCTACCCGACGGGACGCGGATCATCGTTCGTCCGCTACGGAAGGACGACAAGGACGAGCTGCGGCGCGCGATCGAGTCCCTGTCGGAGGAGACCACCATGCGGCGGTTCTTCCGCTCGCACCTGGAGCCCTCCGAAGCAGTGCTCTCACAGCTGTCCGACGTGGACCAGGACGATCACGTCGCCATCGTTGCCATGCTGCCCACGCCAGATCTCAAGGCCGAGCGCGGAGTCGGTGTGGCTCGCTTCGTGCGGATGAAGGAACAGCGCGACGTCGCAGAGTCTGCCATCACTGTGATCGACCAGTTCCAGCACTGCGGCGTGGGGCGCATCCTGCTCCTGGAGCTGGTCGCCCTTGCGCAGAAGCATGGTGTCACCCGGTTCCGTGCGGAGGTGCTCAAGGACAACGCCGCCGTGAACGCGATCCTGGCGCAGGTGCCACACGTGCGCGTCGCGGAGTCCGACACGAGCGCCACCTACGAGATCGCCCTTGGTGAAGGCAGTCCGGAACGGTCCGCGATCTACGAGCTGTTCCGCGCGCTCGCTCGCTCGTTCCGTCGCGTCGTAGAGCTCACGACCGGCGGCCGCGTGGACTGACTGGCCCCTACTTTCGACCCAGCTCGGAGAGCACGAAGGCCATCTCCTCCGTCACTGACAGCACGACCTTCGCGAGCGGCTTGCCCGCGCCGTGACCCGCCTTCGTCTCCACGCGGAGGAGGATGGGATGCGACGGGGCTCCCTGCGCGTCCTGCATGCGAGCAGCCATCTTGCGCGCGTGCAGTGGGTCGACGCGTGAGTCGCTCTCCGCGGTGGTGAAGAGCATGCTCGGGTAGCGAACGCCGTCCTTCACCGCGTGATACGGGGAATATGCATGCAACGCGTTGAACTGCGACGCGTCCTCCGAGCTGCCGTACTCCGGCACCCACAGCTTGCCGATCCGGAACAGGTGGTACCGCAGCATGTCCGTGAGCGGTACCAGCGAGAGCCCCACGCGAAAGAGCTCGGGCCGCTGTGTGGCCGCGACGGCTACGAGCAGGCCGCCGTTGGAGCCTCCCATCAGCGCGAGCTTCGCGGGGCACGTCACCTTCTCGCGGATGAGCGTCTCCGCGCAGGCGTAAAAATCGTCGAAGACGTTCTGCTTGCTCTCCAGCATGCCGGCGCGGTGCCATGCCTCGCCGAACTCCCCGCCTCCGCGCAGGACGGCCGAGACCCAGACGCCGCCACCCTCCACCAGGGTCAGCGCGCGCGCCGAGAAGCCCGGCGTCTGGTTCACGTTGAACCCGCCGTAGCCGTACAGCACCGTGGGGCGCTCTCCGTCGCGCGCAAGTCCCTTCTTCGAGATCACGAACATGGGCACGCGGGTGCCGTCCTTGCTGGTCGCGTACATCCTCTGAACGTCCACGTCCGGCAGCGCGAAGCCAAGCGCCACGCGCTCCCATACCAGGAGCTCTGCGCCGGGGTGCGTCGTGTCCAGTCGAAGCACCTCTGGCGGCACCATGAACGACGTGAACGACACGAAGATCTCCCCGCCCTCGAGCGGGGCCGACACGCCTGCGGTGCCAATCTCTGGCAGCCGCACCTGGCCGATCCTGTCGCCCTCGAGCGTGAAGCGCTCCACGCGACTGGATGCATCATGCAGGTATGTGGCCACGATCTCCTTCGTGGTGACTGCCACGTCCTCCAGCACGTCGGGCCCCTCGGGCAGCACACACGTCCAGCGATCACGCGCGAGCGCATCGTATGGCACGGCGTAGAGCGCATATCTGGGCGCGCCGTCGTTCGTGTGGATGTAGAGCCGGTCGTCGCGTGCGATCGGCGTGAGCAGCACGCGCCCATCACTGGGCACCTTCTCGAAGCGTGGCGATCCTTGACCCGTAGCCTGCCGATCCCAGACGTGCGCCTCGCTCTTGTCCCACCCCTCGTGGATGGTGACGACGACCCAGCGCCCGTTCGGCGACACGCCCACGCCGGGCACGTCGGTCTTCTCGCGTCCCTCTCCGAAGATCAGCTGATCACTCTTCGGGTCGTCGCCGAGCTTGTGGAAGAACACCTTCGAGCCGTACTTCTCGTCGCCCGCGGGCACCGAGCCCGGCTCCGGAAAGCGCGTGTAGAAGAACCCGCTCTGGTCCGCGAGCCACGACACGGTCGCATGCCGGGTATGCGGGATGGTGTCCGGGAGATCCTTGCCGGTGCGCGTGTCGCGGACGTAGAGCGTGCTCTCTTCGCTGCCACTCTCGCTCCGGCCCCATGCGCAGAGCTCGCCGGAGCGCGACGGGTACCACCAGTCCAGCGCGGTGGTGCCGTCGACTGACAGTCCGGCGGGATCGACCAGGACCTGATCCACGCCATCCACACCTTCGCGGACGTAGAGCACCATCTGGCTCTGCGCGCCCGTGCGCTTCATGTGGAAGTAGCGGCGCGTCCCGTTGCGATCGACGCGCATCGCGGGAGCGCCAGTCACGCCAAGCATGAGGAGGGCGGAGATGCGTGCGCGAAGGTCCTCGCGCTCAGGCACGGCGTCCAGGTATGCGTCGGTGCGTGCGTTCTCCTCGTCCGTGAAGGCGCGCACCTCCGGCGTATCGCCGTCCTCGAGCCAGCGATACGGGTCCGTCACTGTGACGCCGAAGTACGTGTCCTGCGTGGGATCCGTGCGCCGTCGCTTGGGCGGGACGAGAGCGGTCATTGCGCGCTATCGTACATGGCCGATGACACGGCCGCTCCTCCTCCTGTCGAACGACGACGGATTCTTCGCGAAGGGCATTCGCGCGGCGCGCGAAGTGCTCGCCCAGGCGTTCGACGTGGTTGTGGTCGCGCCCTCGTCCGAGCAGAGCGCGTCGAGCCACGCGCTCACGCTGGCTCGACCGCTGCGCGCGTTCGAGGCGGAGCCCGGCATCTGGGCGGTCGACGGAACGCCCGCCGATTGCGTGTATCTTGCACTTCACGGAGAGACGCGCTTCCTTCCGCGCCGGCCCGATGTGGTGGTGTCCGGCATCAACCGCGGCCTCAACCTGGGGCAGGACGTCTTTTACTCGGGGACCGTGGCGGCCGCGCGAGAGGGCGCGCTACGCAACATCCCGGCGCTGGCCGTCAGCGCTCACCACGAGGCCGCCCTTGCGGAGGTCGCCGCCGTCGCATCGAAGCTGGCGCTCTCGCTGTGCGCGCACAAATCGCACGGGCGCGCGCCGCTCCTCTCCCTCAACGTGCCGAAGCCGTGGACGGGCGAGGTGCGCTCCGTCAAGCTCGGCACCCGCATCTACGAGGAGATCATCGTGGAGCGCAAGGACCCGCGCGGGCGCGCCTACTACTGGATCGGCGGACCGACGGTGTCGAACTCCCAGGAAGAGGGCACGGACACGGCCGTGTTCGATCAAGGCGTCGCGTCGCTCACGTCTCTCATCCTTGATCTCACGCACGCGCACGATCATGGGCTCGCCGAGCGCCTTGCCGCGCACGCGTCAACCAAGCCGGACCGCAACTCCTAGAAGACTGAGAGTCGACCATGCACAAGGGAATCGAGTACGCGAAGGCCCTCATCCGCAACGTCCCGGATTTTCCGACGCCGGGCATTCTCTTCAAGGACATCACGCCCATGCTGGCGGATGCTCGCGCGCTTCACATCGTGCTGGACGCGCTCGCGGAAGACTTCATCGGACAGCCGGTCGACGCAGTGGTCGGCATCGAAGCGCGCGGCTTCATCTTCGGCGGAGCACTGGCGGCGCGGCTGAATGCCGGCTTCGTCCCTGCGCGCAAGCCAGGCAAGCTGCCCACGCACGCTGACAAGGTGAGCTACACCACGGAGTACTCCACGACGGAACTGGAGATCCACAAGGGCTCCTTCAAGCCAGGTGCGCAGGTGCTCATCGTCGACGACGTCCTGGCCACGGGCGGCACGGCCAAGGCCGCAGCCGACCTGGTGCGGATGCAGGGCGCGAAGGTCGTCGGCTACGCGTTCGTGATCGAGCTCGCTTTCCTGGAAGGCCGCAAGAAGCTCGACGGCGCGCGCATCGAGAGCGTCATCACGTACTAGGCCTCAGTCGGCGCTCGCGAAATGGGTGAGCGGCTCCAGACCCACGAGCGGCCCCGTGTGCGCGAACGCAAGCTCCTTGATCTCCGCCGCGCGTGGCGCAAGCCTAGAAGCGAGCGCCTTCAGCTGCGCGAAGTTCTGGCTCGAATCCTTGCTGAACAGTCGCACCGCCTTCTTGACGTCCCCCGCCGACGTCGCGCCCGCGCTGTCCCCGAAGAACAGAACGCCGCGCGACAGGAACACCGCCGACCCCGCCGTGTGCCCTGGCACCGCGAATGTCTCCACGTGCAGCTCGCCGACGTCCGTGCGGTCCCCGTCGTGAAGCGGGTGCGTGACCTTCACCGTGTCGCCCAGCAGCGGGAGCTCCGTCTCGAGCGCGTAGATCTCGGCCGCCGGAAACAGCGCGCACCCCGCCGTGTGGTCGGGATGACCGTGCGTGAGGAAGATCGCGACCACGCTCTCCTTCGTGAGCCCGCGCTTCGCCAACGCGCCCAGGATTGCCGTGCCCTCCTTGTCGTTGCCTGCGTCCACGAGGGCCACCTTTCCGGGCCCAACGTCGAGAACGAAGACGGAGACGAAGCCGTCCTTCACAGTGCTCACGCCCTCCGCCAGCAGTTGTCCGTCCGTGATGGGGCGGCTGTCACCGAAGACCGAGTACGCGACCCCACCGAGAAGCGCGCCGAGCACCGCCACCCCCACGCCGATCCGTTTGAGCGCGCGCTTCATCTGCGCAGGCATAAGACCTTCGGGCGCGAACGGCCACCTATCGCTGCTCGCCGTCCACGTAGAGCCAGGCGTTGCCCTCACGCAGAAAACGGCTCTTTTCGTGCAGTGTGGCGGCGACACCGTCCGCCCCGCGGTAGCTCGCGCTGAACTCGACCGTGGCCTTGTTCTTCCCGGTGACACGGTGTTCGTGCACCGTGAGGCCGGTCCAGGTGAGGCCGTCGTCGTCGAGCGACATGGCCTTCGGACGCGTGCGTGGATGCCAGCTTCGAAGGATGTAGTCTGCATCTTTTCGGGCATACGCCGAGTAGCGCGAGCGCATCAACGCCTCCGCGCTCTTCGCGGGCGCGCCCCGATGGATCGCCCCGCAGCACGTGTCGTAGGTCGCGCCGGCGCCGCAGGGGCATGCACCAGAAGGATCGGTCGAGGTCACGCGCGTACTCCCGCGACGTGCCGCTACTTCGCGGCCTTCGCGTCGCTGCCCATGAGTCGTCTGGGAAGCAGCGTGAGGAGCTTCAGGATGGCGCCCAGCTTGGTGAACGGCCCGCCGCCGCGTAGCTTCGCGAAGGCCACGGCGATCGCGCGGAGCGTGTCCGTGTACGGGTACCAGTAGAGCTCCTTCTTCGCGCGGTTCCTGTCGACCAGGATGAACCGCGGGCGCGTGAGCGCGTCGAGCGCGAACGGTGAGTTCGTCACGCCCCACCCCGAGTCGCCCACACCGGTCCACGGCGCTCCAGGCAGCGCGCCCGTGAACGCGTGGTTGTTGATCGTGACGACACCGGCGCGAAGCCGTCGGCCGAGCGCCTCGCCCTTCTTCACGTTGCGCGTCCAGACGCTGGCGGTCAGGCCAAAGCGCGTTCCGTTGGCGCGTGTCACGGCGTCGTCCGGCGAGTCCACGCCGACGATCGGGATCACGGGGCCAAAGGTCTCTTCCTGCATGAGGGCGATCGATTCGTCCTTCACGGAGAGCACGGTGGGCGCATAGGCGTAGTCGCCCTCGCCTACCTCGCCACCGGCAAGGATCTCTGCGCCCTTCTCCCTGGCTTCGCTCACGTGCCGCGCCACGATCTCGCGCTGCTGCGTGGTCGTCATGGGTCCGATGTCGATGCCCGGACGCAGCGCCTTCACCGCGGCAACGATCTTGTCGGTCAGCGCCTTCTCCACGCTCTTGTCGACGTAGACGCGCTCGACCGATGCGCAGTTCTGCCCCGCGTTCACCATCGCTCCCCAGACGATGCCGTTCGCCGCGCGGTCCAGGTTCGCGTCCGCGAGCACGATCGCCGCGTCCTTCCCGCCGAGCTCCAGCGCACACGGGATGAGCCGCTCCGCGCACGTGGCCGCGACCTTCTTGCCCGAGGCCACGCTGCCCGTGAAGACCACAAGGTCCACGTCCGCTTCGCAGAGCGCCTTGCCCTCGTCACGACCGCCCAGCACAAGGCCGAGCAATCCCTCCGGCAGCACGTCCTTGAACAGCGACACGAGGAGCTCACCGGAGCGCGGCGTCACCTCGCTAGGCTTGAACACCACGGCGTTGCCCGCGACCAGCGCGGGGATGATCGTTCGCAACGGCAGCGCGACCGGGAAATTCCAGGGCTGGATGAGCGCAATGACCCCGCGTGGCTCGCGATGGATCCAGCCGGATTTTCCGGGGTACGCGAGGCGATCGATCTCGACGTCGAGCGACTCCAGCATCTCTTCCGCGTTCGCTGTCCAGTAGTCCACGACGTCACCGGACGGCAGCGCCTCGGAGAGGAGCGCCTCCACCTCTGGCTTTCCTGTCTCCTCGGACACGACCTTCGCGATCTCCTCCGCGCGCCCGAGCAGCCGCGACTTCACCTTCGAGATCCGACGACACCGCGCCGCAACGGACATCTCTGCCCACGTCTTCTGCGCCTCGCGCGCGCGGAGGACGATCTCGGGGACAAGGGAGGCCGGCGTCGCAGTGACGGCGGACAGCTCCTCGCCCGTCTTGGGGCTCTTCGTCGGAAACGGGGCTGACATGCGGCGGCACTATACCCAGAATCGCCTCATCCCCATAGACTCTGCCCCCATGAGGCACTTCTCCTTCGCCGCGCTTTTCGGGGGCGCCCCCGCGCTGCTGCTCATTGCGCCATCGCTGCTCACGGGCTGCCCCGACAACAAGGCCAACGGCACGGACGCGGGCCCCACCGCGGTCGCTGTCGACGCGGGGCCTCCGAAGGTGGAGAAGAAGCTCGACGCGCAGCGCTGCGATGCTGGCTCTCAAGATCTGGAGGCGATCGCCAAGGCCGCGAACAAGGCCTGCGCGAGCACCGCCGACTGCACGGAGTGGGTGCGCGCCCGCAACTGCGGTAGCGTCGCCGTGGCACGCCCATTTCCACCCGCGCCGGCCGAAGCCCGCTGGAAGACGGCGATGGACTCCGTCACCATCGCCTGCCCTGACGATCCAAGATGCAAGTGGGCCTCCATGGGCGTCGAGTGCCGCGGAGGGCAGTGCCAGCCATCGCTCGAAGGCACCCTGGAGCAACCCTGACGTGAGGGAGAGCCGCCCTGATCGGGTCGAGCTCCTAGACCCCCAGCGCGGCGCGCACTCCGGCGGCTCGTTGCGCTACCAGGGCGTGGGCCTCGCGGACCTCGGGACGATCGCGGATCGATTCAAGGACAGGGCAGCAGCGGATCCATGCTTCGTCGAAGAGTCCTTCCGACACGGCGCGAAGGAGCGCTGACGCCGCCTCGTCCTGCATGCCACCCAGGTAGCAGCGAGCCTCCACCGTGAGCTGCGCATAGAAGGCCTTCGTGCGACGCGACGCGCCGAGCGAGTACGCGAGCTCGCGGAACATGTCGACCAGGCGCGGGACCACCCGATGCTCGCGCAGCCACACCACCGACTCCTGCGCCACCACGCGCTCCTGCGTCTCCAGCCCCGCGAACATGTCGGCGGTGACGCCGTTCATCCACGAGGGATCCATGCGCCAGAAGCACATGCGAAGCCGGTCGAGCCAGTAGCTGAACGGCGAGACGCGATCCACGGGCCCCAGCAAGAGGCGCTGCGACTCGGACCAGTCCCCCGTGAGGGCCAGCGCGCGCGCGCCCGGATAGCGCATGCCGCCGTAGCGAGGCTCCAGTGCCAGTACGAGATCCAGGTGCGCGAGCCCCTCGTTCACGGCGCCTGCCTCGAGCAACAACCGTGCGGCGATCGCGCACGCCTCCGGTGAGCTCGGGGCAATCCGGAGCGCGCGCGCCACATGCTCGGCAGCCGTGGGCGCGTCGCCTGCGTGAAGAGCCACGGTGGCGAGCGCCACGCGCGACTCGACACGGTTCGGTGCGATGGCGAAAGCACGACTCGCGGCCGCCTCCGCGATCTCCAGCGGCCCCGCGTACTGCACCTCGACGCCGGCGAGGCGGGTGGTGGCCATCGCGTACGCGCTGAGGATGACCGGGTCCTCGGGCGCACGCTCCACCGCCATGCGGAACAGCTCGCACGCGCGCGCGATCGCAGATGGGCTGTAGCGGAAGTACTCGCGACGCGCGCGGAGGTAGAAATCCAGGGCCTCGGGGTTCGAGAGCGCGTGCTCGAAGCGCGGCGGCGTGAGCCCCAACGCCTGCGCTAGACCGCTCGCGATCTGCTCCGTGAACGTAGGAATGTCGGACGACGCGCCCGTGAGGCGCAGACGGTAGATGGAGAACCCGTCCTCCACCGTGGCGAGATTCACCTTGATGCGGATCCCGTTCCCGAGGGTCTTCAGCGACCCCGTGAGCAGGAGCTGTGCGCCCAGTAGCCGTGCTCGCTCGCGGAGCTCCGGAAGCGTGCCGGTCAGGCGCGCAGTCACCCCGCGCGAGCAGAGGCGCAGGCCCGTGACGGACGAGAGCGCGTCGATCAGGCCGTCGGAGAGGCCGAAGCCAAGGTGCTCGATGCTGGCCTCGTCCTCGGCCTCGAACGGGACCACCGCGAGGAGCACGGGGTCGCGCGTCATCTTCGGCGGCACAGTGGACAGGGCACGGACGGCGAGCGGACCTCTTGCCTCCGGCACCGCACGAAGCTGCTCGGCGGCGATCGCGACGCCGGGATATCGCTCTTCCCGATCGCGCGCCAGGCAGCGCACGACGAGCGCGCCGAGCTCGGGCGAGACCTCGGGCCGTAGCGTGCGCGGGTTCGGTGGGCCATGCATGAGGCGCTGCGCCAGCGATGCGATGGTGTTGCCGGGGAACGGCTTCTGCCCGGTCAGCATCTCGAAGAGGATCGCGCCGATGGCATACTCGTCCGCGCGACCATCGAGGCTCGCGACGTTCTCGGCCTGCTCCGGCGCCATGTACGCCGGCGTGCCAGTGGCCATGAGGCGCCCCAGCTCTCCGCGCTCCTCCGTGCCACGCGCCACGCCGAAGTCCATGACGACCACGCGACCATCGTTCGCGATGACCACGTTGTCGGGCTTGAGATCGCGATGGATGACGCCAGCGTCGTGCGCGGCAGCCACCCCGTCGCACATGGCGAGCGCTATCTCGATGGCGCGATCGATCTGGAGCTGGCCGCGCTTCTCGAGCAGCTCGCCGAGCGTGGCGCCCTCCACCAGCTCCATGGTCAGGAAGCGATGTCCGTCGGCGTCGCCCAGGTCGTACGTGCGCGCGACGTTCTTGTGCGTGACCCTTCGTGCAAGTCGCACCTCGCGCCGGAAGCGCGCGTGCGCTGCGGCGCCGTTCGCGAACTCGGGGCGGATGACCTTGAGCGCGACGTTCTCACCCAGCTCCAGGTCGCGCGCACGATAGACGGCGCCCATGCCGCCCATCCCGAGCAAGCCGATGATCTCGTACCGCCCTGCGACGAGCCGTACCGCACCCGCGATGAAGTCGCCCGACGCATCCGGATCCGAGGGATAGGCCTGAGACGAGGGGAGCGTCGGATCGTGCGGGGTACCCATGCGGTCAGCCGGGTTGTCGTTCGACGGTGAGCTCGGAGCCACGCTCGCGGATGCGGCGGTACCCGAAGAAATGAAACACATCGAGCGGGTAGAGCCGCGCGATCTTCGTGTTGACGATCAGGCGTGACGAGTCGTCCTTGCAGCGAGAGACGCCAGGGAGAAACGGCAGCACGCGCTCGAACTCGAGCCGTCGAAGCACCTCGGACGCGAGCAGCCGCGCCTCCGTCACCGCGCGGCCCCAGAAGAAGCCGTCGCTGCCAAGGCCCTGGTAGAGCGGCAGGATCACCATGCCGTCCCTTGGCGCGCGGATCTCTCCGTTGCGATCACGGGCGAGCAGCTGGCCGTTCTCTGCGTGGTCGAGGCAGCTGAAGCCCGGCTCCATCTTGAACTCGTCCTCGGGCGAGATCTCGTGCCTGGACACGACCTCCAGCATGCGCGGCAGCGCGCCGCGCCGCTTCTCGAGCAGGTTCTCCGCAGCGGTGAGCTCCGGCAGCTTGTCACCGCGCCCCATCCGGAGCACACCCGCCTGACGGAGCGCGATCCAGAGGACTGCCTCCAGCGCGTCGACGGACGCGGGGTCGTCGTGCTGCCCGCCCTCGCATCCGAACGTGACGCAGTTGCGTTTGGTCCAGAACGCGGACTGCACGCCGTCGACCTGCTCCTCGAGCCCGATGACGACGGGGAGCGGAAACGCGCGGACGAACTTGCGCTGCGGCAACGTGTCGCCGAACAGGATGAACGGAATCCCCTCCGCGCTGGACGTGTGGAAGTCCGCCAGGTGCACGCGACCGCGCGCGCGACCTATCGCCGCCTCCACCTGGGTGAGCAGATCGAGCTGCTCGCGATCCTCGGCGTCGAGCTCGCGCTTCTTGCGCAGCGCGCGGACCTGGTCCTCGGTCCAGACGCGGTTCAGGTCCTTCGCCTGATAGCGAACACCCTTCTGCAGCGCCGCCACGTTGCCGCCCAGGACCAGCAGCTCACCGCGGAGCCCGATGTCACCGCGCTCCAGGCGCGCGAGCACCCGTCGTGAACCCTCGATGCCAGCGGCCTCGTTGCCGTGGATGCCCGCGACGACGATCAGCGACGGCCCCGGCACCTCCGAGACGATGCGACCGACCTCCCGGCGCTCCAGGATGGGCCTCTTCTGAACGCGTTCCATCTTCGTCGGGTCGTTTGACGGGCTCTTGGCTGAACTGGAAGTGGGACTCATTGCATGCCTTCAATCATCGTTGTCGTCTCCGGAGTCTCCGAGGAGGGCGCTCATGTGCTGCTGCGACTCGGCCTCTTGCTCGATGATCTTGCCGACGATCCCGATGAAGTCGTCTTCGGTCAGGACCGCAACGATATGGCCGTCCTGCACCACGGGAAGACAGCCCACCCGATGGTTGCGCATCAGCTCGATGGCGTCCAGCGTGGAGGAGTCCGGCGTGACGGTGACGGGGCTCCTGCGCATGAGGTGCGCAGCCGACACCGAGGGTGCGCTGCTCGGCCCATTGCCGGCTTCCTGCTCGGCCAGCTGATCGTAGTGTCGCTTGACCGCGCGCTGCGAGATGAGGCCGACGAGCCGATCCTTGTCGTCCTCCACGGCGACGTAGCGAACGTGCTCCCACGCCATGAGCTCGCGAACGAGCTCCACGGGATCATCCGGCTGTACGGTCACGAAGTCCTGCGACATGTACTGCGAGACCTTCTGATAACCGGTGCGTGCGCTGTCGTTCTCCGCCAGCTCCGCCTTCTCCCACTCGCTCACGACCTTGTCCGTGCGCTGACGCGTGATCATGCCGGCCACGAGCGCGGTGAGGCGTCCGCCCATGGTGCCCTTGTGACGCATGCCCTCGAGCGACTGCAGCATCCACCGCGAGCCGGTCTGCTGCGTTGCGACGCGCTTCGTGAGGATGCCAATGTAGCGATCCGCGTCCTTCGGTTCCACGCCGGCGCGGAGCAGTCCCTTGTGCGCGAGCGGCAAGAGCCGCTTCTCGACGAGCTCACCGGCGTACACCTCTTCACCGTCGAACCAGGTGAAGCGCGCACCCAGACCTTCGCGCGCGGCGGCGTACAGGTTTGTCTGCGCGTGCTCGAACAGCATGCGCTGCGGGATGTCGCCGATGGTCTCGCCCAGCTCCACCATCAGGCCAAGCCACATGGCGGCGTTTGCCATCTCGTCCGCGATGGTGGGTCCTGACGGAAGGACGCGCAGCTCGATGCGGAGGTGCGGCTTGCCGTTCTCGCTGATGCCGTAACAGGCGCGATTCCAGCGGTAGATCGTGCCGTTGTGGAGCGCGAGCGCCTTCAGCCCCGGGCTCCTGCCCTGCTTGAGCACCTCGATCGGATCCTCGTCGACGTCGGTGCCGACCAGCGCTCGGAACCGCGCGATGTTCTCGCGATAGAGATCCGCGGCGCTGCCCTGAAGCCAGCCGCGACCGAACGACACGCGTCCCTGCTCGTCGCGGAGGTGCAGTCCCGGCGTGCGGATGTCGCAGGCTTGCTCGAAGAGCGCGATGCGCGTCTCTGCCCAGAGACGACGCCCGAACAGCACCGGCGAGTTCGTGCCCGCGGCGAGCACCGGCGCCAGGAGTAGCTGCGCAAGGTTGTAGTAGTGCGCGAACTTCTCCGGCTCCTTCAGCTGCAGGTGGACCTGGAAGCTCGCGTTGCAAGACTCCACCATGACGGAGTCGTGCTTGACGACGAGCTCGTCGATCCCGCGGATGGAGAAATCGAACGCCTCACCGCGCGCGGCGTTCATCACGCGGTTCAGCGTCTGGTAGCGCGGGCTGGGGACCATGTTCTCGAGCCCCAGGTCTGTCTTGCCGATCGTGGGAAGGATGCCGGCCATCACCGGCATGAGCTCGATCTCCTTGGCCTTCGATCGCACCTTGTCGAACAGCGCCGAGAGCTGCTGCTCCATCGCACGGAGTCCACCGCCAGCGAGCGGCTGCGGGTCCGCGTTGATCTCCAGGTTGAAGAGCCCGAGCTCCGTCGTGAAGTGGTTGTCTTGCAGCCGCTCCAGGAGCGACAGCGCGCCCGGCGCGGGCTGGTACGTGTTGTTGACGAGGAAGATCTCCTGCTCCGCACCGATGCGCGTCACGCCGCGCTCGAACGCGCCGGACTTCGACATCTGCTCGAACGCCTCGAGGTCGCGCAAGAGAGCGCGAATGAAGTCACGCCGCGCGGCCCCCTCGAGCCCGCCTTCGATCTGCTTGTGTGCCCGTGTCTCAGGCATGGGCTATCTCCGCGCGCCCTTCAGGGAAGAAGCGGGCCGCGTCCACTGGTCCAGGTACTTGGGCATCATTGCGCGCCATGTGACCCAGTCATGGTCCCACGTGGGGCCCCAGGAATCTACGTGGTTCGGGACACCCGCCTGCCCAAGGACGTTGGCGAGGCCGAAGCTCTCGCCCAGGTTTTCCCACTTCCCCTCGCCCGTCACCATCTGGATGTGCCGCGTGCGCAGCATCGCAAGGTGCCTTCCTTCCAGGTGCGGCACGAAATAAAGCGGGGAAGATACACGGAAATAGTCGGTGGGATGCTCCGCCTCCGTGAAGCGCATCAAGTTGAAGGTGCCGCTCATGGCGAGCGCGCGCGAGAACATGTCAGGGAAGCGGCAGACGACCGCGGCCGAGTGGAACGCGCCGATCGACGCGCCCGCCGCCCAGATGGTGATGTCGTCGTTCTTGCAGTCCTTGCGAATGGCCGGCACCACCTCGTGCTTGATGTACTGGTGGAACTGGTTCTGCATCCACATGCGGTGCTCGGGGCTGCCCTCCTTGTTGAACCACACGCGACCGCCGACGCTGTCGATCGAGTAGATCTTGATGCGGCCTTCGGTGAGCAACGGCGTGAGCGCCTTGATCATGAGGAAGCGCTCCACCTCCTCCGCGTCACCTGCGGCGGTGGGAAAAATGAGCACCGGCTGCCCGACCTCGCCCCAGCGGGCCAGCGTCACCTCGCACTGCGTGCGGGTCGAATACCAACGAGTCTTCATGGAACCACCACTCTCCTAGCCCATCCTACTGTCGTTCTCGGCTCGATCTGCGTGCGAAGCACGTTGCGAAGCATCGGAAGGAGGCTCATCGCGGAGCGATGAGGAAACCCGGAGGGTTTCACGTGACCAAACAAGTGGAGTCGGGCGGAGGCCCGACTCTACGGACAACCTTGTGCGCGCCAGTCCTGGATGCGGCCCCAGAACAGCTCCGTGAACTTCTCGACCTCGTGCGCCGGGAACAGCGCTGTCACCTTCTGGCGCACGGCATCCTTGGCCTCGGGCGTGACGAAGAAGTCGTTCGCCACGTCGTCCAGGTGCGACAGGTGCTGCTTGCAGAACTCGTCGAACCGGGCCGTCTCGAAGCGGAAGTCGGCGATCTTCGCGTACGCGTCGAGCTTCTCCTCGTACGACATGTCCGTCTTCGCGATCAGGTAGAACGGCTCCCAGTCGAGCGTCTTGCGCATCTTGCGCTTGGTGGCCGCGCAGAAGATCGACCAGCGCAGGTACGCTTTGACGAGCCACGGGAAGTGGTAGTGCACCGAGGTCACCTGCGAGTCCGGACACGGGTTCGCGAAGTCGATCGGGTGCCACACGCCGTTCTTGCGGAGCGACTCGCACGAATTGAACTCCCAGCCGAAGAACGCATTGATGGTGAGCGTGACCTTGCGCAGGTGCTCCTCGTCCGCCTGGCTGATGAAGTTGCGCTCGCGCGTGTACCTGTCGTGCAGCGGCGCATCGGGGTTGTAGAGCACACAGCGCGTCTGCGGGCCAAAGCCGATGCAGCGCACGAACTTGTCGTACCCCTCGACCGACGCCTGCACGTGCATCACGGACGTGCCGCTGTCCTCGTAGGCTTTTTTTGCCTCTTCCGCGTTCTTCACGCGCGTCACTGCGCGCCAGCCGCCGCCGTCGTACGGCTTCATGAACATCGGGTAGCCGATCTCCTTGCCGATCAGCGCAACGTCGAAGAGCTTCGCGTAGCGCGAGAGCGTCGGCTTGAGATCCGGGTTCGGATCGTAGCTCTTCGGCGGCACCATCCACGTCTCCGGGATGGGCATACCCAGCTGCATCATGGCTGCGTAGCTGGTGTGCTTCTCGTTCGACTGGACGCTCCACGGGTTGTTGAACACGTAGAGGTCGTTCATCACGATGGACTTTTTTATCCACTCGCGGCTCGTGTGGTACCAGTGCGTGAGCCTGTCCACGACCACGTCGTACTTGACGGGCTGCTTCAGATCGAAGGGCTCGATCGTGACGCGCTCCACGTCGAAGCGCAGCGTGTCGCCCTCGAACGGAATGGAGAGGTCGAGCCGCTTCATCATGTGCTCGAAGCACAGCGGCCAACAGATGTCGGCACCCAGAGACAGCCCAATGTGACGTGTTACTTCAGCCATCGAAACCCCGTACTTCCACCATCATTCGTAGACGAACATGAGGGGTCCGGGAAATACCCAGGAGAGCCCCTCGCGAAGCCTGTCGCGCCAGTTTTCCCAGTTGTGACCGTCGCGAGCCTCCACGAAGCGTACCTGCATACCAGTCGCGTCGAGCAACGGCACCATCGAGCGGTTCTCGTAGATGAGCGATTCGTACACGCCGCAGGACAGGAAGATGCGCTCGCTGATGGCGATGGGCTCGTTGCGATAGCGGTTCATGAACTCCACCACGCGGTCGAACAGCGGCCCGCGGCGATTGCGCTTCCCGATGTCGGTGAAGGCGAACGACCCGGACTGAAGGAGCAAACGACCCCAGAAGCCCGGATACCGGTAGGCAGTGGAGAACGACGCAACCGCACCGAAGCTGGCGCCCATGAGGCAGCGCGCCTGCGGGCGATCGTAGAGCGGGAAGCGCGCGGCCAGATCGGGCACGAGCTCCTCGGTCAGGAAGCGCGCATGCGCCTCATCGTTCGCGTATTCGCGGAGGCGATCCGGCGAGTCGGTGAAGGCGACGATGACGTCGGGAATTTCCAGGCGATGAATGAGGTTGTCCAGGACCTCCTTCATGCTCGCGTAGTTCAGGTAGTCCTTGCCGTCGTGCACGACGACGAGCGGATACTGACGCGAGCGGCGAAAGCGCGCGGGCAGATACATCTGCACGGTGCGGCGGCCCTCGAGGCTGGGGCTGTCGAAGACCAGCTGGTCGATGGTACCGGGGCGCGCCAGGTCGTCCCGGGTGGACCAGTCGGGTGCTTCGTAGCCGACCGCTTGCAGCACGGAGTTCGCCCCGAACGGATCGCGCGCGCGGTTCGGGTTGCGCGGGTCCTCGATCCACTCGGCCTTCCCGTTGCGGAGGATCTCGAACTTGTATTCGATGCGCGACCCCTCGGGGATGTCGAGCGTCAAGAACCAGAGGTCCGTGTGCGGCAGTCGCGAGAGCGCGCTCGCGGACTCCAGTCCGTAGATCCAGTGACGCAGGTTCACGCCCTCCGCGTCGCCGCGCCACACGTAGGTGACGTTCGGGCCCTCCACGAGCGGGAACTGCTTGCCGGCAAGAAAGTCGTCCACCTTGCGGGCATCCGTGCCGGGCATCATCAGCGTCGTGATCGCAAGCGGCGTGAGGCCGGTCATGACGCCACGTGTCCTTTCATGGGGGGCACGGAGTGGCGGGCCACGCTGACCGCGTGTGTCCCGTCTTCGCGCAGTTCGAACACCCCACCCTGCTGACTCTCGACCCGCCCGGACTTCCAGCGCGCGCGCGACCGCTCGGGCATCGCAAGGCACACCGCAGGCGCAAATCTGCGTGCCATGAGCTGCACGCGCTCCTTGTCGTCCAGACGAAGGCGGAACTCCGGCTGCGGAAGCACCACGACACCAGGCGCGAGCCCCAGCCCTGCGTCCAGCACTTCAGCGGCGCCAACGCCCTGCGGCGGCGAGTCGTGGAAGAGGACCACGCGGTCGCTGATGGCCATGGCGCCTGCGCACCACGCGAAGATCGCCTTGCCGCCGAGCATCGGCGCGATGCCGAACAGATCGAGACGGTTCAAGAGCGACGCCACGTGACCGCCGGCGATCGCGACGCCCTCCGAGCCGGCGATGATCTCCGCGATCTCCGAGCGGTGCTTCGCGAGGGCTGCCCTCTTCAACGGCTTGTAGCGATCCTCGAACTCACCGCGATCGATCGCGCAGCGAGAAAGGTGCATGTGATCCAGATCGCGGATCGCCTGGATGGACGCGTGTGCTTCGTCTTCGAGGATCGCCTCGGGGGCCTGCCGCTGCCGGATCACCTGGGCGGCGTCGAGCGCGTGCTCCAGACGGATGCGATAGAAATCCTGACGGTGGCGGAGGAGCGCCTGGCGTTCGCGGTGGGCCTTGTGGAACTCCGGATCGGCGCGGAACACCTCTTCGGCGCGGGCGTGAAGCCGCAGGTTCTCCGTGGTGACGGAGAGCGGAGCAAGGTGCTCTGCGAGATCGTCGTCTTCCTCTTCGCGCTCCTGCCAGCCCGCCGTGATCGCGGCGAGACGGCCCTTGATCGCAAGGTCCTTCACGGCCTCGGCGAGGGTCGGCTCAAAACGTTGTGCGCCCAGAAGGACGACGGCGCGGGGGGCTTTCGGCATTATTTCCGGTGTCAGGCCGCGCGGACCTTGAGGGTCTGCCCGACGAAATCGAGCATCCCCCGAAGCTCGTCGTAGTTGGGGTGTTTCATGCGGACCCAGGCGTTCGCCATGAAGCCAGCGGAGACGGGCTGCGTGGGGGTGCCGGGTTCGGGCAAGTGATAGTCGATGACCCACTCGCCGAAGCGGCGCTGCACCTCGCTGACGTTGTCGTAGCCGACGATGTTTCCGTCGCAGCCCGGACGCAGCGCGATGATGCCCGCGGAGTAACGGCGCGAGAGGGTCTGGCTGGGCTTGCCGAAGATGACGCCCATGGCCCACTCCTTGTAGATGTCGAAGTCGTTCCCGACAGCGTAGAGATCCCACGCGCGCACGCCGGGTGGCCTGCAGCCGATCTCGCTGAATTTCAGGCCCTTCGGTCCAAAGAACCACTCCATGTGCGTGGCGGTCGCGGCGTTCGTGAGGCCGAGGGTCTCGATGACCTTCTTTCCCATCTCGCGCACCTCGGTGTACGCGGGCGCGGTCTCGATGCGGTTCGTGGTGATGAACTGCGGAGAGATCCAGCGCGTGCGCATGGCCTCGAGCACGTTCGGATAGTAGTGGCAGGCGAAGTCGTGGATGATCTGCCCGCCGCCGCTCCCTCCCACGGTGAGGGTGTCGTAGAAGCCCTCGTGGCCCTCGATGAACTCCTCGATGGCCACGCTGCGGCCGCGCTCCACGCCGAACGACGTCAGCGCGGCGCGCAGCTCGTCATCGGAGTCCACGCGCACGGTGCCCGACGCACCGGCTGCATCCCGTGGCTTCACCACGAGCGGGAAGCCCACCTTGTTCGCGAACTCGCGGATCTCCTCGGTGCTCGCGCTGCCGAGTGACTGCGCGCACGGAATGCCTGCTGCGGCGAGCGCCTCCTTCATGGCCGGCTTGTCGCGACAGAGGAACGTGGACTTCACGCTGGTGCCCGGGATGCCGCAGCGCTCGCGAACGCGCGCCGCGCACATGACGTGCGCCTCCACGACGGCCTCGAGCCGGTCGACCTTCACCCTGCCCTGGATGAAGCGAACCTTCTGCTCTACCTCTTCCTCGTTCGTGATGTTGCCGACCTGCTCGTAGTGGAAGAGCCAGTTCTGGAGGTCCGCATCGAGCGCGGACTTCGGCCGCTCACCGATGCCCGTGACGCGCGCACCACACGACGCGAGCGCACGCACGAACTCGCGTTGGTTGGCCGGAAAACAGGGCTCCAGGAAGACGACATCGAAGGCCATGGTCTAGGGGTGCACGCTATAGCACTCAGCTGCTATAGGGGGCGCGGTGAAAGTACTGTTCGTAGCCTCCGAAGTGACCCCGTTCGCCAAGAGCGGGGGCCTGGGGGATGTGTCCGCCGCCCTTCCGCGCGCCCTGCAGGGCCGCGGACACGACGTCCGGATCGTGATGCCGATGTACAGCCGCGTCCTCAAGGCAGGCCGATCGTTCGAGCCGGTGGTGAAGGATGCGCAGATCGACCTTGGCGGCCTGCGCGTCATCTTCTCGATCTACGAGGCGAAGCTCCCCAACGCGGACGTGCCCGTGTATTTCGTCTGGTGTCCGAGCCTCTACGACCGCCCCGGGATCTACACGCAGGACAGCGACGAGCACCTCCGCTTCATCGTGCTCTCGTGGGCGTCGCTGGTGCTCTGCCAGCGCCTGGGGTTCTCGCCGGACATCGTCCACGCGAACGACTGGCAGACCGCGCTCATCCCTCTCCTCCTGAAGACGGCGTTCTCGTGGGACCGGCTGTTTTCCCAGACGCGCACGGTCCTCACCATCCACAACATCGGCCATCAGGGCGGCTTCGACGCGAAGATCCTCCCGCAGACCGGGATGGCAAACGACGCGCACCTGTTCCACCAGGACCACCTCCGTGAAGGACGCGTGAACTTCCTGCTGACGGGCATCCTCTACGCGAACGCCATCACCACGGTGAGCCCCACGTACGCGCGCGAGATCCAGACACCCGAGCACGGCGTGGGCCTTGACGCGTTCCTCCGGAGCCGACGCGACGTGCTCTTCGGCGTGCTCAACGGCATAGACGAGGGCGAGTGGAATCCCACCACCGACCGGAGCCTACCGGCGCACTACAGCGCGGAGGATCTCTCCGGCAAGGAGAAGTGCAAGGAGGCGCTGCTTGCGGCGGCCGGCCTTCCCTACGTGACCGGCGTGCCGCTGCTTGGGATCGTCTCGCGGCTGGCGTGGCAGAAGGGCTTCGACCTGTGCTTCGGTGTGCTGCCGCAGCTCTTCGCCTCCCGCGCGGTGCAGATGGTGGTGCTGGGTACGGGCGAGCCGCAGTACGAGGCGCTCTTCCACGGGCTCGCGCGGCGCTTCGGCAAGCAGGTCACGTATCGCCCGGGCTTCAGTGAGCCGCTCGCCCACCAGATCGAAGCTGGGTCCGACTTCTTCCTCATGCCGTCGCGCTACGAGCCTTGCGGTCTGAACCAGATGTACAGCCTGCGATACGGAACGGCGCCCATCGTTCATCGCACGGGCGGCCTCGCGGACACGGTCTCGCCGTTCGATGCGCGGCGCGAGCGAGGCACGGGCTTCGTGTTCAATCACTTCGACGAAGGCGGGCTGCGCTACGGCCTCAGCGCGGCGCTCGCAACATTCGGACAGGGCCGCCCCGAGGACCGCGCGCGCATGGCCACGCTGCAACGCAACGGCATGCGTCAGCGCTTCGGCTGGGACGAGCGCATCGGCTCCTACGAAGCGATCTACAAGTTGCTCGCGGCCTGAAGCGAGGAGGGCGCGCGCCCGTAGTGGAATTTTTCACGCGCGTGTCTCCCGGCGGCGACGGTCCGCGCGCGATGGTTCGAGCCAGCCCCAGACACCCGTACCACCCCGATCTTCTTCATGGCGCCCAGCGCGTGAAATGTAGGGAAATACGCGTACAAGACCTACGGCACACCTCATGCTCCTGAAGGGATCACGCGCTGCTCGCGCGCCCATCCCGGCCCTGCCGGAAGGAGCTCTCTCATGTCTCGTTCGATCACGCTCGCCGCACTCCTCATCGCCGCCATGTCCACCGCCTGCGCCGCAGAGACCGACAACAGCGCAGAGGATCCCGCCGCCACGGACGACACGTCGCAGGACCTCGGCGGGTTCAATCGCCAGACGGTCTACAACGAGGTGAAGGGACACGCGAGCGCCCCAGGCGATCTCCTCAAGACCGGCTACACCGACGACAAGCTGGTCGCCGCGATCGGCTGGATGAAGGACCACGGAGCGCCCTCCTTCTACATCTCGGCGATCCGCTCGGACCACCACAACGACGGCGCCGCAGCCCACGCGGGTGGCCACTGCGCGGACATGTACGCGACCAACGGCAGCGAAGCGAAGCGCCTCATCCAGCTGGCCTCACAGAACCCGTACGTCCACGAGATCGGACTGGGAGGCGCGTACAAGGCCTACCGCTCCTCGGTCACCAAATCCTACTTCAACGACAACAACGCAACGCACCTGCACATAGGAACCATCCACGCCTTCGGCCACTGAAACCCCTCGCCGTGAATCGAGGCGACCCGGTTCACGCGTAGTGGACCTTCACGGTCTCTATGATGTGCTTCAGGACGGCCTTCACGACGTCGGTGTTCTCGTCGCGGACTATCACGTAGCCGTCGCCTTCGTAGCTGTCGCTCTTCGGCGTGCCGATGTTGGGTAGGTCGGCTTCAACGATGTACTTGCCCACGGCCTCGTGCGCCTCGTGGAGGCCGCTCAGGCCCGCGACGCGGCCGCGCCCCATGCCGCGCAGGTATGCGCAGCCCACCGCGTACTTGCGCTTCCACGGGCCGTCGAAGGCGGAGTCCACCACTGCCCTCGCCCACGCGCGATAGAGATCCACGTCGTGCGCGAGCCCCATCATGCGGGAGATGTTCGCGCCGGGCGGTCGCTGCGCGATCTCTCCGATGGCCAGGCTGCCGTCGGGCCGCTGGAACCACTCCATGTGCGTGACGCCGTCGTCCAGGCCCAGCGCCTTCACTGCGGCCTTGCCCATCACGTGCGCGGCCTCGTACTCGGGCCCCGAGATGTCGCGGGGCAACATGCAGGACCACTGGATCCACGGGTTCTCGAGCACGTCGAGGCAGCTCGGTAGGTAGTGCGAGATCGAGCACAGCTCCGGCACGCCGCCCACCGTCACGGTCTCGAAGCTGAACTCCCGTCCCTTCAAGAACTCCTCCGCGAGCGTCGGGTTCGACGGAGACACGGACATCCCTCGGACAGCCGAGACGAGCTCATCCTCCGTCGCAACACGAAAGGTCGCCTTCGCGCCCATGCCCGCCGGCGGCTTCAGCACGATCGGAAACCCCACGAGCGCGGCGAACTCGCGTGCGTCCTCTTCGTTGTGCACGAGGCGATGCTTGGCGACGGGCAGCCCTGCCTTCGCGAGCGCGACCTTCATGCGCGACTTGTCGCGAAAGAGCTCCGCGGTCTCTGGCGGAGTTCCCGGCACGCCAAAATGCGCGCGCACCTGCGCCAGCTGCACCATCGTGGGCTCCAGGATGCCCACGATGCGATGCGGCTGCCCATGCCGGCGACGCAGCACCTGCACGCCGTCCAGGATGTCGCGCCCGCTGAGCGGCTCCGTGATGCGGACGATGTCGTCGTAGACGTTCGCGTCGCTGCCACCCGGCGGGGTGTGCACGACCCCGAGCAGGCGCACGTCCGAAAGGCGCTTCACCGCGCGCACGAACCGCATGGTGGTCTCGGCCGGGAACGGGGCTACGAACACGACGTTTCGGGGCATGGGCGCACCTTCGCAAGGGCCGCGTCGCTCGTCAACCACCGTCACGGAAACGCCCCACGCTCCCCGCGCAGAACCGCCGCTGCTCGTGGTATTCGTCGGGCATGCGCGTCGTCTTCCTCGCCCCGCTCTATCCGCCGGAAATGATCCAGTACACGCGTGGCCTCGCAGAGGTGGGCGCGGAGGTCTACGGCGTCGCCGATACCCCGCGCGAGCACCTGCCGGACGCGGTGAAGCCCTACCTGCACGATTACCTGCAGGTTCCACGCATCATGGACGAGGAGGACGTGATCGCGCGCGTCTCCGCCTGGCTGCGCGGCAAGACGATCGACCGCGTGGCCGCGAACTGGGAGCCGCTCGTGGTGCTCGCGGCGCGGCTGCGCGAACGGTGGGGAATGCCAGGCATGAGCGTGGACACGGCGACGGGCTTCCGCGACAAGCAGCTGATGAAGGAGCGCGTGGCGAAGGCCGGCCTCCGCGTGCCCAGGTCGCGCCGCGTGCGGACCGAGACAGAGGTGCGCGCCGCCGCCGAGGAGATCGGCTACCCGCTCATCCTGAAGCCGATCGACGGCGCCGGCAGCGCAGACACGTACCGCATCACCAGCGTGAAGGAGCTGGAAGAGGTGCTCCCGCGCATGCGCGGCATCCCGGAGGCAAGCTGCGAGGAATACATCGAGGGCGAGGAGTTCACGTTCGACACCGTATGCATCGGCGGAAAACCGGTCTTCGAGAACGTAGCGTCCTACCTGCCAAAGCCGCTGGAGATGCGCACGCAGGAGTGGATCTCGCCCGTGATCATCACCGTGCGCGACATGGAGCAGAAGCGACTCCAGGGCGGCATCGAGCTCGGGCGCAAGGTGCTCACTGCGCTCGGCATGGACGACGGCTTCACGCACATGGAGTGGTACCTCACGAGCAAGGGCGAGGCCGTGTTCGGCGAGATCGGCGCGCGCCCCGGCGGCGCATGCCTGGTCGACCAGATGAACTACACGTGTGACATCGATCTCTTCCGCGAATGGGCGCGTGTGGTCTGCCACCAGAAGTTCGCGGCGAGCACCGAGCGAAAGTACAACGACGCGATCATCTTCAAGCGAGCGCTCGGCCGTGGGCGCATCACCCGCATCGACGGCCTTGGCGCCTGGCGGCACGAGTGCGGACAGTGGGTCACGGAGGACCGCTTGCTGCGACCGGGCACGCCGCGCCGCAACTGGAAGCACACGCTTTTGTCCGACGGCTGGGTCCAGGTCCGTCATCCGGACTGGGCGGAGGCGCATCGGATGGCGTTCAAGGCCGCGACCGACATCCAGATGTACGCCGAATAACCAGGTTTAATCGACGCGCTGGGGTTCCCATTCGGGCCCGGGGGACGCATGATTCGGCGACCATGACCGACATGCACGGCAAGACGGTGCTCATCACCGGCGCGAATCAGGGAATCGGCAAGGCTTCGGCCGTTGCGCTCGGGGCGATGGGCGCAAAGCTCGTCCTCGTCTGCAGGAGCGAAGAAAAGGGCAAGGCCGCCATCGTCGACATCGAGAAGGCCGGCGCGAAGGACGTCAGTCTCATCGTCGGTGACATGAGCTCGCAGAAGGACATCCGTCGTGTCGCGAGCGACGTCCTCCGCAAGGTCGACAAGCTCGACGTGCTGCTCAACAACGCCGGCCTCCTGGTGCCGCAGCGCCGCACGACCGTGGACGGCATCGAGGAGACGTTCGCGCTGAACCACCTCGGCTACTTCCTGCTGACGAAGCTGCTGCGCGATCTGCTGGAGAAGAGCGGCCCGTCGCGCATCGTGAGCGTGTCGTCGGAGGCCCATCGCCGTGGGAAGATGAACTTCGACGACCTACAGTTCGAGCACACGAGCTACAGCGCGATGGGCGCCTACTCCCAGAGCAAGCTCGCGAACATCCTCTTCACGAAGGAGCTCGCGCGCCGTTTGTCTGGCACCAAGGTCACGGCGAACTGCCTTCATCCCGGCGTCATCGCGTCGGGCTTCGGCCACACGTACGGCGGCCTCTTCAGCTTCCTGCTGACGCTGGGTCGCCCATTCCTCGCGAACACCGACGACGGCGCCAAGACACAGGTCCACCTCTGCTCCTCGCCGGACGTGGAAGGCATCACCGGCGAGTACTGGGACAAGTGCAAGATCGCCCGCCCCACCCGCGCCGCCCTCAACGAAGCCGACGCGAAGCGCCTCTGGGAGCTCAGCGAAGCCCTGGTAGACGGAGCAACAACAACGACGACGACGTCAACCCCGACGGCGACCTCGGCCCCGACGACGACCTCGACGACGACCTCGACGACGACCTCGACTTCGACCTGAACCTCGACCTCGACCTCGACCTCGACCTCGACCTGAACCTCGACGTCGACATCGTGAACGACGTCAACGCCAGTGCGTTAGCAACGCGCTGACCGAGCTGATCTGCGTCGTGCGAGAGCACGACATCGCGACAGCGAATCGTGGGGAGGCTCGTCGGCGGAGCCGATGAGGGGCCCGAAGGGCCCGCGAGACAAAGACGCGGTCGCGACGTCAGGGCCAACGACGAGGCCACCAGCCCCGCCCAGATCCAGCCCTAGAACTCAGCAACCGCGCCGATGCTGACGCCGTAGGCCTTGTCGGCCACGAGGTGGCCCGCGACCGGGATGATGCCTGCGACGTACGGCTTCACGTGCGGGAGGTGGAAGCGAACGTACGGCGAGACCACGACGACGGACGGGTCATCGATCTCAGCCTTCGTGTAGAGGATGTTCGCCCATGCGGCGAGGCCCGGCTCGATCTTCGGGTGGACCCGGTAGCCGGCGCGCGCGCCGAAGACGATCTCACCGACGTAGCCCTGGCCTGCGTCGCCCGTGACGTCGATCAGGTTCTCGACCTTCAGCATCGGACGGATGGAGAGCTTGCCCATGTCGATCGGGTAGGCGACCTTCGGCGTGATGCCGATACGACCGGGCTCGAAGAGACCAGAGTCCAGCTGGCCGCGCGACCACGACGTGGCGCGCATGACGGCGGCCTTGTCGATCCGGTTGTACTGGTAGGTCTTGGCCGGGTCCTTCTCGATCTCTTCCTTCGACGGCTGCTCCACACCCGAGCCCGTGGGGAGACCGACCTCCAGGGTGAGCTCCAGGTTGTGCCCGCCGAGCGGCATCTTGTACGTGGCGCCGAGCTCGAAGTTGCCGGCGATGAAGATGCCGTTGCGCGAGCCAAGGAGACCCGTGCGCGACGCGATGCTGCCGTCCATGAACGGCATGCGCGCGCCCACGGTGATCTTGTCGGTGATCGGATGCTCCAGGCCGATGAGGAACGAGATGACCGTCACGCGCGAGCTGTCGAGGGTGTTCTCCGGAACGCCCTCGCGGCGGCCCGGCGGGCCCGCGGTCACGATGTCCGTGTTGGCGGCGCCGACGACGAGGTCACCGGTGACCTCCCACTCGGCCTCTTCCTCTTTCTCTTCCTTGCCCTCTTCCTTCTTCTCGGCGGTGTCGCCCTCGGGCTTCTTCTCTTCACCCGCCTCGTTCTTGTGCTCCGGCTCGTCGCCGTGCGCGAGCGCGAAGGACGCGGTGAAGAGGGACATCGACACGAACCCGAGGACAAGGCCGGTACGCATGGGGCGGCACCTTACACTCGTTTTTTCCCCCAGCGCAACCAGACTCTCAGCCGCCGTAGCCCCCGTGGCCGCCGCCGCCGTGGCTGCCGCCCGTACTGCCGCCGCCGAACACGCTTGGGCGTCCGTGGGCGCCGCCAAAACCCCCGTGCGCACGTGCGTAGAAGATGGGGCTGTCGAGGATCGTGACGCGTGTGACGACATGATAGTGGTACGGCGCAAGCACCGTGGGCCACCGCTCCGGAAGGGGCTCCCGGCCCAGCATGTTCACGTCCACCATGAAGATCTCGATGCCGGCGTCTCGGTAGGCGCCGAAGGTCGCGTGAAGATCGTCCTCCTCGGTCTCGGTGTCGTCCAGATCCTCGACCACGTAGATGACGCGCGCGATGCCGGCCGTTCGCAATGTCTCCGGATCGGGCAGGTCCGCTTGATTGAGCACGTAGCGGTTGTCGTAGGTCTCCTCGTCGGGTTCGTCGAAGCGGTAGGCGAGGCGCCACGAGTCCAGAAGGAACACCGGCGCGGCGTCGGTGCTCGCCACGGCGGGCTTCGGCGAGAACGCGATCATCCCCGCCAGCGTCTCTTCCGCGGGAATGAGCCCCTCGTCCGCAGGCCAGTTGTTGAACGTGATCACGTTCGACACCGGCGCCTGCGATGCGCGAGAGAGGCTGGAGCCGAACGCACACGACGCCGCGCCTCGCAGGTCCACGACGAACATCACGTCAGAGGGAATGCCTGCGCGCCCCACGCGATTGCCTGCGTTGATCGCGTCACCGATGACGCCGAGCTCGTTGATGTCCGGGAGCTTCGTGCGCTGCGGCATGCCGTCCAGCGCCGCCACCAGCGTCTGCTTCTGGTAGCGCGCCCACGGATTGTCGAGCGGGAGCTGCCACTCGGCCGCGATCACGCTGGAGCGCGGGATCGTCGCGTCGCGGTACGTGGGCACGTCCTCGGCCCAGTACGCGACCGCCACCGATGGCGTCCACGGCCTGAAGGCGCAGCCCGCTTGCGCGAGCGCGAACGCCGACAGGGAGAGGAGCGTGGTTCTTCTCACGCAGCCTCACCCACGAACACCGGCAGAACGAGCGCGTCGTGCGAGACGTGGCTCTCCGACGTGACGCGCGCGAAGTAGCCATTCGGGCGCCCGTTCTGGACGTACACCCCCAGCGTGACCAGCATGTTGCCCCATGGAGTGCTGACGGGCCGCTGCGGCACGAAGCGCTGCGCGATCCACACTTCACCGATGGCGGCGTGCGCACGAACGAGCTTGAGCGAGTGCGCCCATTCCTCGTCCGTGTGGAGCGGCCCGACGAGGACCTCGTCGCCGACGCGACCGAACGCGCGCTTCAGCACCCAGTCCTTGCGGTTCCCAAGAAGCTTCGCGTCGTCCATCTCGGTGAGGTCGTAGGACTCGGGCAAATAGCGCTCGATCGCGCGACCGATCACGGGCGGCAGCTCGTCTGCGAGCGCCCATCCACGCGCGTACGCAAACTTGCTCTGCGCGTAGATCGCGCTCGCGCGCGACACGGATTTCAGCGTGCCCATGGCAAGCGCACGCCCGATGGCGTCCACGTTGCGACCGCCCTCCATGAACTCCAGCGGCAGGAAGCGATAGAGCACCGCCACGCGCTCGCCGCGGAACGCGATGCCATCACCGTCCTCTTTGAGTGCAGGAAACGGCGCTCGCACCGCGCGTCCGCCACGCGTGACGACGGCGCGCTCCACCAGCGCGCACACCTGCAGATCGTCGGCGTACGCCGTGGCGAACGTGATCGCTATCAGCCCATCGGGTGAGCCCTTGCCGCCGGAAAGCGCGATGAGCTCCTCGGCCAGGTCCTCGAGCACGCGCGTGGGATTCTGGCCGCCGGCGAAGCCGAGCGAGCGCGTGAGGCGCGGAAGGCCATAGGCCTCGTTGTGTCCGCCGGGGCAGTCCGCGTTCACCTCGCAGGCGAACCACTGGTCGTCATCCCCGAGCAAGAGGTCCACGCGCATGAGCGACGACGATTCGCCGCCTTCGTGCGAGGCAGAGGCGAGCATCGCGACCTCGGGCGCGAGCCGGTAGCGCGCGGCCTCGGCGTCGGACTCCAGCGCGACGTTCGCGATCGCATCGATGGCCTTCACCACGAGCGCCGCCGTCCGCTCCGCGCGCTCTGCCAGCTCTGGCCCGATCACGAGCGGGTGCAGATCCACCCGCTTCTGCCCGCCCAGGAACGCATCCCAGATGAAATAATCGTGCGCGAGCGCGCGAGAGACGCCGGGCATCGCGAGCGGATCTTCGCATGGCAACGCGACGACGCGGGCCATCGTCGAGACGTTGACCGA
This sequence comes from Polyangiales bacterium, assembly GCA_038230375.1. Classification (GTDB taxonomy): domain Bacteria; phylum Myxococcota_A; class Polyangia; order Polyangiales; family Polyangiaceae; genus JANXLV01. The sequence goes on along the minus strand of JBBRNJ010000011.1, from coordinate 27,878 downwards.
GTCGAAGAGCTCGGGGTGATCCGTGGAGAACATGGTCACGGCAGCCTCTTGGCGAGCTCTTGCCACAGCGTCGGGTCCTCGGCCCCGAAGCCCCAGAAGAACACGCCCGTGCCCGCGGGCCTGGTGCCGTAGTCCCACGCCGCCAGCGCCTGCGTGGTGGACGTGGCGTCGTCGAACCAGACCTCGTGCGCCCCATCCTCGCGGCTGTAATTGAAGCGCGGAGCACCCGTGGGTCCGCGATCGAACGAGGACACCCCAGCCAGGTCGGCGATTCCGCGCGCCTCCACCCAGCTCGTTCCGCGCACGCCGGCCGGCCCGAAGTCTGCGCCGTAGAGCGGATACGACACATCCATGGCCGTGTTCGGCAGGTACGCGCGGGCGTACTTGTACGCGGAGACGGCCCACCCAGGGTCGGTCGTGGGACCGGGCAGGGTGTTGTCCGAGTAGTCCAGCGTGGTCACCCGCACGCGATCGACCTTGCCGTCGAACGCGGCGAGGTCGTAGGCGTCGCCGCCAGCCACGTCGCTCGGCGAGGTGGTGCTCGGCGGAACGTAGACCGCGAGCTTCTTGCCCTTTGCGTGGAGCGCTTGCCCGAGCGACAGGACCAGCGCGGTGACGCCGGAGCGGGCGCTGGGCTGAAGCGACTCGAAGTCGAGATCGATACCCTCGGCTTCACCCACCGCAGCGGTCAGCGCCGTCACGACCTTCGCGCGCCAGTCGGGGAGGAGGAGGAGCGCGCTGGTCTGGGCTGCGTTCGACGCCTGCCCCGACTCGTCGTTGAACGCGACGCCGAGCTTCACCGGGTACCCGTCCGCATGCAGCTCCGTGACAAGGCCGGCGAGCGCCGAGGCGCCGGCAGGATCGCTCGGCCCGACCGAACCGTCGTAGCGGGGCACGAGGCAGAGCATGACGATCTCGCCGATGACCTTGCGCGCAGCGGGGGTCGGCAACGTCGAGCGATGCCACGAGTCGAGCACGCACGAGTCGACCAGCACCGTGACTGGCCGCTGCGGGATGGCCACGATGTCCGCGGACTCGACGCGGCCCTCTGGCGACGCCTCCACGCCACATCCGGTCACGCCCAGCGCCAGGCCGAGCGTGACGACGGCGAGCGAGGAGCTCGCGAGAAAGCGAAGGTTCACGGAAGGCTTGTTCATCGGCCCCACTCCCAGCGCGCGAGGAGCGAGCCCCCGCGCATGAAATAACCGCCATCGAACACATCCGGTGCGACCGCCAGACAGACGCGCGACTCGAGATCGAGCCGCCTGCACGCCTCTGCCTGACCATGGACGGAGAGCGCAACCGCCGAGCCCCACGCGTCCTCCGAGCCTCCGCCGCTCGCAACCGACACGTTCATGGTGGTCACGATCACGCTGCCCGACACCATCCAGCCGAACTGCCAGCGCCGGTACTTGTAGCGTTGCCCCACGCCGCCGAAGTCGAACCCGAAGCGCGACGCCGTCCACGGGCGGAGCTCCGCGATGGAGCCGTCCACATAGGCGCGGCGACGTGCGCTCGTACCCATGGCGGACTCGTAGCTGCCCCCGATGCCGCCGATACGCCAGCGGTCGTCGAGGACCAGCCCGAAGTCGAAGCCCAGGCCGCCCGTCACGAGCGACGTACTGCCATGCACGACGGTGCCCGATGCGAGCGCGTGCGGACCGACGACGTCCTGGGAGATCTTCAGCTCCGGGATTCGATCGATGTAAGATACACGAAAGTCCGCGTTGGCCTCCCAGGTCACGCCGTCGCGCTTGCCACGCGTGCGGATTGGCGGATGCGGATCGAAGCCGTAGGCGCCGGGCGTGGCGTCAGGGCTCTCTTGCGGCGGCGGCTGGTTTGGGTCGGCGTTGGGGGCGCTGGGTTGGCTGCCCGGATTCTGTGGCTCGCCAGGAGGCGGGAGCGGCGGCGTCCCTGGCGGCGGGTCGGTGGCGGGCGCCATGAACTGGCGGTTCGGATCCGGCTCGTTCTGCGCAAGCGCGACGCGCGGCACCACGACGAGCGCGCCCAGCCCAGCAAGGCCCACGAGCAGAGGGGCGAGTTTCCTGGGCACGTGAGGAGGCACGCTCCCATGACACCTGGCGACACGCCAAGATTTCATGATCTTTCGCTCACGGTGGACGTAAGGAAGTCCACTCAAACGCCCGGGCGTTCGCGACGGCGCGAGCTAGCCAGCTTGCCCGAACGTTGATTCGGCGTAACCCGCGTCTTGCCCGGACGCGTCCTCGCTCTCCGCTTGTGAGCCATGCCCAGAGACGACGATACCACTACGGTGCCTGTGGAGTGAACAGTGGCCTACCTGCTTGGCGTTGATGTCGAACACGATGCGCTCGCAGCGCTGACAGACGAGCAGGGACTCCAGGTACAGGTGCGGCGCGAGCAGGTAGTCCACGACGAAGAGCGAGCGGACGCGATCGCAGAGCCGCATGCGCGCCGCGTCGACGGGAACCCACAAGAGCGAGCCGCGATGATCTTCGATGGGCGTGAGCAGGCCACGCGCGATGGCGTCGTCGATGAAGTCACTGTCGCTGCGCGGCAGGGACAGCTCTTCGCAGAGCGCGAGGCTGTGCATCCGAGCGTTGTCCATCACCTCGTGGAGGCGCTCGCCGCCAACGGGGTCGGACTCCGGTCCGTCAGAGGTCGGACGATCCGGAAGGGTTCGTTCCCCACGGGGCGCGAACCGCGTAGCATGGGCGTACGGACCGGCCAGCCACATGGCCAGATCGAACTTGCTCCAACCGTGCGCGACACCATCCATGAACGACAACGCCGCTGACCGACATGCCAGCGCGATAGAGTCCGCTGTCTCCTCGACGGGGAGTCTTGACGTGGACCGCGGAAACGCGATCTGCTCCGTGGGCTCCGCCCCTTCCTCGAACGAAATGAAGTACCTCACAACTGCACCCCTAATCCTTCGTGCGCTCACGCGAATCCTCCCGAGATCCGCGTACCGTCTTGCCCTTGACGTAGCGCATGTAGGCAACTTGTCCACATGATTTGGGGATGAGCGCTTCGTTCCAATGACCCGATACTTCTCCAGTGTGGCCACCCCGCGTGCGCGCTTCGGCGTGCTGCTTTCGTTCGTCTTGCTGCTTTGCGCGGTCCCGAGCGTGGCGTGGGCCGGTGATGACTCGCTCGTTCGCGTGCGGAAGGCTGGCGTGCTCACGTGGGGTGGCGACATCCAGGGCGGCGAGCCGTACGTCTACGACGACCCCGCGGCACCGGGACGCCTGATCGGGTTCGAGGTCGATCTCGCGGAGGCGATCGCGAAGCGGCTCGGTGTGCGCCAGGAGTTCAAGCAGAGCGACTGGAGCCAGCTCGTGCCGGCGCTCGCGCGTGGCTCATTCGACATGATCATGAACGGGCTCGAGGTCACGGTGGCGCGGCAGGGCGTGCTGCGGTTCTCGCGTCCCTACTACGTGTTCGCGGAGCGCCTCATGGTGCGCACGGACGAGACGCGGATCACGAGCTTCGCCACGCTCGGCGACCGGCGCGTGGGCACGCTATCGAACAGCCTCGCGGCGGAGATCCTTCGCGGCAAGAACGTCGCGCTCTACGAGGGCGTGGAGGAGCCGTACGCGGATCTCGTCTTCCACCGCACCGACGCCGTCCTGCTCGACGACATCATCGCCGCGCGATACGGCGCACCGAAGAAGGAGCTCAAGGTCGTGGCCGACGTGGCGGAGGGCTTCTATGCGGCCGGCCTTCGCAAGGACGACGCAGCACTCGCGGACGCTGTCGACAACGCGCTCGGCAACATCGCTAGCTCCGGGGAGCTCGACCAGATCCTCAGCAAGGCGCGGCTGATGTCGCCGCGCGAGAGCCGCCTGGTCGCATGGTCGGAGAGCGATCAGCGAGCGATGCTCGGCTCGGCGCCCACGTCGCCGGAGCCGCCGGCGGCCACGCAGCTCTCCACGGGTCACGTGATCCTGTTCCTCAAGGGCGCAGGCATGACGTTGCTTGTCTCGATCCTCGCCATCTCACTTGCGATCCCGCTCGGGATGGCTCTGGCGCTGGCCCGCGCGTACCTGCCGCGGAAGTATGCGGCGCTTGCGAGCCTCTACGTGGAGGTCTATCGCGGCACCCCGGTGCTCCTGCAGCTGTACCTGCTCTATTACGGGCTCGCGGCGGTCGTGCGGCTGGATGCGCTGGTGGCTGCCGTGATCGGCCTGGGCATGAACTACGCGGCGTACGAGGCAGAGACCTTCCGCGCCGGCATCCAGGCGGTGCCTGAAGGTCAGATGGAAGCCGCGCTGTCGCTCGGCATGACGCGCAGCCTGGCCATTCGCCGCGTGCTCCTCCCGCAGGCGCTCCGCCATGCGATCCCGAACATCACGAATGACTTCATCGCGCTCCTCAAGGACAGCTCACTCGTGAGCGTGCTCACGGTCGTGGAGCTCACGAAGCGCATGAGCATCACCGCCGTCGAGGTGCGCAGCTATGCCATTCCGGGCGCCCTCTGCGCCCTCATGTACTTCGTCATGAGCTACCCGCTGTCGCTCCTCGCCCGCAGGCTGGAGAAGCGGCTTGGAGGAGCAGGACGATGATCGGCATCAAGGGCCTCGAGAAGAAGATGGATGGGCGCCTGATCCTCTCGCAGGTGACCGTGACGTTCGAGCCGGGGCGCATCTGCGCCATCTGCGGGCCGTCGGGCAGTGGCAAGACCACCCTCCTGCGCTGCATCAACGGCCTCACCACCTTCGACAGCGGCTCCGTGGTCGTGGGCTCGGTGGCCTACCGCGGTACCACGTCCGGGACCGACGTCGCCGCCGTGCAGCAGATCAGGAAGAGCGTGGGCTTCGTGTTTCAGGCGTACCACCTGTTCGCGCACCAAACGGTGATGGAGAACATCGTGGAGGCGCCGATCTACGTCGCGCAGATGAAGGACTCCGAGGCGAAGTCACGAGCGAGCGCCCTGCTCGAGCGACTGGGGCTTGCACAGCGGGCGGGCGCCTATCCGCGTGAGCTCTCCGGTGGCGAGCAGCAGCGCGTGGCGATCGCACGTGCGCTCGCGATGAATCCCGAGGCCCTCCTCTTTGACGAGCCGACCAGCGCGCTGGACCCCAGCCGCCGCGTGGAGATCGCCCGCATCCTGTCCGACCTGCGCAAGGAAGGCCGCACCATCGTCGTGGTCTCCCACGACATGGACTTTGTCGGAGAGATCGCGGACGACATCGTGCTGCTCACACACGGACGCGTCATGTCGCAAGGCAAGGCACAGGACGTGCTCGCGCTCGTGCGTAGCTGAGTCGATGAGCTGGTGAGGTGATGTGAGCGTCCGCGTTCGCCTTTGACAGGTGTTTCGCAGCCCCTATCCTCCAACGTGATGCGTCCTTACGCCCGAGCACTCGCCACGGCCGCGTTCGGGCTCACGATGACCTCGTGGCCTGGGACCACGCCAGCGCAGGCGGGCGTCGCACCTGCTCCCGTGCTGCCAGCGCACGTCTCCGGTCACGAGCCGCGGTCGCTCGTCATCTCCGACTCGCCGCGCGCCACCTCGTTCATCATCCGCGCGGTGAACACTGGCGAGAGCGTGACGGTGCGCATGCTCGGTGACAGGCCCACCGACGAGTCCGCGCGCGCCTTGAACCATCTGCTCCGGTGCACGCGCACACAGAAGGAGCACGACATCGATCCCAGGCTGGTGGCAGTGCTCTCGCATCTCGCAGAGGCGACCGGCGGAGACCTCGAGCTCGTGTCGGGTTACCGCGCGCCCAAGAACGCGCGCGACAAGAGCTTCCACACGCAGGGAATGGCCGCGGATGTACGCGTCCCGGGCGTGCGCACGTGGGACCTGCGCAAGCTGGCAGAGGGTCAACACGTGCCCGGCCTGGGCTACTACCCCACCAGCAAGATGGTCCACGTGGACGTGCGCGACGTCCCCTACAAGTGGACCGACTGGTCAGGCCCATCGCGCTGACCGTGGGACCAACGACGCTCTCAGGGCGCCGAAGGCTTCAGCGGTGCAAAGATGCTGACGTGGTTCCCGTCGGGATCCACGACCACGGCGTAGCGCTGTCCCCAGAACGCATCCCACGGCTCCTTGTGGCCTTCGTGGCCAGCCGTGACGAGCTTCGAATAGGCTGCGTCGACCTCCGCGGGTGAGTCGCAGAGGAACGCGAGCTCCATGCGGTGGCCCTTTGGCGCGGTCCATTTCGGCTCGAGCTTCTTCACCATCTCGATGCTGTTCCACGAGATGCGATAGCCGTTTGCCTTCACCTCCACATAGGCCTCGCCCTCCGCGGGGTCCGTAACGTCCAGGCCGAGATGCCTGTAGAATGCAAGCGATCGCTTGATGTCTTCGACCACGAGTCCGATCATGTCCGGGCGAATCATTGCTCTGCTCCTTGTTCGTCGGAGAGCAGCGTAGCTCACGCGTCAGTTCGACGCGTCCTTGGTGAACGTCTCGACGACCGTGCTGACGGCCTTTGCATCCGTCAGGATCTCGCCCACCTCGCGGTTGTTGTTGAGACCGCCGTTCGTGAAGTTCTGCGAGCCGAGATAGACGGAGTCGTCCGCGACGATGATCTTCGCGTGGAGGTAGTGCTTCTTCAGGTAGTCGGCCTGGATGTTGCCAGCCCTGAGCGCCTTCAGCGCGGGCTCGTTCGGGGGAGCGCCGCCGCCGAATGCCGGCTGGTAGCCGAGCAGGACGCGGACATCGACGCCGCGCTTCTTTGCGGCGAGGATCTTTCCCTGGATGCCGGCGTCGGAGAGCGACTGGTTTGCAACGAACAATCGGTGCTTGGCGCCGTCGATGAGCGCGCCGATCTTGCTGTTCGCGTTGTCCGGCGTGACCACGAGCGCGTCGAAGGTCATGTGCGCGGTCGACGTCTCGGCGAAGTCCGCGTCGAAGAGCCCGCGTGCCTCCTTGAGCGCGGCGGGGCGCGCGTCCTCGATCCAGAAGTCGCGGTTGTCGAACGCGGTCACGTCCACGCCGCCCAGGCCACTGCGCACCATGTTACCGGTGCCGAAGAGCAGCTCCTTGTCGTCGATGAGGCAGAACTTTGCGTGGTCGACGTTGTGGGAGGAGTCGAACGCCTTGGGCGTGGTCTTCACGGTCACGCCAGAGGCCTTGAGCGTGGCGGAGACGGCGTCGAAGTTGGCGGCGCCCACGGTGCGCGGCTCGAGCATGACGCGGACCTTCACGTGACGGCCCGCTGCGGCGACGAGCGCGTCAACGACGGGGCGATCCTGCAGCTGGTAGATCGAGAGGTCGATCGACGTCTTCGCGGTGGAGAGGAGCTGCACGATGCGATCACGTCCGGACTCCGGCATGGGATGAACGGCGACGGTGCCTGGCGCGATGAGCGTGCCCTTCACGTCGCTGTGCGACCACTCCAGGATGTCCGTGAAGCTCTTCTGGTAGCCCTTCACCTTGACTGCGTCCTTCTCGGTGCGCGGCGTCGCGCCGGGGAGAAGGGCGGTGTCGTCACTCACGGCAAGAACGGTGGAGATGACATCGGCGCGAACGTCCACGTCGACGCCGCTGGACTCGAGGTGCTGCTGCATCGTCCACGTGGCATCGAAGGCCCCACGCGAATCGAGAATGGCGCGCACGGTGACTCCGCGCTTGGCCGCGGTGATCATCGCGGCGGTGGCGACCGTTCCAGACCTCGGGGTGAGGCTCACGTACAGGTGACTCTTCGCGGTCCCTGCGAGCGTCGCGACCGCTTGATCGGATGCCGACAGATCGGCCTCCTCCACGGCGGCGTTGGTGTCATCCGTCGAAGCGGCGCACCCAGGTGCGGCCAGCGCGGCTCCGACGAGGGCGAAGCGAAGCCAGGAAAGGGTGGTCGGGCGATTGAAGAATCCCATACCTACATACGAGCACATCGTGCGCCAAGGTCGTATGCCACGGAACGCGACGGGATCATTCAGCTCAGCGCGGCCGTGGGGGTGGGAGTGATGAGCGAATGGACCCTCGATGATCCACGCAAAAAACCCAGCGGAACAGGGCTGTGACCGCGAGAAACCGCCGTGGTTCAAGGACGTTCGTCGCGTGGATCGCGCCCGATCCGGCGCGACCTTCCATCCCGCCTAGTTCTGATAGGCGGTCAGGTACTTCGCGGGGATGCGCACATGGACGGTGCTGCCGGGCGAGACCGTGATCTTGGATGCCCAGACGGTCTTGGTGGCCACGACGAGCGAAACGATGTGCGTTCCAGCACCGATGGGCTTGGCTTCGCCGACGTCGAACGTCATCGGTACGTCGTCCTCGTAGACCTCCGCTGCATCGCTCGGAACATCGTCGATCACGATCGCGCCCATGGCCTCCGTCGTTGGGGCCTCCGTCGCAGGGGCCTCCGCTTTTGCGGCCTCCGTTCTCGCGACCTGGATGGGCGGGGAGCTGGGGTGGGAGACAGCGGAGGAGATAGGGGGTCCGGCTGGAGTGGGCGCTGACGCAGCTGCCGACGCACACCCGACCCCGAAGGGGATGAGCGCGAGGGCGAGCATGGTGCGTGTGAGCGGCAACATCGGGTCGATCGGGCTCACGTGCGACGCCCCGAAAGGTTTCGCCGTACCCCGCATCTATTGAGCAGACAGCGTGAGGCGATCCAGGTTCACGAAGCCGTGACTCCCCTGCCCCAGGTTGTAGATGACCGAGATCGTGTTGTTTCCCGCGGCAAGCGGCAGCGCCACCTTGACGGTGCCGTAGGTGTCGTAGCCGCCGGTCGTGGGGAGGGCCAGATTGGCCGCGACCGTCGCGCCGTTCACGTAGACAAGACGGCTCGCGCCCGCTGGCTCCGTCGCGAAGCGCAGCTCGGCGTCGTAGGTGCCCGACTGCGCCACGTTCGCGAGGAAGTCGACCCACTGCCCGTCCGCGCCCCAGCCCGCCACGTAACCGAAGCCCTCGAAGCCGGTGTGCGCCGCCTCGAGGCCGAGCGCGCCGTGAAGATCCCCTTCCTCCGCCTGGAGCACGATGGGCATCGTGCCGCGCTTGCGGGATGCTCCAAGGATCTGCGCCGTGGCAGAGAGCGTCATCGCCGCGGAGGAGAGCGAGTTCACGCTGTTCGTGTTCGCGTCATAAGGGCCGCCCCAGTCACACGAGACCAGGCCAGTGCCGGGATCCCGCGCGAGTGTGAACGCGGCACGCGCGCTGTGCCGCAGGAACTCCTTGTATTCTACACGCGTTGGATCGGTGGCGTAGAGCTGCGCCAGGTAGCGCGCGCCAATGCCCTTGAACTGCTCGCCGTCGTCGCCGCCAGGCTTGCCGCATTTGCCGTCGGAGAGGATCACGCCCACCGAGGTGGAGGCGGACTCCTTGCCAAGCATGTAGCCGGCGATCTGGTGCGCGAGCGGCAAGCGCGCGGTGCCACCCTCCGCGTGGGAGAGCGCCACGGCAGCGCCGATCATGAGCCCCTCGTTGTACGTGAACGACCACGCGGTGTTGATGTCACCCGCGGAGGAGATGCCGTCGTAGACGTGCCCGGTCTTCGCGTCGACCATGGTCGTGGACCAGTAGTCGTAGACCTTCTGAGCGAACGCGAGGTACGTCGCGTCCTTGGTGCGCTCGTAGAGCCGGGACGCGCTGACCACTGCACCGGCGTTGATCGCAGTCACCTTGGAGTCGTGCGCCGTGCGCCACCAGATGCCGCCCTTCTTGGGGCCGCAGCACGTCACGTCCCACGCGCCCATGATGTCGTCAAAGTTCGCCTTCGCTCGATCCAGGTACTCCGTCGCGCCCGTGAGGTCGTACGCGCGCATGAGCGTGAGGGTCATCCAGTTCTCGTCGTCGTAGTAGTCGCGACTCCAGCCCCGAGCGTTCTGCACATCCCAGAACATGCGCACCGTGCCGGCATATGCGAGGGGACCGCGGCGCTCTATGCCGTCGAGCACCACGTCCCAGTCCTGCGCATACGTCCAATACGAGTTGTTGTCTGCAGTGCGGAGCTGCGTCCAGAAGCGGAGCAGCATGGTGTCGAGCAGCGTGTCCGCGTTGGCCGCCATGGTCACGGCATCTGGGTCTGGGCCCGCGTCGGGGACCGCTGCGTCGCTCGCGCTCGAAGCGTCCTGCGCAGCGCCCGCTTCGAGCAAACCGGCGTCCGCGCCCGAGGTCGCGGGGGGCACGCTGTCCGTCGCGTCGCTCGCGGTCTTGCACGCGACCATGCACGCGAGCAGCACGACGGACGGTCTCGCGATGCGCATCGATCCATCGTGTCCAATCCGAGGCCCAAGCGCAATCGCGCCGTCGCGAATGGGGTACGATGCACGACATGAACGCCAAGCGCCTGGGTGCATTTGCGTTCGATCGTCGCGCGCACGTGCTCGGCGTGGCGCTGGTGCTCTTCTTGCTGTCGGTCGCGATCATCGTGCGCGGCGGGCGCCTCACCACCGGCGCGATCGCTGGGCTGGAGTCCGGCGAGGCGGACCTCTTGCTGGCGGGGATCGCGGGCGCCACAGAGGATGTGACTGTCGTGGTGGTCCTCTCCTCACCCACGCTGGACCCGCACGACGACGCGTTCGGCGAGGCGCGCGACCTTGCGCTGGCACCGCTCCGCACGGACCCGCGCGTGCTTCGCGTGATGACCGCGAACGACGCACCTCCCGCCCTGCGGCCCGTGATGCAGAACGCAGCGGCGCGACGCGAGACCGCGTTCGTGGCTCTGCGCGGGACGTTCAAGGAGGCCGCAACGGCCTACCCCGCGGTGCGCGAGGAGCTTCACTCCGCGACGCTCGGGATCGAGTGCACTGGTCGCGTGCCCTACATGCACGACCTGGATGTGGTGCTCGGAAAGGATCTGCTCATGGCGGAGGCGATCTCCTTGCCCTTCGCCGCGCTGCTCCTCGGGTACGTGTTCAGGACGTGGGTGCTCGCTCTGGTGCCTGTCGTGTCCGGCGCGCTCTCGGTCGTGGTCGCCACGGCGCTGGTCACCGCCGCCTCCTACTTCGTGGACGTTGCCAGCTACACCGTGAACGTGATGTCGCTCGTGGGCCTGGGCGTGGCGATCGACTACTCGCTGTTCGTGGTGAGCCGGTACCGCGAGGAGCTCGACCTTGGGCGCGAGCCCCGTGAGGCGCTGTCCACCGCGGTCGCCACATCGGGCCGCGCGGTGCTCTTCTCGGGCCTCGCGGTGTGCGTGGGCCTGTCGGGCCTCGCCTTCTTCCGCGGGTCGTACCTGGCGATGATGGGCGCGGGCGGCGCACTGGTCGTGGGCCTGGCCGTGCTGACGGCGATCTTGTTCGTGCCTGCATTGCTCGCCGTGCTGGGCCGCCGCATATTTCGGGGGCAGCTACGTGCGGGCGGCGGCAAGGGAGAGGCTCGGTGGGAGCGGCTTGCGCGCTGGGTGATGAAGCGGCCGTGGCTGGTGCTCGTGCCCACGGTGCTGATCCTGGCGAGCGCGGCGCGGCCGTTCATGCGACTGCGGTTGTCCGCCGCCGACGTTCGCGTGCTCGACGAGCGCAGCGAGGCACGACGCGCATACGACACATGGCTCCGCGACTTCCCCACGCAGGCTGCGACGCGCGCCAACGTGGTCGTACGCTTCCCGAGCGCGCCCGCGCTGAACGGTCCTCGCATACATGCACTCTACACGCTTTCGCGCGACCTCGCGAAGCTGCCCGGCGTCGCCCGCGTGGAGAGCATCGTCTCCCCCACGAGCCCCGACCCCGAGGACGACTACGGCCCCGACACCTACGAGGAGAACCTGCTTCACCCTTCGGCGCTCCTGCGCCCCATCGTGGAGGCGGGCGCAAAGCTCACGGTAGGCGCGCAGGACACCGTCCTCTACGTGCGCATCAACGCACCGCCCGACAGCGAGGCGGCGCGCGCAGTCGTGACCGCGATCCGGCGACAGCGAACCGTGGCCGACGGCGTGCTGGTCGTGGGTGGTGCGACCGCGAACGATCTGGACACCACGGCCTTCATGCGGGACCGCGCGCCGCCCGCCATGGCGTTCATCGTGGGCGCGACGCTCCTGGTCCTCTTCGTGCAGCTGCGGAGCGTTCTCCTGCCGCTGAAGGCGGTCCTGATGAACGTGCTGTCCATCGGCGCGTCGTTCGGCGCGCTCGTCTGGGTCTTCCAGGACGGCAGGCTGTTCGTGCACGAGGGGCGTCCACTGGAGCCCACGCTCCCCGTGCTGCTGTTCGCAGTGATCTTCGGCCTCTCGATGGACTACGAGGTCCTCATCCTGGCGCGCATCCGCGAGGAGTGGCTGTTGACGGGCGACAGCGACGAGGCCGTGGCGAAGGGGCTCGCGAAGACCGCGGGCCTGGTGACCAGCGCAGCGGCGATCATGGTCACGGTGTTCGCCGCGTTCGCGCTGGCCCGCGTGGTGCTGGTCCAGGCCACGGGCTTCGGCATGGCGCTCGCGGTGCTGGTCGACGCCACGCTGGTCCGCGTTCTCCTGGTCCCCGCCACGATGAAGCTCCTTGGCAGGTGGAACTTCTGGTCGCCGTTCCACAAGTGATCAGCTCACACGTTGCCAGGCGCGCCAGCCGAGCTCAGGACGAGCCGAAGAACGCGTCCGCGTCGAGCCCCATGGTCGACACCTTGAGCCGCTGGAAGATGGTCTCTGCGCGCTTCTCGAAGTCGCGCGCCTCTTCCACCACCTTCGGGTCCGTCTCGTACTCGGGTGCGCGCTGGAGCACGCGCGCATATACGCGGGCGCTCCGTGCGAGCTCCACGTCATTTCCGATCTCCTCGAAGATCCAGATCGACTGCAGGAGGTGCCCGCGCGCCTCCAGGATGTCCGCGGGGGAGCCCTCCATCGCGCGCAGCTCGGCAAGGCTGCGGAGCGCGACGCCCAGCTGCACCTTGCTCTGGATCTCGCGGAAGAGGGCGACCGCATGTTCGATGTGCTCACGCGCGTTCTTCGTGTCCTTGGCGGCGATGTACGCCTTGCCCAGGCCGCGCATGGCCTCCGCGAGGCCCATCTTGTCGCCCAGCTCCGTCGCGATCTCGCTCGCCTCCGTGAGGTGATCGATCGCCGGTCCAAGATCGCCCAGGCGGGTCTCCGCTTCGCCGATGTTGGAGAGCACGAGCGCAATGCGGCCCTTGTCGCCCGTCTCCTTCGCCACCTCGAGCGCCTCGCGGAAGAGCGTGAGCGCGCGCCCGTCGTCGCGCTGGTCCTGCGCGATGGTGCCCAGGTTGTTGAGCGTCATGCACACACCGACGAGATCGCCGATCTCGCGCCTGATGCGCAGCGCCTGCTCGAACGCGTCCAGCGCGAGCTTGTATTGTCCCGAGTCCTGGTAGACCAGGCCCAGGTTGTTGAGCGAGAGCGCGATCGACCTGCGGTCACCAAGACGACGCCGCATGGTCAGGCCGCGCTGCGTGAACTCGAGCGCCTTCTCGTAGTCGCCGCGGAGCCAGTGGAGCTTGCCGATGTCGTCGGTGGTGCTGGCGATGCCGCGCTCGTCGTTCGCGTCCTCGAAAAGAGCGAGCGCTGCGTCGAGGTGCTTCTTCGCGAGGTCCAGCCGACCGTTCTCGCGGTGCAAGCGACCGATGCGGCTGTGCGCAGCGCCACCCTTGGCGCGCGAGTCGATGCGGTACGCGCGATCGCGCATCTCCAGAAAGACGGTGAGCGCCTCCGCGTTGCGTCCGAGCAGCTGCAGTACGTCGCCGTAGTGGTGGAGCGCATCCAGGCGGAGCTTCGGGTCCGCCTCCTTGCCGTCCGAGAGGTGCGCCAGACCCTTCTGGTAGTACTCGGCCGCCTTGCCGTTCGCATAGTGCGCGCGCGCGAGATCGCCCGCTTCCAGGTAGGTCGCGCCAGCCTGCACGCGAAGGCCGGCGAGCTCGCGATGGCGCGCGAGCATGCCCAGCGACTCCTCGTGCTGCGCCACCTGCGGTTGGAAGGCGAGCCAGTCCGCGACGGCGTGGTGGAAGGACTGCGCCTCTGCCTGCGGAGTGAGCTTCTGCAGCGTCTCGCGCTCCAGGTTGTGCTTGAAGACGTACTCCTCGTCGTCCGCGAACGTGCTGTCCGGCAGCCGCAGGATATAGTCGCGATCGCGCAGGTCCTTGAGCGCGACCTGGATGCGGTCCACGTCGGAGGCCTCCGACACGCTCCAGATCTCGCGCGCGACGGCGTTCTGGCGCCACATCGCGACCAGGCCGCCGAGCCAGAACACACCGCCCATGGCCGCCGCACGTTCGAGGAGCTCGCGCTCGTAGCCGGAGAGCGCGGCGATGCGCGCGTTGACGGCGTCCTGAACCGTGAGCGGAAGCCGTACGCGATCGAGCTTGTCGATGTGAACGTCGAACCCCTTCGCGGCCCCCCGTTCGTCGCCCGTGCCGTCGCCGGAGCCATCGCCGGAGCCATCACCCGTGCGTGCGGTGATGACGCCGATGTCGAAGAAGATGCGAACCATCTGCTCGAGCAGCGCGGGGTTGCCGCCCGCCATCGTGCTCGCGGCGGTGGCGAGCTCGTCGCACTCGTCCGGGTCGCACGTGCCAGACAGGAGGCGCTCCATCACCGCGGCGGAGTCCTCTTCCGACAGCGGGCCGAGCTCGACGCGGGTGTGCGCGGAGCCGCGCAGCTTGCGCCAGCCATCACGCCGCACGTAGAGCTCGGGCCCTGCGACGGCAACCACCAGGACCGGGGCCTCCAGCGCCGCGATGAGCGACTCGAGCAGCTCGAGCGCCTCGTCGTGGGCATTCTGGAGATCGTCGAAGACGAGGACGATGGGGCCGCCATACGCCTCCGGCCGGAACGGATCCTCGCGCGCGTCCGCCTCCAGGAAGCGTCGAAGTACCACACGCCGTAGCTGGCGCACCTGTGCGGCGTCCGCCATCACCGCATCCACCAGCGGAGAGCTCACGAACGGCAGCTCGATCAGCTGACCGATGAAGAAGCATACGTCACCGACCTTGCGGTCCTCGAGCACCTTCGCGAGATGGTCGCGTACGGCCGCGCGTTGAGCGTCACCGTCCATGTCCTTCGTGAACGCGAACCGCTGCCGGAGGATCTGCGCGAACACGCCGAACGCCGCGCCGTCCTCGCGCGCCGAGCCGCAGTACACGCGGACCGGACGCAGGTCGCCATCCGCCTGGGCAAGGGCGATGAAGTCCTGCACCAGTCGCGATTTTCCGATGCCCGGCGCCCCGGTGATGGTCACGACCTCGCAGCTACGGGCCTCACGCACGCGTGCGAGCGCAGTCTCCAGCGCGGCGAGCTCGTCAGCGCGGCCGATGAGCTCCGGCGGGGAGCTAGGGGGAGGAACGTAGCTCGGGGAACGTTGCATCTGTGGTGACTGCCACAGTCTACCGCAATCCCGTCATGGAGTATCGACGCCATCGACGTCGTCGATGGGGTCTTTCGGCCGCTCCGGGGCCTTCTCGGCCTTCTCGGGGGCCACGGGCTCCGTCGCGTGGACGGGCGCTGCAGGCTTCTCGTTCTCGCTCGGCCGAAGCGGACTGCCGATGGCTGCGGAATCGAGCCCCGCGACCTGCGGGGAGAGTCGCGGGATGGGCGCTTCGTCGGCCTTCTGGCTCGCCGCCGTGCGCTCGTCATCGTCGTCGTCGTTCTTCTTCTTCGCGTGATCCGCGTGCGGCTTCCCCGCGGCACCGGCATGCGCCTGCTGCCCCGTGTGTGGAGCGCTCTTGGCGGGTACCTTCTTCGCGACGTGACGCTCGACCTCGGGCAGCTCGACGCATTTCGCCATGTGGGCCGGACACGCGATGCGCACGTGGAAGTGATCGTCGTGCGGCAACGCGCCGTGCGGCTGGGCCAGCGTCTCGGACGCGCGGATGCGGAGCGGCAGCGGCACGCCCACGCGCTCTGCGTAGGCAAGGAGCCGCGCCTTCAGCGGCGCAGCGACGAAGATGTGCGCCGCGCGCGCGACCGGGTCCGTCAGCAGCGCCGAGACGAGCGCCCAGTTGCGCGCGTCGTCGAAGTGCGCGCCCGGCCAGGTCTTCGCCTTGCCGTCGCCGGTGAACGCCACGAAGCTCTGCTCGTAGATCGGCTTCTTCTGATCGTTCATGATGTAGAAGCCGACATCCGCGTCGCGCCCGCTCTCGTGTGACGCGTGGCCATCGATCTCGCCGCCACCGCGCCTGGACAGATCGCCCACGGTGAGGACCGCATCGGGATAGTGCCTGCGCACCTGTCGTGCCGCGCGGTCGATCATGCCCACGAGCGGAGCCAGGCCCCAACGGACGTCTTGCCCCGCGTGATCGGGAACGATGCGGAGGTACGGCGCCTCCATCAGGTGCGCTCCGCCATGCAGCTGCCCGTGCGTGGGCGAGCCGAGCGAGAGTCCTGGCTGCGGGACCACACGCGCCTGTGCATGCGGATGCTTCTTCGCGGACGCGGGCGCAGGCGCGGAAGAAGCGGCACCGGCTGTTCCTTCTCCGAGCCCGAACGGCGAGGCGAGCGCGGTGAGCAGGACGAGCGACGGACCCAGGGCCTTTGCAATGCTTCGCACGATGCTCCAAAAAAGCCACACGCAAGCGCGAGGGGCCAAGTTTTCGCGGGAAATGGTAGGCTCCCGCGCCATGAACAAGTCAGCGAGCCCGGAGGGCGGTGCATGAATAAGATTGTCTCGAGCTCCCAGGAGGCCTGCGCCGACATCCCGAGCGGCGCCACCATCCTCGCGGGTGGCTTCGGCCTATGCGGCATCCCCGAGAACTCGATCCGGGCCCTCAGGGACCACGGCCAGAAGAACCTTGTCTTCATCTCCAACAACTGCGGCGTGGACGACTTCGGCCTCGGGATCCTGCTCAAGAATAAGCAGATATCGAAGATGGTCTCGAGCTACGTCGGCGAGAACAAGGAGTTCGAGCGCCAGTACCTGTCGGGCGAGCTCGAGGTGGAGCTCTGTCCGCAAGGCACGCTGGCCGAGCGCATCCGCGCGGGCGGCGCAGGAATACCTGCATTCTACACACCCACCGGCGCAGGCACCGCCGTGTCCGATGGCGGCCTGCCGCTGAAGTACGCCGCCGACGGCAGCGTGGCGAAGTACAGCGAAAAGAAGGAGATCCGCGAGTTCGACGGACGCGCTTACGTGCTCGAGCCCGCCATCAAGGGCGACTTCGCGATCATCAAGGCGTGGAAGGGCGATCGCTTCGGCAACCTGGTCTACCGGCACACCGCGATGAACTTCAACCCCATGATGGCGATGGCCGCAAAGGTCACCATCGCCGAGGTCGAGGAGATCGTGGAGGTGGGGGAGATCCCGCCGGCCCAGATCCACACGCCCGGCATCTACGTCTCGCGCATCTTCAAGGGCGCAGGATACGAGAAGCGAATCGAGCGAAGGACGGTGCGAGCATGAGCACGCTGAAGGGCCTCACCCGCGAGCAGATCGCTCAGCGCGCCGCCAAGGAGCTGTGCGACGGCTATTACGTGAACCTGGGGATCGGCATGCCGACGCTCGTCGCAAACTGCATCCCCAAGGGCGTCGAGGTCGTCCTCCAGAGCGAGAACGGGCTCCTCGGAATCGGCCCCTACCCCAGCGAGAAGGAGATCGACGCGGATCTCATCAACGCCGGAAAGGAGACCGTGACCATGCTTCCGGGCTCGGCGATCTTCTCGTCCGCGGAGAGCTTCGAGATGATCCGTGGCGGTCACATCGACCTCGCGATCCTCGGCGCGATGCAGGTCTCCGAGAAGGGCGACCTCGCGAACTGGATGATCCCCGGCAAGATGGTGAAGGGCATGGGCGGGGCCATGGATCTCGTCGCAAGCGCACGCCGCGTGGTCGTGATCATGGATCACGCCGCGAAGGACGGCGCACCCAAGATCCTGAACGAGTGCAACCTGCCGCTCACGGGCCGCAAGGTCGTGCACCGCATCATCACGGACCTCGCCACGATCGACGTCACCGCGGACGGGCTCATCTTGCGCGAGGTGGCGCCGGGACTCTCCGCGCGCGACGTGCAATCCGTCACCGAGCCCACGCTCAAGGTGTCACCCGATCTCGCGTCCATGGTCTGAGATGCTGCCGGCCGCGATCAGGAAGGCAACCGCGGACGACGTTGGGCTGATCCTGGCGCTCGTCCGCGAGCTCGCGCTCTACGAGAAGGAGCCAGACGCGGTGACCGCGCGCGAGGACGATTTCCTGCGCGACGGCTTCGGCGAGACCCCCAAGTTCCACGTGCTCATCGCGGAGCGCGACGGTGTGGCGGTGGGTTTCGCGTTCTACTTCTTCGGCTACTCGACGTGGCTCGGCCGCTCCGTGCTGAAGCTGGAGGATCTCTTCGTGCGCCCCGCGGCGCGGGGGAGCGGCACCGGGCGCGCGCTCATGCAACGGCTCGCCGAGATAGCCGTCGATGAAGGCTGTCCGCGCTTCGAGTGGCAGGTGCTCGATTGGAACACTCCCGCGAAGGACTTCTACGATCGCCTGGGTGCGAAGGTGGAGCGCCAGTGGGAGCACGTCCGGATGACGGACCCCGCGCTCTCGAGGCTCGCAAGACGATGACACGCGGGGTCCTCTTCGCAGCGATCCTCGCGTTCGGCGGCGGCTGCGGCGGCGAGAAGCGCTCGGAGGAGCCGAAGACCGTGGCAAACGTGGCTCCTGCTGGGAGCGGCGACGCCGGGCTCGCCGCGCTTCCCGAGCTCGACGTGCATGTGATCTGCGAGGTCTACACACGTGCGGGAAAGAAGCTCGGCGCGGAGATCGACACGCGTCTCGACGCCGGTTCGGTCACGGAGGACGAGGCCCGCGTGCTGATGCAGAAGCTCTCGCCGAGCGAGGCTGTGCCCGTGGTCCGCGCGATCATGAAGGACATGCATCTGTCTCCAGACGACGTGGTCGCGTACGAGCGCGCGCATCCCGAGATCGTCCAGCGCTGCGTGAGCGCCATGACGCATCATCTGCAGCCCTCGATCATGCGCCTGGCGCGCGCCACGAGCGGCATCTCGTGGCGAACGGATCTTGCGCGCGCGCAGCAGGAGGCCGCGCGGGACAACAAACCGGTGCTCTACATCGGCTGCACGTCCATGGAGCGCGGGTGCCGCGAGCTCGATCGCCAGACCTTCGCTGACCAGCGGGTCCGCGCGCGACTCAAGGACGGGAGCATCATCCCCGTCTACGACGATCTGGCGGCCGAGGACGATCCGGGCGCGGCGGCACGCAAGACGAAGCTCCACATCGACGCGCTGCCGGCGATCATTCTGTTCGATAGGCGGGGCGCGGAGCTCCGGCGATGGGCTGCGTTCGTTCCAGCGGATGTGCTCTTGCCGGAGCTGGCCCGGGCGGCAAATTGACACACGCGCCAAATTTTCGCGGTATGTATGTGGCGTGCCGGCAGCAAAAAACAATCGTCGTTAATGCCGCGCTGCGTAGGTCGATCTTGCCTTGCGCATCGGGCTGGATGTGGGAACGCTTGCCCAGCGATGATTGCTGCCCACGACCGACTCAGCCTGCGCATCTCTGACCCGACCGAGATCGGCGTCGAGAGCCGCAAGATCCAGGGCGAAACCGACGTGGCAGAGGCGGAGCTGCGTGAGGCCCTTCGTCTCGCACGGGGCGCCTGTGAGCTGCTTGACCGCGCTGCGCCCGCGTCCGGTCAACGCGGCCATTCGATTCGCATTGCCCAGGCCATCTCCGAGAGCCTCGTCACCGAGCTCGAGATGGTGACCGGCAAGGGCGTCATGCGCGCCAAGCGCATCACCTGACCCGTCAGCAGAGAGACACGGGGGCCAGCACTGGGTAGACTGCCGCTGCTGTTCCTCTTGGAGAAGCTCTGTGGTGGAGCATCCGGCTTCTTACCGGAAGGGCGCAGGTTCGAATCCTGCCTCCAAGTCTCATGCAGAACGACAGGCGGGACACCGAGTTTCCCCAGGCAAGCGCGAACCCAGGTTACGCACTCGCCGAGCTCTCTCGCGCGCTTGTCGCGCAGGACGGTGCGGCCGACGACCACGCGCGCACGAACGCGGAGCGCCGCGTCCACTCGTGGCGTCGCGTGCTCACCGGCATGATGAGTGGCGCCCTCGACATCGGCACGCGCGAGCCCGTGCGCGACGTCCCCGCGTGGGCAACGCTCGAGGTCGCGCACGGCGGCTTCGCGACCGGGAGCCTCCTGGCGGGTGGCCCGCTCCTGGCTCACGAGCGAACGCTCCTCGCCGATGTGGTGTCCGCGACTGTGACCGGCGTGAGCGAACGAACGCTCCTCAATGTCTTCTACCTCTCCGACGAGGGGCGCAGGCGTCTGGACGAGATGCGCGCGAGCGGTACGTTCCGTGTGAACGTCCCGGAAGAGGGCGCGCTGCTCGTCGTGTCGTTCCTCCTGGCGCGCGGGGACAATGCGCGGGCCGAGTCGATCGTCGAGGCCATCGCGCCGTTCATGGACCGCCTGCGGTTCTATCCCGTCCCCGATCCACGGCCCCTCGTCTCGACGTCCGTCGTCAGCGTCGCGAAGGTAGCAGACGTGCGAACGGCGCTCTCGCGGAGGCGGCCAAAACCGGCGGTTGTCCGCATGAACCACGCACTCGCAGTGTGGTTGCCTCTCTACGATCGCGTCGCGAGCCTCTTCCTGATGACCGTGAAGGGGCCCGCGCCCACATTCGTGCGCGGCGCGGACGGCGCGCTGCTCCTACGTCCCGACCGGCAGCCGTTGCTCCAGGGTGGCCTCCCCTGCCAGCGCTTCCCGGAGGGCTTCGCGGACGAGGCCCGCGCGATATGTGCACTCTACACTGACTTGCGACAGCGCCACGCGAGCTCTCACGGCGCCACAGATGGAACCTCGGAGCCCATCTCCGCGAACATGGCGACGCTGCTCGCGTACGCCGCGACCGCAGCGCGCGAGCCGAAGGCCCTGGGCGAGCGCGACGTCGCGCGCATCCGACGCGCGCTGGCCGGGTTTTGCACGAAGCACGGGGCGCCGGGCTCCTGGAAGCACGCGCAGCTGCGCGCCCGACAGGCAGCGTGGGCGAAACGACCACTCCACGCGGACCTCGCACACGTGCTCGCCGAGCGGCTCGCGGGTCAGCCGCAGGACGCTGGACTCCCCTCGCTCCTTGGACTGAATGACGACGCGACGATCCCTGCACACCTGATGTCGAAGCTCACGCGATGCATCGAGGGCACGATCGACGAGCTGGTCCGACGGCGCATCGTGACCTCCGGCGAGGTGCTCGCGCTCGTGCTGCCACAGGTGACGTCGCAGATCCGCGCGCTGGGCATTGGGGACCCGGAGCTCCGACGGGTCTACGCGGCGATCTACGGCGCGTTCCGCAAGCGACGCTCGCTCTTGCTGCTCAATCTGGAGAGCCAGGTGAAGCTCGCTGAGCTGCCATGGGTGCAGGCGATCGAGCGTTTCCGTGATGGAAGCATCGGCGAGGCCGCGGCCGCGCGCACTGCGCTCGAGCAGGTCGCCACGCTCCACGTGACCGCATTCCCGGAGACCATTTTTCCGAACAAGCTCGTGACCGAGCTCGTTGCGCTCGCGAAGGGCGCCGGCCTCGTGCTCCCGCTCACGGAGGAGCTGGCCGCGGACATCTTCATGGGCGCGTTCACTCCCAAGTTCGTGGCTGCCGCAAGGGTCGCCGCCGAGCTTCTCGCGGGCTCGCCGTACGAGCGCTACTACGGCGTCCCCTATGACCGTGTGCGCGCGCTGGGGACGAGCGGCGAGAAGCCAGAGCTGGAGCTCGCACGTCTGTGCGCGGAGCTGTCGCACCAGCGCGACCTGCCGCGGTTCGGCACGCCTGCGCAGAACGGCCGCATCATCGAGCAGCAGCAGATCGTGACCACCCACGACCTGGCCCAGCTCTTCTCCGCGCTTGGTCTCCAGAACGCGCTGCGTGGTGATCTCCGTCACCTTGCCGAGCGCGCGTTTCATCACGCCGCGAAGCTGCTCGCAACGAAGCACCGTGGAAAGACGGGCCTGCGCGCGCGGAAGGACGCTGCGTACGCGTTTCGCCAGATGCTCTTCTTCCTGTCCTTCGTCTCGGAGGACGAGCTCTTTGCGTTCTCCATCTGGGCGGAGGAGACCGTGTCGGCACAGCCCGAAGACGTCGCCGCGCGGCTCGGTCCGTTCTGGCGCGGCGTCTCGCATGTGCTCGCGGGCGGTGCCTTCGACGACGACGGGCGCGGACCCGGGGACGCCGTCCGTTTCCTGGGCTGGACGGCGATCGCCGCGCGCGACAGCTAGTTCTGCACCAGGCCGATCCAGAACGTCTGCTGCTTGCCCAGGTCATTCTCCACGAAGTACGCAGAGGCGCCCATGGTGGTCTTCGCCTCCGCCTTGATCGTGAGCTTGATCTTGTCGCCGTTCTGTCCGGAGGTCTTGTCCATGGTGAACGAGAGCGCCTTCGGGCCGTGGAAGAACGCGCTCGAGAGATCGAGCACGCTGACCTTCCATTTCCCCGAGGTCGGCGCGTCGCTGTAGAGCTCCAGATCGATCGTCTTCGACTGACCGACCGGAATCTTGAGGCCCTTCGTGGTGAACGAACCCATGCTGGGGCTGTTCACGGTGATCGTGTCGGCCGTCACCGGGGCCGAGTTGAAGTACGGCACGGCACCCTCTGGCTCGCAAGGAGCGTGGCCTGCGGCCGCCGCCTTGTTCGACCACACGCGCTGGACGAGGTTCGTGACGCCGGTGGTGCGATAGAACGCATCCGGAAAGCCCGCGCACAGGTCTCCGATCTCCGCGCCGCCGCCAACGAACGCCCACGCGCGGCCCACCTGGTCCACGTCGATGTAGGCGGGCTTGTCCTGGGGCAGCGGATCCGTCGCGGCCTCGATGATCTCGTGAACGGCCGCCGCGGAGACCTCGTCGATCTCGGGGATGGAGCCCATGGGCGGACAGCGCCCGATCACGGCGTAGGTGACGTACGTGGTCCCGGTCAGCAGGTAGTCGTCGTGGTAGCCTTGGAACTCCTGGCAGAGCGAGCTACTGCCGCTTGTCACCGTGCTCGTGTCGGGGAAATAGATCGCATAGATGGTGTTGCTGTCGGGCTGCGGAAACGCGCCTCCGTCGCCCAAGATCTTCGCGGTGAGCCACGTCTGCAGGTCGGCGTCCGAGATGGTGACCGGCGCCGTCTCGTCCAGCTGGATCGGCGAGGCAAGCGTGAGCGGCCCCACGCCGTACTCCGCAGTGGCCCCGGACCAGTACGCCTTTGCGGCGGCGAGCTCGGTCCCGAATTTCTCGATGTCCGCCTGGAGCGCGTCGCCCTTGAACGTGATGGTCACGAGCTTGGGGGCGGTCATCACCGGCCCCTTGCGCGACACGGCCTGCGGCATGGGCGAATGCGGAGCCGGGTAGCCTGGCTCGCCTGCGTCGTCGCCCGCTTCGTTCGTGCCTGCCTCGTCCGTGCCGCCATCCGCTGGTCCCCCAGCCCCCGAAGAGGAGGACGAACACGCGACTCCCAGGCCTCCCGCGAACGTGACGAGGCTGCAGACGATGGCAACGTAGGCAAGCGAAGGACGCATGGCGAACATCCTAGTGGACGACCGAACCCGTGTCCCCTCGGACACGCGCGGTGCCATGGAAACACGGCCTCGGTCGCGGGGGCCGCGCAACCTCACGAAAGGCTTGGCCCGAACCCAGGCATACGCGTTGCGGTGCAACCAGGGATGTCCATGCGCTCCCGCACAGCCGTCTTCCTCTCCGTACTCGCTCCCGCCCTGGTCGTCGGATGCGTGCATGCCGCACGGCACGAGGCAACGTTGGCGGTCACCACGATCGCGGACGCTGGCGGTCGCCCTCCCTCTGCGACACCGGACGTGGACCTGGTGTGCGCACGCGGACCGCTCCTGCCGCCGAGCGTGAACCCGGCGAACGATCTCGCGTGCGATCCCAACGACGTCAACCTGGAGCCACTGGAGCTATCGATCGCGTGCAAGAACATCGCCGCTGGGGAGCCTGTTGCGCGGACGCGGTGGGACCATGTGACCGCACCCGCAAACCTGGACGTGGTGGAGCGCCGCTACGGGCTGACCACGGACGAGCGCGCTCACCTCATGAAGGATGGCTTCGTGGTGCCGACGCGTCTTTCGTACTCGTCCTATGCGCCGGCACTGCACGACGTGTATCGCTCGCAGCTGCCAGTCTTCATCTCCGTCGATGCGGTCATGCACGCGGTGTATCGGTCCAACGACACGTTCATCGCGGGTCTGGAGAACCGCGAGCTCTCGCCCCGCCTCGCAAAGCTCCTCGACACGATGCAGGAGACACTGAAGACCACGCAGGGCAAGTATCCGGC
This sequence comes from Polyangiales bacterium, assembly GCA_038230375.1. GTDB lineage: Bacteria > Myxococcota_A > Polyangia > Polyangiales > Polyangiaceae > JANXLV01. The sequence goes on along the minus strand of JBBRNJ010000011.1, from coordinate 3,795 downwards.
CGAGACCGCGCACGATCTCGATCTCTATCTGACCGTGGCGCGTTCGCTGCTCCTTGGTGACAGGTCGCCGAGCGCCCTGGGTATGGACAAGGAGGCAGAGGCTCTCATTGCAAAGGCCGAGGCCGCGTCCGGAATCGTCCACGTGAACATGTTCGGACGCGACCGCGCCGTGGACTTTGCGAGCTTCAATCCGCGCGGGCACTACGCGCGAGAGTCGGCGCCGAACAACCCCGACAACGCGGATCTCTCCACGTACTTTCGCGCAGCGATGTGGCTCTCGCGCATCGAGATGAACCTGGTGTCGCGCTCGTCCATGAGCTCGTCGGAGGATCTCGACCCGTCGGAGACCCCACGCGAAGATCGCGCCGCGATGGCCCTCACCGATCTCGCACGCGCATCGGGCACGCTTGACGAGATCGCGCACCTGGACCGCGTGTGGTCGCTTGTCGCGGGCAAGCGCGAGGATGTGTCGCCGATGGACCTAGCGGCGATGATGGACGAGGGGAACATCGACCTTGCGGCCGCGGATGCGCCCGAGAAGCTGCGCGCGCGCATCGGCGAGCGCTTCGTCCGCACCGCACGTACGCATGTCCAGGCCGAGGGCTCCGTGAACCTGCCTGTGATCGCCACGATGCTCGGGCCGCGGATCACGCCGGATGCATCGGCCACGAGACCGCTGGTCCATCCCGCCGTCACGGATCGACACGAGGTGCCCATGGCGGACATCGCCTTCGCGCTGGGCCATGATCGCGCGCTCGCATACGAGCCCCCGGACCTTCTGCCGACGTCGGGCCTTGGCAAGGGTCTTGGTCTGGCGCGTGAGATCACGCAGAAGCCGAGCACCGGAGTCGATCTCTACGGTGGCTGGCTCACCGCCATCAACGCGCTCGCGAAGACGCCCGAGGGCGAGCGACCGTCGTTCATGGACACCGACGCCTTCAAGGATCTCCGGATGAACTCGGCCGTCGCTGCGTACGGACAGCTCCGACACAACAACATCCTGTTCGTGCCCACGACCTACGACGAGCCGGGCTGCGAGATTCCGGAGGGCTACGTGGAGCCTGCGCCCGCGGTGTACGGCGCGCTGATGGACTACGCCGATCGCGGAGCCTTGGCGACCGCGGAGATCTCCCCCGACTCCGAGGCGTACTTCCTGCGCCTTGGGCGCGTGCTTCGTGTGCTCCGCGAGATCGGAAACCACGAGTTGGCGGGCGTCGCGCTGGCCGCGGAGGAGCAGCGCTTCCTTGCGATGGTCACGGAGATCTCGTACGGCCGTCGCGGCGGATACTCGTCGGGACCTTCGGCGAGCGGCTGGTACTTCGAGATGTTCAGCGAGGCGCGCGACGGACTGACGGACGCTGCGCTGATCGCCGACTACTTCGCGAGCCCGTCCGAAGGCACCGCGTTCTACGCGGGCGTGTCGGAGGTGCGCATGGGCATGTTCGTCGTGGACACGGGCGGACAGCCACGCGTGCTCGTCGGACCGGTGGCCCGCGCGTTCGAGGCCGTGGGCCCGTTCGCGCCGCGCTGGAAGGACACCGATCTGTACAAGGTGGATACGATGGATCCGTGGGCGGCCTCTTACTCGGTGCCTCAGGTGAAGGAGCCTCGCCTCACCCTCAGCGCGCGCACCAAGGACGACAAGCGCGAAGACTACACGGGCGACATCACGTTCACCGCGGTGAGCCAGGAGGATCTGCCCAAGGTCGTGATCGAGATCACCGACCACCATCACGTGCCCATCGCGACGGTCACCCACGAGCTGCGCAAGGGGCAGCCCGTGAAGTTCGTCTTTCCTTCACGCAAGCTCAACACGGACGTCGAACAGTTCGGCGCGGAGGGCATGCACGTGCGCGTCGGCGAGTTCCACTTCTTCGACAGCGGCACCTTCTCCGCAGACGCCTACGCGCCGGTCGACCTGTCGTCCGCGAGCTGGAAATTCGGGCCGAAGAAGCCGAAGCAGCACGTCACCGCGAAGGGGCAGGTCACGGCGAAGACGGGCAACCGGCACGGATGAGCGGCAACACCATCGCGCCGATCTCGAACGACTGGCCCGCCGCCGTTCCGCGCAGCGCCTCCAGCGCGCGGAAGAAGCGCGTGTAGCTGAGATCGCACGACACGAGCAGCGCGCCGAGCTCCTCCTGGCCGGAGTTGTACGTGCGGTACTGGATGAGGGTCGCGTTGTTCACGGGCCGTGAAAACTTGTGCTCGCTCTGGAGCTTCTGGAGGAGCTCGGCCTTCTTCTGGCGCTTCTCGTCCGCGGGGATCTTCGACGCATAGAGCTGGTCGAGCGAGATATATGCGTCGTGGAGCACCTTCACGCGCTCGCGACCGTGACGCTCCTGCTCGGCGTAGGCCAAGGTCTCGCTGGCATCCTTGCCAATACGCTCGTCCATGTAGTCGAGCGCGAGTCGGTCCCCCACGAAGTTCGCCACGCTCTCGTTCAGAGCGGACTGACCGGGCACGAAGAACGTCGCGTGCGTGGACTCGTGCAGGACCACGTTCGCCAGACGCCCGCGGGCCTCGGGTCCCTTCGAGAGCATGGACGACACGATGGGATCGTGGAACCACCCCGCGGTGGAGTACGCGCCGAGCCCGCGCTGGTCGACATCCCAACCTTGCTGCACCAGGTCCCTTGCAAAGGCATCGGCGTCCGCCTTGTGGAACCAGTTCAACGAGGTGAAGCTCCCCGCGATCGGAAATGACCACGTTTTAGGCCGGAATGCGAGGGGCGCGCACGCGGTCACGTTCCACGCGACGGAGGGCCGGTCGAGCCGCACGTACGTCGTGTAGTTCGGCGTGGGGCGCAGGCCGTGTGCCTCGCCGAACTTCTTCAGGTCGGCGATCTCAGACAAGAGGACGCGCGTCTTTCCTTCCACGTGATGCCCCGTGAGGAGCACGTCGATGTCGACCGCACGGCGCCCGAGCTCGTCCTGTCCCGCCGCTGCCTGCGCCACGTAGCTCGTCATGGTGCAGCCCGTGAGAGCCCACACGAGCGCGAGCCCCGCGAGCAGCCGTCCGGTCACGCCGATCACACCAGCCACACCAGTCACACCGGTCACGTCGCGGACGTCTCCGGCTTCTCCGCCGTCTCGGGCTTCTCGGGCTTCACGCTGGGCTCGGCGGGGGGGACGAGTGACTCGCCCTCGGCCGACTTGTGCATGGGCCCGCCCTTCATCCCCAGGACCTCGTAGGTCATCACGGGCTGGACACGTCCCTTCACGGTGAGCTCACGCACCTTGCGAACCTCCACGTGGTCCTTCACGGCCTGGTACGTGTCATCGCTGATCAGGATGTCCGCGCCGACATCCTTGGTGTTGCTCTCCAGGCGGGAGGCAAGGTTCACGGCGTCGCCGATGACCGTGTACTCCATGCGCTGCTCGCAGCCAATGTTGCCCGCCACCACGTCGCCGGTGTGGATGCCGATGCCCGTGCGGATGGGCGCAATGCCGCGCTCCTTCAGCCGCAGGTTCAGCTTCTTCAGGCACATGCGCATGTGCACGGCCGCACGCACGGCGCGGAGCGGATCGTCCTTGCGCTGCACTGGCGCGCCGAAGACGGCCATGATGGCGTCGCCGATGTATTTGTCGACCACGCCGTCCTCCTTGATGATCACCGTCACCATGTCGGTGAAGTACTCGTTCAAGAGCGCGACCAGGGCGTGCGCTTCCATCTTCTCGCTGATGGACGTGAAGCTGCGGATGTCCGTGAAGAGGATGGTCACCTTCAACGTCTCGCCGCCGAGCTGCACCTTGCCGGCCATGAGGTGCTCCATGACCGCCTCGGTCATGTACT
>JBBRNJ010000010.1:0-141470 GCA_038230375.1 Polyangiales bacterium | reverse complement strand
GAAGCGAACGAGCGACGCTTGGCGTCTGTTGCTCGCTGCCGCCAGTGGTCCCCGGATACGCCGGGTATTGTCCCGTTGCCACGGCGCGATTGATGCGTAGATTCGCGCCTGGGACGGCGACATCCCGCAGTAGTGCTAGCGGGTCTTCTGCTCGAGCAGCGTGACGCGCGCTTTCAACTCCTGAACGTCACCGCGCAGAGAGCGGTCACTGCGGAGCAATTCGACGACGCGATCCACTGAATCACGAACCGCGACGAGCTCGGTCGTGACGCGAAGCTCCGATTCGGTCTGGCGTTTGGCGAGGACGTCGAGGCGCCCACTCAGCTGGTCCTTCGTGGACTTGATCTCGTCGCGGATCTCGATCAGTACCTTGGTCGATAGGTCACTCATGACGGTCTCCTCAGTGTAGCACCCAGCACCAGCAACGCGCATGCCGGGCCGGTTGCCGCTCGATCCGCGCAGATCCGCGTCCCCCCAGGTGACCGCGGTCGATGTTGAGTGGCCGGCTGGACATGTCACAATGGCTTCGCGAATGGAACCGATGCAGGTCAACCGCGGTGAGGTGTTCTGGATGGGGCCCGATGAGTCACGCGGGCCTGCGAGCTACTCGCATCCGCACGTCGTGGTGTCGGAGGATGTCTTCAATCACTCGCGCATCACCACCGTCATCGTGTGCGCGCTGACGTCGAACCTGCATCGCGCGAACGAACCAGGGAACGTGCTGCTCGACGTGGGCGAGGCCAATCTGCCCGAGCAGAGCGTGGTGGTCGTTTCGCAGATCGAATCTGTCGAGAAGGCGCGTCTTGGTGAGCGTATCGGGGCCGTGTCTGCAGAGAGGGTTGAGCAGATCCTCGCAGGCCTACGTTTTCAGCAAGCGTCCTTCTTCGCGCGATAGCTATCCTGCGGACATCAAGACAGCGGTACGCCGCGCTATAACGAAATGGTGGCGATCGTGATCAAGGAGGTGCTGGGCGACACGCCCCGCGGCGTGCGCGCGATCGTCGCGCACGGGGACCAGCGTCTCGATGCCGAGGTCGTCGGAGAGCGCGCGCGCCTGGAGGGCGAGATCGGACGGACGCTGATCGTGGAGCTCGGGTTCACGGCCGTGCAGAGCTGGCGCGTGCTCGCGGCGGAACCAGCCGTGACGCACGGATTGTTTCCGGCGGAGTCGGGCGGAGTCCGGGTCGTCGGCGTCGCGCACAACATCATCGACGTGACGCCGCACGTGTTCATCGTGGACGTCTATCTCCAGAGCGGGCCCGAGTTCCTCACGCTCGAGGCAGATGATCTGTCGGGTCAACGCCCCGACCTGGGCGCAGCACTGGAGATCATCGTGACGGGGCTCGCCTTCTACCCGACATGGACATGAGCGCCTTCTGCGACTTCTGCACGTGCGGTGACTGCAAGAACGGCCGCGCCGATCTGAGGCACGCACCAACCACTGGAAATCAGGGTGACGCGTCAGGTGCGGGAACGCGCGAGCCTCACGACAAGCAACTCCGTTGTGTCGTCCGGCATCACGGTGGCGTGGCTCACCGCATACTCGCCGGCGGGTAGGTCGATGGATAGCGTCTCCGCGTCCTTGCCGGCGTCTGCAGCGGAGAGGACGGCGAGCGCCCCGTCTGTCTCGAGCGTGCCCTCGATCTCGTGGAAGCCGCTCTTGCGGATCGCGGCGACGTGCCTCGCAAGGACCTCGTCGTCGTCGGCGTCGAACGACACGACTCGCACGAGCAGCGCGCCATCCTTGGTGGGAAATGCGTACAGCAGGTCGGGGGTGCCGAGCACGAGCGCGTGCGTCTTGCCGCGCGTCAACAAGAACGCCGCATCGGGCCCGCGGGTCTCCTTCGCCGTGAGGGCCTTCCACGTCTTCAGCGCAGATTTGCGAACCACGACATAGGAGGCCCCGTCGCTGACGAGGCTCTTGCGCCTTGGGACCGCGGGCGACGCGCCACCAAGCAACGCCGCGACGCGCTCCGCCGCTCCCTTCGCGGCCGCACGTCCTCCGTCCTTGATGTCACGCACCGCCGCGCCGGAGGCTGTGCCGAAGTTCGCCTGGAGCGCCAGCCGTGGATCTCGTCCCGTGACGATCGACACGAACGCCGCCTCTGAAGCGCCCCCATAGAAGCGCGCGCGGTCCGGTCCGATCGCCGCAGCCGCGCTCGCGGTCAGGAGAAGCTCGCAACGCACGTTCTTCGCGTCGACGACCTGCATCCGCGTCACCGTCAGGCCGTTCCAGATCCCGGTGAGCACGCCGCCTTCATCCTTCCAGGTGCCCCCGAGCATCTCGATCATGCCGTGCTGGTTCTTGTAGATCTGCTCTGCGTACGTCGGCTTGGGCATGGTTGCCCCATTATGCTCTAGAAGTAGTCGCGCGTGACGGTGCGCTCCGTGCGCTCCGTGTAGTGGAGTGCGCGAGCCTTGCCGTATTGGGTCTCGAACGCAGCGAGCTCCTCGCTCGGGTACACGGTCTGGATCGAACCGTCGTAATCCATCCCGACCGACTCCGTGAGATCGTCCACCTGCAGGCACTCGAGCGCGGGCATGTTGGTCGCGTGTGCGATGCGTGCCTTTTGGTCGCTGGTCAACGGACAGCAGCGCAGGTCGAGCACGCGCAGCTTGCCGAGATGCGGGCTCTCTACCAGCGGCGTGACCAGCGTGCCGTCCGGTGGTCCGAAGCGCGGTCCGATCACGTTGAAGGAGAGCGTGATGATCTGCGCGAGCGCAGGGCACGCAAACAGCGCGGTGAGCGCGTCCGCCGTCTTCGCGTGGACGACATCGAGATGACGAATGGGCGCGAGCCGCACCAGGTCTTGCCACTCGCGCGCGAACACCGTGGCATCGGCCTCGATCCACTCCGGAAATCCACGCACGAACTTCACCACCCTCACGCGCTCGGCGATGGGCCCTCCCACGCGCGAAGGTGCGGCTCCCCGAGGCGTTCGTTCGCGAGCATGTCGGGATCGCCGTAGCCCTTTCGAGCTGCGGCGATCCACTTCAGCTGACCGAGCACGAAGCGCTCGCGGTCGCCCCCCCAGTGCTTCGCGAGCGCAATGCGTGGCGCGTCGTCGTCGGGATGCGCCGTCACTGCAGAAAGGAGCTCGGACTCGGTGGGCACGCGCGATGCCAGCGTATCAGAGTCTCGAGCGACTGCGGATGGGTCCCCGCGCTGACTTCATATCCACTTCAGACGCAAGAGCAGCATCTTCACGCCCTGCGTCACGAGCACATAGCAGACCAGCGTCAGCGCCAGGAATGCCCAGTAGAGCGGCGGCAATGCCGTGAAACCGAGATACCGGCCAAGGGGCGTGAACGGGAGTGCCACACCGAACGCCATGATGGCCACGCTGGTCCCGGCAACGTAGAGCGACGGGCGGCTCTGCAAGAAGGGAATCTTGTTCGTGCGGATGATGTGAATGATCAGCGTCTGCGTGAGCAGGCTCTCCACGAACCAGCCTGTCTGGAAGAGGCTCTGGCTGTGTGCTGCGGCCTCTGGCGTGGAGACGTCCCAGCACTTGAAGACATAGAGCATCAGAAAGTAGGTCGTGTAGTCGAATATCGACGAACACGGCCCGATGAAGACGATGAACCGCGTCAGCTCCTTGATGTTCCACGCGCGCGGCATGGCGAGGCGCTCGGCGTCCACGGCGTCGGTGGGGATCGCCGTCTGGCTGATGTCGTAGAGCAGATTGTTCGCAAGGATCTGGATCGGACGCATTGGAAGGAATGGAACGAAGACGCTCGCGCCGAGCACGCTGAACATGTTTCCGAAGTTGCTCGATGCGCCCATGCGGACGTACTTGATGATGTTCGAGAACACCTTGCGCCCCTCGACGACCCCCTCGTCCAGGACGAGGAGCGACTTCTCGAGGAGGATCATGTCGGCGGACTCCTTGGCAATGTCCACCGCGGTGTCCACGCTGATGCCCACGTCGGCAGCGTGGAGCGCGGGCGCGTCATTGATGCCGTCGCCCATGAAGCCCACGGTGTGCTTGTGGTGCTGGAGCGCCCTGATGATCCGCTGCTTGTGCGCCGGCGAGACGCGCGCAAAGAGCGTGGTCTTCTCCGCCGCGTCGGCGAGCGCGTCGTCCGTCATCTTCTCCACCTGATCGCCGGTGAGCACGACGTCCGTCTGCAGCCCGACGTCCTTGCAGACCTTGCGGGCGACAAGCGCGTTGTCTCCCGTGATGACCTTGACCGCAATGCCGTGTGCCTGGAGCGCCTTGATGGCGGCAGGCGCGCTCTCCTTCGGCGGATCCAGGAACGCGACATAGCCCTGCAGGATCAAGTCGCACTCGTCTGCTTTGCAGTAGGCCGTCGAGCCACCCGGGATTGTCCCGTGCGGCGGAACCTCCTTCGTGGCGATGGCAAGCACGCGGAAGCCGTCGGTGCTGAGCCGCTCGTACTCCTTCTGCAGCTCCTCGATGTGCGGGTGGTCCATGGGGTGCGGCTGCCCGTCGAGCGTGAAGCTCTTGCACCTTGTGAAGACCGCCTCGGGCGCGCCCTTGGAGATCATGCGATCCTGGCCCTCTTTCGTGCGCACGACGACGGACATCATGCGGCGTTCGAAGTCGAACGGGATCTCGTCGACCTTCGCGAGGTCGGGAATGCGCGCGTGCGCGTGGGTTTCCTCGTGCTTGAGCACCGCGCGGTCCATCACGCTCTTGAGGCCGGTCTGGAAGTGGCTGTTGATGTACGCGAGCGCCAGGATGTCCTCGCTCTCGCGCAGCTGGACGTCGCAGTGACGCTCCAGGATGATCTCGTCTCTCGTGAGCGTGCCGGTTTTGTCCGTGCAGAGTACATCCATCGCGCCCAGGTTCTGGATCGCGTTGATGCGCTTCACGATGACCCTTTTTCCGCCCATGGCGACGGCGCCCTTCGACAGACAGATGGTCACGATCATCGGGAGCATCTCGGGCGTGAGGCCCACGGCGACCGCCACGGCAAAGAAGAACGCCTCCCCCCACGTGCCCTTCGTCACGCCGTTGATGACGAAGACCAGCGGCACCATGACGCCCATGAAGCCCATCATCAGCCAGGTGAACTGCGCAATGCCGCGATCGAACGCGGTCGCGACATGCGCTTCCTGGAGAGACTCGGCCATGCCGCCCAGGTACGTGTCCTTTCCCGTCGCGACCACGACTGCGGTCGCCGAGCCGCTTCCCACGCTGGTGCCCAGGAACGCGATGCTCGTGAGCTCCAGCGGCGTGTCGCTCGGTGGGACCTTCTCCACCACGAACTTCTCCACGGGAAAGCTCTCGCCCGTGAGCGAGCCCTGGATGACGAACAGATCCTTCGCGACCACGATGCGCACGTCGCCCGGGATCATGTCGCCTGCGGTCAGCTGCACCACGTCGCCGGGCACGAGCTGCGACACCGGCACTTCCTTCGCAGCTCCGTCGCGAAGCGCGGTGGCGTTGATCGAGATCATCGCCTTGAGCTTTGCAGCGGCGTTATTTGCCTTGGCCTCCTGGAACAGCTTCAGACCTACGCTGAGCGCGATCATGAGCAGCATCATGGTTCCGGCGCGAACGTCGGCGGTTGCAAACGAGACCGCCGCCAGCACCGCAAGAAGCACCACGAGCGGGTTTCGCACCGCGTGCCAGAGAAGGCGCAGAAAGCTCGGGCGCTGATCCTTCGCCAGGACGTTGGGCCCGTGCTCGGCAAGGCGCGTCACGGCCTCCTGCGAGGTCAGCCCATCTGGGCGCGTGTGCAGGCGCGCGTAGACGCCGGCCGGATCGAGCGCCACCGTCTCCACCACCTCCTGCGAGACGCGCGTTGTGTTCTTGTCGTGCTGGTGGCTCCGGGCCAGCAGTCTGTGCGGCAGGACTAGCGTGGTGGTACCTGCTGCGCGCGGCTACCTCGCCTCGCGTGTGGAAAAAAGCGAGCGCCATATCGTCGTGATGCTGTGGCGACCCACACCGCAGCGACGAACAACCACGCACCTGGCGGAGCGGGTAGGTCGCTGCCTCTGGCCACGCTGCACGACGCACACCCCGCGTGGGGAGGCGAGGGAGCGATGGACGGTGCGGGCTCGCGGCCCGTCACGCGCGGCGATGGTTCGCCTCCCGCAGCACTTGCATCCGCTGCACTCGCATCCGCTGCGCTCGCATCCGCTGCGCTCGCATCCGCTGCCTCGGGCTCCGCCGCGCCTGCGTCGGAAGGGGGAGCTGGTCGCGCCAGGATCGGATCCAGGGCTGCGGGCCACGGAACGCTCAGTGTGCTCATGCAGCCGCGGATGGTGAGCACGCGCGGCGACGCGCCGGCCCCATCCAGGTAAGCGAAGACCACGAAGCGTCCGGGTGGCTCGATGCGGATGTACTTATTTCGGTAGGTCGTGATGACGACACGCTTCCCAACGATGCCCTTGAAGACACGCTCGACGTCGAACGTGGTGGCGAGCTCTTGATCGATCGAGAGCGCACGTCCCTGGAACACCACGTCCGCACGCGCGAACTCCGCCGCCCATGCCTTCACCGGATCCTGCGGCTCCGTGCATGTCATGGCGCGCGCTGCGGACCCGATGCTGAGAGTCCCGCAGGCCAGGAGGAGCGCTGTGAGGAAGCGCACGATGCTGGGCGCGTACATCCACGCCGACTCTAGGCGCTGCTGCGGAGGTACACCAGCGCGGGTTTTGCGCGCTATCCTGGCTGCGCGCGGACGTCGCGCATTTCACATCTCTACTGAGATCACGCGACATGCTCACCCTCTACGGTCTTGACGTCTCCCCTTACACAGAGCGCGCTCGCTGGCCGCTCGACCATCACGGCATCTCCTACCGCTACAAGGAGCACGTGCCCCTCATGGGCGAGCTCGCGCTCCGCCGAAGGGTACGCGGCCTTGGCCGTGCGCGAGCGACCGTGCCGGTGCTCGACGACGAGAACGGCACGGTGATCCCCGACTCGATCGAGATCGCGCGATACGCGGACGACGTGGGCAAGGCTTCGCCGCTGTTTCCACCCGCAGAGGACGCTGACGTTCGTGAGTGGTGTGACGTTGCGAATCGGTTCATGGATGTGGGCCGCGCATGGGTCCTCCACAACCTTGCCACGAGCCGCGACGCACAGAAGGAGGCGCTTCCCCCGTTCGTCCCCGCCTTCGCGAAGCCAATCCTCGCGCCCATGTCGCGCCGGGTCGCGCTCTTCCTGGCGCAGAAGCACCTGTCGCCCGAGGACATCGAAGCGCGCGTCGACAGCGTCGTGCGCCCGCTGCTCGAGAAGGTGCGCGCCCAGCGGGCCGACAAACCTTACCTGCTCTCTGAGTTCACCTACGCAGACGTGGTGATCTGCGCGGCGCTCGCTGCGGTGCGCCCGCGCGAGTCCGCAAGGCTAGGTCCCGCCACGCGCAAGACGTGGACGCACGAAGCCCTCGCGCGCGACTTCTCGGATCTCCTCGACTGGCGTGATGCGGTCTACGCGAAGCATCGTCTGGCGTCGCAGCGGCAGTGACACGCGTTGATGGTCACTCCCCATCCCGCGTCTGCATGTGCCCGGTCCGGAAGTCCAGCGGCGGGAGGTCCACCTTCGGCGCCTTCTCGAAGGCAGCGCGCTCCGCACCATCCAGCTTCTGCTTCCTGAAGATGGTGAGGTTCCTCTCGTCGCAGAGCATCTGCGCGGGCAGGAACCGGCACACGCGTCCCTCGTGCTCGGCCGTCCACGTCATGGCTGGCCCAGCGCCACCATCGGGGAGCATCCCCTCCGAGTACGGCGAGATCGAGACGGACGCGACCAGCAGCGCGGGCCCGCTCCCGGCCTGGACCACGGCAACGCGCGAGGCGAGCGGATACCCCGAGTCACCGATGTCGTTCGCGTACGAGTACTGGGGGCCCACGACGATCTTGCCATCCTTGCGCCGGAGCGCCAGGTACCGCTCGTCCGACGCGGCGACGCCATCGAAGTAGGCGCGCTTGACGGCAGCCGGAAGAGACCAGCCATCGGGCAGCACCCCTTCCAGGGCAGGCGCGGCAACCTCCATGCATACTACACTCTTTTCGTCGTACCCATCGAACCCCATCCCGCCGTGCTGCGCGGCGACAATCAGGGACATGAGCTCCTTCTTCCAGGCAACGCAGATGTCTCGCGTGGTGGTCCCCTCGCGCCCCTCGAAGGTGAGATCCGAGGGCTGCGCGAAGCGGCTTGGTGCACGAGCGCTGCCCGTGGCGATGGTGATGCGGGGGAGCTTGGCTTCCGGAAGCAGGACCTCCTTCGGCGCCGTACCAAAGACCATGAGCTCGGATACGACGATCTCCTGCCAGCCTGGGTTCGTCCCGCGAACAGTGTCCATCACCGTGAGCTTGAACGTTCCTCCGGGCCTGTCCACGCGGATGCGCTGCGGCGCGCGCAGCATGGGGTCGAGGGGCGCGTCGAGGAGCCACTCGCCATTGCGCTCCACCCTGAGCTTGGTGATGCGGAGGTTCTGCTCGAACAGCGCGCCCTTGTCGAAGCCTGCCGTGATGGCCAGGCTCTCCACGTGAACCTCGGGCGCGAGCTTCACCTCGATCCACGCGTTCTTGTCCCCGGTCTTGCCGTTCCACGCGGTCTGCGGCTTTCCGTCGACGAGGTGCTCGGGGTAGTCGCGGGGATTGTCGACGCGCGAGGAGAGCGTGATCTCCGCGTTCGTGTAGTGGAGCAGGTTCCTGACCGCGTCGCGCGGGCCACTCGCGTCCAGGATCGCGGCGCCTGCGTCCAGGGACACCGAAAGAGCCGGAGCGGCCGCGCTCTGCGCCTCCTGCGGCGCGGACTTCTTCGCGGGACATCCTGTGACGAGCGCGACGAGCGCAGCCAGCAAGGCGAAACGAGCGGCGCTCATCGCGTGAGAAGAGAGAACCATGGATGCCGAGCTTCGCATCACCCGGCGCACTTCGCCACCGCTCGGCGCTCCGGCGACCTCGTCAGCTGATAGTCTTCCTTTAGTCACCATGCGCTTCCCTGGACGCCGCAAGCACAAACACTACTTTCCCGTTCACGAGCGCGACCCGCTGCTCCACCGCGCCGGCGTCACCGAGCCGGAGGCGAAGATCCACGTCGTCGGTATCGATCAGACCCTCGTCGACATCGACGCGCGGATCCCCGAAGAGCTCCTTGCTCGCTACGAGCTCCCCAGAGGCGGCTCCACGATCATCGGGAGCGAGCGGGCCGCGCAGCTCTACGACGAGCTCTTCGACAAGAAGCAGATCTCGTACGAGTTCGCCGGCGGGACCGTGGGGAATGCCCTGCACAACTACTCGCTGCTCTCGGACGACGCGTCGATCCTGCTTGGCGTCATGAGCGACGTGATCCGCGTTGGCACCTCCGGCTATCGATACATCTCGAACACGTCGAGCCGCGTGAACCTGGATCACCTGCAGCCGGTCGACGGCCCCATCGGGCGGTGCTTCGCGCTCGTCACACCGGACGGCGAGCGCACGTTCGCGATCAGCTCCGGCAAGATGAACGATCTGCGCCCGGAGAGCATCCCCGCGAACGTCTTCGAGAACGCCGCTGCCCTCGTCATCTCGGCGTACCTGATGCGAGGCGGCCCGGGCGAGCCCATGCCGGAAGCAACGCTGCGCGCGGTGTCGCTCGCAAAGGAGCGTGGCGTGCCGGTCGTGCTCACGCTCGGCACTCGCTTCATCATCGCCGACCGACCCGAGTTCTGGCGCTCCTTCATCTCGGAGAACGTGGACGTCCTGGCCATGAACGAGGAAGAGGCAGAGGCGCTGACGGGCTTCGCTGACCCGCTGCTCGCGTGCGAACGCGCGCTCGACTGGGCCGATCTGGTGCTGTGCACTTCGGGCCCGACAGGGCTCTACCTGGCCGGCTACACGGAAGACGCCGTGAAGCGCGCCACGCGCTATCCGCTCTTGCCGGGCGCGATCCCGGAGTTCAACCGCTACGAGTTCAGCCGACCGATGCTCAAGGACCGATGCGACAACGCGGTCAAGGTGTTCGCGCACATCGCGCCCTATCACGGCGGACCCGAGCGCATCACGAGCGCGAACGGCGCGGGTGACGCCGCGCTCGCGGCCCTGCTCCACGACATGTCCGCGAACCGCTACCACCGCGCGCGCGTCCCGACGTCCGCAAAGCACGTCCGCGAGTTCCTCACGTACTCGTCCATGAGCCAGGTGTGCCGCTACGCAAACCGCGTGAGCTACGAGGTGCTCATCCAGAGCTCACCACGGCTCACACGCGGCCTGCCCGAGCGCGAAGAGGGCCTCAACGACGAAGCCTATTGGGCCATGTGAAGCGCGCTCGAAGCGGGTAGCCTGGGGCGGATGACGAACCCCGCGCTCCAGCACATCGCCCACGCCGCGTGGCAAGAGACCGCGCGCGGGGTGCTCTCCGCGCTCTCACGCCGGCCTGGCGACCTGGGAGAAGCAGGACGCACTCTGACGCGCGTGCTCGACATGAGTGCACTGCCACAGGGCGTGTCGGCGCTCGCGCAACACTTCGCAGAGCGTGTCCCCGAGGGCGTGCGCGCCGCGCTCACCGAGGCCATGGACTGGGAGCTCCACACGTTCCGCGGCGGCCGCCAGGTGGAGGTGAGCCACCGGCTCGAGCGCCTCGAACCGCTTGCAACAGAAGCGGGCGCGTCCGCCGCCGTTGCCGCGAAGGCACTGGCGGGCTTCGACGAGCGCGTGCTCTCGATGGATCTCACCGCTCCGCATTCCATGGGTGACCTCACGCGCTACGCGACCGCGTACCTGGGTCACACGTTCGTGGACGACGCGATCGACGCTGACGGCGCGGATGAGAAAGGGCGTGACGTGGAGCTCCACAACGGCACCGCGGCCGACGCCATCGCATCTCTGGCCGCGCGCGGGGCCACAACGTATTTCCGCCTGTTCACGCCGAAGCTTCATTTCCAGATCATCCTGGGCGTCAACGCCAACGACGAGCTGCGGTACGCCATCGCCTGCGACGACGGCCTGGACATGTTCCAGCACCTCATGAAGGTGCTGCGCGCCGCGCGCTCCGCTGGCGGGCGCCACATCGACTCCGCGCGCGTGAGCCGCTTCGATCATCGCACCGACGAGGCCGCCTATCGCCCCGCGCGACTTCGGAGATGCTTCGAGTCGAGCGGCACGATCCCTCGCCAGGTCACCGTGGGGTTCAAGAACGCGCTGCTCGGCGCACTCCGCACGCGCGCGCAGAGGGCCGCGCAGGTGCGCGCGCTGCAACAAGGCCCTTCCCTGCCTCGTGAGCTTGCACCGCTGCGCGATCTGGATCCGCGCGACCTCTACCGCTCGAGCGAACGACGGACCTGGCTCGACGAGCTCCTCGCCAGCGCCAAGACGGCGGGACTCGTGGACGCCGTGCCAGCCATACCCAGCGTGAAGCTCGCTGCACATGATGGGCCCGACGCTTTCCTCGATCACAGCAGGCTTGCGTACCTGGATGCCCGTGGCGAGCGACGCGAGGTGCTGCTCGTCCGCAATCCATACGGCGAAGCGGCCGTCGCCATGGGCGCGCTGTTCCGCGAGCAGGGCGTGACCGACGTGCTCGTCTATGGCACGGCAGCGTCACTCGACCGCGCGTCGCAGGTGGGCGAGCTGCACCTTGCATCGCAGGCGACGTCCGCGGACGGCGCGGTGCATTCCTTCGACAACCACGCGCTCGATGCTCGGTTCGCGGCGTTGCACGCGCAGCCCGCCACGCGATTGCACAGCAAGGTCGTGAACGTGCGCTCGCCGCTGGACGAGTTCGATCGCGACATCGAGAAGCTACGCGCCGACGGTCATCACCTGGTGGAGATGGAGCTCGCAGGCCTCCTGCGCGGCCTTCACGGCGGAGACGCGCGCATCGCTGCACTCCATGTCGTCTCCGACGTACCGCAGAGCGCCGACACGCTGGAAGGCTTCTCGCCCATGCGGGCTGAGCGTGCGCTGGATGCCGCCGTGGACGTCTGGGTGCAGACGTTCGGGATCGCCGATCTCGAGCTCGCCTGACCCGCGGCCCGCGGTCTCACATTTCCAGCGTGATCACGCCGGCGGCGCACAGCTCGCACACGATGGTCAGCGCCTCGCCCGCGGGCATGTCCAGCATGTCCAGGATCGTCTCCAGCGTTGACGCGCCGTCGATGGACGCGACAACGAAGGCCTCGCGGAGCGTGAGCCGCGACAGCAGCTGCTCGGGGCCGTTGGCTACCCGCGGGACGTCGGTGGGCGAAATGGTGACGAGCAGCTCCGTCGTGCGCGCACAGACCGCCTCGCTGTCGCCGTCCAGTACCCATGCGGAGAACGTCGAGTCGTCGTTCGCCGCGGTCCAGCTGAGCGGCCCCGTCTCGGCCCGTGCGTACTCGGTCAGATCGAACGGGATCGTCGGCGCGCGATCGCGGACGGCGTGGCGCTTCACA
The DNA here is from genome assembly GCA_038230375.1 of Polyangiales bacterium. GTDB lineage: Bacteria > Myxococcota_A > Polyangia > Polyangiales > Polyangiaceae > JANXLV01. The sequence continues at coordinate 129,137 of JBBRNJ010000010.1, read as the reverse complement.
ACGGCGGAGGAGACCAGATGGGCGTGCGCCGCAGCGTGTTGGACCATAGACCCACCGCTATACGGGGCCGACGCGAACGAACAACTTTGCGAGCACGATCGCTGGGTGAATGTAGGATGCACCATTGGCTTGTCCTCTTCAGAAACGGGAGATTCATGAAGCAGCTTGTTCTTGGCCTGATCGGTGTTCTCGTATGCGGCGTGGGTTGCAGCAGCAGCAGCACACCGAAGTCGACTGACTCTGACGCGGGCACGCCCGTCGCTGACTCCGGCCCGGGCACGGTGCCGAGTGAGTGCGCTGCCCCCACCGCAGGGCCGACGAAGCACCAGGGCGACATCGGGACCGAGACGTGGACTGCGGACACGAGCCCGCACGTCCTTCCCTACGACGCGAGCGTCGCCGGCACGCTCACGATCGAGCCTTGCGCCGAGGTACTCTTGGCCGCTGGCACCACGCTCACGGTGAAGGGATCGATCTCCGCCGTGGGCAGCGCCTCGAAGCGCATTCACATAGGGGCGCAGGATCCTGCGAAGCCGTTCGTCATGATCCGCACCTCCAACGGCACGGTGCATCTTGCCTACGTCACCGTGGATGGCGGCGGCGATCCCAGCAACATCGTGCCCGACCTCACCGGCATGCTGAACTTCCAGGGCGCGGACCAGACGAAGCCCTCGCAGCCAACGCTCTTCGTCGATCACGTCACGCTCTCCGGCTCGAAGAGCAACGGCGTGGTGCTGCGCGACGGCGCGGGCTTCGCGCCCGGCTCCACGGACCTCACGGTGACGGGCTCCGCGCTCTACCCCGTCAGCATCTGGTCGCGCGCGTCCGGCGGGCTGCCCACCGGCACGTATACGGGCAACACCCACGACGAGATCTTGATCCCGGGCGGCGGCGGCAACGAAGGCTTCGCAGAGTCCACCACGCTGCACGACCGCGGGGTGCCGTACCACGTTGGCACGTCCGGTACTGTCGGCAGTCTCGTCGTGGATCCGCTCCCGAACGGCGCGACGACCACGCTGACCATCGAGGCCGGCGTGACGGTACGCTTCAAGAAGGGCGGCTACTTCACCGTGTCCGAATTCCAGAGCGACAACGCCGCAAAGTCCGCGCTGATCGCGGTGGGCACGGCGCAGAAGCAGATCGTCTTCACGTCCGCAGAGCCGAACCCGGCGGCCGGCGACTGGCTCGGCATCAGCTTCGGCAATCAACCGCTGCCCACGAATCGGATGGACTTCACGCAGGTCAACTTCGCCGGCGGGATGAGCAGCGGCGGCTCCAACTCTTGCCCATACCCTGGAAAAACAAGGTCGGATGCGGCTATTCGCATCTACGGTGCGCCCGGCAGTCAGTTCATCACGAACACTACCGTGACGAACAGCGCCTACTTCGGCATTGATCGCGGCTGGCGCAAGGACGACCTCACGGACTTCCTGCCAAGCAACAGCTTCCCTGGCGTCACGGACTGCAAGGAGAGCTACCCGAAGGACAAGAACGGCGCGTGCCCGATGTCCGTGCCGTGTCCATAGTAGTGTAAGGTCGACGCATGGCCGCAGTGCTCACAGTGAATGGAAGCCACGTCACGGGAGAGATCGCGCTGGAGATCGGCCCCGCAACGCCGGCAACAGAGCGCGATCGCGCGCTGGACGCCGTGCTAGCGGGTCCGCTCAGCGATCTCGCGCAGGAGCACGACTCGGTGCTCGCAGCCGCCCCCCACCGCTTCGCCCGCGCCACCCCAGGCAAGGACGCAAACGGCCTCACCCTCTTCAAGGTCCGAGCCCGCCTCGAAGGAGGCCGCCTCATCCCAAACGTGAAGGGCCACTAGACAACCAAGTTGCCCCCTGAGCCAAACGTTGCCACTCCCCCTCCCCACTTCCCCGCGGGTCTGGCAACCACCCCTGGCATCCACCATGCAAACCGAACCAAGGTGGCCCTCCCTCTCCCCCGTGCCCGTGCCCGTGCCCGTGCCCGTGCCCGCCTCTCGTCCCTGGCCCTAGCCCTGACCCTCCTCCCCACCGCCTGCGCCTCGCTCTACCCCGCGAGCATCGACGGCCTCGCAGAGCCCGACTCCCTCACCGTCTACGCGCTCGCACCGAACGTGACCGACGCCACCGACGACGTCGGCGATCGCGTCCAGGGCATCCCGGTGCGCAAGAAGGTCGAGGTGAAGGATCGCGACGCGCGACGTCACATCGTGACCGAGCTCACGCGCGCGATGAACGAGCCCACCGACGCGCGAGACTGCTGGAAGCCGCACTACGCCGTGCGCGCACGCGAAGGCCGGCGCTCGTTCGAGCTGCTGCTCTCGTTCGAATGCAGCAGCATGAGCGTGGCGGGCGAAGCGAGCAATCGCACCATCAGCAGCCGCGCGCAGCTCGCGATCATGTCAGCGCTCGCAGAGAACTGACCGTGTAGCATCTGTGGCATGCGGCGGCTCCATGGGCGCATCATGACTGGCCTCTTTCTTCTTCCGCTCCTCTGCGCGGTCAGCGCATGCCGGAAGAAGGACGTTCACGAAGGCGATCCCGTGGACGACGTGGACACCGATTCACTTCTTCTCGAGCAGAAGCGCATCGCCAGCGGCGAGCACGTGGGCGAGATGCTGCGAACGCCGACGATGGTCGTCACGAAGACCGACATCTTCGTGAACGGCGTCCGCATCGGCGCGCGCAGCGACCTCTCGCCCTCCGTGGATGCAGGGCGACTCTGGATTCACGGTGGCAAGGTGACCTCCGTGTACGATCGGCTGCGCGGGCTGCGCGAACACTGGAAGGTGCTCTACCCGGGCACGCCCTACGCGTTCGAGGCGGACGTGACGCTGCAAGATGATCTCTCCATCGCGGAGGGACGCAACCTCCTCACGACCATCGCGTACGCCGGATATGCAGCGATGACCATTCACGCAGACGGAATCACCGCCGCGTTCACCTACTGGCTGCTCGGACCGCCGCAGCCAGACGACGCGCCACCACCGAGGTCAGGCGCGGTGATCGACACGAGCGCCGGCATCTCCTTGCGCAGGCTGAAGGTGCCCTCATCGTGGAACGATCCGGAGCGGCAGAACCTGATGGCGAGCGAGCCGCCGGGACCTCGCTCCGCGCGCGGCCCCGAGGGCTTCTGGGAACGCTGCGGTCCAGTGCGCGAAGCAAGTGCGGCGTCGCTGGAGGCGGATCTGTCCGTCGTGTGCGAGGGGACCTGCTCCCGACTCGACCTCGTCACGCCGGAGAACGCGCGGCTCCTGGACGCGCTGCGTGTGCTGGTGCGCGCTGGGAACGTGTCGTCGCATCGCTTCGAGGCCGCGCGGTTCGTGGCGACGAACCCGTGCGCAGATCCCCCGCACGAAGAGGTACCGCCGCTGCCTCCGGAAGCGAAGGACTGGGAGGTGAAGGTGTCCACGAAGAGGCTCTCACTCGACCTCCCTGCTGAAGGAAGCAGTGACGCGGGCACACCCGGCGGGAAGGCGACCGACGCGGCGCGCGCCGTGGTCAACAGCGGGCTTCCGCGCGTGCTCGCTTGCTATGCCGAGGCCGCAACCCATCGCCCGGCCCCTGGGGGTGGCCTTGGCACGATCGGGCCGCTGCATGGAACGTTGACGGTGAAGCTCGTGCTCGATCGGAACGGCGCGCCCGTGCAGGGCTCGAAGGTCAGCAGCACATTTTACGACGAGCGAGCAACTGCGTGCATCATACACTCACTTCACGAGCTACAATTCGCCCGCGACAACGCGTTCGCGGCGCTTGAGATCACGTTCGACCTTGCGCCGAAGAACGCGCCTCCAGATCCTGGCTCCGGGAAGAAGTGAGGTCGTGAGCTCAGGTGGTTGCAGGGGGCCAGAGGAAGCGGCGCGAGCCATGCCCGAGGACCGGCGCAGCGCACGCATAGAGCGCAGGCAGCCACATCGGGATGCCGAGAAAATCCGCCTGGAGATGCTCGAACGCGCCCACGTGGGTGAGCACCACCTCCACGCCGGGCCCCGCGAGCGCAGCCCCCAGCGCACAGGCCGCGCCCTGCCAGGTGCGATCGAGCACGCCCCACAACGTCGCAGCGCCCAAGGAGAGCACGCAGAGCTTCCACGCGTTCGCGCCGTGGAAGAAGCCGCTGAAGAAATAGAGCGCGCCGAACGCGACGAACGCCGCCGCGAGCGCGGACCACGGCGGAGGCTCGCGCGCACCACCAAGCGTGCGATATCCGATCGCGAATGCAGGGCCGCCGAGCCCGACGGACGCGCCGAACAGGAGCGGCACCCACCACGCAGCCTGCAGCGCGACGATGGTCGTGTAGCGCGTGGTCCCGGAGTGCGTGTGGAACCCGTCGAAGAACGAGATCGCGACCGCCCCGAACAGGAACAGCACCATCACCCGCGGAAGCAAGCGAACCACCATGCGCGCGCATCATGGCACAGCGTCCGGCGAACTACTTCTTTGCCTGCCTCTCCTTGAGCCATCATCACCTGCGGCGCCAGAGCGGCGCGCTGCCGATCGCGCTGCTATGCTCCGTTCATGAAGGGCCGCACCGCCGTCGTTGGCGTGGGAGTAGCGCTTGGCGCAGCGGCCTGCAGCGCGTTTGGAGGGAGCGACGCCACGCCACCCAACAGCGCTGACGCAGCGGCGGATGGAGCAACGTCCGAGGGAGGCGACACGAACGGCAGCGGCGACGGCGGCGGGCCAGATGGTGCGGTCATCGTCGATGGCGGCGACGGCGGCAGCAGCAACGACGCGGCCGGGAGCCAGTTCTGCGCGATGCAGATGCCTCTTCCATTCCTCTGCCAGGACTTCGACGAATCGTCGCTCCTCGCAGGTTGGTACCAGGGCTCCTTCGCAGGCCAAGGCCATTTCAACCCTCCCGCTGCAGGTCCGGCCAGCCTCACCCTCGAGACAGGCAGGGCTCATGGCCACGCCCCGTCGACCGTCAACGAGGCGTTCAACGCCAGCAAAAGCTTCGCTACGGCGCTACCGAACTACACGTTCACGATCAGGTTTCACATCGGCGCGACGGTAGGCGACGTCGAGATCGCAGTGCTCACCACCATCAACGGCCCGCTGACGCTGGCAGCGTCGAGCGCGCAGCTGACGCTCACCGCGCCCAACGGCACCCTCAAGGTCGACATGGACACGACGATCGACCAGGTGGCGACGGTGCAGTACGTCGGTAACCAGCTCACTCTGCAAGATGCCGGCGGCATGGCCGACTCGCTGACGAACAACGTCATCCAGCTCCAGAGCGTTCGGGTGGGCATCGGCATGCCATCGTCAGCGCCCGTCGACACGTTCATCGACTACTACATGGTCACGACACCGTAGATGCCTGCGCTGGGGCTCGACGACATCTGGGTGGTCACCAAGCAGCTCGCGCGCTCGACGGCGGAGGAGACGGCGGCGCTCGCTCTATCACTGGGCGGAACGCTGCCCAAGAGCCATCGCGCGTTCCTCGAGCGCTTCGGCGCCGGGTCGTTCGTGGGTGTGCTGCGCGTGCTGGGGCCAGCGGGGATCCTTGCGCAGCGCGACCTCATGAAGAAGCATCGCGTGTTCGCGCCAGAGCACACGAATGCGTGGCCTGGCTTCAGCGACTACGTGAAGCCGGGTGAGACGGACCAGCTCGTGCCCGTGGCGGTCTCGATCGACGGCGACATGCTCACGGTGCATCTTGGCATGCCTGACATGCTCTTCGTGTTTCCGCGGCACCGCCAGGAGATCGAGATCTCGGAGGACTTTGCGGAGGCGCTGGGCTGGTTCTCGGATGGCAGCTACTGGGAGCGGTCGAAGAAGCCGTGGTTCGAGTCGCACCTGGGTCGCGTGGAGCACGAGGTCGAGATTGCCGGCGAAGGTGGTGACCCCTACGAGGCGATCTCGCATCTGCTCTCCGACCTGGCGCCCGATCACGAGGGCGTGGAGCTGAACCCGGGCAACGAGCTGTTCTACGTGGACGGCGACGTGGTCGTCCAGTGGATCGGCGACGCGAAGTTCCGCGTGCGCACCGACGAGGCCGCGTGCGACTCCTTCCTTGCGCGCTTCACGGAGTCGCTTGCACGCGCAGGCTGGCGCGCGACGGCCACGCGACAGAAGAGCCCATTCTTCTGAGCGCCGCGCGCGTCGACGTGGCGCGCGTACATGAGGGGCGATAGGCTCGATGGCCATGCACCCGGGGATGTCACAGCGCGGGGGTGGCCTTTGAGGCGGCGGATCGTCACGGCGCTCATCGCGTCTGGTGCGTTCCTCGTCTCGCGAAACGGCGCCGCGGACCCGCCGGCGCCCGCACGTCACGTCATCGTACTCAGCGATCTCACCATCCTTGATCGACCGTCCAGGTACGCGACCACGCACCGGCGCACGATCGAAGGGGCGCGACGGGCGCTGACGAGCTGTCACGAGATCGCGCTCGCAGAGGATCCGAAGACCGTGGCTCAGGTGGACGCGGCCATCAAGATCGGTCCCAACGGAGAGGTCATGTCCGTCACGCTGGATGCGCACGGCCCGGTCGCCGACGTTGCCCTTGCTTGCTTCAAGAGGAAGCTCGTGGCACTGATTTTCGATCCGCCTGGGGCGGTGGGGGCGCTCTTGCGCGTCGCACTCGTGCTCGGCGAGCCACGCGCGGCCCAGCGTCCGCAGCTTCCGTTCACGGTCGACGCCGACGCGACGATGCTCGTGGTGGGTCCCATCCCCATGCGCCTTGGTGCACAGCCGCCGCCGCCTGCGTTTCGCGCGGTGCGTGCAACCACGCGTCTGCTGGAGTCGTGCGTGGCTACGAATCGCCCGGCGACCACGGCTCCCGCTGCGGCCGCTGCCGTCCTGGATGTTCGCCTGCTCGTCACGAGCGCGGGCGACGTGGCCCGGCTGGTGGTGACGAGCGACGCAAAGGACGCGGCGCCGATAGTGAGCTGCGCGATGCAAGCGACGTGGCCCGAGCCGCGCGGGCGGCTCGCCCATGTGGATGTACGGTTGAGCGTCGCAGCCGATGGCAAGGTGTCCGTTGCGCCGTAGCCTGTTTCTGCTGGCGCTCCTGATGTGCGGTTGCCCCGCGTCAGCCCCTCCCACTCCTTTGCATCCATCCAGGCCGCCGCCCACTGCGCCCGTGCCGCCGCTCGAGATCGATCCACTGCCGGGATCGGTCGCGGAGCTGGAGGCGATCGCCGCCGACCCCGCTGCAGGCGACCGTGCGCTCATCGCGCTCGAGAAGATCGCAGCGGTCCACCACGCGAGCGCCATGGATCCTGCTGCCGCGCAGGCGCTCCGACGGCTGTACGTTCGTGTGCCCGAGGGGCCGCGCTCCCGCGAGATCGCAACGATGCTGAGTTCGGGACTCGACGCCGCACTGGCGCTTGAAGAGGCGGACGCGCTGCGACGCCACGTCGCGTGTCCATCTCGATTCGCCTACGCGCCGGGAGCGGACGGCGCCGCTGCACGGGTGGACCCGCTTCCGCAGGACCACGATCTTCCCTACTGGAATCGGTGGGAGGCGGCCCATCCAACGCCGACCGACATGGCGCCGAAGTCGAAGACGAAGACGGCCGACGACGCCGACACACACTACGTTTCCCTCTACGGCCCGTGCCCGGACAACGTCGGGGACCCCGTGAATGCGGAGGCGCGCGTCGCGGCATGGATCGCTGTGGCTCGTGCGCACCGCACGCGCGATGGACGCGGAGGACCATTCGTCGTTCCGCGCGCGATCGAGGCGTATCAGCACGCGGTCCGCGCGGGTGCGAGCGTCCCGCGCGGCCCAGCGATGCGCCACGCGCGGCTCGAGCTCGGCGGCGCACTGCACGCGCACGAGCGATATCACGCTGCAGCAGAGGAGCTCTCGCGGGCGCTCATCCTCTGCGAGGAGACCATGGCATGCGCCCCGGTCGAGCGCGAAGAGGCTCTCATGCTCCTCGCGGACGCGCTGGCCCACGTCGACTACGAGGGCCCTCCCGCCGATGCCCCTGTCATCGCTCGGCCCGACGTGATCGACACGGAGGTCCACCCAGACGTGGTGGAGGCAAAGCTTCGGATCGCGCTCGAACGTGCGCTCGATCCTTCGCTGGCGCCAAAGGAGCGTGCGTTCGCTCCCGACGTGCTGGCGGCGCTCGCGCACCTGTACGTGGAGTTGAACCAGTTCCAGAACGCGCTTCTGACCTTTGGCGAGCTCCGGCAGCGCTTCCCGAACCATCGCGACGCCCCGCGCGTCCTCCAGGCGATTGCGCGTGTGAACGGCATGGCGGCGCGCACGATGCGCACTGACACGGCTGTGCCCCGATGGGTCCGCGCGGTGGCTGCGTGGGACGACGTTGTCGCATTTGTCGCCACTGGATCCCCCTGGCGCAGCGCGAACGCGAACGACGCCGACGCGCTCGCCGCTGCGACACTGCTCGCGAACGACGCCCCGCGTGAGCTGGCGCAGGCCCTCGCGTCGCTCGTTGGCTCGCTTGACGCAGCGGCGCGCGCGAAGGGCCCGCTGCCCGTAGATGATGCGACGGCGCTGGGCCATTTCAAGCGCGCCGTGGACGTGTGGACGACGCGCGCCACAGCCGGCGCGCAGGCTCCGCAGGCCCGCGCGCAGCTCGCTGCGGTCCGGATGTCGGAGCTCTCGTGGCTGACACGAAGCGGGGCCACCATCAACGCTGCCAGCTGGACGGAGGCCACGATCGCCGGCCGCCGCGTTCGTGATGACGCCGATGCCGGGCCGCCGCGCGTGAACGCCGCGCGTGCTCTCGTCGACCTTGCGGATCTCCACCTCCGCTACGAGGAGGCACGCTTCGCATCGAGCCACGGGACGCTAGGTCTCGCCCCGCGCGATCGGACCCTGCACTCGCCGGTTCGCGTGCGTCCGCAGGAGGAGCTCCCGGCGCCTGTCGCGGATGCGGTGAGCGCGCACGACGACATTGTGGAGGCCGCCCCCGATGCGGTCTGGCTGACGGTGGACGCACGGAAGAGCGCTGCTGGTTTGCTGCTGGCATACGGACACACCGCGGAGGCGGAGAAGCATCTGGCGGCGGCGCTGGCGTCCGTGTGCAGGAAGCCAGGCGGCATGGACCTGTTCGTGCTCGCTTCCGAGGTCGCGCGCGCGGCGAAGGACGCGGAGGAGCTCCGCCGCCTGGCGGTGCTGCATGCGGAGCCGAGCACGACCTGCTCGAAATCGCCGCAGGAGCTCGCCAAGGGCCGCGCGCTCACGCGGCCATAGCTCCGGGTCCGCGCACCGTTGCGGCGTGACCCGAATGGGCGTACGCCCGCTGGCAAGGAGATCACCATGAAGAAATTTCTCGTTCTCTACAAGGCACCCGCTTCCGCATTCGAAAAGATGAAGACAGCGACGCCGGAGCAGCAGAAGGCCGGCATGGAGGCGTGGATGACGTGGAGCAAGAAGTCCGCGTCGGCGATCGTCGACATGGGCGCGCCCCTTGGCAAGAGCCTCCGCGTCACCGAGGGCGCCACTGCGCCCATCACCAATGATCTGGGCGGCTACTCGCTGCTGCAGGCGGAGTCCAAGGAGGAGCTCGCCGCCACCATGAAGGGGCATCCGCACTTCATGATGGGGGATGGGTTCATCGAGATCATCGAAGTGATGCCCGTTCCGGGCATGTGAGTGAGTCTGCACACACCGGCATGACGCGCGCTATGCTCGACGGATGCGTAAGCTGACCACTGCGGTCGCGCTCGTCGCGCACAGACTCATGCCGGTGGGCGCGGGTTCGGGCAAGTCGTCCGCCACGGCCGATGAAACGGCCCCGCTGCGGGCCCTGCCTTGCTCCGGGTTCCACTGAGCGCAAAGGGCTCCGCTGCGGGACACGTCCTTGCGCTCGTCTGGCTCCAGATGCGGGTGGTGCTCTCTTATCTGTGGTTGCTGTTGCGCACGAAGGTGCTGCGCGTGCGGCTCACGGCGGAGCACGCATCGAAGGTGCATCGCCTGAATGCGCAGCGCTTCACGCGCACGGCGAGCAGGCTCAAGGGCGCGAACGTGAAGATCGGGCAGCTCGCGTCCATGCAGGCGCACCTGCTGCCTAAGGAGACCTGCGAGGAGCTGCGCACGCTGCGCGACGCGGTTGTGCCCACTCCTTATGCGGAGATCGCGGCGGTGCTGGAGGAGGAGCTGGGCGCGCCGCCCCTCGAGATCTTCGCCGAGATCGACGAGACGCCCATCGCCGCCGCGTCCATGGCGCAGGTGCACATGGCTCGCCTGAAGACAGGCGAGAAGGTCGTCGTGAAGGTGCAGCACCCCGGCCTTGCACGCAGCGTCTCCATCGACCTGGCGCTCATGGGCTTGCTGCTACGCGCGCTCGGCCTCGTGCTCCGGAAGGTGGATCTGACGATACTCCTGCGCGAGTCGGAGGAGCCGCTGCGGCGCGAACTGGATCTGGTGCTCGAAGGCAAGGCCACGGAGGAGATCGGTCGCTCCCTCGAATCGCAGGGCGTGATGGTCCCGAAGGTCTACTGGGAGACCACACGTCGCCGCGTGCTCACGCTCGGCTTCATCGAAGGCACGAACGTGGACTGCATGGACAAGCTGCGCGAGTGGAACGTCGACAGGCTCGCGCTGATGCGCGTCTACCTGGGCTCGTTCCTCTACCAGGCATTCGTGACGGGGATGTTCCACGCGGACCCCCATCCCGGCAACGTGTTCTGCACACCCGACGGCAAGCTTGTGCTGCTTGATTTCGGCATGGTGAAGCGGCTACCCGATCACGTGCGCGAGGGGCTGCAGAAGGAGATGTTCGGTGGCTACTTCAACCGCCCCAGGCTCTACGTGGACGGCCTGATCCAGAAGGGCGCCGTGGGCGAGAGCGACCGCGCGAAGCTCGAAAAATGGGCCAAGCAGATGTTCGCGGACCCGGCGACGCGCGCCCTGATCTTCGATCACGCGCCAAAGGACGGAGACTCCGTGAAATCGATCGTGGGCGAGCTCAAGACCATCCTCGATCTCGAGACCTTCAAGACGCCGCAGGACAACGTGATGTTCATGCGCGCGCTGGGCATCGTCATCGACGTCTGCAAGGAGGTGTCACCCGAGACGTCGCCGAGCGAGCTCGCTGCCCCCGTGATGATGCCCATCCTGATGAAGTTCATGGAGGAGCATCCCGAGTACATGACCGGCGAGGACTGACCACGGCTGCCTACTTGGGACTGACGACGACGCGGCTCGGCACCTTGCCGCTGTTCGTGGTCTCCGTCCAGTAGACGCAGTTGTCGTCCACGGCCACGGCGACGATCTGCGACGTTGCGCTGGTCGCCACCGAGGTGACATTCGTCCCGTCCTTGTTCATGCGGAGCAGTGCGGACGGCGCACCTCCACCAGGCACGCGATTGGCAACCCAGACATGGTCCGCGTCCACCGTGATGCCGCCGACATACGACGTGGGCACTGCCAGGAGCGTGGTGAGCACACCGCCGAGCTTCGGAACCGAGCTGACGAGGAATCCGCTGTTCAAGTCGTTCGAGACCACGAAGACGGTGTCGTCGTCGAACGCCATCAGGACCGGATAGATATTGACCGTCGCGGCGAGCGACTGGAAGACCATCCCGTCCCATCTGTACACGCCGGACTGTGCAAGGACGTAGAGCTCGCCGCCGGAATAGGCCACGGCCGACGTATTGAACGGCGTACCGCCGACCTGCTTGATGACACCGTTCGCGGTCACCGAATCGAGCACGACCCCGTTCCACGCGAAGGTGCTCCCTCCCGGTCCTGCCACGCCGTAGCCGACATAGTCGGAGAGCGTGGCCACGATGGTGGGGGCGCCTCCTTGCTTGGGCACGCGCTTCACATCCGTCTGCATCGCACCGTTCTTGATCTGCCACCAGGTGACACCTGTGTCGTCCAGCGCGAATGCGTACAGATCCGGCCACGATGGAGCCTTTCCAGTCGCGAGTGATGTCACCGCGCCACCCGACTTGGCGACGCGCGAGATCCCCTTGTCGCCGTGAAAGTAGACATACGAGTCGTCGAGCGAGATCTGGTCCAGCTCCGCGACGCCAACCTCCGCAAGGGAAGTTGTGCTCTGCACGACGCACTCGATTGGCGCGGAGTCCGCGCCACCATCCACCATCGACGCGTCGGGCGTTGCGTCGTCGGAGCCCGCATCTTGTGGATTGCTTGCGTCGAATGGCACCGTGCCGTCGAGCTGCGCGGCGTCGGCGGGCGCGCCCGAATCATCCTGTACGGCATCCGATACGCCCAAGAGCTCCGTGCGCGCGCCGCACCCCATCAGCGTGGCGAATGCGAGAGCAACAGCCCAGCGCGGGCGACGCGACCTTTCCCGCATCATCAAGCATCCCACGGGGCAGACGTCATGCAACGCCCCGAACGGGTGACATCACCACTCAGGTTCCGCAGAACGTGGCCTTCACGCGCTCTTCGGGCTTCGGCGGTGTCGCAAGATGCGCAAGGTCCGGGTGCTCGTCGTAGGGACGCGTGACCACCGAGAGCAGGGCCTCGAACGGCGCGTAGTCCTGTCGCTCTGCAGCGGCCACGATGAGCTCCTCCACCCGGTGATTGCGCGGGATGAAGGCTGGGTTCGCCAGGCGCATCGCGGCGGCACGCGACTCCGAGGACACGTCCGGCTCGCGGCAGAGCCGCGCGCGCCACGACTCCGACCAGTCCCGAAATGCGGCCGGCTCGGTGAACAAGGATGCGGCCTCCGCGTCCTTCTCGGGGGATGCTGCGGCGTCGCACAGGCGCCGGAAGAACAATGTGTAATCTACATCGTTTCCGGCCATTCGACCGAACAGGTCCGCGGTCAGCGCCGCATCGCCAGCGTCCTCGGCGTTCACGAGGCCGAGCTTTGCGCGGAGCACGCGCGCGTAGGCTGCATCGAAGATCGCGGGGAACTTCTCCAGGCATCCAGTGGCGACGCGGACTGCCTCTTCCTCGTCCGTGGAGAGACGTGTGAGGAGGGCCTCTGCCAGCCTGGTGACGTTCCAGTGCGCGATGCGTGGTTGGTTCGCGAATGCGTAGCGGCCGCCGTGGTCGATCGAGCTGAATCGCTTCTTCGGATCGTAGACGTCCAGGAACGCGCACGGACCGTAGTCGATTGTCTCGCCGGAGATGCTCGTGTTGTCCGTGTTCATCACGCCGTGCACGAAGCCCACGCCAAGCCAGCGCGCCACCAGGTTCGCCTGCGCATCGATCACGCACTCGAGCAGCGCGCGTGGGTCATTTCCGCTTCCGGTCGCGTCTGGATAGTGGCGCGTGAGGGCATAGGTGGCCAGCGTGGAGAGCGCCTCGTTGTCGTCGCGGGCCGCGAAGAACTCGAACGTTCCCACGCGGATGTGACTTGCGGCGACGCGCGTGAGCACCGCGCCAGGCAGCATCTCCTCGCGCGCGACATGCTCGCCCGTGGTCACAGCGGCGAGCGCACGTGTGGTGGGGACACCGAGCGCGAACATGGCCTCGCTCACGAGATACTCGCGCAGCACGGGCCCCAGCGCGGCGCGGCCGTCTCCACCGCGTGAGAAGCGCGTTCGCCCGGCGCCCTTCAGCTGCAGATCGCGCCGCTTGCCGTCCTTGCCCACGATCTCACCCAGCAGGATCGCGCGCCCGTCGCCCAGCTGCGGAACAAAGTTGCCGAACTGGTGACCTGCATACGCAAGCGCGATGGGCTCCGCGCCCTCTGGCACCGCGTTGCCGGAGAGCAACGCCGCGCCCTCCGCGGACGCGAGCACGTCGGCATCGAGCCCGAGCACCTCGGCGAGCGCGCGATTGATCTTCACCACGCGGGGCGTTCGAACGTGCGTGGGTGTGGTCGCGGCGTGGAACTGCGCCGGCAGACGGGCGTAGGTGTTGTCGAACGCAAACGTCATGGGGCCGCCACTTGTACGCCAAGACCCAGGTCGTTTGCCAGGGCATGAATCTCGGCGTTCGGGAGGGGTCGTTGCCAGAAGCTGAGCCTTGCGGCCTGGGAGTCGAGCGTGCTCGCCACGCGCGTCAGCTTGGCCATCACCGGCGACAGCGCGTTCCTGGCGGCGTCTCGATCGCCCTCGTGCAAGCGGACCTCTGCGAGCGCGAGGCCGGCGAGGCCGGTCATCAGCTCCACGTCGGGGCGACCACCTTCGATACGCGCCGCGTCCACCGCCAGTGCCGCGGCGTTGGCGATGTCACCCTTCGCGAGCGCAACGCGCGCTTCGAGGGCAACCGCGGCGCAGCGAAGATCCGCCACCACGTCGAGCGCGGTCGCGGCCGCCGCGGTCTCGCTTGCGGTCGTCAGATCGCCCCGCAACAAGGCCAGCGAGCCCGTCACCAGATGGCACACGGTGAGCAGCCGCGGGCTCTGCGCCACACCAGCCCCCGCCGCGCGCATGATCTGCTCGGCGCCCGGGTCTCGCGAAAACGCCAGCACGAGGCCTTCGACGGCGCACGCATAGCGAACGAGGAACCCCGCGCCCAGGCGTTCGGCCTCTGCACGCGATCTCTGGAGTAGCTCCATTCCGCGCGCGGGATCACCCGACCATCCCGCCAGACTCGCGGCGTTGATCCGGGTGAGACAGAGCGCGCGCACGGCATGAGCGCGCTCGAATGCGTCGCAGCTCGCGTCCAGCTCGCGTCTTGCTTCGCCCACGTCTCCCGCACCGACCCACGCGGACTCGCCACGCGTGCGATGCACCCACCCCGCCGCGAACGGTTCCAGATCTCCCGCGGTGGCAAGCGCGTCGAGCGATGCGTGCGCTGCTCGATAGCCGCCCTCGTGGTGGGCCCAGACCAGCTGCGTGATGCCCCGGCCCAGGGCGACGGCGTGCGCATTCTTGCTCTCGGGCAGCACCGGCACACGGGCGACCTGGTCCAGCCACGCGGCGACGTCGTCGTTCTTGCCGCTCTGCCCGAGCGCACTGATCGCGATGGAGGCCGCGTCCAGCCAAGCTGGCGTGCCGGGCCCCGCGGCGCGGGCTGCCTCGAACGCGTGGGCGCAGGCGGATGGAAGCTCACCACGCCAGTAGAGCGCCTCCGCCTCGATCGCATGGAGCGCAGCGTCTTCGGCCGTATTCGCGCCCAGCGTGCGTGCGCGCGTGACGTGCCTCTGCGTCTCGTTGAAGTCGTTTCGCTGCAGCGCCGTGGCTGCTGCACGGATGGACTGTGTGAGGGCCTCGGGAAACGCCTCACCACGAAAGTAATGCTCGGCCAGGACTGCGGAGTCGTTCTCGCCCATCTGCTGCAGCCAGGTACCGGCGCGGCGGTGCCCAAGCACGCGGTCCTCCTTGGCCAGCGTGGCGTACGCGGCGTCACGCAGCAGCGCATGTCGGAATCGATACTCCGACTCCCCGTGCCACTTGGAGGTGCGCTCCTCTGTCACGACTTCTTGCTGCGTGAGGTCGTGGAGCCAACCGCGCACGTCGCTCGTGGAGACGTCATCGCCAAGCAGTGCGGCCACGGCGCCCGCCCAGAATCGCTCGCCAAATACGCTGGCCGCGCGGAGGAGCCGACGTTGCTGCGGATCGAGCTCGTCCAGGCGTGCCTGCACCATGCCGAGCACGGAGTCGGGAAGCGCGTCGGCACCGCGCCCGCTGGAGGCCGCGCGTACCAGCTCCTCCAGGTGGAACGGGTGCCCTGCCGCACGACGCACGAGCGCGTGCACGAGGTCGTCCGAGATCGTGGCGCCGAGCGCCGACCGCACGAGCCGCTCCGAGGCCTGCGGCGTGAGCGGACCGAGAACGATCTCCACGAGGCCCCGTTGCCGGAAGCGCTCGGACAGGACAGCGCCGCCCTCCGGACGCGACGTGGCGAGCACGAACAGCGGACGTGCCTCCAGCGCGCCGAACGCGAGCTCCAGCAGGCGGATCGATGCGGCGTCCGTCCAGTGCAAGTCCTCGATCACCACGAGCACGGTCGCGCGCGCGGTCTGGGCGCGCAGCCACTCGACGAACGCATCGCTCAGGGCATCCGCCATGACCGCAAGATCCGAGCGGGCTGCGCGCAGCGCTGGGCTGGCGTCCTCTTGCGGTGTGGGCACACCGCAGATCTCGCAGAGCAGGTCCGTGACGCGCACGGCCTCCGCGCCCGAGAAATCACGGGCGATCAGCGTGCTCAGCTTTCCGCGCACCGTCCCCTCTGCCTCCGCGTCGCGCGCGCCAGCAGCACGCAACACGAGCTGCGAGGCCACGGCAAACGGCGACGCGGCACGCGTGGCATCACCGTTTGCGAACAGCACCACCACGTCCGGCGAGACCGGAACGAGCGTGCGAAGCACCTCGTGGACCAGCCGGGTCTTTCCGACACCCGCCGGAGCCGTGAGCAGCGCCGCACACGCTCGCGGCTCCGAGCGGCATGCCGAAAGCGTTGCGCCCAGCATGGCGAGCTGATGGTCACGGCCCACACAACCCGCTGGCTTGCCGAGCAACGTTCGCACGGGCGTGACGGACTCCGCCTCACCCACGAGCAAGCGCCATTCGCCCTCACCTTCGACGGCGAAGCGCCCCTCGAGCAGCTCCGCGGTCGCCGCGTCTACGCGGACGGAGCCGCCCCGCACATCGCGCTGCGCAAACAGAGCCTCCGCCGCCCGGTCGATGACCTCGCCGACATGACGCTCACCGGAGAGTACAATCTTGCCCGTGGCGACCACGAGCGGCACCGACGGCCTCAGCTTGTGCATCACGAGCGCGCAGCGCGCGGCGTGCATGGTCTGCTCTGCGGGTGAGGTCGCGCTGGGGATCGTGACCAGCCACGCGCCTCTCGGCAGCGCATCCAGGGCTCCGCCGCGCTCGGCGATGGCCTGGCGCAGAAGCGTCTCGTCGCGGTCCGCTGTGGCCTCGGGCATGGTGGCTGCAACCGCCGCGGCGCTCGCGCACAGTACGACGGACGCGACCCGCTGCTCCCGCGCCGTGATGGCGGTGGCAATTCGATTACTGAACCGCTGGGTCTGCTCCCTGAGCGCCTCGAGCTCCTTCACCACCTGCGCGCCATCGGCCGGGCGGTCAGCGGGGTCCTTCGCGAGCATTCGTGCAATGACCACGTCCATCGCGGGAGACACGTCTGGCGCGAGCTCGCGGACGCTGGGCGCGGGCTCGAGCAGGATCTTCGCGAGCACCGCGAGCTCGTGCGAGCCCCCAAAGGGCGGTTGGCCCGAGAGGCAACGGAACATGAGCGCCCCCAGGCCGTACACGTCCACGCGGCGGTCGATCGCTCCACCACGTACCTGCTCCGGCGACATGTACGCCGGCGTCCCGACCAGCTCCGCGGTGATGGTTGCGTCACCACGCGTGAGAACGCGCGCGATACCGAAGTCGAGCAGCTTCACCTGAGTGAGCTCATCATCGACCAGGAAGAGATTGCTCGGCTTGAGGTCGCGATGCACGACGCCGCGGGCATGCGCCGCGGAGAGCGCATGTGCCGCGCCAAGCGCGATGGTCAGCGTGTCCGCCGCGGAGAGAGAGCCGCTGGTCAACCGCTGCGAGAGATCGCACCCAGACAGCCACTCCATCACCAGGTACTTCTCTCCGCCCGGCAACGCGCCGTGTGCGATGTACCGCACGATGCCCGGGTGCTCCACGCGCGAGAGCATCTCCGCTTCGCGAGCAAAGCGCGGCGCATCGGCGAACTCCGCGCCAAGGACCTTGAGGGCGACCATGCCACCCCCGGTCACATCGCGTGCACGATACACGTATCCCATGCCACCCGCTGCCGCGAGAGCGAGCAGCTCATAGCGTCCGTCGACGACGGTGCCAACGCGCGTTCGAGCCTCCACCTGCAGCTCTTCGGACGAAGTCACGGTCTTCGCGCCAATCGGTACACGCGTCCCCACGCGTCGGTGTTGTAGTCGAAATACGCGAACGTCGACTCCGCCTCCGTCAGGTGCGCGACCACGAACGTGTGCGCGTTGTCCTTGACGGCGCCGGGCTTGAACACGTCATAGCCATGCCACAGGTAATGGCCGGACGCATGATGATGTCCATGGAATATGGCCCTCACGGCGTGGCCCTCGAGCGCGTGCGCCAGACGGTCCCTGAAGTTGCCGTCGCCGAACCAGTTGTCGTCCGACCACGGGCCAAGGAGGCAGCGATGAAGGTAGACCACGAGCGGAACGTCGAGATCCACGCGGGAGAGATCACGCTCGAGGAACGCGATGCCTTCATCGTCCGGGGCCTCGCCGAGCGCGACGAAATGCACGTCGTCCCAGTCCCAGGCGTAGAAGCGGCCGCCGTGACGCGCAGCGACCTGCGCCTCGACCCACGGCCCGTTGACCTTGTCGTGGTTGCCAACGATCTCGAACACGGGCGGTCGAGCTCCCCCATCGCGTGCGCCGGGCCCATAGAACGCGAGGAAGCGCTCCCACTCTTCCTTGCGTCCCCACTCCGTGAGGTCGCCGGTGATGAGCAGCCCGCGCGGGCTCGCGACCTTGCCGCCGAGCTCCGTCGGGTAGGCGCGCCCCTCCATCGTGTTGACGCGTCGAAGCAGCGCGACGTTGTCCTTCTCGAGCCCGACCGGCGACGTGGTGGGATTCGGCGGAAGCTTCGTGAGATCGTCCGGATACCCCAGGCCAAAGTGAAGGTCAGAGGCGACGTAGAACGTGACGTCGGTGCCACCGCGCCTGGAGAGCCGTACTCCTGCGTCGCTGCGTGCGGACACGCCCACTGGCATCGGCGCCGTCGTGCTCGACGTGGCGCTCGGCGCTGCACCCGGGTCCTCGAGCCGCGATCGGCATCCGGCGGCGAGGGCCAGACAAGCGGTGAGCGCACAGCGAGCGGGAGAAAGCAGCGCACGGTGCACGTCAGAGGTCCAGATCCGGAACGGGCTTCTTGAGATCCGTCAGCTTTGCACACGCGGGCATGACGCCACGTCTGCATGCGAACGCGAGGAATGGAACCGCCGTGTCCACGTCACGCGCGGCGCCCTGCCCGTCGGCAAGCATGGTTCCCACGCGCGCGCAGCTCCCCGGGTGACCGTGATCGCATGCGTCACGCGCAAGTGACAACGCGCGGGGCAGATCCTTCGAGCTGCCGTCGCCCGTCGCGTACGCTGCCGACAGGCTCTCGCATCCGTCCCACTCGCCCGCGCTGCACGCCTTCTGGAACATCGACACGGCACGCGTGGGATCCTTGCCGACGAAGCGACCATCGCGGTACGCCGCGCCCAGCTCCGTACATGACTGGAGGTCGTCGTGGTCGCATCCGGTGGCGAGCGATGCGAGCGCGTGGCCTTCGTCCTTTGGTCCGCCGATGCCGCGGGCGAAGTAGTAGGACGCGTCCGTGCAGTGCCACTCCGACTCGCAGAGCGCGACGGCGACCTTGCGTGCTTGCTCGGGATCGCGCGGAAGTCCATCGGCGCCGGTCTCGTAGAGCTGCGCCAGTTCGTGCGAGTAGATGTGCTTTTCGGCCAGCCGCTTCATGCCAAGAAGCCCCTCGGCCTCGTGACCATGGTCCGTGACGCCGCCGATCATCATCGTATAGACAATGGCGCAGGCGTCTTCCTCGCCGCCCTTGCACGCACGCTGCATGAAGCCGAAGCCGCCGCGCCCATCGCGCGGATGGTCCATGCGAACGTTGAGGAGCGCGCTGGCCTGCTCACCACAGGCCCCCGGATCGCCCTTGAAGCACGTGGTGGCGAAGAGCTGCTCGGCACGGGCTCGGTCGGCCGCGACCCCCTTGCCGACGTACACGAGCGCGCCCAGGTTCACGCACGCGATCGGCGCGCCGAGCTTGCATGCGCGCTCGAATGCGGCGGCCGCGGAACCGAGATCCGCGGGCGTGCCCGGCGGCACCGTATGCACGGACGCGCCCCACCCCGCGCAGCCCACCTTGAACGGGCCCGCGCAACGGAGCTTGTAGGTGATCTCACCGCGTGGACCCACGCGCGGCGACGCCACGAATCCACCCGCGACGAAGCCAGCGTTGTTGCACGCGACAGCGTCGCCGGCGTCGCACGCCTTCTGGAAGCGGTCGCGCGCCATCTCGGGGTTCTGCTCCACGCCCGCCTGGCCCTCTGCATACAGCGTTGCCAGGTTGTTGCACGCGAGCGAGGAGCCAGCCGCGCAGCCGGTCTCGTACGATGCGCGAATCGCGGGCGTCGCCGGTCCGAGCTTTGGAAGCCACGCGAGCCCACACGCGTCGGGCCCGTGCGCGCACGCAGCGGCGGGGTCGATGCCAGCCGCTCGCCCCTTCCACAGCTCTGGCAGCTCGCGATCGGTCGGGCCGCGGAGCGCGTGCGCAACACCCAGCGCGCACTCGAACGGCTCGCCGTCGCACGCGCGATCGAACGTCTTCTCCGTGTCCGTGGGCGCG
Source organism: Polyangiales bacterium (assembly GCA_038230375.1). GTDB lineage: Bacteria > Myxococcota_A > Polyangia > Polyangiales > Polyangiaceae > JANXLV01. Next base: position 108,963 of record JBBRNJ010000010.1, on the reverse strand, counting down.
CCCGGAATGCCGAGCTCGCTCATCACGCCCAGCGTGCCGCATCCGCGTCCGCTCTCGCATGAGCGCCCGAGCAGGCGGAGCGCCTCCGCGGTGTCCTGTCTTCCGCCGCTGAGCGGGAACGCGAGACGCGCGCCGACGGTCGCGCACGACTGCTGATTTCCCCGCGTGCAGCTGCGCATGCACGGCTCCGTGGCGCGGGTATCCTGGCAGGCGCGCTCGTCGTTCGCGCGACGGTTCGCCCGTATGCCGAAGAACGCTGCGGCGATCACGACGACCACCAGTCCCGGGACCGTGAACCGCGCATACCCTGGCCTCGCAGCGGTCCCCGGCGGTCCGGTCGCGCCTGGTGAGCGCTTCGTCACCACGCCCGACGGCGTGTCGCTCGCGTTGGTGATGCCCGTGGCGGCCTTCGCCTCCGCGCTCTCTTGCACGGATGCAGCTACGGAGATGGGCACTGCGGGTGTGGCAGACGGCGACGCGAGCGCGAGCTCCGTCTTCGCATCGGGAAGCGCGCCGTCGGTTGTCGACACGGACTTGCCGTCGGACGCGCGCGGCGTCTGCGCGGGCGAGGGCGAGAGCAGCAGGTCGGTCTTTCCGGAGCCGAGCTCATCATCGGGGAGACCGAGCGCCTTGCGAAGACCCACGAGCGCGGCGCCCGCGGTGGCGAACCGGTCGGCCGGCTCACGCGCCACACACCCGGCGAACCATTCGTCGAACCCGGACGTGAGGACCACGCCCGTGCCAAGGGCCGTGGCGCGGACGGACGCCTTCTCGAGCGGGTTCAGGCACACCTCCTTCACGATGGAGAGCGCGGTGCCGTCCTCACGCGCGGAGAGCCAGTACGGCTTCCCCGTGAGCAGGAAGAAGACGATGAGCCCGAGCGCCCAGATGTCCGTCTTGGGCCCCACGGCCTCACCGTTGCCAGCCTGCTCCGGCGCCATCCACAGCGGCGTGCCGAGCGAGTCCGTGTGAGAGACCTGCGCCTCGCGGATGACGCGCGCGATGCCAAAATCCAGCACCTTCACGAAGTACGGCGTGCCGGACCTCCGCGATTCGGCCAGGAAGATGTTCTCGGGCTTCAGGTCGCGATGCACCACGCCCACGCGATGCGCTGCATCCATGGCGTGCGCGAGCTGGGAGAGGATCCCGAGAGCGCCGGACGGTGGGAGGGGGCCGCGGTCACGCACCACGTCCGCGAGTGTCTGGCCCTGGAGGAGCTCCATCGCTATCCACGGCAATTGCAGCGTGGGATCGATGCCAGCGGCGACGACGCTGACAACGTGGTCGCTCGCGATCTTCGACGTGACCTTGGCCTCTTGCTCGAAGCGCTGGCGAAGCTTCTGCTGATGCAAGAGCTCCGTCCTGATCACCTTCAGCGCGCGCATGGAGCCCGTGGAGATCTGCTCGGCCACGTACACGGCGCCCATGCCGCCTTCGGAGAGCGCACGCTCGATCCGAAAATCACCAGCGACGACTGTGCCGGGCGTGAGCATCGAACCCGGATCATATCGCGGGACGGCCTCCAGCGGCGAAGATGAGAGGGGCGCGCCTCCACACAGGTATAGTCGGAGGATGGCGGGCATCACCACGTTCGAGGACGGAACGATCCTGTCGATCATCTCGTCCAACCCGGCCGACGTCGTCGCTTCCAGAGACGCGTTCCTCACCCATCCTGCGGTCTCCCTGACGCTCCATTCTCTTGCCGGGATCGTCCCCGCGATCGCCGAGCTCGCCGCATTGCCCGAGCTCGCGCGCGTGACGTCGCTCAAGCTCGCCGGTCAGTCGCCGAACTGGCAAGACCTGGCGCTGCCCGTGGAGGCGCTCAGGACCCTCGTCTCTGCGCCCGCGCTCTCGGGCGTGAAGAAGCTCGTCCTGGAGAAGAACGTGCTCGACGATCTTGGCGCCCGTGCCCTTGGCGCCGCGCCGTGGCTCGCGTCCGTGGAAGAGCTCTGCATCATGGACAATCCACGCTTCCACGGCGACGGCTTTGCGGCGCTCGCGCCCCATCTGACGGCGGTGAGAAGCATGTATATTACAGGCAGTACCATCGGCACCGTCGGGGCACGTGCGCTCTCCGCGGCGATGACGGAGCTTCGCGATCTACACCTGGATGGATGTGGCGTGGGCGCGGACGGCGCGAGCGCGCTCTTCGACTCGCAGGTGTTCGCCAAGCTCGAGCGGCTTCGGATCGTGCGCGACTCGCTGGGGGACGCGCTTGCGCGCCTCGGGAGAAGGGCAGCCCCCGCGCTGCGCGAGCTCGAGCTGCCCCAGTGCGGCGTCTCGAGTCAAAGCGCAGTGAAGCTCGCCGTGGGCTGTGTGCATCGCGCGCTCTCGTACGTGGACCTCTCGGACAACCGGCTCGCGGACGACGCGGCGATCGCGGTCGCGGCCTCGCGCTCGCTGCCCGCGCTCGAGAAGCTGGACCTCCGGAGCAACGCGATCACCGAGACGGGCGCCGCAGCCCTTGGCGCGAACGAGGCGCTCACCGCGCTCACGTCGCTGGGGCTCACTGGCAACGAGCTCAAGACCGGAGCGACGCGCGAGCACACGTGGGAGGGCGGCATGTGGGAGGCAGGGTCGGTCGTGGTGGAGGAGAAGCTCACCGCAACGCAGATCGAAGAGCGCTTCGTGAAGCGGGGATCGCTTCACGTCTTCTGAGGGCTCAGGCTCAGCGGCTCCTCCACGTCTCCAGGCTGGCTATCTCGTCTGCCCCGAGGTCGAAACCGGTGGCTGCGAGATCCTCCGCCATGTGCGTGGCGCTCTTCGTGCCGCAGAGGCAGATCATGCCAAGATGCATCGCGAAGCGATAGATGATCTGCGCGCGCGTGCGCCCGGTCCGCGCGACGATGCAAGCGACCGCGGCGCTCTCGACCGCTGCCGCGTTCGCCGTCAGCAGGGAGAAGCCCTGGTAGACGACACCGTGCTCCTTTGCGACCGCACGCACCTCTCTGTCCCAGCCCTTGCGTGCGTAGGTTCGATTCTGCACCATGGCGGGCGGCGTGCGCGCTTCGCGGCATAGGAGCGAGAGCTGCTCCGCGGTGACGTTGCTCACACCGAGCATGCGCACGCGCCCCGCGGCCAGCAGGTCCTCCATCGCGGCCCATGCCTCGCGATCCTCACGACCCAGCCCGCGGCTCGTGCTTGGACCGTGGAGCACATAGGAGTCGATCACGTCGACATGCAGATGCGCGAGGGAGCTCTCGAACGACTGCCGCACCTGCGTCGCGATCGGCGCGGCCGCCTCGTAAGGCAAGCGGTGGTCTTGCCCATCGCGATGAGTGAACTTGGTCTGGATGAAGAGCGCGTCGCGCCGCATCCCCGCATCGAACGCGAGCCGCAACGCCTCCCCTACTGCGGCCTCGTGGTAGTGCTTTCGCTGGTTCGCCGTGTCGATTCCCCGGAAGCCCGCCGCGAGCGCCATCGTGACGAGCCGCTGCGTGTCGTCCTCCTTCCACGCAGTGCCGTAGAGGAACGACGGCGCCTGGATCCCATCGGTGGTTCGCGTGGTGTCCATCCCGGCGACGATACCGGAGGCAGACGGGCCGAAATGCGACTATTTCGCACGAAAAACGCAGGTGGGCGTTTGGCCTACATTGTGCGTATTGAACGATCATGCTCCGCCCCATGGCCCGTTCACTCTCGCTTCTCGCAGTGGTCCTTCTTGGCGCTGGATGTGCCGCCGAGGCGACCGCCGAGACGGCGAACGACGATGCGAACCTCGTCGGAGGTCAGCGTGATCAGACCTTCGCGGCGGGTGGATATCTCACGTTCTCGGGCGCAGGCTCCGCGTCATCTGCAGCGAGCACTGTCGCGTGCAACGCAACGCTGATCGCACCACGCGTGGTCGTCACGGCAGCACACTGCGTCCTTCGCCATCCAGGGGCAACGGGTTGGTCGTTCGGCGTGGGTGACGTGGGTCGTGCGGCGGCGCGCGTCACGGAGGTCCACGTTCATCCCCAGTTCCACGCCGAGGCGCAAGGGAGCATCGACCTCCAGCACGCGCTTCGCATGTTCGACGTCGCGTACCTCGTGCTCGACCACGCGGTGCCGGGCGTGCGCCCCGCGGCGCTCCCGGCGGACGGACCGAGCATGGGCGATGCGGTCCACGCGATCGGCTATCACGGCACGAGCTCCGCAGCGCGCATGGGCACGCCGGCGCGCGTGATCGTGTCGGTCGACCTTGCGGGCGATCCAATCTTCGAGGTTCACCCTGAGGCGCACAGCGCTCTTTGTGTCGCAGACGGCGACGAGGGCAGCCCCGTCTTCGCGGGCACGAACGACGCTCCGGTGCTCGTTGGATTCTTCGTGGGAAGCGTCACGCAGGGCTTCACCGATTGCGTGCGCGGAACGCAGTACCTGGATGGATACGAGTCCGCGTACGGCTACCGCGACTTCTACGCAAAGGCGATCGCCGCGGGGAAGTAGCCGCGCTCAGCCCAGGAGCCGCACGACCACGTAGACCACCGCAGCGACGAACCACGCGACGCCGCGCAGCCGCTGCTTGTCGCGGATGGCCCATACGGCACCGACTGGCGGAAGTACGACCGCCACGAGCGCGCGCCACCGCGGGGCCTTCCTCGCGAGGCCGATCACGATCGCGATGTGCGCTGTGAGCAGAGTTGCGAAGCTCGTGATCATCAGCACGAAAAAAAGGAGCGGGCTCATGGCGTCGCTCCAGCATCGCGATCGTCGAGGTCCGCGGGTGGTGGTGGGGCGTCTTGTCGTGGAGCTCCACCATCGCGCTTCCTGGCGCGCACGTTGCGGCCGGTGTCTTCCTTCTCGCCGTTGGCGTCGGTCACTTCGCTCCGGCCCGCAGTGGCAATGGCCAGGGGTTCGGGCGGTGTCACCTCCTCGCCTCGTGCGTTGCGCCACGCTCCGGGCGCGAACCAGACGTCGCCGTTCAGATCGCGCGTCTGGGTCCACGGTGAGTACTTCGCGCCCGGCGGCGGCATGACCCATTGGCCGCGACGCCACGCCCACTTGCGTCCTTGCCACGCCCACTCGCCATCGAGCCACACTGCGCCCGATGCTGGCTTCCCGGGGACTGTCTCGACGCGTGCCGGTGGCGGCGGCGTGTGAACGCGCACGAGCGCTGATGCAGGCTGCGCCACGTAATGAGGGGTGGGCAGATCCGACACGCAGGCCCATAGCCCAGCCGCAAGAAGCAGGCCGAGAGCGAACGAGAACGAGACTGGTATCGCTGCAACCGACCGCAATGTTCGCATCATGGCGGTTGTGGTGTGGACAGGCACGATCGGTGCCTATAGTACGGCGTGCTTCGGGAGCTTGCTCGCCTCTGTTCCGCGATCGTCCTTTGTTCAGCGGTATTCGGCTGCTCCACGATCCCGGTTGGCCGCATGGTCACGGACGACGTCACGATCATTGGGACAAAGAAGCTGCCCGAGGCGGATGTGGAGGACAGGATCGCCACAGCCACCGGCCAGAAATTCCTCTGGGTCTTCCAGGGGCCCTACGACTATGGGCTGTTCACCCATGCCACGCTGCAGCGGGACCTCGCGCGAATCGAGCGCTACTACCATGCGCGCGGCTACTACTCCGCGGTCGCGCGCGCGGGCCGGGTGATCTCCACTGGGAGTCAGCACATCAGGGTCGAGATCATCGTGGAGGAGGGCGAGCCCACGCTGACAACCGAGCTGCTGCTCACGGGCATCGACGCGCTACCCCCTGCCGTGCAGGCCCGGGCTCAGTTGGCCGCGACGACGGCCATGCCGCTGGGCCAGCCTTTCGACGAGGACAAGTTCGCACAATGCGTGGCGGCCGTGAAGACGGCGCTCACCGACAGCGGTTATGCGTTCGCGACCGTGAAAGAGAATGCGTTCGTCGACATCGTGAACAGACGCGCCACGGTGTCGCTCGAGATCGTTCCGGCCGAGCCCGCGGTGATGGGCCCGGTGCAGATCGTCGGCCTGGACCCCGATGGTGCCCAGGGCGTGCGGAAACAAGAGCTGCCCGAGGAGCCGCTGCGCCGCGTGATGGGGCTCACGGAGGGCACGCCCTACTCGACGTCGCGCATCGAAGCGGCCAAGTCGGGATTGCTCGATCTGGGCGTGTTCGCCGCCGTGACGATCGTGCCCGATCTCTCGCATCCGGAGACGCACGTCGTGCCGCTCACCGTCCGCGTGGAGCCGGTGAAGCTGCGCCAGCTGAAGCTGGGCGGCGGCATCGAGTTCGACGGGCTGAAGACCGGTGTCCATCTCGTGGGCGGATGGGAGCACCACAACTTCCTGGGCGGACTGCGCACGTTCACGGTGGACCTGGTGCCGGGCGTTGTCCTCTACCCCACGCGCGTCAACAACGTGGTCGCACCGACGGAATTTTTGCCCGAGGAGAAATTCCGTGTGCAGCTGAAACAACCGGCTTTCCTCGAGGCACGCACGACAGGCTTCATCCGCGCCGAGGCGAACGTCTTCCCGCTGCTGCTCGTGCAGGACAACCCGAAGGACACCGACAGCATCATCGGCTACGGCGAGGTGAGAGGCTCCGTCGGCGTGGACCGCCAGTTCTTCCGGCGGCTCTACGTGAACGTGAGCCACAACCTGCAGTACGAGAACCCGTTCAGCTACAAGAACGCCCTGGACCCGGCGCTACGCCCGCTCTTCCTCTCCTACCCGGACATCCTCGCGCGGCTCGAGCTCGTGGATGATCACAAGCGCCCGCACGCTGGACTCACGGTCGGCACCGATCTGCAGGTCGCCGGCGGCATCTTCGGCGGCGACGCGAGCGACTACAAGGTGCAGCCAGAGCTGCGCACGTACCTGCCGGTGACGAAGCGGATCACGTTCGCCACGCGCGCGTCGGTCGGCTTCCTCATCTCCTCGAACTACGGCAGCGTCGTGCAGCAGCGGCTCTCGGACACCTGCAAGGGTTGTTCGCCGGCGGACCTGGCGAGAGACCACGACGAGCGCGTGCGTGACATCCAGACCGTGCTCTTCCGCGGCTTCTTCTCCGGCGGTCCGGCGTCCAACCGCGGCTTCCCGCTGCGTGGCGTGTCGCCGCACGGCATTGTTCCCTTCCTCACGCCCGTGGGCGCGTTTCAGCAGAACCGCAGCTGCCAGCCGCCCGGACCGGAGAACAACTTCATGCCGCCGGATCCCCAGGTGTGCTCCGTGCCGATCGGTGGGTTCACGCTGTGGGAGCTGTCGAACGAGCTGCGCTTCCCGATCAAGGGCGCGTTCTCGGCCGCGCTCTTCTGCGACATGAGCGACGTGTCGCCCAAGCAGACCGACATTCGCCTGGACCACCTGCACCTTTCATGCGGCAGCGGCGCGCGCTACGACACGCCTGTCGGCCCCATCCGCCTCGACATCGGCTACCGCGTGCAGGCGGCACAGGTGCTGGGCTACAAGACCGAGGTCGACGCCTTCAACGCGGACAACTCGAACGGGCTCCAGCCAACGTTCTTCGGCGGACATCCGACCACAGGCATCCCGATCGCGATCGCGATCGGAATCGGTGAGGCGTACTGACATGGGCGCGGCTCGATCACGCAGGGCTCCCGCCGCGCGGCTGCTCCTTTCGATCGGCGCCGCGCTGGGCTACGGCGTGCTGTTCGTGGTGCTCCTGGGCGTGGGCGTGCTGCTCCACATCGACATGCCGGTCGCGCGAAGGCTCGCGGCGAAGGAGCTCTCCGATGGCCTCGCTGCGCTGTTCGAAGGCAAGATCGTGCTCGAGCACGTGGACGACCTGGGTGTGAAGGGCATGCGTGGCGCAGACGCGTACGTGACGGCGCCGGATGGCACGAAGGTGATCGTCGCGCATGGGCTCCGCGCTCGCATCGATGCGTTCGCGTTGGTCCGCACGATCCTCGCGGGGAAAGGCGTCATCGGCGCGTTCGACATCGAGGTCGACGACGCGGAGGTGGTCCTGGACGAGGACGGGAAGGGCAGCCTGAAGATCGCGCGCGCGTTCACCTTCTTGAAGCCCCTGCCTCCGCCGGACGGGAAGACGCCGCCATTCAAGGTGGAGCTGGCGGACATCCACGTACGTCACGTGTGGATCCACGGGCACATCACGGGCGCGCCCATCCTCGACGGCGACGCAGACGATGTTCGAGGCTCCGTACACGTCGGTGACACCGTCCGCGTGGACGTCACGCACATCGATCTGAGAACGCGCGCGATGCCGGGGAACGCGAATGCCGTGGGGACAGTGGCCGGCCATGTCGTGCTCCCCTCCCCGCATGGCAACATGCTCGGCCTCGGCGGCACGTTCGAAGGGCTGGTGGGTCAGGTCCCCGCACACGCCAAGCTGGAGCTCGATGGCAACGATTGGAGCGCCATCGCCGACGTTCCGCTGGTCGACACGGCGAAGGTGCGCGCGATGCTCCCGACCGCACCGCTCTACGGCCCACTCGTGCTGCACGCAGAGGCGAACGGCCCCATCGACGCGCTCCACTTGAAGGCGCACGCAAACCTGGGTGCGAGCACCGTGGACGCAAGCGCGCTTCTCACGCTCGGCAAAGACATCACCGTGGCGGGGCACGTGGAAGCAACCGACGTGGACATGCGCGGCTTCGCGCCCACGGCGCCCGCATCACGACTGGGAGCACGCGCGGACGTGGAGCTCCACGCACAACACGGGCAACCGCTGCACGGCTCGTACACGCTCACGACGCCGGAAGGCTCTGTGGACGCGAACATGATCCCGGCGACGGACCTCCGCGGCACGTTCGCGCAAACCATATCGAGCGGCGCGGGAGATCCTGGCTTCGCTGCGACGGCCACGGGCAAGGTGCTGGAGCCTGGCGCGCCCACGGACGTGAAACTCTCTTTCCATCCGGGAAAGGGCGGCGGCACGGTCGACGTGGACGCGCATACGGTCGTCCCGAGCCTTGGCGGAGTCAGGCGCATTGGCTGGGTGGGCGCAGGCCACGCAGACGTCGTGACGAAGGGCGTCCTGACCATCGCCGCCACACCGCGCTTCGATGCGAACGTGCGCGCCACGGTGAACGCTTTTCGGCGGGACCAGCTGCGCGTGGAGCACGCCACGGTGGCAGCACATGCCGCAGGGACGTTCACGGCGCCCGCGTTCCAGGCGACCATCGCCGCCACGAACGTGCGCGCGGAGCGCTTCACGTGGAACCACGCCGATGCGACCGCGAGCGGCTATCCCGCAAGCTTTGGCGTGACGGTGTCTGCGCACGGCGTGGAGACTCCGAGCCTGGAAGGCAGCGCGACCGTCGGCGTCGGCGCGGTGACCACGCTCACCGATGCGGATGTGACGCTCCGGCGAAGGACCACCGCGATGCACGCGCACGTCGCGAAGATGCGCGTTGGCCGGGGCCTCGTTGATGTGCGCGATGCGGAGATCACCGGCGTGGGTGAGCCGCTGCGAGGGTCGTTCACGAGCCAGGGTGGCGTGGTCACGGTGCAGGCCCTGTCGGCCGGTCTGAACATCCACGATCTTGCCTATCTGTTTCGTGTCGACGACCGTCTGAAGAAGGGCAGCGCCGCGTTTGCCGTGGACCTACGCACCACGGGCGCGCACGGAGACGGTGCGGCGCGTTTCAGCATCACGGACCTCACGTTGGATGGCCAACCAGGCATCGCCGTCTCGGGCGAGGCAACGCTGCACGGTCGTGACATCAACGGGCGCGCGACCGCCACTGTCGCGGGCCTGGGCGAGGTCAAAGTACACGAGGCGACCATCCACGTCGGCGGCAAAGGCCCGCTCTTGCAGAGCTCGTGGCGATCGTCGTGGGGCGAGGTGTCGCTTGATGGAAGCGTGGACATCCCGTGCGCGGTGGCCCTGCTTCCACCGAACATGGTTCCGCCCGTGGACCTGGCGGGACGGCTGGAGTTCGCCGTGCACAGCTCGCGGGCCTCCGCGACGGACGATGCACCAGAGGTCTCCGTGTCTCTCCAGACGCGCCGGCTCCGTGTAGCCGGGAAGCCCGCGTGGGAAATGAGCGGCGTCGATGTCGCGGCGCACGTGATGGTGAAGGGCGGCGCCGGCAAGCTCGCAGCGCGCGCCACGGACGCGCTCGGGACCCTCGTGAGAGTGGAGGTCGAGAGCAAGGACCTGCCGTACGCGGCGCTGGTCGGTCCGGACGGCATGTCCGCGCTCATGCGACAGCCGATGACAACGCACCTCCATGTCCCTCCGCGCGAGCTCGCCACGCTCCCGCTGATCGCGCGCCCGAACTGGGTGCGAGGCTTCGTGGAGGTGGACGCGACGGCGAAGGGCCCCGCCCTTGCTCCCGTGATCGCCCTTGACGCCAGCGCGCACGCAGCGACGTTCACGGCCATGCCCGACGCAAAGCCGATGAACCTCACGGCACAAGGGAGCTACGCCGCCAAGACATTTGACATGGCTGTGGATGTCAGCTCCCCGCTCGAGTCGTACCTGCATCTGACCGCGCACGCGAACGCCGACCTTGGCATATTCATCACAGGCAACGTCGATCCCGCATGGAACGGCTCCGCGCGCGCGACGCTGGTCCACTTTCCGCTGGGCTCGATCGCAGAGGTATCCGATCGCGACATCCGCGGGCGCGTGAGCGGTGAGATCGTGCTCACGCGCTACCACGACGACGCGCGGGCCACCGCCAAGCTCCACTCCGATCGGCTCACGATTGGCCGAACCCGCTTCACCAAGGCGACCGTGGAGGCCGCGTTCGACGGCAACATGCTCGACGCACACGCCCGCTTCGACGAGAAGGAGGGCTTCGCGGAGCTGACGGGCAAGATGGCGATGGGCTGGGGACGCGAGCTTCGTCCGAAGCCCGCCCCGCTCGACGCGCTCTCCCTCACGATCGCGGCGAAGCACCTGCAGGCCTCATTTCTCGAGCCCTTGCTCGCCAGTACCGTCGACGAACTGGATGGGCTCATCGATGGAGACGCCCACCTCGACATTGCGCTTGGGAAGGAGCCGACCATGTCCGGCAACGTCCTTCTTCATGAGGGGCGCGTCGTTCCCTCCGCGACCGGCGAGGAGCTTCACGGCATCAACGCCAGGGTCACTCTCGCCGAGGACGGCACGCTCGCGCTCACGGACTTCGTCGCGCTGGGCACCACCGGCAAGGTCACCGGCAGCGGCGGCGCTCATCTTGCCGGCGTGTCGCTCAAGGACGCCACGCTCAAGCTAGCGATCGCCAAGAAGGACGCACTGCCGCTATCGCTCGGCGGCTCCGTGCTGGGCACCGGCTACGGCGGACTCTCGATGTCCGCGGCAACGAGCGCCTCCGGGAACACGAAGGTCACGATCGACATCCCGGAGTTCCACCTGGAGCTGCCAGAGCTCACGCCGCGCAACGTGCAGGATCTGGAGCCGCAGCCAGAGAACCTCCACGTGGGCGTCTACACGGGAACGCACGAGTTCAAGCTCCTGGGGAAGACCCACGACGATCTCGGGAAGAAGAACGCCACGGACACCCACAGAACGCTGGAGATCGCGGTCCACCTGGGCAACGTGGAGGTGAGTCGCGGCACGGATCTTCGCGCGTTGCTCGGTGGTGACACCACGATGGAAATCGCGGACAAGACCACGATGCGCGGAGAGATCACGCTGCGGAGTGGCAAGCTCGAGGTGCAGGGGAAGCCGTTCGAGATCCAGAAGGGCACTGCGACGTTCGTTGGTGATCCACAGAACCCCGAGATCAACCTCACCGCAAGCTGGAAGGCGAACGATGGCACAGAGGTGTTCGCGGACTACGTCGGTCCACTGAAGACGGGCAAGGTCGTGCTCCGCTCCGAGCCGCCGCGACCGCAGAACGAGATCGTCTCGCTCATCCTCTTCGGTTCGTCCGACGGCGCGCAGTCCACACCGTACGCGCAACAGCAGACTGACACGACCACGGCAGTGGGCTCGGCGGTGGGTGGCTTTGCGACGGGCGGTCTGAACAAGGGCATCGACAAGCTCACCGGCATGGACATCTCCACGAAGATCGACACCAGCCAGGCGAACCCGCGTCCAGAAGTGGAGCTCCGGATCGCGCGGGATCTCTCGCTTCAGATCGCCTTCGTCCTGGGGACGCCACCGCAGGGCACGAACCCGGACACGACGTTCGCGACGATCGACTGGCGCTTCTTCCGCAACTGGTCGCTCGCGACCACGTTCGGAAATCTCGGCAGCTCCATGGCCGACATCCTCTGGCGGTACCGCTACTGATGGCCGAGGCGAAAGACGCCGCCCCTTCTCCGTTGCCGGTGGTCGCGATCGCGGGTGGCAGTGGCTTCGTTGGGCGGGCGCGGGTCCGGCTTCTCGCTCTCCCCGCACCTTTCGCAGCCGGCTCGAGGTAGAGGAGACGCTCGGCGGCGCGGCTTCCGTGATCAGGGGAGGCCGACGTACAGGTTCTGCACGTCATCATCGTCGTCGAGCGCGGTGAGGAAGGACTCCACGTCGGCGCGCTCGGTGTCGCCCAGCGTCACGGGGTTCTTCGCCTTCCAGATCTGCTGGGCGGATGTGACGGTCCACTTGCGCTCGGTGAGCGCCTTGCTCACGAGATCCAGATCGGTGGGTTGCGTGAAGAAGCGTGTGGCTCCGTCCTCTGCGGGCTCCAGGTCGTCGGCGCCACACTCGATCGCGGCCTCCTCTGCGTCCACCGCAGCACCAGCGGGCGGAGATGCCTCCACCGCGCCCAGGCGGTTGAAGTCCCACGACACCGAGCCAGCAGCGCCCTGCTGCCCTTTGCGGAAGAGGATGCGCATCGACGACGAGGTGCGATTCCGGTTCTCGGTCAGGCACTCCACGATCACCGGGACCTGGTGCGGTGCGAAGCCCTCATACGTGACGACCTCGAAGTTCAGCACCTCGTCGAGAAGTCCAGCGCCCTTCTTGATGGCGCGCTCCAGCGTCTCCTTCGTCATGGACGCCTTCTTCGCCGCGTCGACCGCCATGCGCAGCCGCGGATTCATCGACGGGTCCGCGCCATTGCGCGCAGCCACCATGATCTCCTTGGTGAGCTTCGTGAAGATGCGGCCCTTCGCGTTGGCCGAGGTCTCGCGGTGCTTCTGCTTCCACTGTGCGCCCATGCGCACTGCGGTTAGCGCGATGTCACGACCAAAACCACGACTTTCGCGCTCACGAAGGGACAGGGATCGTCGCGAGATACGCAACGAGGCGCTCGTTGCTTGCCGCGATCGGTCTGGTGAAGCCCATCTCCAGGGCAGCAGCGCGGTCCGCCATCGAGAGAAAGCGCGCCTCCGTCCTGCATTGCGTGCCGCCAAGGACCTCCTCCAGCGTGACGGTGTGCACGCAGGACGGCGGCCCGGACGTTCGCTTGCCGTGGTCCTGATGTTGCCAGACGAGGCGGCTTGGCTTCGCAACCTCCATGAACACGAAGTCCATGCGGAGCTCGTGGCCATCCGGGAACCGCATCACGTGCTTCCACTGCCCGCCAACGCGCACGTCCATCTCGCATACGGGATTCGTGAAGCCAGGTCCGCCCCACCACTCCTTGATGTGTTCGGGTCTTGTCATCGCCTCCCACACTAGCGCGCGCGGCGCAGCATAGACGCGGGTCATCACGATGGTGGGTTCGGCTTCGGGGATCTGGGTTTGCATGGTCATCGGGAAGTTCTCCTCTTCTTTTTCGTCGTGTGCGGCGCGGCCGTTCGTTTGAGCTTTTCCAGGTACGCACCGAGGCTGTCCAGGTTGCGGGCCCAGAAGCGCTCGTAGCCCATGGCCCACTCCGCGACCTCGCGCAGCGGCTTGCCCTCCAGATGACAGGGTCTCCACTGCGCATCGCGCCCCCGCGAGATGAGGCCGGCCCCCTCGAGCACCTTGAGGTGCTTCGAGACTGCGGCAAGGCTCATGTCGTAGGGCTCTGCGAGCTCGTTCACCGTGGCATCACCGGTGGCGAGGCGGGCGAGGATGTCGCGACGCGTGGCGTCCGCTAGGGCAGAGAACGTGGCGCTGAGATCGTTCGTGGTCATCTTTATTAAACCCAATGGTTTACAACCTACAGGTTGAATACAACGTGGAGCGGCTCTCGTCAAGCGACGGCGCAATACTTTGCGCGGCTGCCGTGGTGAAGTGGCGACCCATGGCCGAGTCCCCGACGATCTACCATCTCGAAGTGACGCTGTCGGACGTGGACCGCTCCGTCTACGAGGCGCTGGACCTTCGCATCGCGCGTCATCCGTCGGAGAGCATGCGCTACATGCTGACGCGCACGTTCGCCTATTGCCTCTCGTACGAGGATGGCATCGCGTTCAGCAAGGGCGGCCTGTCCGACACGGACGAGCCGCCTGTGTCCATTCACGATCCGACGGGCCTGCGCCTTGCGTGGATCGACGTGGGCTCCCCTTCCGCCGAGCGCCTGCACAAGGCTTCGAAGGCGGCGGGGCGCGTCGTGCTGTTCAGTCACGCATCGCTCGCGTCGCTGCAGCGCGAGGCCGCAACTCGCCCGATCCACAAGATCGATGACATCGTCGTGTGGTTGCTCGACGGTGCGTTTCTGGATGCGCTTGGTGACCAGATGGCTCGGCGGCTCAAGCTCGAGATCGCACGGAACGACGGGAAGCTCTACGTCACCGTTGGCGACAAGGTCATGGAGTCGGAGCTCGTGGAAGCGCGACTGCTCTCCGCATAGCTGGTACACTCGCGCCCTCCGAAAGGCGGAGTCCCATGTCGATCGTCCTCTACCATCACCCGTTTTCTCGCGCGGCTACCGTCGTCTGGATGCTCGAGGAGGTCGGCGTCCCCTACGAGGTCCGCTTCATCGACCTGATGAAGGGCGCGCAGAAGAGCGCCGACATCCTTTCGCTGAACCCCATGGGCAAGCTGCCGATCCTCACGGAGGGCGACGTCGTCGTCACCGAGTCCGCGGCCATCGGGCTCTACCTGGCGGATCGTCACTCGTACGGAACACTCGCGCCCAAGGCCGATGACCCGAAGCGCGGCGCCTACCTGCGCTGGTCGCTCTTCGCGCCGTCCGTCATCGAGCCGGGCGCAATGGCAAAGGGCGCGGGCTGGACGTACAAGGAAGGTCAGGCTGGGTGGGGCGCGCACGATGCGATGCTCGCGTCCATCGAGAGCGCGATCGTTGGCAAGGACTGGGTCCTGGGTGATTCGTTCTCCATGGCCGACGTGATCCTGGGCGGCACGCTGCGCTTCATGGTCGGCTTCAAGATGATCGAGGCGCGGCCCTCGTTCTCCGCATACATGGATCGCCTTGCCGCGCGTCCGGCGCTCGTGCGTGCAGAGGCCAAGAACGCAGCCATCCGCGAGGAGCACGGCCTGATTCGCCGCTGATCGCGCGTAGACTCAGAGGTCGTACAGGAAGCCGATGCCGCCCTGCATGCCCAGGCCCCCGCCCACGTTGCTGTTGAACCCAGGCTCGGCATAGAGCTGCGTCAGGAACGACAGCTCCGGCATGAGCGTGAAGCTGGGCGTGACGGACCATGCGAAGCCGAGCGAACCGCCCACGAATGCAAAGCTCACTGGCCGATCGAAGCCGGGCACGCCGAAGCGCTGCAGGTAGGCGACGCGTGGCGCCAGTACGAGCTGGTTCCTGTGCGGCAGGTTGATGCCCAGAAGGAGCGGGAGCTCCGCTGCCACCTTGTCCGCGTACGTGAACGACAGCGCGGGCGCGAGCGCCAGATCCAGTCCCGACGAACGCGAGGGTGCTCGCAAGAGCTGCAGCTTTGGCCCCAGGGCTCCCCCGGCAGACGTCACGCGTGCATCCAGCTCGACAGAGCGCGTGAGGCCGTAACGGACACCCATGTCAGCGATGGGCCGGATGGACATGCCGCTGCCGCTGGTCGCCATGAGCGCCTCGGGCGCAACCCACGCTTCCACGTGCCCTTCATCCACCACGCGTGCGCGCCCGAAGTTGGAGAACGAGTAGCAGCCCGCGAGGGGGAGAAGCGCCACCGACCACGCGAGCACGCGAGCTAGCGTGCGAACGGCTCCGCGCGCGCTCACGGGCACGCTCCCAGCGGATATATCCATGCATCGCCGCGCAGCCCCAGTCCGTCACCCAGGGAGCCGCCACCAAGGAGCACGAGGCGCCGGTGACCGCCGTCCACGATGAGCGAGGCGTGATCGCGTGGAGGTGGCATGGCAGACGTGTGCACGCGGGCGAACCGAGGCGAGCCACCGAGCACGAGCCGATCCGTGAACGCCACATCGAAGTTGTCCAGGTTGTCGCCACCGGACAGGAAGAGCTCGTTGCAGATCGGATCGGTCGCATAGCCGAAATGCGCGCCCGCGACCGGAGCGCCGCCTGGTTCGAGCTGGAACCAGCGCTTCTTTGCGAGATCGTAGCGCCATGCGTCGCGATGGACGACGGCCACGTCATGCCCGCCGAACATGTAGATGGAGCCGCTCGAGTACGCGAGCGAGCTGGAGCCGCGCGCGGGTGGGCGCACACCGTCGTCCGGCAGCTGCGTCCACGTGTCCGTGGCGAAGTCGAGCTCCCACAGATCGTCCAGCGACTGGAACAGCACGCCTGCGCCGCCGAACACCCATGCGCGCCCGCCATCCGTGGTGGCGGGGACGTCATGACGTGCCGTGGGCAGATCCGGCAATTGCTTCCACGCGAGCGTCTTCAGGTCCAGGGCCCAGGTCTCGCCGATCGAGGTGCCGAGACCCACGCGCCCACCCATGATGATCCATCGGTCGCGCAAGAGATCGAGCGCGCTCGCGAGGTCCGTGCGGGGAGACGGCGCCGCGCCCGCCTGCACGTGAAGCTTGTCCCACGTGAGCGCAGTGAGGTCGAGCGCCCAGAGATCGCCCAGCTGCGCGTTCGAGGCGCTGCCGTCATCACCGCCGAAGACGAGCATGCGATCACGGCGCTGATCATCCACCGCGACCTGCCCCCAGCGCGCCGACAGCGTACCGGTGGAGATCTGCTGCCACGCCGGTGCGTTCGGATCGAGATCACCGTTGCAGCTCGCCAGCATGAGCGCGAGCGCACCGATATGCGTGAATTTCCAGAACCTCATGGCTGCTTGCCTTTCCGCCCGCAGGAATGCGGACACTACGCTCAAAACTGCCACGTGAGTGAGCCAGAACGCGGGCCGATCGCGACGCTGGGCACGAGCGACGATCGCTCCTCCGTGACGGGCACGCGCTGCGAGCCGTACAAGATCCCGATGATGCCCCCGGAGACGAGGCCGAGCCCGGCCAACGTGAAGCCCACCGTCGAATAGCAGTGCCCCTGGTCCGCAGGTGCCCGCGGATCGAGGTTGCCACGCGCCGTAGTAAGGCACAGCGCGGTCACCGTACCGCCGAGCAGCGTCCACGGGACGCCAACGACGACGCCCGTGACCCCACCGACGACCAGCGGCGTGCTGCGGCGCTGCCATGGCTGGGCGCCCACGGGGCTCTGCGGGGGTCGTACCTCCGCTGCGCCGGAGGTCTGCGCGGGCTGCGCGTCGTCCGCACGGGCGTTCTTCGCGAAGGCAAGAAGAAGGAGGGCCGTCAGGAGGCAGGAAAGGAGCGAGCGAGTTGTTTTCATGCGCCCACCCTACGAATCGACCCGAAACGTCACATGTGCCGAAAGTCATGGGTCCCGAAAAAAGCGCTGCGCTGGACCGTGGGGACGGCGCGTAGTACCTCGGGCGACGATGGTTTCGCGCGCGGGGAGGCTTCTCGACGACTTCCTACGCCTCGTGGGGCTCGTCGTGTGGCTCGTCGTTGGTTCGCCTTCGTGGACGCTTCTGCGGAGCGCGCCCGGCGACGTGGGGTCGGGGCATCCCGTGGTGTGGTGTGTCGCGTACGCATCGTTCGCCGCGGCGTTGCTGCTCGCGACGTCCCCTCGTGTGTCGCTCGAGCGGCGGCGCGCGCTGCTCCTCTATCAATCGGCGGTCGCCGTGCTCCTCTGCTTCCTGGGGATGCCCCACTTCGAGGGCGCGGCGTTCGCGCTGGTGTCCGCGCAGGCGCCGTCGCTGATGAAGCCAGGGCGTGCGCTCGCGTGGGATATCGTGCAGGCCGCGGTGCTCTTCCCCATGGTGCTGCCTTCGCACGGCGTGCCGGGCGCCGCGAAGGCCACAGGGGAGTACGCGACATTCGCGCTGTTCGCGCTTCTCGTGTTGCACCTTCGCGAGCGCGAGGCGACGGCGCGAAAGGCGCTCGCGCGCGTGAACGCGGAGCTCTACGCCACGCAGTCGCTGCTCGCGGACGACGCGAAGGCTGGTGAGCGCATGCGGGTTGCGCGCGAGGTGCACGATGCGATCGGCCACGGATTGACGGCGGCGAGCCTTCATCTCCAGCTGGCGGCGCGCGCGGGCGACGCGAACGAGGCCAAAGCCTCCGGAGCGAAGCAGGAAGCATTGAGCGCAGCGCAGGCAGCCGTGAAGAGCACGCTGGCAGAGGTACGAGGCCTGGTGCGCACGATGCGCTCGGAGGCCAGCGTGGACCTTGGCGCCGCCCTCCGCGCGCTGTGTGCCGGCATCACCGAGCCCGAGGTGACGCTCAAGCTGCCGCGCTCGCTCCGCCTGTCCGACCCCGCGCGCGCACACGCCATCTTTCGATGTGCGCAGGAGGCGTTGACGAACGCGCTCCGCCATTCGAACGCGAAGCACGTCTGGATCGAGGTGGTGGATGACGACGGCATCGTACTCACCGTCCGCGACGACGGCGTGGGCTCGAGCGCGCTCGCGAAGGGCAGCGGGCTCTTGGGCCTGGAGGAGCGTCTCGCCGAGGTGAAGGGAACGCTCGTGATCGACTCGCAGCACGGCGGCGGGCTCACGATGCGCGCCACGCTGCCGAACGAAGAGGCGAGCGCATGATCCGGATCGTGCTGGCGGACGATCAGGCGCTCGTGAGGAAGGGCATCCGCGGTTTGCTCGATCTGACCGCGGACATTCGCGTCGTCGAGGAGGCCACGGGCGGCGAAGAGGCCGTTCGCAAGGTCGCGAGCGCACGGCCTGACGTGGCGCTGTTCGACGTACGCATGCCGGGATGCAGCGGCATCGAGGCACTACGTCGGTGCAAGGCCGCAGGCTTCGCGCCGCCAACGATCCTCCTCACCACATTCGACGACGACGAGGCGCTGCGCGAGGGCATCGCTGCCGGCATCGCGGGATTCTTGTTGAAGGACGTGGAGCTGGAGGAGCTCGCGGAGGCCGTTCGCGCAGTGGCCGCCGGGAAGACCCTGATCAAGGCCACCAGCGCGCGCGCACGTGACCGTGTCCGCGACGAGGGACTGGACTTCGATGCGCTGGACGGAGCGGCGGATCCCTTGACGGAGCGCGAGATCGAGATCCTGCGGCTCATCGCTGCGGGAATGAGCAACCGCGAGATCGCCGACGCCCTGGGCGTGGCCGAGGGCACGGTGAAGAACCACACGTCGAACATTCTCTCCAAGCTCGGCGTACGGGACCGCACGCGCGCGGTCCTCAAGGCGCTGGAGCGTGGCTACCTCTGAAGCGCGCGCCACACGGTCGCGAGCCACGGCTGCTCCTCGCGCGGTTTTCCGGCCGGACGGTAGTAGTGCGCAACCTCCGTGAAGCCGGCGCCCTCCACGAAGACGCGCCACGATTCGAGCGTGTGGAACGCACCGAAGCGCTCCCCGTTCTGCTCCTCGGTGTCGAGTCCGCGCGGATTGGAGGAGAACAGAACGCCGCCCGACACCAGCGCGTCGTGGAGCTCGCGCAGCACGCGTGGGAGCTCCTGAACGGGTACGTGGAAGAGCGAGGCGTTGGCGAACACACCGTCGAAGTGCGCGGGCGGGAGCTCCAGCGCCAGGAAGTTCTGGTGAAGGACCGTGCAGCCCGTGGCCTTGCGCGCCATCTCGACGAAGGCGAGCGAACCGTCCAGGCCCACCGCCTCGTGGCCCTGCGACTTGAACCACGCAAGGTCGCGGCCGGGACCACACCCGAGATCGAGGATGCGAGACGGCGGCGACGTCTTGATGGCACCAAGGAGCGCCGCGTAGTTCTGCGATACGTCGTGAAGCGCAGTCGCCTCGGCGAACGACGCAGCGTTCTTCTGGTAGTGCGCAAGCGTTCGGGCCGTGAGCTCCAGGAGCTCTTTCTCGGAGCGGCGTTTCGGGTCCACGCGGGAAGAATAGCCTTCCCGACGCCTCAAGTCCCGCTGGCTGCCGGGGGGCCTACGCGCCGTTGCAAGCTTGAGCACAGGTCGGATTCGGGGTTTCGCGCTCGCTCCAGGTCGAGCGCCTTCTTCCAGATCTCGGTCGCCTGTCCGGTTTCGCCGATGGCGTTGTACGCGAGCCCGAGCATCTCGTAGTCGGCTGGATCGCGGTGCTCCACGATCAGGAGCTGGAGCGCTGCAACCGCCGCCTGATGGGCGCTGCGCATCTCATCGCCTGGCTGGGGTGAGGGCTCCGCGAAGATCATCTTCCGCAGGGCCTCGCGCCGATCGTCGACGCTTCGCGTGGCGAACGCAGCGCTCGAGAACAACGCGACGTAGTCCGTTTCCGCTCGCGGCGCTTCTGGCTGCGGCGCGGGCACGGCGCGCTTCACGAGGAGCGCGGGGCGCGAGAGGCCGCCGGTGGGCACCGGGATCGACGACGCCACCTTGGAGCGCACGGTGGGTATGGTCGGCGGCTCATTCGCCGAGAATGGCACCGGGACCTTCGCTGGCGCCTCCAGGCGGAGAGGCGCGAACAGCTCGGCGTGGGCGGTACCCAGTGAGCCGAGCTTGCCGCGGAGCATCCCCTTCGGCAGGAAAATCTCCTCGCGGTGACCATCGCGCAGCGAGCGCCGCAGGACCAGCTCGTCGTCTGCACGCGAGCGCGCCGCGATCTCCGCGACGACTGGCGCCAGCTTCGCGACGAGCCTGGACACGATCGCCACGAGCTTCGGCTGATGCTCCGCTGCGCTGCCGTCGAACGGCGCACCATCGAAGAGCGCGGACACAAGCCGCTTCCGCGGAAGCGCGAGAGACGTCTCCCGGAGCTTCTCGGCGAAGGAAACGAGCGGGCCGATGTCGCCGGGGTCGACGTCGAAGGGGCCGATTCCCATCTCGCCCTCCGGACCAACCCGCGCGGCAGTCACGCGGTTCTCGAGTTGCACCGAAAGATCCAGGCCCGTGTCCCCGCCGAGCTCCGTCCGCAGCTCGATGAACAGCGTGCTGCCGTCGTCGACCAGCTTCGTGACGAGATGTCGGTCGAGCTTCTGCTTCTTGACCTTCACCTCCTTCTTGATGAGCCCCGACTTCTGCGGGGCCTTTATCGAGAGACCATCTGCGAGCACGCGGTCCACGCGTACCGCCTTCGACCATGGCCCACCTTCGGGCACGGCATGCTCGATCTCCCACGTGAGGCCAAGGTCCGACCAGCCTGTCGTCGCCGCGTCGTAGTGATCGTCATTCTTGCCACCCGAAGTGAGCGTGAGCGTGAGCTGGCTCTGGGCGTCGGGAGGCTCCCGCAGCAGCAGGTAGACCTCGAGCGCGTCGCGGTATCGGCTCTGAGCGTTGAGCGCCGCCACGTCGATCGCGCGAACATCCTCCGTCAGCTTCGCCGTCACTGCCAGCGTCGCGTCGCGGTGGCGCTCCGACACCACCGCGGTGAGCGCCGCTGCAAGCGCGTTCGTGGGCGAGCTCGCCTGACCCTTCTCCGCGCCGGACGCTGCGTCGAGCATGGCGCGCGCGAGACCTTCCAGGCGCGCGGCCTCGGCGTCGGCAGCCTGGGTGCAGGCCAGCTTGCGCGCGTCGGCGGTGACGATCTTCTCATCGGACTCTGCGATCGCCGCCGCGAAGTCCATGGCGTCGCGGAGCGCCTCGAGAAAGTTCTCGTCGAAGGGAGCCATCGTGGAGTCGCCATAGAGGAACGTCACGAACCGAGCGTACGGCCAGTTGATGGGCTCGTCCATGCGCGTTCCTCGTGACCGGGGTATCTTCGGTGCATGACCGCGTCCGACGAACGAATGCTCGAAACACGCCTTGCCACGGTCGAATTGCCTGCGGGACCAGGCGCGGCATGGCTCGCGAACACGATTCGCCATGATTCGCTCGAGCAAGCGGTCGCTGCGACAATCGCCGTGGCGGCGCTCCCGCATGTCTCCCTTCAGATGGACTCCACGGCGCCGCAGAACGCCGCTAGCGACCTGTCGCTGACAAGCATCCTCGGCGAGGGTGGCATGGGGCGCATCCACCTTGCGCGCCAGCGATCGCTCGAGCGAGACGTTGCGGTCAAGACCTTGAAGGACGGCGCGCCCCACCAGCTAGCACTCGCGCTTCTTCGCGAAGCGCGCACCACGGGTGCACTCGAGCATCCGGGCGTCGTCCCTGTTCACGCGCTGGGCGTGGACTCGCGTGGCCAGCCGCTGCTGGTGATGAAGCGCGTGGAAGGCGCGGACTTCAGCGAGCTGCTGGCGGCGCCGGACCATCCGATCTGGCTCGGGCGTCAGGGAAAGAATGTCGACCGCCTCACCGCGAAGCTGGAGATCGTCCTGCAGGTGAGCCGCACGCTGGACTTCGCGCACGCGCGCGGCGTCATCCATCGTGACATCAAGCCTGCGAACGTGATGGTCGGGCGCTTCGGCGAGGTCTACCTGCTCGACTGGGGCATCGCGACGAAGAAGGGGCCTGCGGAGTCGTTCCTGGTTGGCACCCCCGGCTTCATGGCTCCCGAGATGTTTCTTGGTGGCGTCGTGGACGAGCGCACGGATGTCTACCTGCTCGGCGCGATGCTTCACAACGTGCTCACGGGCGCGCTCCGTCATGCCGACCACGATCTGCGTGCAGCGGGAGAGTCGGCCCTTGCATCCGCTGCGGTGGTCTACGGGCCCGACGTTCCCTCGCAGCTCGCAGATCTCTGCAACCGGGCCACGAGGCGCGCGCCCGACGAGCGACCGCAGTCGGCCGAGGAGTTTCGAGACGTGATTCTCGCCTTCATGCAGAACCGCGCGGCGCTGGAGCTCTCGGACGCGGCACGTGAGCGGCTCTCCGCCTTCCGCGAGCTCATGGTTTCCGCGCCTCCCGATGCTGCCCCCACGAACCTGACGGCGGCATACCGCCTGATCACGGAGGCCCGGTTTGGCTTCGCGCAGTGCCTGCGCTCGTACCCGACCCACGAGGAAGCCAACGCAGGGGCGCGCGAGTCCGTCACCGCGCTCGTGGAGCTCGAGCTGCGTCAGGGCCACGTCGACAGTGCCGACGCCTTGCTGGACGAGCTCGCAGTGCCAGACGCCGCGCTCGAAAAGCGGGTGGCGGACGTGCGCGCAAACCTTATGGCCCAGCGGAGCGAGGCGGGACGGCTGGAGGCGCTGGGTCGAGACGTGGATCCGAGCGCCGGTCTGGTGCCGCGGCTCGCCGTTGTGCTGGGCGCGGCGGCCATCAGTGTCGTCATCGCCTTCATGGTTCATACGAACGTGGCCGACGAGCGCAATGTCTGGGTGTCAGTCGCGATGGTCGGGATCATGATGGTCCTGACTGGTGGTGTCGCCTTCGCGATTCGCGGATGGGCTTTCAAGAGCGCCTTCAACCGCCGGCTTGGCGCGTTCTTCTTCATGGCTCTCGCGTTCTGGCTTCTTGATCGGACCGCGTGCGCGCTGACGGGCGGTGCTGTCGAGACGGCGATGCTCGTGGACCTCTGGGTGATGGCAGCGTCGCTGGGTGCTGGCGCGATTGCGGTCGAGCGAAGGCTTGCGATCAGCGTGGTCCCATTCATCGCCGCCGCGCTGGCCACGCGCGCCTGGCCCGAGCGAGTCTCGCTGTGGTTTTCGCTGGCGATGTTGCTCGGGACTGGCTCGTTCGCGATCGCGCTCATCGCACAGTCACGTGCAGCTGCGAAGAAGGCGTAGCGCAGCTCGGCCCGCACCCTACTTCTGGGCGGGTGCGGTGAGGTTCACGTCGACCTCGGTCTCGCGGTTGCCGCAGCTGTTCTTCACCCCTGGAAACACCACCGCCTCGCCCCACGGCTTCTCCGATACCTGCTTGTCGAGGAGGCGCTCGGGCTCCGGACTCTGTCCGCACGCCCGCTTGTCACCCGGTCCGAGCGGGAGGATCCAGGCCTTCACGGGCTTCTCGTCCGCGCAGCCGATTCCGCCGAAGCCTGCCTTGAACGTGATCGGCTGCGGGGTCGCCTCGCAGAGCACGCCCACGCGGTAGTACTCGATCTCGCCGATCATCCCGCTGCGGTGGTACAACACGACGACCTCCGCGGGGTAGCCACCGCTGTACGCGGCCTGCGTGGCGGCAGGCACATTGATCCGCAGGCTCACTCCGACGAGCGGGTCGCAGCTCGTGAGCGAGAGCAGGGCGAGGGCGCAGACGGCACGCTGGGTCTTTGACGTGAGAGCTACCATCGCGATTCCGAGCCTACGCGAAAACGACGTGCGCGTTGCGATCACTGGGCGCCCGCTTCCAGAGGTAGACTGTCTCCATGGCTGGAATGGGCGGGGGTCGCTACACGATGTGGGTCGGAGGCGTCGTGTTCATCTGCGCGGGGCTCGGGTTTGGCGGCGCGGGTTGCTACCGGATGACCCACCTCCACAAGAACGAACGCGCTGGGGACGCGCTCGTGTACCTGATGCTCCCGCTCATGGGCATCGCGGCCATCGCGGGCGGCTTCTCGATGTTCGGCTCCGCGCGCGAGGTCGGTCGTGACGAGGACGGCGAGAAGGGCAAGGCCAAGGCCAAAGAGGAGGAGTCTTGAACCCGTTCACCCGCGCCGAAGAGGCATTCCACACGACGTTCGGTACGTCGCCGCTGGCGTGGCGCATCCTGCTGTCCATCGTCGTCTTGCTCGCCTATGCCCTGGTGCGCCGCGTCTCGCGAGCATCATCGCGGGGACATGTGGGAGTTCGTGCTCGCGGCCATCGAAGCGTTGCCCGACGTGCACCTGGCCTTTCCGACCACGCGCGTCTTCCACGCGACCGAGAACCCGGTTGCCGAAAGGGCAGCCGCGCAGTGAGTGACCTTCGAGCGAGCTGCCATCTTTGAGCGTCGTGAGGATCGAGCACTGAAGCGCGTTCACGCGCCGCGCCTATGGGCGAAGAGCCACTCGTAGACCGCCGCTTCGCCGAAGGCGCGGTCCCACGAGCTGTGCCCCACGCCCGCGTACTCCGTCCACTTCACGGGACTGCCGCGGCGCGTGAGCTCCTCGCACAGCGCCTTGGCTGGCTCCACGGGCACCACGTCGTCCGCGGAGCCGTGGAACGCCCAGACCGGAATGCCGGCGAGCGCTTCCGCCCACCCGACCTTCGGCTCACCACACACGAGCATCGCCGCCGCGAAGAGCTCCGGGTGGCGCACCAGGAGCTCCCAGCCGCCGATGGCGCCCATGGAGAGCCCTGCCAGGTACATCCGACTGCGATCGACGGTGCGTCGCCCCGCGAGCTCGCGCGTGAGTCGCGCCACTGCGTCCTGCGTGGCCCAGAGCCCGGGGTACCACGCCCCGCCGAACGAGCCGCCGCCCGGTGCCTGCGGCGCAACGACGATGCACGGAAAGCGCGAGCGAACGTGCTTGGTGTTGAAGGCCCCAACGCCCTTGGTGAGCTGCGCGACGTTGTCGCTGCCACGCTCGCCGCTGCCGTGGAGGAACACCACGAGGGGGTACTTGCGCGCGGGCGAGTAGTCGTGGGGCAAGAGCACGCGGTAGCGCAGGTCGCCCAAGACCTCTTCTTCCCACTGGCCCGTGCTGAGCGCGCGCATGGTGTTCAGAACTCGTCGGCGTCCGTGAATTCGTGCTCGGCGTCGTCCGCGCGAGCCGCAAGCACGTCCACGATCGCGTGAAATCGCCCGGGGGCCAGCACGGCGACGGGGAATGTGCAGGTGAGAAGGACGCGCCCTTCATCGTCCAGACCGAACGTGGCGAACGCGTCCGTCAGGTTGCGTGACAGCAAGAGCCAGGGGTCCACCTGATCCTTGCGCGCAACGAAGCTCGCGAAGACGGCACACATCTCGTCCTGGACCGTCGCTGGGCGCACGACCACGCGCTGCGTCCGCTCGGTGTCCGTCCAGTCCACCACGAACGAGAAGATGTCTCCTCCCTCGTCCTCGATCTCGTAGCTCTCGGCGGCCCATGCTCGCAGTGCGGCCCAGTCGAGGAACGGCTCCAGCTCTTCGTCGTTGTCGTCGTCGCCATTCTCGTTCCCGGCTTCGCTCTCCGGGACGTCCGGCACGTCACCGGCGACCTCGTAGCCGTCGCAGTCGGCCGCGACGGCGTTGAAGGCTCCGAAGTGAAACAGATCGTTTCGCATCGACTCGGTGTGGAGCTCATCGAACGCGCCACCTTCGCGTGTGTCGCCAACGAGCCCTCTGAGCGCACGTGCGATCGCACCACAGCTCTCGACGGAGCCGTCGAAGTTGTCAGGCCCTGCAAGGACGCCGGCGCGCAGCAGCACGCGCTGCACGAACTTCATCTGGGATTCGCCCAGCTCGTAGACATGAGGCGCGGCAGGATCCTGCGGCGGGTACCACGCCGGCATTCGCGGAGGGGGCAAGCGGATCGTCAGGGTGACGGTCATGGCGAACTAGCTGCTGGAGCCGGGCGGCATGCTGCCGCGAGGTGGCGGCATCTGGGACCGACGCGCGCGCGCAAGCGCAATGAGGTCGCGTACGGCGTCCTGTACGCGCGGGCTGCGGTGGCTGAGGAGGCGCTCCGCCAGAGCGGTTCCGATCTCGATGGGCAACGTGCCCCCGATGGCCTGGATCGCGCGCGACAGGACGTTCTCGTCATCGTCCTTGCGCAGGAT
Source organism: Polyangiales bacterium (assembly GCA_038230375.1). Lineage (GTDB taxonomy): Bacteria > Myxococcota_A > Polyangia > Polyangiales > Polyangiaceae > JANXLV01. Next base: position 82,393 of record JBBRNJ010000010.1, on the reverse strand, counting down.
ATCCAGGAGAATGCGGCGCTTCTCGTCGCCCTTGGGCAGCGCATCGATCACCGCCGTCGCGCCATCGCGAATCGTCGCGTCGGGGTCGAACGCAATGATCATCATGGGTGTGAGCAACTCCTGCCAGTCGATCGAGTGCGCCGCAGCCAGCCGCGCCAGCGCCTTGAGGAGCCAGATTCGCGTGGCCGTCGCCTCTTCTCGTCGCACCGCGATGTCGCAGATCGCCTGGCAATCCGTCGCGGCGCCAAGATGCTGCACGAGCCACGCGTCGTGCTCGCGGCGCTTGCCGTCGGTCTCGGCCTGGAGATGAATGACGACCGACTGGGACATGGCCCCACGCTCCCACCCGCGCGCGATCTCGAACACCGCACACTCGTCGTCGTAGTCGATGGCGGCAAGGTCGTTCACGAGCGACTCGGGCGGGAGACCTCTCAGCCAGTCGCGCCCCTTGAGCGCGACAACGGCCGCGAGCGCGCTCTCTGGATCCGAGAGCTCACGCAGCAATGCGTCTCGCTCCTGCCGCACCGGCAGAGGCATATCCAGCAGCATCGGCTTCGACCACTCGTCATCCAGGGAGGCGAGCTCCGGCGTGGAGCGCGACATGGACGGCGCCGTCACGATCGGCGGATCGACGGAGCCCATGGCGACCGGCACGTCCAGTACGACGGGCGGCGGACGCGGCGTCACGGCGCGCGCAACGGTCTGCACCCCAGGCGCTGCTGGCGTGGCGTCGGGCGGATTCGAGCGCAGCTTCGGTCGCGGAGTGGGCGGTGGAGGGAGCCGCTGAGGCGGCGGCGGACTGGAGTAGATCGCCGGCGGCGGAGGTCTGATGGAAGGAAACGGGTCAGGCTCCACCACCTTCTTCGGTGGCTCCGACGGCGGCTGCGATGCGGGGGATGGGATTGACGGAGGCTGGGAGAGCGGGCGCAATGGTTGCGAGGGCGCTTGCGACGGTGGCTTCGAGCGCGACATCCGCGGCATGGCAGCGGGGCCGGGGATGTCCTCCACGCCGAGCTGATCGACCGCGGTCTCCGTTGCGCTCGGCGGCGGCGGCGCGAACGAGGGAATGCGCGAGAACGCCGTCTTCACTTCATCGTGGAGCTCGAGGAGGTTGCGGCTTATCGCCGCCTCCGCGGCCTCCGATGCGTCCGCCCTCTCCTTCTCTGCCTCGGCTTGCTGCTCGGCCGCCTTTGCGCGGTCCTCCGCTTCCATGGCGAACGCCTCCGCGGCCCTCGCGAGCACGTCGGTGGCCCTTGCGCGGTCCTCCGCAGCCTTGGCGCGGTCCTCGGATGCCTTCGCGCGCTCCTCCGCGGCCTTCGCGCGTTCCTCGGTTGCCCGCGCGCGCTCCTCGGTGGCCTTTGCGCGCTCCTCCGCGGTGATCGCACGCTCCTCGGCGGCCTTCGCGCGCTCGTGCGAGACCTTCGCGTGCTCCTCCGCGGTGATCGCCCGCTCCTCGGCGGCACGGGCCTCGTCCTCGGCGACCTTCGCCTGGTCCTCGCTCGCCTTCGCGCGGTCCTCCGCCTTCTTCGCGCGCTCGATCGCGGCGTTCGCGCGGTCCTCGGTCATCTTCGCGCGATCTTCGGCCGTTCGAGACCGCCCCTCCGAGGTCTTCGCGCGCACCTCGGCGATCTTCGTCCGCTCCTCGGCGGCCTTCGCGCGCTCCTCGGCGGCCTTCGCGCGCTCCTGTGCGGCGGCCTCGCGCCCCTTGTGGGTCTCGACCTCGGCGAGCGCTTCGCCGCGCTGACGTCGCTCCACCGTCAGCGAGGACTCGACGACCTGAGCTCGCTCCGTGAGCCGGATCAGCTCTCGCTTCAGATCGAGCACGGCGCTCGTGGCCGCGTTGCGGCTCTCGATCACCTCGACACGCTTGCTTGCCGGTTCGCCCTCGGGCCTGGGATCGCGCCTGTCATCCATCGTGGATCGCCCATGATAGCCCCAGAAGGGCCCGCTCAAACACCACGAAGATCAGCTACCGGCGGTATCTAGCGCCGATTGCCCCGCCGATTCCAGCGCGGATTCCAGCGCCGATTCCAGCGCGGATTCCAGCGCGGACAGGAGCGCGTCCTCGGAGTCGGCGACGAAGAGCGTCGACTGGTACGAGGTCGGATCGAACGGCGTGCGAGCAATCACGTCGACGTCGAACGGCTCGAGCTTCGCGGAGGCCTCGAACCTGCCGAGCTCACCGAACGACGACAGCAGCCCGGCGCCGACCGCGCGTAGCTCGCCGCCTTCGCGCGCGAGTCCGAACTCGAGCCCGTACCAGTAGAGGCGGATGAGCCGCAACACCGCCTCGTCGTCGCAGACCTTGGTCACGCGCCCGAAGAGCCGATTGAGATCCGCGTGCGCGCGCGTGGCCAGGAGCGGCGCGTGCCCGACGAGCTCGTGGATGACGTCGGGCTCCGGTGTGTAGAGCGGCATCGAGTGATGGCGCATGTACTGGGTGGACAGGAAGAAGCGGTCATCCAGGCGCTCCATGAACAGGCGAGGCGTCACCAGGCCAGAGACGGGCTGGTACTGGAACGACGTGAGTGAGGAGAGGCGCGCGCCCACGGTCTGTAGCTGCGGCACGTGGTCGCTCGGCAACGCCGCGTCTTCCCACCCCGTGCGATAGCTCGCGCACGCGTATCGCGCGTGCAGCGGAGCGAGCGCAACCAGGGCCGCGCGCCACACCGCGTGCTCCTCATCCGTGTATTCTACATGCGGAGGCGGATCGCCGGCGACATGCACCTCCGCCTGACGTGCGATCGCGTCGCGGCGCCGTCGATAGGCGACGTCACGGAACCCGGGATGATCGCGATCGAGCGGAACAAGGTGCGCTTCCATTTCGAGGCACCGCTTCCTACTCCAGATTCCGCCAAATGTGTCGCGCTGCCTCCGCGGGCGCGAAGCGCGACAAAGCGCGGTAGCTTGGAAGGTGACATGAGCTCCATCACTGCCCTCACCCGTCTTCCCTCGCCCTTGATGGACGGCGCCGTGCGCACGTTCGTGGCGCACGAGCCTATCGACGTCGCGAAGGTGAACCTGCAGCACGCGTCCTATCGCGCGGCGCTCGCGGCCGCTGGTGCGTCGGTCGTCGTCATCGACGCAGACGCGGAGTCCCCGGACTGCGTGTTCATCGAGGACACGGCGATCGTGCTCGACGAGCTCGCCATCCTCTGTTCCATGGGCGCGCTCTCACGGCGTAACGAGCCGGCCGCGGTGGAGCCAGCGCTCGCGAAGCTTCGAAAGGTTGTGCGCGTGGAGCTGCCCGCGACCATCGATGGCGGCGACGTGATCGTCACGGGCCGCACCATCCTCGTGGGCCAGTCGGGCCGGACGAACGCCGCGGCGCTCTCCGCGCTGGCCGACATCGCGCGCCCGCTGGGCTACGACGTGCGCGCCGTGGCCGTCACGGGTTGCCTGCACCTGAAGACGGCTTGCACCGCGCTGCCGGATGGACGGTTGCTGGCGAACCCCCGCTTTTTTCGCGACGACGCCCTGCCCGGCTTCGAGCGCGTGAACGTGGATGCGGAGAGCGCGAACGTCGTCTGTGTCGGCGAGACGGTATGCATTGGCGCCGCCTATGCGGAGACCGCGGATCGCCTCGAGCGCGAGGGCTTCGCCGTGACGCGGATCGATCTCTCCGAGCTCGCCAAGGCCGACGGCTGCGCGACGTGCCTGAGCCTCCTGCTCCGCGGCTGAATAATATGTAGACTACATCAAGGTTGGAGCGCGGCGTCCGTGCACAGCGACTCCATCCACGCAACGAGCTCCTTCTCACGGTGCAGCTCCTTCGCTCCGCCGTACGTGACCTCGCACAGGAACACGAGCTTGGTCCCGGACCGCAGGGTCGGCAGCCCGGGGATGCTGCGCACGGCCACCGTGTAGTAGTTCGTGTCGCCCTTCTTCGGGGTGTTGGTGACCACGAAGCCATCCGGAAGAGCGCGATTCGCGAACGAGATCTCGCTCTGATCGTTGTACTTCATCGCGTCGACCGCATCCTTCGGCACGCTCGAGTCGATGCGTAGAGCAAGGTGGATCGTGGGGCCCAGCAGGCCCTGCTCGGAGACGAACGTCATGCCCATCGAGCGTCCGTCCACGAAGCCTTCGGGGATCTTCATCCGAAACTTCGCAGAGACGTTCTGGATCGCCTCGACCTGGACGACCTGCTCGATCTGCTTTCGCTTCGAGACGTCCCTGTCGGGCTCGGACTTGCAGCCGAGGAGGCCAGCGACGCCAGCGACGCCAGCGAGGCCGGCTGCGAGGAGGATGTTTCGCATTCCGGAGGTATCGCAAAACCGAGCGCGAGCGTCCACTGATGATGGTAGGTTTCCTCGGACATGCGGAGGGGTCGATGAGCTGGGCGCGCGCGAAGGCCGCGATGGCCCTCTTTGGCGCGGCGTGCGCGATCACGGCGACCGAGGCGTGCTCGGATTCTCCGCCGCCGCTCGCAGAGCTGTCCATGCGCGACGCGCTGGGTGCAGACCCCGCGGTCGTGCAGGAGCTGCCCGCCGAATCGAAGGAGGCGCTCGCCGACAAGTTCAAGGGCGCGCTCGAGTCCCAGGCCGTGACGGAGGAGACGGAGGGCGCGGGTGCCATCACGCCCGCCGAAGAGGTGCGCGCCATCGACGACGCACGGGCGGTGCAGGACAAGGACTGCCTGCTCGCGGCGGACGTCACGGTCGCGAAGGGCCGGCTCGTCGCTCACACTCGATCGTTCTCCGAGCCGGACGCGAGCGCAAAGCCCACGCCGCCCGCGCTACCGCCGATCGAAGGTGACGTTCCCACCGTCACCCGAAACGACGAGACGCGCGCGCTCGAGGGCGCCGCGGGTCGGGTCATCTCGCGGATGCTCGTGGACACCCACGCCCGCCGCGTGATGCGTGTCACGCGCTGGCCCATGGCTGCCGTCGCGATCGACGACGTGGTCTACGTGAACGCTGCGTGGCTCGTTGCCATGGCAGCCCGCGAGCCCGTGCGCAATGCGGCCGCGACGAACGCAGCGCAGGGCGGCGTGTCGTTCGTCTTGCCACAGTCGCTTCGCGGCAACCCGTATCATCTCTACGACACGCTCAACCAGTGCGTGGGCGACGTGCAGGGCCGCTGCGCAACGTGCCTCGCCGGCGGAAGCTGCGACGACCACGCGACGCTCTCCGACTACCCCGACGGAAAGAGCGAGTGCACGTACCTGCTCGGCGGCGGACAGAAGCCCGTCTACGCGGGCGGCCCGCTCATCTACGGCCGCGTGCAGGAGCTCTGCGCCATGGCGCTGCTCGACGTCTGCACGGTCGCGAGCTGCGTGGCCAAGGAGAACTGCAGCCTGCCAGCCGGGCTCAGCGTGGAGACGTCCGTCAACATCTCCTCCAACATGCTCGTGAGCGCCGACATCTTCGTCACGGACGATCGCTGCGTGCGCGCGCTCGACCTCTGTCTGTCCGGCACTCCGTTCGGCCTGGACGCCGGCTTCGATCTCTCGTTCAACGTCAAGATCGAGGGCTGCCAGGACCCGTTCAAGGCGTGCGGCTCTTCGTGCAGCGCCGTGGGCTCCGCGTGCAGCAACGGACGGTGCTCGGGCGGCTCGAGCGGCGCGTCGTGCACGTCTTGCTCTGGCTGCACCACGTGCTCCGGCTGCGGGTCGGACACGCGCACCTCGGGCGGCTCCTCCTCTGGCTACGGCAGCAGCGGATACCAGTCCGGCGGCAACACCAAGAGCTCCGGCGGCTGCGGTAGCTGCAGCGGAAGCGGAAGCAGCGGCGGCAGCGGCGGCTTCTTCGACGACGGGGGAACCAGCACCACGGACTCTGGAACGCCGAAGGGCGCGCGACGCGTGGACAACGGTCACTCGGAGGACATCTACGCGTTCGAGGAGGCCGGCGCAGGCGCGCTGGGCGGCGGACGGAAGGTCGATCCCAGTCACCCCGTGGACACGAAGAGTCATCGCGGCGGGCTCACGGATCCGAACGCCCCCGACGACGCGCTCGACGAGACTCTCGACGGACCTGGAGCGAACGGCGGCGCATGCGCGACCGCGGACGAGCCCAAGGGCACTCCGCCATTCGGCCCCGCCACAACGCTCTTCTGGCTCTTGCTGCCGATCGGCTACCTGGCTGCGCGTACGCGGCGCGAGACGGTGACCCCCAAGCGTCGCAAGAACGCGGAGGACCCGTCATGAGGCCGCTCCTCGTCGCGTGGCTCGCGCAGCACGGTATCCCGGGATGGCTCGCGCCGGACTACGGCACCATGGTCGGTCTGGCCACGTTCCTTGGCGCCATCCTCATCCTGCGCATGGCAAAGCGCGATCGTGCGGAGGTGCGCGAGCAGGCATTCGCGCTTCTCCTCACGTACCTCGCATGTCTCCTTGGCGGCTACGTCTTCGAGTGGGTACGCATGCTGCCGATCGCGATCGCGGAGCGCTCGCTCACGCCCATCCTCACGGCCGGTCGCGCGGCGTATGGCGGGCTGCTCGGTGGGCTCGTCGCGGCGCCGCTCTGGCTTCGCGTGCGGAAGCAACCGGTGCGTCCATTCCTCGATCGCGTGACGCTCGGTATGGGGATCGAGTTCGCGTTCGTGCGCGCAGGTTGCTACCTGGAAGGGTGCGACTACGGCAAGCCAACGGCCGGCGTGTTCGGCGTTCGCTTTCCCGCCGGCAGCCTCGCGGCAACGGATCACATGCAGCGTGGCTTCGTTCCCGCTGGCGCGCCAAGCCTCCCGGTTCATCCCACGCAGCTCTACGAGGGCCTCGTCGCGATGATCGCGAGTCTCCTCGCCTACCGCAGGCTCGCGCGCGGAGAGCGAAGCGGCGCGGCGTTCATCACGTGGCTCGTCACCTATGCGTGCGGGCGCTTCGGGCTCGAGCTGCTCCGAGACGACGCGATCCGCGGCGCATTCCTCGGCCTCTCCACCTCGCAATGGGTGAGCATCGCCCTCGTCCTCCTCTGCGTGGTCCTCGCACGAAGGTGGGGCCTCCTGAAAAGCAGCACCACAAGCCCGCGCCCCACCATCGCGCTCACGCTGCTGGCATTCTCCCTTGCCTACGCAAAGCCAGCGAAAGCCCAAGAGCCACAGCCCCCCGCAGGCACAGTCCTACCGCCCGCCGGCACGCCCGTCCCACCACAAGGCACCCCCGCACCACCAACCCCAGCCCCTTCACCTCCACCTCCACCTCCACCTTCCCCTCCACCTCCACCTTCACCTTCACCCTCCCCCACCATCACCGCCCCCGATCCCAACGCACCCCAGCCCCCGCGTCCCGACGTCGACCCGCACGACGACGATCTCCCCGTCCAGCGCGACACGATCATCGGCGCCAAGCTCCTCATCGGTCCGTCCTTCCCGCTCGCGCGCACCGAAGTGCCAGCGAGCGTCTTTCTCGGCCTCGACGGCCGCTTCCGCCTGAAGCTCTCCGACACGCGACGCGCGGAGGTCGGGCTCGAGTACAAGCACTACTTCCAGGGCTGCTGCGGCGCGCGCGATCTTGTCGGGCTGCCCTTCGCGTACGAGCTCGAGGTGAGCAAGCACATCGAGATCGAGCTGCTCTTCGCGCTCACCTACAACTGGTTCTCGTTCTCGAGCCCCGCATTCCGCAACACCACGGTCACCGCATGGGGTGTACACGGGCATCTTGGCGCGACGTTCGCGCTGTGGAAGAACGTCGCCGCGGGCTTCTCGCCGCTCGCGCTGGATGGCGTGTCGGCCGACGCGATCGGCGTGATCGTGAGCTACGAGGTCCCCTTCTGGGTGACCGTCGCCTTCTGATCTGTCAGCACCTCTGAGGAGATTCAGCCCTTCGCCGAGAGCGCTTCCTCCGCGAGCTCGTCGAGGGACATGAGGCGCGCGCGCGCGAGTTCTTCCTCCGTTGCCAGGTGCTCCATGAAGCGGGGGTCCATACCGACGACAAGTGCAACAGCGTCCTTGCCCCGCGGCCCCATCCACGGCTGGTTGTAGAGGGCCATCATGCGCGACCAGTACTTCACGAGCGGGAGCTGGTCGATGCCTGGACGTTCACCGAGGAGCTGCATTCGCTTGAACGCCTCGCGCAGGCGCGTGCCGGTGGGATCGATCCTGTCCATGGGGCCGAAGAAGACGTCGCGGAAGAACGGGCGCCCCCAGAGCGTCATCGCCGCAAACGCGCGCGTCGCGATGGCCTGCTCCCGCGCTGACTTGCGCACGCTCGTACGCGCGCGCTTGTACTCGTCGGAGCAGTAGTAGCCGACCATGTAGTAGTCGACGGCGATGTGCCTGGACTCGTCGCGGTTGATGAGCTCCATTGCCTGGGCGCTCAACGGATCCGCGACGAAGTCGTTGATCGAGCGCAGGAGCGCGATGTCCAGGATCAGCTCACCCGACGTGATGTACGCGTTCGCGATGTCGTCCGAGAGGTGGCGGATGGCATCCACGAAGTGAGGAAAGAAACGCTCCAGGCTCCGGCTCGGGCGATAGGTCGTGAGCCGGCGCACGTCGTAGTGATCGGCGAGCATCTGCGCAACATGCGAGTGTCGCATCTCGTCGATCACGAACGTGGCGTAGATGTCCTTCAAGATCGGATCAGTGACGCGGCGCTGCTGCTCTACGAACAAGGCGCCGGCAAGGCGTTCGATCTGCGCCATGTCGGTGAAGTACTGGACGACGTTTCGCTCGTCGTCCGGCGACATGGCGCGAGGCCGCTGGGACCAGTCGAGGTCACCGACGTTCCACTGGCCTTCGCGGCACATCCGGGCCATGCGTTCGAGATCCATGCAGTGTCACATTCTCGGCAATCAGCCGCTGGGATCAGCCAGGGCCCGCGTCCGTGGACCCGCTGTCACTGCCGCTATCGGTTCCACCATCGCTGCTCGCGCCCTTGCCGGTCCCGCACGTCACGTTGAGGAGGACCTTGAAGTCGATCGTCTTCGCGCCGAGATCGAACCCGCACTGCACGAGCGCCTGGTTGTACTGATCCTTGGTCATGCAGTCCGTCGCGCGCGTGTCGACCTGGCCGCACTGCGCGGCGGTCTGCGGATCACTGATGCAGCCGTCGAAGTCCGACTGGGACGCGCAGCTCTGGCAGGACGTCTGGTAGCACTCGTCGTTGTGCGTTGCGGCCAGGCCGCACGAAGAGCCGCCCGCCGCCACGTGCGCGACGCAGGCTCCCACCGAGTTGTCGAAGACCGTCGACTTGCCAGCGCCCGCGTCCAGATCCGACAGCACGTGTTGCATGTCGGGCGCCCAGACGAAGGATTGCCAGTTTGCGTCGCTCGCGCTTGAAAACAAGCACTTCTGGCAGCTGGCGCCGACCATGCCGTAGAGCGCGACGTAGGTCGTACCGGTCGAGGAGCGGATCATGGTGTCCAGCGTGCCGAGCTCCGTTGGCGTGCACGCATTCAGTGTCTGCGTGGACGCGCCGGCGGTGCCGAACACGTCACTCTGCGTGCGGCACAAGCTGCCACCCCCGGTGTCGTTCTTGGCGCCGGTGTCGAACGTGAGGCCGCCGTCAGTGCCCAGGTCTGCGGCGGCGGAGCACCCGCTGCCAACCGCACTGGCGCCCGCGAGCACCGTGCTGACCAACCCGACGAACAGCGCCTTCTTCCCCATGGACGTCCCCTCGGTTTCGTACCGCTCTCAGAATAGCAGCGCTTCAGCCCTCGACGTCGTCGTCGTCGTCGTCGTCGCCATCATCGTCGTCCTGGCCCATGGGGCCTCCCGCGACGCCGCCGGGCTTCCCGTCGTGGTGCATGCCCTTCTTGCGCTCATCGAGCTTCTGACGTTGCTCGGCGGTGAGCAGCGCGCGGATGCGCAGCATCGCGCCGACGTGGAGCTTGTGCATCTCGGCCTCGGCCTTGGTGGCCTCGTCGATCTGTGCGTCCACGGCCTTCTCGTCGATCTTCTCGGCGGACAGCAAGCGCGCTGCCTCGACGCGGGAGTGCTGCACCTTCGCGTGGAGGTCGATCGCCTTCGATTGGGTGGTCAGCATCTCGCCGCGGATCTTTGTCAGCTGATCGGGCGTGAGGCCGATCTCCTTCGAGCGGCGAATGAGGCTCGGCGCGGGGTAGAAGTGCACGCCAAGCGTGGCGAGCTCGCGCGCCATCTCGCCACCCCCGTGCTCCATGGGTCCGTGCTCGCCTCGTGACTGGGCGCCGCGCGCGCGGTTCTGGTGTCCACGCATCCGCTCGCCCATCGCGTGACCGGGACCGCCACCATCGTGCTCGCCCTTCGGTCCGGGGTGATGAGCCATGCCTTCGTGGGCGTCGCCGCCCTCTCCGTGATGCGGCCAGCCAGAGCCTCCTGCGTGATCACCGGGAGGCGGCGGAGGCGTGGGCGGCGTAGGAGGCGTGGGGGCGACAGGCGCGGCGGCCGCGTGAGGAGCCTCTGCAGGGCGCGCCGGTGCCGGCTCACAGCCGATGGCGACAAGAGCAATACCGACCGCTGCGACTGATACGAGCTTCGTCATGGTGGTGGAAGGCTACCACGGCACCGCCGATCCACCGCTCAGTGAACGTCCACCACGATGTTGTCGAGCCCGACGCGGTTTGCCGAGAAATCAGGGCCAAATGCGACGGTGGGCAGGCCGCCGGGCTTCGCGGCCGTGGGCAACACCATGGCGACCATGCTGGACCCAAACCATGCCGACGCCGAGGCGTTCGCGTAGTCGGCCGTCAGCTCCACTTGGTACCAGACCCCAGCGGCGCGAAATGGTTTCAGCAGCTGGAACGGCGAACCAGCGTCTCATCATCCTTTCCACGACGTATCGGGCGGAACGGGCGTCGTCCATCTGGCGTGCTAGAAGCGCGGGATCATGCACCGCGGAGCCGCGCTTCTCCCCGCCGTCCTCACCCTGTCTGTCGCAGTCACGCTGTCCGCGCTTGCGTGTGGCGGCTCTGACTCATCCCCTGCGAAGACAACGGACACCGCGGACGCTGCTCCGGGAAGCGCAGACGCGGCGAGCGCGAACGCAAGCGACGGAGCGACAGCGCTCGGAATCGATGCGGGTGGCGACGCAGGCGCTGGACCGGTGCTCGCGGCGTACACGTGTCCGTCGGCTTCGCCGGAGGTCGTGTTCGTGAGTGAAAGCGCACCGCCGGCAACGCTCACGCCCTGGCAGCATGTCGTCACCAGCGTCACGTTCGCGAACTGCGGTACCACCACGTGGTCATCCGCGCCCATGAGCGGGCCCGCCGTCAAGCTAGGTCCGAGCGCGCCGCATGACAGCACCACGTGGACGCCGTCGCGCATCGCGCTGCCCGTGGACGTGCCGCCGGGCAACGCGGTGACCATCCAGCTCGCGGTCCATGCCCCGCCCCTCACGGGGACGCATCCGTATGCGTACGAGCTCGTGCGCGAAGGGGTCGCATGGCTTGGACACGCGAGCACACAGCACACCATCGACGTGCAGGCGGTGGCTGCCGCAGCGATCACGATCTGCTCCGGCCAGAAGGCTGATGCATCCGGCGCAACGGACGCCACCGCCGCGATCAACGCATGCATCGCGAGCACTTCATCGGGCGGCACGCTCGCGCTGCCTCCCGGCATCTACAGGATCTCCGGGGTCATCGTGATCGACAAGCCCATGACGTTGGCCACTACAGGCGTCATGGGCGCCAAGCCGAGCTGCCTGGACTACGACACCGCGCCATGCGCCGTGCTTCGCGCGGACACGACCACGCTCCCATCCGCGGGCGCCACGCGCGGCTTCGTGCGGCTCGGCTCGCTCGGGACCGCCACCTCCGCCGTCACGCTCGAGCACGTCGTGGTCGACGGCAATCGCGCCGCGCGCCTTGTCACCACGGCCGCCACGAACTGCGCGGCGGGGCAGAACGGCGACGGCATCAACATTGGCGCGAACTGCGCGAGCTGCGCGATCAAGGGCAGCGTCTCGGCGCGCGCGGTCTGCGGCTCCGGTCTGGAGTGGGACGGTGACGGCGTCGTCGTCGAGAACAGCGACTTCTTCGGCAACGGCGACCACAACACGCAGAACATGTGGTCCGACGGCCTGACCATCCACAAGAGCGACAACGCGAAGGTCACGCAGAGCCGCTTCGTGGACAACAGCGATGTCGGCTTCATCTCCGGCGGCGGCGTGAATGCGCAGTACACCGGCAACACCGCGCAGCAGCTCACGCAGAGCTCGTTCGCGGCCATCATGCTGGACAACTTCAACAACCCCGCGCTCGGCGACTTCACCGGCACCACGCTGAGCAACAATATCGTCTACTGCCCGGTGGCCTGCCACTTCGGGATCGAGCTCGGTCCGCATCCCTGGTACGCATCGCCAAACATCAAAGGCGGCACGGTCACGAACAACAACGTCGTGGGCGGCAACATCCAGATCAACGCGCAGGGCGCGGGCACCATCGCATCGCCGGTCGTCATCAACGGCAACACGCTCGGAGCCACACCGGCGAGCGCGAGCTTCCAGTGTGGAACCGTGAACGGCCTGTCGGCGCTCAACGTCAGCGCCGACTCCGTGGTGGACCTGAAGGGCGGCGCGGCCACGGGCGCGATCTCGGTTCCGTGCCCGTGAGTGCGTGAGTACCCAGAACTAGGCGCATTTCAGGTGAAGTATCGCGAGCAAGGCAATCGCGATACTCTTGAAATTACGTGCTGAACGCAGGCGACGTCGTCGACAACAAGTACGTTGTTGTTCGCCTCATCGGCGAAGGCGGGATGGGTGTGGTCTACGAAGGACGCAACATCCGCTTGAATCGCCGCGTCGCGATCAAGGTGATGCACGCGCGTCTGTCGATGGACCGAGATCTGGTCGCGCGCTTCGAGCGCGAGGCGCAGGCCGCTGCACGCATCGGCTCCACGCACATCGCGGACGTGATCGACATCGGCGACCTGCCGCGGGGCGATCGCTTCATGGTGATGGAGTACCTGGACGGCGAGAGCCTGGCCGAGCGACTCAAGGCGCGCGTTCGCGTGTCGGCCACGGAGATCGGCATGGTCGCGCTCCAGCTCCTGGAGGGCCTCACGAAGGTGCACCAGGCGGGGATCATCCACCGCGATCTGAAGCCCGCGAACATTTATCTGGTGCGGATGGAGAGCGGCCCGGACTTCGTGAAGATCCTGGACTTCGGTTGTTGCAAGATGGCGGCGAAGGGTGAGGCTGGCGACGTCAAGAGCGGCATCGGGACGCTCTTCGGCACGCTCACGTACATGGCGCCGGAGCAGTTCGAGTCGGGCTCGTCGGAGATCGACTTCCGCGTCGATCTCTATGCGGTCGGCGTCATGCTCTATCGCGCCGTCTCGGGACAGCCGCCGTACCGCGCGGCGAATCTCTTCGAGATGATCCAGAAGCTGCGCGAGCGTGGCGCGCCGCCGCTCCGTGAGCTTCAGCCCGATGTCGACCCCGTCTTCGCGCGCATCGTGGAGCGGGCGATAGAGTGGGACGCGGCCGCGCGCTTCTCGAGCGCTCTCGAGATGCGTGACGCGCTGATGGCTTGGCTCAAGACCGCGACGCGCGTGGACCAGCTCCTCAACGAGTTCCTGGATGCAGGTCCGGCCGCCGGCGACGTGCCCAAGCCTGCGCCCAGTGGCACTGCCCTCGCAGCGATCGCGTTGAAGTCCAGAGCGGCCGCGCCAGGCGCGCCGGCGCGCGAGCAGAAGGCGGCGAGAGAGCGACCGTACACGGGCGAGCAGTCGCAGAGTCACTCGGGCAAGGTGGTGATGAGCAAGTCGCAGTCGGGCGAGCAGCTCGCGCGACGAGCGGAGGTGAACCCGCAGCCGCCGCCAAGGGACGACTCCGATCTCGACGAGCCGACGCAGCGCCACAAAGCGGAGTCCGCCTACCAGAGCGAGGGCGAGCGAACGATCCACCGGAAGGCGCCCACGAAGATCGCCTCCAAGGTCCCCACGAAGGCGCCCACGAAGATTGCCAGGAACGCCGTGCCGCTCGCTCGACCGGGGACGAGGCCCATGAAGGTCCCAGGGAAGAAGCAGCTGCAGAGGCGCCCGAGGGATGAGGAGCCATCGATCGAGGTCGAAGTCGACATGGGCGAGATGCGCGCGATGGACGATCTGAGCATCGAGCTCGACGACGGGATCCACACGATCCGTCGCCTCGACAAGAAGTGAACGATCACGAACGCGTCGCAGTCGAACGACGCGCGCGGTTATGCTGTCGTCGTGCCCATCGACGAGATGAAGGAGGCCGCGAAGCGGCTCGGGTGGATCTTCCTGCCTGGGCCCAGCCTCTTCGAGACGCACAGCGTTCTCACGATCTACGGGTCACTTGGCGGTGTGCCCGTGCGCCTCACGCGCAGCGTGTCGGGAGACAGGTTCGAAACGATGGCGTTCCTCGAGCAGCCGCTGCCGTTCGAGTTCTCGATCGGGCTGGAGGGTTTTGGGGATCGGCTCGCGCATGTCGCCGGAATGCACGACGTGGCGATCGGTGACGCGCAGTTCGACGCGACCTTCAAGCTCAGGACGTCGGAACCCGAGCGACTGAAGCTGCTTCTAGGCTCTGGACTCCAGCAGATGGTCGAGACCCTGCATGCGACCACGGCATCGATGGGCGTGACCGAGCTCGAGGTGACCGCGCTAGGCGTGAACATCACGCGCGCCGAGCGATACGTGTCCGCCGACCGCATCGTGCTCGACGTCCCCATCGCGGTGAACGCGACGAGGCAGCTGGCAGAGGCCGCGCGGACCATGAGGGACGCCGTGAGCCTCCCCTACCGATGAGCCTAGTCAAGTAGCCGCGCAACGCGCTCCGCCGTACTCACGCGAAGCGCTGCGAGCTCCGTGGAGTCGCGCACGCATGCGAGCGCTGGGCAGTGGTCGAGCCACCCCAGCGACCAGAAGGTGCGCGGTTCGAATCGCCTGATGAAGCTCAGCGCCTGCTCGCGATCACCGATCGCGGCAAAGTACTCCGTTGCGATCTGGAGGATGAGTCCGCGGCTCGCCCCGAAGGCCTGGCCATACCAGGTCTCCAGCCGTACGACCGCGTCCGGGTCGGCTTCGTTGCGTGCATAGGCGCGTAGCGCAGGGATCGCACTGTCCCACGACGCCTTGGATGCGAGTGCAGTCATGCGTTCAGCGAGGAGCCCCGCGTGTTCGCGGTCGCCCCACCAGAACACCAGCCGTGCCTCCATGCTCGTGACCGCGGCGCCGCCTCCCAGGTCGTACATGCGCTGGATCTCCGTCTTCGTCTCGCCCACCCGGCCGAGCAGCGCCAGCGTGCGGACGCGCGTCGCACGCGCATTGAAGTCGCGGGGCTGGAGCCTGATGGCAACGTCCACGCGTTGCAGCGCTGCATCAAGACTGCCAAGGTCCGCGAGCACCGACGCGAGGCCCGCGTGGGCGTCGCCAAAGAGCGGGTTTCGTCGAAGTGCCTCCTGATCCGCCTGGATGACGCCGCGATAGTCACCGGTGGCCCAGCGAACCAGCGCCACCGCATAGTACGCGTCCGCCACGCGGGGATCGATGTCCAGCGCGCGCAACGCCAGCTCCTCGCTGCGTGCCACGATCGTCTGGTCCGCGGAGCCGATCTGCGTGAACGTGCGCATTCCGCAGAGCGCAAGGAGTGCCATCGCCCACGGATTCTTCGGGTCGCTCGTGAGGATCTCCTCGGCGATGGCGGTCGCCTTCATGACGCTCGCCGGCGCGACCTCCGCGTACAGGGCGCGGGCCTCTTCCCACCGAGCGCGAACCGCCGGATCGCCTGGTCCCTGGCCGCCGCCGCAGCGGTGCACGATGGCAGGCACCACGCGCGAGACGAGCGCATCCTCGAGCGCGAACGGATCGCTCTTCGTCCCATCGATCTGATCCGCCCACGTGGTGACACCGCTCACCGGCTCCACGAGGCGAACGCGCACACGCACGGTATCACCAGCAGCTCGCACGCTGCCCGCGAGGGCGACGTCACCGCGTGCATTCGGAGCCTCGCGCAGGAGGGCAACGGTGAGCCCCTTGGCGTTGACCAGCGCGTCGCCGAGCACTGCCTCGAGCGATGCGGCCAGCTCCGCGGGCTCGCCGTCGAATGGACGAAGCACCACGGCGCGCTCGGTGACGCTCGGCAGGTTGCTCAGCGTCGAGGTGAGCCCACCCGGCGAAAGTGTCCGCGCTCGTACGCCGCGCAGCCGTTCGAGCTCGTCGGCCACGCTCGCCGCGTCGGGGCGATCCTCGCGCTTCTTCTGGAGCATGTGAGCGATGAGAGCGTCCACACCATCGGGCACGTCGGCTGCGACGTCGCGCGCGCGTGGAGCGGGCCGCAGCAGGCGCGCGGCCGCGAGCGCGAACGGAGAATCGCCGTCCCAGGGCAGGCGCCGCGTGGTCAGCTCGAACAGCATCACACCGAACGCGTAGACGTCGGTTCGGCCGTCGATCGCGTGCCCCTCCACCTGCTCCGGAGCCATGTACGCCGGCGTGCCGACGATGGCGTTGACCGTGTGGGCGTCGGGCGCACCGAGCGCACGTGCGATGCCGAAGTCGGTCAGCTTCACGCGCTGCTCCTCCAGCATCACGTTGTCGGGCTTGAAATCCCGGTGGACCACGCCCACGGCATGCGCAGCGATCAGGCCAAGGCAGGCCTCGTGTGCGATGCGCAGCGCCTCCGGCAGCGCAACGCCGCGACGAGCCGCCACCGCGAGTGACTCGCCGTGAATGAGCTCCATGGTGATGAAGCGGGTGCCTTCGTGAAAGCCCAGATCGTACGTGCGGGCCACGTTCGCGTGGGTCACGCGCCGTGCGAGCTTCACCTCTCGATGAAAGCGCGCAAGCGCGTCCGCGTTGGCCGCGAGCTCCGGACGAAGCACCTTGAGGGCGACCTCTTCTTCGAGCGTGCGGTCCAGCGCGCGATACACCGCGCCCATCCCACCTTCGCCCAGCGGCGCGAGGATCTCGTAGCGTGACGCCAGGACCGCTCCGATGGCGAACGGTCCGAACTGTGATGTGGGAGCAAGCGCCGGATCCACGCGCCGATCCTACACCGAGTCTTGCCGCTGGTGCTGACGTCAGACGAAGCGCACGGCGAAGATCGGAGGCAGGTGGTGTGCGACCGCGTGCCAGTGCTCGCCCTGGTCTTCCGTGAGCCACAGGTTGCCGGTGGTGGAGCCGAACGCGATCTGGTCGCCGTCGTCCGCGATGTCCATGGCGTGGCGGTAGACCAGATCGTACGCGTGCTCTTGTGGCAGGCCTTCGCGCAGCGTCTCGAAGGTCTTGCCTCCGTCCTTCGTGCGTGTGACCAGCACCTGGCCCCAGATCGGCGCGCGCTTCTGGTCGGAGTGCGCGGGTACGAACCACGCGCGGTCGGCGTCGCGCGGATGCACGACGACGGGGAAGCCAAAGCTCGATGGCTCTGCGGTCAGCTGCTCCCAGCTCGCGAGATCGTTCGAGGAGCGCCAGATGCCCATGTGGTGCTGGCACCAGAAGACCTCCGGGTTCGACGGGCTCTGCACGACGCAGTGCGGATCCTGGTTCTCCGGCCAGTCGGCCTGCTCGGGCGGCACGTAACCCGCCTTCATGCCCTTCGTGTGGGGCTGCCATGTTGCGCCTGCATCGCGCGTGCGCCACACGCCGCCGCTCGACACCGCGACGACGACGACGCGCGGATCGCGCGGGTCCACGCAGATGGAATGGATGGCCGCGTGATCGGCGCCGCCGCCATTCCACTTCACGCGCGTGGGCTGATTCCATAGGCTCTCGATGAGGCGCCACGTGTCGCCGCGGTCGTCGGAGCGGAAGAGGCCGCCGGGCATGGTGCCACACCAGAGCGCGCCCAAGGCGTCGAGCGCGGGGACCAGCGCCCAGATGTTCTTCGTGGCCCACTCGCGATCCTTGCCCCACATGTCCTTGTCCACGAAGCCCTCGGGCTTCGGCGGATAGGCGGGGATGGCGATCTCCTTCCAGGTCACGCCGTCGTCGTCGGAGCGATGGAGCTTCACGCTGAAGTGTCCGTGGTCGAGCACCGCGTACGTCGTGCCGTCGCGGCGGTCCTTCATGGTGAGGACGACGTTGTCTCCAAGGAACGCGGAGCGGGAGACGCGCGCGGCGCTGCCTTTTCCCTCGATCCAGAAGAGGCCCTTCTTCGTTGAAATCATCAGCCCTGACATGTCTATCCTCCGGACAGCGCCTGCATCACGTAGATCTCCGAGCCCGCACCGATGGGATCGGACAGCTTCTCGCGGTCGGTGATGATCGTGCCGTCCACGAACACCACCATGTGCTTGCGTAGCGCGCCTCGCTCGTCCACGACGTAGCCGCGCAGGCGCGTGTTGCCGTCGAATACGTGCTCGAGCGCCTCACGCACCGTATTGCCGCGGGCCTCCGTGGGCGGGCACGCGACGTGCCTCTGCAGGTTCTCGGTGAAGACCACGCGCGCCATCGCTGGCGCAGCCTACACAAGATCAGGCCTCGGGCGGAACGGGCAACTCGGCCTTCTTCTTCTCTTCCCACACGCCGCGCAAGATCGCGTCCAGGCGTTTGGCTGCGGGCGTCGCGAGTGAGCTCACGGCCTCGCCGATCACGTGCTGGTTTTTGCCGAGATCCAGGACCACGTTGTAGAGCTCCGAGTCACCATCGGCGCTCTCGACCTTGACCCGCTCGAAGCCGACCGTGGCGTGACGGACACCCGCGCCCTCCCCTTTCCATCCGACGATGCGCACCTCGGCGGTGTCCAGATCGACCACGATGCGCTGTCGCCTCTGGACCACCGCGAGCGGGAGCCCAAAGCACAAGGCGAAGATCAGGAGCATCGCGGACATCACTGCGTTGCGCTCGATGCGCAGCGAGAAGTGCAGATCTGACGACGCGTGATAGCGGCGAAACGCGGCCGCGAGCTCGTCACGGTCACCACGGGGATCGAACCACTGGAGCGGCGTATGCAGCGTGTGCACGGCAAGGTGCGGCTTCTCACCGTCGTCACCGAGCATCGCGTTCTTCACCTCCACCGCACCAGGACCAGCCTCGAGCGCCTCGTGCGAGGGAAATGCGAGACGCCTCACGACCAGCTCGCACGCGGGAGGCGCGTCCTTGTTGCTTCGCTCGCAGACGACGTCGGTGGAGCCGACGGTCACGATGGCGCCGACGCCCGACAGGATCGTCGCGACGAGCAGCCCGCGCGTGTAGGCGCGCGAGAACCTGCTGAGCTCCACGGTCTCCTCGCGAACAGGCGACGGCTCGCGCGCGGCTTGTGTGCGGTAGTTCAAGACTTTCCTCCCTGCGGGCGGGCGTCTCGCACAAGGTCCTCGCCCTTCGGGCTCGTCCACATGTTCAAGACTTCCTCCCTACCGGCATACCAGCTCACCCGACGGACGGGCATCGGGGATCGGTCACTTGGGGCGGGCGACGATTCCCCAGCTGGACGAGTCCTGCGCGCCCACGTACGCCAGGCTGCATCCACCTACGGCGAGTGACTGGACGTCCGTGATCGTGGTGAGCGTCGACACGCTGCCCTTGCCGGATTTGTCGGTGCGGCGGATCGAGGCGGTGCCCTGATCGCGATCGCGCTCCACCCAGTAGAAGCTCGCGTCGTCCATGCGGACGCTCGTGTAGTCCGGCTGGATGGGACCCATGCCCGATGCAGTGCCCTGCTCTGGTGTGAGGTCGAGCGCCGTTGTCGACGTCCCGGTTGTGCGATCGATCGCCATGACGTGGTTGCCGTTCGCCACGTAGAGCGCAGTGGCATCGAGGCCCACGACGCTGCCGACTCCGTTGTACGGACCAAGGTTTTGCTTGCTCAGGTTCGCGCTGACCTGGGGCGCGCCGCCCGTCACGTCCTCGTGGTAGAGCGCAGTGCCGCCGGTCGCCGGGCCGAGCCACGCGATGCCGGTCGCGTCCTCGAAGAAGCCGGTGAGGCCAGCGATGTTGTGATGGAGCAGGTCGAACGTCTGGTGCTCCGCGCTATAGCGCCACACCGTGTTGCCGCCCTTCGGATCGATCGCGAGCACGAACACGTTGCCCGCACGGTCAAGGGCCAGATCCGCAATGCTCTGCACGCCATCAGGCAGCGCGAGCGTGCGCGACTCCTGCTGCGGGCCGCGCCATTCCAGAACAGGCGGCGTGGCCGCGAGGTCCTCCCACACGACCGTGTTCGCGTCGTTCGCGGCGAAGTCGCCTGCCTTCGAGTCCGCGAGCGTCTCCGTGGGACCGCCGGAGACCGGCACGCGGGTGAAGCTGCGGGTGTAGTTCGGGCCCGCATCGCGCTGCTGCACGTAGACGTACCCGCCGCGGAGGATGATCCCCGAGCCGGCATTCGGATCGATCGGCGCGATCGTCCGCTCCTGCGCCACGCACACGGCGCCGTTGCCAGAGCCGCCGTTCTGGCTGCACCCCCCTGCGCCGAGCACGAGAATGGTGGAGCCCACAAAAAAACCGATGCGTTGAAGGGGGAGCACAGCCCCGCACGAGCAAACCACGCGCCACCGCCATGTATGCGGAATCTCACGCGGTGGGCATGCCGTCCTGTGTCACCGCATGCGCTCCGGATCAGGGAAGGAGCACGTCGTCGAGCATGCGCTGTAGCTCCTCTGGCAGGCGCGCGATCGCCTCGTGCTGGCTCTCGAGCACGTCCTCGATCACGTTGCTGCGATCACCACCGAGCTTCACGTTGAGCAGCACGATGCCGAGGCATGCCGCATATTCGCGCGCGTGCCCTGGCTCGAGCACGTTCTTGCAGAGCTCGATCACCTCGTACGGGTACCACACGCCCTCCGCGCCAAAGTGGACGACTCCACCGTTCGCGATCACCGCCTGCAGCGCGTCGAGGTGTCGGCCCTTGTCCGCGCCATAGTCACGCGCGGCGATGAAGTCGCGCTCCGGGCGCGTGAGTGAACGGAGGAGCTCGTCGAGCGTCATCACGCTCATCATAGTTGGTTTCGACGCGCGCCTCATCCCGACGAACCTCCGGACGCTCCGAGCACGCCCGCGATCTCCGCGCGCAGCCGCGGATGCTTCGCCAGCGCCTTTCGCAGACGCGCGAGGTCCGCGCGGCGAAGCGTCACCGGGCCGCGCCGCGCAGCGCCTCCGGTGGAGTACGCAAAGCGCACGAGCGGCTCCCCGCCCGCCCCACGCAGCAGCTGCACGAGCGTGGAGAACGAGCGCCCCTCCGCGCCCTGCTTGATCTGGATCTCTTCGACGACGGTTGCGTCACCCCATGCAGTGATGGTCATGACGACCCACGAGCACGACGCAGGCCAACCATCCCCACGAGCATTTCCAGCCACTTCGCGCCGGCGTCGCCGACCACGGTCAACCCACCGGTGACCACGGTCAGTCTTTTCCTCGCGTAACGACCCAGCCCCGGAGCTTCTTCGTTCCATCCGTGGGGTCCGGGAAGGCCACGAGGGAGTAGCCCCGACGCGACAATATGGTCGCGTCGCGCGACAACGTTGTCGCGTCACCCCGCCGGTCACGGGTGCGGCGCCGCCCTTGCCGTCGCTGCTTCGAACGCCGAGACCGTGGAGGAGCGCGCGGCGCGCCTGGGGGCTTCGCGCTCCAGTGGTACTTCCATGTGAGAGCCAGCCGGACGCCGCGCCGAACGTGCTCACGAGCTGCCACAAGCCCACGCCGCCAGCCCGATCGTGACGGCCAACGTGAACCCAAGGCCCAGCAGCATCGCCCGAGCCTACGCTACCCTTGCCGCGGATCCCACGTGGCGGGCACGTTCACTCGCAGCGGATGACGGTCATGGTCATGCCGCCGTCCGCGTCGTGGGCCGGGAAGTCCAGCGCGCCCGCGGGCGACGCGACGTTGAAGAGCAACGAGACGGAGTAGCCGACGCCGCCGTCGCCTGACAGCCGCGCCGTGAGCGGGCCGGACGGCAGCGGCGCGGATCGCCATGTGCTCCCCGAGAGGGACATCGCCGCGGCGGGGAGGGTATCGTAGTCGGCCGGCTGAGCGAGCGGCTGACCCAGACCCGCGGCCCACCCGAACGATGGGAAGTCGCGGCGACACAGGTCGGCACCCTTGCTGTCCCCCGAAGCCTCCGCCCAGTCCGAGCGCATCGCATACGCATTCCCGGCACACAGCCCGGCACTGCAGGTGGCTCCCGTGGTCGAGACCGCGATGACTGCTCTGGAATCGAGGAAAGCGAGCTGGGCACCCGTGATCGCAAACCTGACCAGCGCGTACTCGGCCGGACTGGACACCTCCGCGTGCAGGAGCGTCGCGTTGCCGAAGGTGACCGCGCCGTTGCAGTGATTGCCGTCGTCCAGCAGGTACGTGTCGGCCACGGCAGGGAGCACGAAGCTCACGCAACCCGCGTCCGCCGCGCCGCCGTCCTTCTGGGCGGCATCGATGGGATTTCCCGCCTCGTCGATGCCCGCTTCGTCGATGCCCGCTTCGCTGCCTCCTGCCGAGCCATCCGCAAGCGCAGGGTTGGGCACGTCCGTCACGCCCAGCAGCGCCGTGCAGCCTGCGACCACGCCCGCGCCGAACAGGGCTGCTGCTGCATGGAAGATGATCTTGCGCATCAGAAGGTCCACGCTGCGCTGAGGTCACCACCCTTGGGACCAAACGCAGGAACGACGTGCAAGGTGCCCGCCTCCTCTACCTTGGAACCGGAGGACGGAGACAGCACGAACAGCAAGAGGCCTGCGCCAAGCAGCGCGCCGCCCGCCGCGAACGAGATCGTGGACGCGAGGCCGTTGCTGGTGACGTTGTCGTGATCAGCGATGGCCTGAGCGCGGTTCGGACATTTCGTGGGGCTGCCGCAGTTGCTCTGCTGTGAACTCCACGCCGAGGATGCGCTGAGCCCGAAATACGTTCCAAGACCCACGCCGACCAGCCCAACACCACCGAGCACGATGCCGGCGATCTTCATGCCGCCCGATCGCGGCTTTTCCGGCGGCGTCCCCGTGGTGGCGCCAGTGGCGCTGCTGGTTGGTTGAGTGCCCGCAGCAGTGGTGCTCTTCATGATGACGGGTTCATGCCGCGCCTTTTCGCCCTCGCGCAGCACGAACGTCTTCTGCGCAGAAAGGTCGACCGACGACGCGGAGCTCGCGACCGAGAACGTGAACGCGTGCTCGCCGGGGTCGATCTCGACCGCGCTGCCATCGACGGCGCTCCCAGCGGCGTCACCGTCCATCCGCACCTTGACGCCGGGCACGTCCTCACCCGCTTCGTTCTTCACGTCGAAGATGATCGACGGGATGGCAGCGTTGATGTCGCTGACGCGCTTCGCGCACTCGTTCCGCACGTCGGTGGGGCACGTACCCGCTGCGCAGATGAGCGCCTGCGCGCGGGCCTCCTTCAACTTGTGTGCGCCGCGCGCCTTCAGGCTGTCTTCGTTTGCGCTCAGACACTGCGCCACCGCGGAGGACGCCGCATGCGCAGAAGGTGTATGGGCAGCGCCAAGAACTGCAGGCAGCGCGGCGAGGGCACTGAACGCGAACGTCCGCATCCGCGCCCGATTCAAGCTGCGTGCTCGGTTCATTCGAAGCACTCGGGCTTGAAGTGCTTCTCGCCATTGATGTCGAGGGTGTAGTTCGGGGCGCAGGCCTTCTTTGCTTGGGCGCCTTTCGCCAGGTCAGCAGGCCTGGGCGGTGCCTTTTGGCCGGGGCCTCTTGCGCTCGCGGTTGCGCCTGCGCTCGGGGCGGCACCAGCGGTCTTCGTGTCCGCCGAGGAAGGAGCTTGCGGCACGGGCGGTGACGTCGGCGTGACCAGCACTGCATCGGATCCGTTCGCGGCGTTCGCGGCGTCATCTCCGTGGAGTTTCCCGCTGCGGGCAAGGAGCCCACCGCCGGCTCCGATCCCGATGAGAAGAACGACGGCAGCGACCGAAACATAGAGCCACGCGCTCCCCTTCGGCGCGCCCGGCACGTGCGTCGACGAGACGGCCGGCATGGTCGGTGGCGCTTGTTGTGCGAGCGGCGCCATGATGAGGGTGGGCGGGGACTCCGCCACCATGGTGGGACTCATCGCCGGGGCATTCACGGGCGCCGGACCGCCGAAGCAGGCGGCCGCCACCGCCTCGCGCGACGGCAGTACCGCGGTGATGGCGCGATGCGCGTCGTCGACGGCGCGCTTCATGTCCGAGGCCGAGAGAAAACGATCGGCCTTCTGAAACATGAGCGCGCGATCGACCACGGCTGCGAACGGCGGAAATGAGCCCGGGGCGACGCTCGTGATGCTGCGCGGCGGTGTTGTGGCGGCCCTGATCATGAGCTTCTGTGGGGTGTCGCCCTCGTGCACGTAGTGGCCAGTCGCAAGGGTGAACATCATTGCGCCCACGGCCCACACATCCGTCTGACCATCCAGCTCGTGGACGTTGCCGAGCGCCTGCTCGGGCGGCATGTACGCGGGCGTTCCGAGAAGGGCGCCCGTCTGGGTCATGCTGGTCGTGGCTGCGTCGCGTACGCGCGCGATGCCGAAGTCGAGCAACTTCACGTTGCCCTCTGTCGTGATGAAGATGTTCGCCGGCTTGATGTCGCGGTGCACGATCGACTTCGCGTGCGCGGCCGCCAGGATGTCGAGGAGCTGCGACGTGATCGCAAGCACGGACGCGGGTGCCATTCGCTGGCCGCCCTTCTCCCAGATCGACTCGAGCGGAGCGCCGGCGAGCAGCTCCATCACCAGGAACGCCGATCCGTCCTCTGCGGTGTCGTCATCCAGGACCGCGACGGCGCCAGGGTGGTCAACCGAGTTCGCCGCATAGCCCTCGCGAACGAATCGCGCCCGAACGTCCGCGTTGCGTGACAGCTCCGTGTGGAGAATCTTGACCGCGAACTTCTTCTGGTTGCGATGCGTTGCCGCGTAGACGGCCGCCATCCCGCCGATGCCCAGCACGCGCTCCAGTCGATACTTATCGCGGAGTACGTTGCCGATGCGCGTCTCGGCCTGGGTGAGCTCGTTATCGACGGTCACGGCATCCGGAGCGTACCAACCTTCCCACGTCGAGCCCAGCCGTACGTTGGCAGCATTCTACCGGCCGACGTCGTGCAGGTCAGCGAAGGCAGATCCTGAGCAGTGATGTGACGTACAACGCGTGCATCTGCGGCGGGCTCGGTGGCGACGGTCAGGCTTTGCCCACCAGCGAGATTGGATCGTTGTCTCCGGTACAAGTCCAGTGGTTGCCGTCGCACGAGTGAAGGCCCCGACAGCGAGCGAGCGTGAGCGCGTGAAGGCGGCGCATGCGCAGTCCTCCACCGAAGCATGCCGCGCGCTACTGGAGAACGACTGGCAATAGGTTGTCGCCCATCTGGTTTTGCATGTTGCCGCGCACCACGTTGTCTCCTTGGCCGAGCTGGCCATAGCCGTTGGCGCCCCAACACTTGATCGCGCCACCGGTGAACAGCGCGCACATGGTGTTTGCATTGGACCCGATCGCGGTCGCGACGCGTCCGGCGCCGAGCGGCACCAGCGCCAGCGAGTCGCCCATCTCGGCGGGGTCATCGCCGACAATGACGTTGGTGCTCTGTTCGTCGCCGAGCACGCCCAGCGCGTGACCGCCCCAGCATTTCACGGCTCCGCCTTGAAGGACCGCGCATGTGGCGAAGGCCGCAGCGGCCACGTCCACGACCGGCGTGGGCGAGCCCGCGGTGGTGCCCACAACGATGAACGGGATCGCGTCGCCGATCAGGGCAGGCGTCTCGCCGTACGTCGTGGTGTTGCCCGAGCCCAGGTAGCCGCCGTCATTTCGGCCCCAACACTTCAGGCGATCGTTCGCGAGGATCGCGCATGCGTAGTTGGGGCCGGTGGTGACCTTCTTCACGTGCCACGGCTGGCCCATACCGTCGTTTCCGAGCGCCGCGTAGGGGAGCGCGTCGCCCATCGTGCCGGGTTGGTCGCCGCGCGCGATGTGGTCGCCCGTGCACAGATTACCGCCGATCCCACCGCTGCCGCCTTGCAGGTTGGAGTTCGCGCCCCAGCACTTCAGGCGATCGTCATCCAAGGTCGCGCATGTGAACGTGCCGTTCGCGGTGATGTGTTTTGCGCTCCGTCCTGCGCCAAGGGCCACCGCGGGAATGGCCACGAGGCTGGTGCGCGGCGTGGTGTCGCCTTGTCCGAGTTGCCCAGCGTCGTTCGCGCCGATGCATCGGACCGTGCCGTCGTCGAACAACAAGCAGGTATGGGTCCAGCCGAGCGCGACTTCCCTCACGGTGCGACCTGCGGGGAGCGGAAGGTTCTGGCTCGCCCCGTTCAGATAAACGCCGCCCGCGCTCCCGAGCTCGCCGTAGACCGAGTTGCCAAAGCAGCGGACCTGGCCGCTCTCCAGGATCCCGCACGACTTCTGGCTCCCGGCGGCGATCCGCGCGACGTTCGCGCCGCCAAAATCCAGGTACGCGAGGCTGGCTCCCATCGTGTTCGGGGCATTGCCTGCGAAGTGCGTGAATGCGCCCACGTAGAGCTGGCCCCAGCATTTGGCGCGGCCATCGGGAAAGAGCGCGCACGCGTGTTCCTCGCCGACTGCGAACTGGAACGACGTGGAGAACGGTCCGGAGGCGTCGCTTGCATCACCGCCTCCGTCGCCCTTGTTGCCGCCGCCTCCGTCACGGCCGGCGTCGCCGCCGCCATCGGGCGCGGTCGACTTCGCGTCAGGGCCTCCGCTGGCGCCGTCCGTGGTGGACCCGCCCTCGTCCGCCACGCAGACGCCTCCGTTCGCCGAGGGCGCGCACGTGGACGCGTCGTTCGCGTCACCGCTCGAGTTGGTGCCGTCGGCGCTGCCGCAGGCGGAAAAAAGGCACAGCTGTGAGAGGACCAGCGAAAAAGCGACGCGACGATTCATCGGTGGCCGTCAGTGGTCGCACGTGGCGTCTGCGATCACGAAAAATGAACGGGGCTCACGGACAGGACGTGCGCTTCGCAAATGCTGTCACGTCGGAGGTCACGTCATCGCGATGCACCCAGCGCGTGACCACCATCGAGCATGTGTCCACGACGAGCCGAATCTGCGGATAGAATCCGTCGGCCGGGGACTGGTAGGTCTCCGCCGCGTCGACCGCGACAGACCACGTGGCGGCATGCGCAGCGCGCCATGAATCCGCATCCGCGAGGGTGGCTGCGGCGCCGGTGCTTCCGCGGGTGACCAGCTGCAGGACGCGCACGTGACCGCCCGCCCACGGCCCTGCCAGGTTCTGCGCGATCAGCGTGGTCACGTCCTCGGCTGTCGGATCGCTCGCATCGATCTCGACGATGAACAGCGCGCTGATGCCACGGCACTGCGCGCCGTCGAAGTAGTCGCTCGCGACGATGGTGGTCGCCGTGGTCGCGCCGTCTACGTAGCCAGTCCAGCTTGGCTTCGGTGAGAGCACTGATCCCATCAACACGCCGTACGGGCCGCCTGGATACGGAGGCGTCACGCAAGCCGCATCGAAGCCGCCGCCTTCCACGAATGGACCGCTCCCGTCGCTGGAGACCTCACCATCCGCGCCCACCACGCCCGCGTCTCCACCGTCGCCATTGGTCGCCTGCGAATCTACGCTGCCCACCGTGGTCGACTCTGCGGCGCAGGCGGCGACGAGTGCGCCGAGTCCGAGCAGCGACAAGAGCGCGGCGCACCTTCGGGTGCTCACGGAAAGAGCCTCCGAAGGCGTGCGGTGTGTGGGCTCTCGGGGTTGGCGCGCGCGAAGGCGTCGAAGCGCTCACGAGCATCGATGGTGTGTCCCGAGCGGGACAACGCCTCGATCGTGAGCGCCTCGCGTTCCTGCGACAGCGCGCCGTTCGGAAATTTCTTGTTGGCGTCAGCGAGTGTGTCCAGCGCGGTCGCCGGTGCACCTGCGCGAAGCTCGCCGCGCGCTCTCGCAAGCAGCGCGCTCTCGTCTCGCAGATCGCTGCCCACTTCCTCTGCGGCGACGCTTGGTGTAGGCGGCGCTGCCGACGCGGCGACAGAGCTTGTGGTCCGCGCGCTCGGCGGCGCGTTCGGACGCGCGCTCTGTCGTGGATCCGTCGCGATCGTTGCGGGCTCGGGATCGACCGCCACGGTCGCAACGGGCGCGGCAGACGCCGCGGGCACGGGCGCGGATGCAGGCTCCACCATGGGTGTCACCGGCGTGATCGCGGACGTGGTTCGAACGGCCCCGGCACCAGAGGACGAGAGCCAGAAGCCGGAGCCGAGGAAGAGGGCGCCCACACACGCAAGCCCGACGACCCCGGCGGTGCGAGAGAACCACGGACGCTTCGCGCCGAGCGCGTGAAGCCGCGCATCCAGTATCACACCGACTCGTTCGCGTTCGCCCGGCGGGGGCGCCGCTTCCTCCAGCCGCGAGAGCAGCTGTCGCTCCAGCGTCCCTTCGTCTTTCAGTCTGGTCGGGTCTTGCATCGTCATCGCTCCTTCACGGCCGAGCGCGCCGCGCCGGCGAACTCCGATCGAGCCTTCGCGCGTGTCATCGCCGCTTGAAATGCCTCGCGCGCCATGCGGAGGCGCGAGCGCACGGTGCCCACCGGGATTTCCAGGGCCTCCGCGATTTCATCGCCGTTCATCTCTTCAATCTCGAAGAGCACGAACACTGCGCGTTGCTCATCGGTCAGCGAATCCATCATCCCTTCGGCAAGGGCCAGCTCCTGCTTTCGCTGCGCGTCCTCTTCGGCGTTGGGCGCGGTGGAGGGCGGGTCTAGCGCCTCGTCCGCAACCTCGTGCCGTGCGCTCGCAGACCGGCGCCGCTCACTTGCAACATACATGCAAATGCGGAACAGCCAGGTGGTGAGGAGCGCGTTGCCCTCGAACGTCTCGAGCTTCCGGTGGACGACGATGAACACGTCTTGCGCGGCATCGGACGCGTCGGCTTCGCGCACGCCCAGACGACGCAACGTTCGCCAGACGTAGTCGAAATGCGTACGGTAGGCCTCGTCGAAGGTCATCGGGTCGACGGCTTGTGGCGCCTCACTGGTCACGCGATCACCGAAACGTCACTCCGATGCCCATTTCGAGTGAGCCGCCGGCCGCGGGCGGCACGAAGACGGGCCCGACCCCACGAACATCAAAGCCTTGCGGCACGATCGGCACCAGGAATCCCGCCTTGCCCCACCATGTGAGCGGGCTCGCGATCGGGCCTGCGCCGAAGAGCGCGCTGCCGGCCGCGACCCACGCGCGGGTTCGAGTGTCGTTCGTGTCGTAGCCATGCGCAGCGCCTTCTACTGCGCCCACCGCGACGACCGCACAGATGCCCGCGGTGAGTGCGCGTGGATCGCTGGAAATTCCGCCGCAACCCGAGACACGCCCGGCGATCGCCGAGACATCCACTTCGCCGATCCCGACGCGCGCGGCGACCGCGGGCGCGCCGATCGCGCCTGCTTGGAGCGACCAACGACCCACGCCGAATGTGGCCTCGACCACGCCCATCGCACCCGGCTGCGGCAACACACCAAGGAGAGCGCCTCCTCCCGCCCGCGCGCCGATCGTCACTGCCCGCTCGCTCGACCTTGGCACGCGCACAGGCGGCGCGGTGTCTCGTTGCGGTGGCGCCTGGGGCGGCGGCGGATTCACCGGCGCCTCGACGCTCTCTTCGCGCGCGCGTCGTTCTTCATCGAGCAGGATTGCTAGCGTTACGGCGAGCGCGCGCGCAAGGCCCTGACAGGTGTCGCCGCGATCGACAATCGTGCGTTCGCCGGCGTTGGCCCCGCTCACGCGAATGGTGGCGGCGAGGCGCGCGGCGTCGCGGGTGATCGCCACGTTGTAGTGGGACATGGCAAGCGCCGCGCCATCTCCACCGTGAGGCTCGCGCGCGACGGCCGCAGCGAGCGCGGTCGCATCGGGACAGTCGGTGGCACCGGGCCCGCGCGTGACGCCGAGCCACGGCGCGTCCGCACGTGCGCGACCGGCGGCGCTGATCGCGACGGCACACATGGCGGCGACCACCAGAGCACGGAGGGCGTTCGAGCTCACGCGGCGATGCTATCCGATTTCGTGATCGCGAACGCGCGCTGTACCCACCGATGGACATGAAATCGCTCCCCGTTGCCTCTGCCGCCGCGTTTGCGTTCGCCATGACGTTGGGTTCCAACGCACATGCCACCTTGATCGCGTCGGAGCAGTTCTCGTATGCGGCGAACCAATCGCTGGGCGGGCAGTCGGGCGGCGGTGGATGGGCCGGACCTTGGCAGAATCCGGGCGCCAATTTCAAGGCGATCGGCGCGATCCCCAACATTCCGGGCGGGCTCTTGGCCACTGGCGGCTCGCTCCAGATCACCGCCGCGGACTCGCGCGCGCTGCGTCCGATCGCGTGCGGACCCGGGTCTGCTGCGGAGGCTGCGGGCGTGGTCGAGACGGTCCCAACGCAGTTCGGAGGCACGCAAGCCGTGATCGGAAAACCCGGGACCACGGTCTGGCTCGCGTTCGTGTCGCGCGGGCACACCGGATCGGGGAGCTCCGCGGGCTCGCACCTCTACGAGAGCTTCGATGCCGCGGGCGGATTCACCTCGGGCAACAAGAACGGCGAGGTGATGTTCTTTGGTCGTGGCGGCATGAACGCGAACTACGGCTACGAACGAACCTGCGGTCACTCGATCGGCTGCCCTGTCAACATCACCAACGGCGAAGACTACCAATCCACGAAGCCGTACAATGACGGCGTCACCCACTGGATGGTCCACAAGATCGACTTCGCGGTGGCGGGCACCACGATCACGATGTGGCAAGATCCAACTCCGGCCGCGAACGATCCGCCGGGGGCGAACGCGCTTGATCTCTCCTGGATCAACAACGGCGGCACCCAGACGTCGTGGCAGGTCTATCCGTTCCATTTTGGCTGGGTCGAGCTGGAGTCAGCGGGCACCACGTCCGACTTCGACGAATATCGGATCGGCACCACGTACGCGGACGTTTCCCAGAGCACCAGCGTCGTCACGTACGACGCGGGCACCGGCATGGACGCCTCCGCCGGCGGCGGAGGGGCGGACGGAGGGACGGGAGGCGGAACCGGAGGAGGCGGAACCGGAGGAGGCGGTGGAGGCAGCGGCGGTGGCGGCGCTGGCGGCGGTGGCGCCGATGTCGACGGCGGCTCCGATCCGGCACCCACCGGCGAGTCCTCCGGTTGTCGCGTGAACGGCGGAGGGGCGACGGACAGCGGGTTCCTTGCCGCGATCCTGGCCGCAGCGATTGCAATCGCATTTGGTGCGAGGAAAACGGGCCGGCGCGCGCAACCGTGAGGATCACTCGGCGCGGCGCGTGAGCGAGATCCGACGGAGAAGAGGGTGCCCGGCCTGCGCGGTGACGAGCTCAGCGCCGGGATAACGAGAGGACGCGATCCTGCGTCGTCCAGGAAATCGCGCGGGCGTCGAGCACGATCGAGCCACGGTCCCACGGTGGACGCTCGTAGTCGGCGAGGATCGTCGACGGACCGCCGCCGAGCTTTACGTGCTCGAGGCGACCGCTCGTGCGATCGGCGCTGGCGGTGAGCGCGAAGACGTCAAAGTCATCGGCGACGAGCGCCTCGATCGTGCCGCCGACCGGGCCGAGCGTGGCGAGCGGCGTGAGGGCGCCATCGCTCTTCGGCAGCACGAGGAGCGCGCGGTCATCGGCCACGAGGAGCATCTCGGGGCTCGCAGCGAGGCGCGGGGGGCTCGACGACCCAGGCTGCGGGCGCGCGAACCGCGCGATCGGGCCGCGCTCGCCAACGACGAGGACGTCCGCGTTGGCGAGCTCGAGCCAGAAGAGGCCATGCCGATCCGCGACGAGGCAAAACGCCGACGGACGCTGCGCGACGATTCTGCACGCGCCCTGATCGAAGCGCACGACCGCGATGTCCTGGGTGATGACGTTCGTCGTCGCGTCGACGCGCTCGAGCGGCTCCAGCCAGGCGAGCACGGCTGGGGCGCTCGCGAGCGACATCGGGCGCGTGCGTCCGGTGGCCATCGGAACATACGGACCGTCGAGGACGAGCTTCGCGACGACGCCGCGGTTGATCTCGGTCACGAGGAGCATCTTTGCGCAGTACGCGAGCTCGAAGAACGGATCGTCGAGGGTGTGGAGGACGCGCGGGATCGTGCTGCCGGGCGCGAACGCGACGAGGCGCTTGCCATCGGCCACGTAGAGGCTCTTCCCGTCGCTCGCGATGCCGTGGAGGCGCGCTTCACCAACGCCGACGAGCATCGCGCCGCTCGCCGTCTTCACCGGCGCCGGGTTCTTGCGGCGCGCGCGCGCCTCCGCTCCGATCTCCGACGCACGCGCGAGACGATCTGCGTTGTCCGAGACGGCGGGAACGAGGCGCTTCATTCGCGCCCAGAGCGCATCGTCGATGTCGGCGAGCTCGGACTTCTTCGCCGAGACCATCTCCCACGAGGCGAAAAAGCGCGCCGCGCCGCGGACGACCGCATCGTCGCGGGAGCTCGCGGCGGCCTCGCGTGCGAAGCGAGGTCCAAGGCAGAAGAGGAGCTGCTCGGGGAGCGCCTCGTACGACGGGAAGCCCGAGTAGGGACCGGCGGACGAGCCGTACCACGCGAGAAGCGCGGCCGCGGCGGCGTCAGGCGACGCGTAGGCAGCACGCACGCGTGCCTCGGCCTCGACCAGGCGGGTCGATCTTGCGTCGAGGCGCATCCCATCGGGGGATTCGTGGTGTTCGAGAGGGAGGAGGCACGCCGGAGCGGCGTCAATCCACGCCACCCGCGCGCTCTCTGCCACGCGGGCGCGCGCGCGATCGTCCTCGAACGCGCGGAGCCAAGCCGGTGCGCCCCGCGCGGCGAGCCACGCGAGCATCGCACGCCCGTCAAGAAGGAGGGCATCCGAGCCCCAGGCGTCGAAGCGGAGCGAAATTCCGTGGTGGAGGCCGAGCGTCGCGAACGGCGGGGCATCGTCGCTGTCGTCGTCGAAGAGCTCGAGCGCGAGATCGCCGCGGCACATGCAGTGGAAGTCGCGGCCGTCGAAGTCGCTGATCCGCACGAGGTCGCGGAGCGCGCGGGCCTCGTCGCCCCGGACCTGGACGAGGACGGAAGGCGCGAGGATAGGAGACACACGCGCGCTCGTGACGCGCGCGAAGAGGGCATCGAGCGACGACTGCGAGGGTACGTGCACAGGCCGGCTCGCCTAGACGTTGAACCGGAAGTGAACGTTGCCGTCTCTCATGCCCTTTGCCGCATGCCGCATGGCTCCAGTATGCCCCATTTTCAGCCGACAGCATTGACGGCTTCGGGTCGTGCAATCGCCTGGTTTTTCACGCGCGGATCCGTTCGCGTGCTAACCAGGCGGGCTGGGGATGGCGATCATGGAAGCTCGCACTGGTGCCTTTACGCTGCGCGTCGACTGTCCGGCGTGCGGCCTGCCCGTTCCACTGAATGCGCCGACCAAGAGCGCGCACTGCCACGCATGCACGAAGGACTTCGACGTACCCGCGCTCATCTTCGTGCGGCTGCTGATGCGGTTCGACGACCTTCCCGACGAGACCACTCCGTTCGCGGACGGCGCACACGCCAACATCGACGGCGTGGAGGCGCACGCGACCCGCACGAGCAAGACGCCAGAGTGCGGCTCCTGCGGCAAAGCGCTCGTCATCGCCGAGCCGCCGTCTGATGCCCTCACCAAGATCACGTGCGCGTCGTGCAGCGCGGAGGCGATCGGGTTTCCGGCGCCCGCGTGGCTCACGGAGATGGTGTCCACCGCGCGCTACGTGATCGTGACGGACGCGACCGCCGCACCCGACGCGAAGAGCGCGGACGCCAAGGATGACGCCGTGAAGAGCGACGCGGATGCGGAGCGACCCATCGCGCTCCCGTGCACGCAGTGCGGCGCGCCTCTGCACGTGACCAAGGAGAGCGAGCGCACCATCCCGTGCGAGTTCTGCAAGACCGACGTCTACCTACCAGACGAGCTCTGGCGCCGCCTGCACCCCGTGAAGACCATGTCGCCGTGGTTCGTGCGATTCGTGGGCCAGTCGCACGCCGCGGCCCTCGCGGCGAGCGAGGCCGAAGCAAAGGTCGAGACGCAGGCGCGCGAGCAGGTGGAGGGCAAGAAGACGCTCCGCGGATGCCTCATGTTCTTCGTCGTTCTCGGCGCGATCGGCGGCCTGGGCTACGCGGTGCGGAACATGATGAGCAAGCCCCCGCCGCCGGTGCCGCTCACTGGCGCGGAGCTCGTCGCCGTGGCGGGCACATCGCTCAGCGTCACTCCGCAGGAGCTCGCAAGCCGCTTCCAGGCGCCGCGCACGAGCCGCTCTCTTCACACCATCAGCGACTTCGGCGACAACGGGTGGTTCCGACCCGGCCGCCCATGCAACGGGACCGTGTGCATCGATACGCGCTCGGACTTCTGGGGTCGTGTCGAGGTGTTCTGGGACTCGAAGCACCCCGATCACCCGAACGGCTTCTCGATCGCCATGCAGCCGGGCAAGTGGGTGGAGGCGAACGATCCGGCGCGCAAGACGATCGGCGACCAGCTGCCGAACGGCCTGGACAGCTGGGGCCGGTGGTATCGCTGGGAGGATCGCGACATCTCCATCGAGCGAAACTCCGGCGTGCGCGTGTTCGTGAGCGCCGACGACGGCCTGAACCCCGAATGGCGCACGCAGCTCGACGCCGCGTGGAAGCTCGTGATGGGCGTGCTCTTCAAGGTGGACGTGGCACCCACACGAGACGAGCTCCGCGCTCTGGTGGCGCCCACGCCCGATCACACGCGAGGCAAGAAGGGGAAATGACGGGCTGTGATCGCGTTGATGGCCGGCCTCCGGCCCGCGCCTTCAGCTCTCCGCCGTCCTTCGCAAGAGCGCCGCGACTGCCAGACGCAGCTCGTCGACGTCGAAAGGCTTGTCGAACAACATCGCGCCGAGCTTCTCCGCCCGCGCCCGCGTGATGTCGTCCGGAAACGCCGTCATCAGGATCACCGGCGTCGTGTCGTCCGTTGCCCGCAGCGTCTCCAGCATGTCGATGCCCGTCACGCCCGGCATGCGCACGTCCGACACGATGAGATCCAGCGTCTGCGTTCCCGCCCCCTGGTCGAGCAGCAGGTACGAGAGTAGGTCTTCACCGTCCTCGGCCTCCACCACGTCGTAGCCGTCATGACGCAGGCTCTGCACGAGCATGCTGCGCATTTCGAGGTCGTCCTCGGCCACCACGATTCGCATCGGGCGCCGCACGACGCGGAGGACAGGACGAGCGTGATTGGCTTCGCCGGGCGGGTGACTCATACGACTGGACGCAGCAATCGTCGTGCCCGCCTCGAACGGCGCAAGATACATGTTCTTTTTGGGCACATCCCGACGCGACAGGGCGAGTCATTTTGCCCCGCCGAGTCCGAACGAAACGAGCCATTCACTCGGAAAATCCCCAGGAGCGCGGCAATTCAGCCGTAGCACCGACGGCACGGCTCATGCTCGAACGCCGCCGCATATGGGTGCATCAGGGGACCGTCAGGGGGTCCGTTCGAGCCGAGCTGCCGTCGCGGGTCTGCGTGGACGCTTCCGCGCGCTCCGCCGCAAGCTGCTCGAGGTCGAGTTTCGCCTGGTCCCCACAGAGCAGCAGCGCCTCTTTGCGCTCACGCTCATCATCGGCGCGGTCTGCGGTCTTGCGGCGGTGGCGTTCCATCTGGCGATCGGCTTCGCGGAGAAGCAGTTCGTCCAGCGCGCGATGAACGCCGACGGCAACTCCTGGATGATCTGGACCATCATCTCGCCGACCCTCGGCGGCCTCGTCGCGGGCGTACTCCTTCGCTACGTCGTGCCCAGCGCACGCGGCAGCGGCATCCCGCAGGTGAAGGTCGCATACTCGACGCGCGGCGGCTCCATCCCGCTGCGGGACGCGGTCGCCAAGTTCGTCCTCGGCACGATCCAGATCGGCTCCGGTGCATCGCTCGGTCGCGAAGGACCCACCGTGCAGATCTGCGCGGGCATCGCGAGCACGATGGGACGCATCGCACGCGTGTCGCCCCAGGGGCGCCGCAAGCTCATCCCCGTTGGCGCAGCAGCAGGCATCGCCGCCGCCTTCAACGCGCCCATCGCGGCGGTCACCTTCACCATCGAAGAGGTCGTCGGCAAGCTCGATCAGACCCTCCTCTCCGGCGTCATCGTCGCGGCCGCGCTTGCCGCCGTGCTCGAGCGCAGCATACTTGGTGAGCACCCGATCCTGGGCACCACCCAGACCCAGGGCCTCACGGACGCCCGTTCGTTGCTCCTCTACGCCGCCCTCGGGCTCGCCGCGGCCTTCACATCGATCGCGTTCACGGACGGCCTGCTCAAGGTTCGGGTGTTCTTTCGCAAGCAGAAGACGATCCCCGTGTGGGCTCAGCCCGCGACAGGCGGCGCGCTCACGGGCGCTCTCGCGGTCGTGGTCATGCTCTGGCTCCGCACGGACGGCGTCACGGGCGGCGGCTACCACGCGCTCTCCGAGGCGCTCGCGAATCATCTCAGCGTGAAGATCATGCTCGTCCTCTGCGCGGCGAAGGTTGTCGCCACGGTCGCTTCCTACTCGAGCGGCGGCGCGGGTGGTCTGTTCGCGCCCGCCCTGTTCATCGGCGCCATGCTCGGCGGCGCGGTCGGCACCCTCGATCGCGTGCTGTTCCACCACTCGGGCGACATGGTCTCCGCGTTCGCGCTCGTTGGCATGGGGGCTGTCTTCAGCGCGACGATCCGCGCGCCGATCACGAGCGTCCTCATCATCATCGAGATGACGTCGGGGTACGGTCTCATCTTGCCGCTCATGATCGCAAACATGAGCGCATTCGTGATCGCCAGGCACTTCCGCACGGTGCCGCTCTACGAGGCGCTCCTCTCCCAGGACGGCATTCACCTCCGCTCGCAGGGTATTCTCGACGCGCTCGAAGAGATGAAGCTCGACAAGCTCGTGCGCGACCGACCTTTCACGAGCTTCCTGCGCACGACGCGCGCGCTCGAGATGACAAAGGCCGCGATCGCACATCCCGCGCAGGTCTTTCCCGTCACGGACGAGACCAAGAAGCTCGTCGGCCTCATCACCGCGGAGGACCTGGCCGTCCTGCGCACGGAGCCGTCCCTTCACGATGTCGTCATGGCGATGGACATCATGCGACCCCCGCTCGGCCTCCGAACCGAGGACGATCTCCGCTACGCGCTCGAGCTGATGCGCGAAGAAGGTCTGCGCGAGCTCCCCATTCTCGACGACGAAGAGCAGGTCGTGGGATTCGTCGACCAGGTGTCCATCGCGCACGCGTATCTCGGCGCGAACATCCCCTCCTGACGGCGTGGCCAGACGCAGCGACCCTGTGCGGTCACTGAAGGAGCAGGTCTACACGACGGTCGCGCTCGAAGCCCGCCTCGTCGGAGCCCGTCGCATCGAGCTTTCCGCGCGACGTCTCCGCGAGCTTCGCCTTGTCCACGCCAAGCTGCATGAGGTAGCCCTGCACGGCCCCGGCGCGGTGCTCGCCGAGCGCGAAGTTGTACTCGGTCTCACCGCGGGCGTCCGCGCGGCCGACGAGCTTGAGCGCGCGCCCCTTCAACGGACCCGTGGTTACACACCTTGCGATCTGCGCAAGCACCTGACGGTCCTGCGGCAACAGGGCGCTGTTGTCGAAGTCGAACTTGGGCGCGGCCTCCGTGCTTCCCATCGCCACCTTGCACAGGGTCATGAGATCGCCGCCGACCGCTACGGCCGAGCCATCGTATTTGGGCGCGGGTGCGGTGGTCGTGGCGGCCTTCGTCGTCTCTGTCTGCGGCGCCGGGGTCGCGACCTTCGCAGGCGGTGGATTCGCGCAGCCGACGACGTTCATCGTGACCGCGCAGAGAACGAGAGCGATTTCTTTCTTCATGGGTGCCTCTGCATGCCCACCAGCAACATCGGTGCCACATGGACCCCACAAAAACGCGGTCAGATGCGGTCCGCAGTGGGCGCCTGCGACACACCGTGTCGTCACGACACGTGCGCGATCCCGTCGTGGGCGTGCAGGTTCGCGGTTTCTGCGCGGGCGCGTTGCTTGCTCGGAGGGATGCATGGAACCCTCAACGAACGCAGCGGCTCGGCTGATCGTCGCGGATGATGATGACGAGATGCGACGTCTCGTCGCCGAGGCACTTCGGAGAGACGGGCACCGTGTGGCCGAGGCACGCGATGGAGCGCTTCTGCTTGCTTCCATCGCCGAGTCGTTCGACGACGAGTGTGAGCCATGGGACCTCATCGTGAGCGACGTGCGCATGCCTGGGTTCAGCGGACTGGACCTGCTGGCCGCGCTGCGGGCGAGCGAGAGCCAGACGCCCGTGATCCTGATGACCGCGTTCCCCGATCAGCTGACGCGCGTGAAGGCCGAGCACCTGGGCGCCACGCTGATCGGCAAGCCGTTCGACGTGAAGGACCTGCGAACCGCTGTCATCCGCCTCCTACGTCACCACGACGATTCGCCGCTCGTGGCAAATGCCCAGGTCGACGTCGAGGACGCTGGGGACTCCGACCCGTAGAGCCAGCTTCGGAGCGCGCCCGCGACGAGCCTCCGCACGCGTGGTGGCCGTTGACGTGGGTGTGTCATCTCGACACGGTGTATCGCAGGGCGAGCTCGAAAATCCACGGGAAGCGAGCGGGGGAGGCTGGCACTCCCATTGCTGAGCAGCACGGCACATGACGGAACGCGGAAGAGCGCTCGAAGACGACGACGCGCTGCAGGCGCTCTGGGCGTGGGCCCGCTGACGCACCACCACCACCTCGCCGATGGAGCGCCGGACTCATGCTCTCGGCCGAGAAGAACTCCCAGGCGAATTTCAGGATGCGCCCGAACGGCTCCGCGGGCATCGAGTACGACCTGGTGCCTCGCCAGACCGTCAACCAGCGCAACTTCGGGTTCCGGTGCGCCGTGGGCCCGGAGCTCCAGCACTACGACGTCACCAACACGGAGGGACTCTCACGGCAGCTTGTCGCGCGTGAGTTCTGCGACGTCTTCATGAACTGGCACTTCGCCGCTGTCGATGTCGCCGCCGCCGTCGGTCAGACGACCGTGGTGAACGCCGCGGTCAACCAGGCCCGGGCCAGTGACGTCGTCTACGCCGACCCACGGCAAGAGATCGAGGCCAGCATGCTCAGCGCCGCGCGACAGGTCTACACGTCGCCCTTCGGTCACTCGGCCTCGTGGAAGCCCGCGGCGAGGTGCTCGGCGACGCGCAAGGTCATCGCCGTCTCGGCGTCATGGTCGTCCAGGAAGAAGCGAAGCGTCTCTATCGGCGGACCCGCGTCGACGGACGCCCACACCTTGACCACCGGGCCGATGCGCTCGATGTGCCAGCGATCTTCGCCTCGGCGGAAGCTGCGCATCTGGGTGGCGGCGCCTTCGCCATCCTTCGTGCATGGCTCGAGCACCAGCTCCACGGGCTCCCCGGCGAGCGCCAGCTCCGGCGTGGCCTCGACGCGCGCCTCCCGGTTCAGCGTGTCACGAAGCAGCCATGTCATGCGACGCGAATCTGACAGCCACGGGAGGATGCAGCGCCCGCCCAGCACGAACGCCCTGAAGCTGCGTCGCCGACCGGAGGGCAGCGAGATGGCCTGGATATCCACCACCATCGCGGCCAGGCCTGCGTTCTTCACGTGTGCAACCACGGGCGGCACGCTCACCGGTGGACGCAACACATCGATCACCCAGCTCCAGAGCACAGGCACGGAGCAGCAATGCGCGTGCCCACGAAGGAGGCACGTCCTACCGCCGCGTGTTCATCGTCGCGCTCGTCCCAGGCGAGTCATTTTGTCGCGGCGAGTCCGAAGGAAACGCTCACTTCGTGCTGGGGACCGAGCCGTATCGCTCCAGCTTCCGATACAGCGTCTTTCGCTCCAGTCCGAGCACGCGGGCCGCAGCGGTCTTGTTCCCGGCGACCGCCTCGAGCACACGCAAGATGTAGCGACGCTCGACCTCCTCGAGCGGGACCAGCTCCGCGGGGTCGTTGCCGGCGACCACCACGTGCGAGAAGCGATAGTCGCGGATCTTCTCCGGCAGATCGTCGACGCAGATCTCCTGGAGTCGGGTCAACGCGACCGCGCGCTCGATGCTGTTCTGGAGCTCACGCACGTTGCCGGGCCACGCGTAGGCGGTCAGCTTCTCCGCCACCTCCTTCGAGAAGCCGGTGACGTCCTTGTGCGCCTCGGCGGCGTAGCGCCGGATGAATTCCTGTGCGAGCG
Source organism: Polyangiales bacterium (assembly GCA_038230375.1). Classification (GTDB taxonomy): domain Bacteria; phylum Myxococcota_A; class Polyangia; order Polyangiales; family Polyangiaceae; genus JANXLV01. The sequence goes on along the minus strand of JBBRNJ010000010.1, from coordinate 42,520 downwards.
GCAGGATGTCGCCGCCCCGCGCACGCAGCGGTGGCAGCGGGATCTGCACCACGTTGATGCGATAGAAGAGGTCCTCGCGGAAGCGCTTCTCCTCGATCGCGGACTCCAGGTCTCGGTTCGTGGCGGCCACGATACGTACGTCCACCGGGATCTCCGCCTTGCCGCCGAGCGGGCGAACGACGCGCTCCTGAAGGGCCCGCAAGAGCTTCGGCTGGAGGCCGAGCGGCATGTCGCCGATCTCGTCGAGGAAGAGCGTGCCGCCCTTCGCCTGCACGAACAGGCCTGGATGCGACTCCTTCGCGTCCGTGAATGCGCCCCTCGCGTGGCCGAACAGCTCACTCTCGAGCAGCTGCTCCGGGACCGCGGCGCAGTTGATTGCCACGAACGGCCCGTTCGTGCGCTTGCTGTGCTTGTGGATGGCGCGCGCCACCACCTCCTTACCAGTCCCGCTCTCGCCGACCACGAGCACGGTCGCCTCCGACTCCGACAGCCGGGAGAGCAGCTCGTGCACCCGACGCATCGCGGCGCTGTCGCCCAGCAGATCGTCGTGCGAGGGCCGCTGTGGGACCTCCCGCCTGAGGCGCCTCACCTCTTCGCGCAGCCTGCGGTGGCTCGCGGCGCGGTCGATGGCGATCGCGAGGGCGTCCATCTCGACAGGCTTGCCGATGAAGTCGTAGGCGCCCGCGCGGATCGCGGCGACCGCGGAGTCGAGGCTGCCGAACGCGGTGAGCACGATCACCGGTAGATCAGGCCGATTCTGGTCGACGCGCTCGCAGAGCTCGATGCCGTTCATCTCGCGCATGTTGAGGTCCGTGACGACAGCGTCAAAGTCACCTTCCTGGATCAGGGCGAGCGCGTCGGTCGCAGAGGTCCTCCACGTCGCATGGATGCCTCGCTTCCTGAGGCCCACCTCGAGGGTCTCGCACAGCGCCTGGTCGTCGTCGACGATGAGGACATGGGTGGTCACGAGGGCTCCTTGGCGGGAAGGTGGACCTGAAACGTCGCCCCCATTCCGTGCGGGCTTGCGACCTCGATGAAGCCACCGTGGTCCTCCACGATACCGTGGGTGACCGACAGACCCAGGCCCGTTCCCTGCCCCACCTCCTTCGTGGTGAAGAACGGCTCGAAGACGTGCGCCAGGTGCTCGGGAGCGATGCCTTCGCCGTTGTCGTGCACAGTCACCACCAGGTGCCGCCCTGGGTGGGCGTCGTCACGCGCTCGCTGCTCGTACGTGAGGCTCACGTCGATCTTTCCGCCCTTCGGCGCAGACTGGATCGCGTTCACGAAGAGGTTGGTGAAGACCTGTTGGATGGCGTCGCCGTCGACGTCCGCGACCGCCTCTGCCTCGCTGATCTCGAAGCGGACGTCGGCCTTCGTCGCCATCGGACGCAGCAGCTCGATGGTGTCCCTGGCGACGCGGGAGAGATCGCAGCGGGATTTCTGCGTGGCCTTGCGTCGCGCGAACGCAAGTAGCTGCCTGATGATCTTGGTCATGCGGTCTGCGGCGTCAGCGATGATGCGCGCGTACTCCGTGGTCTCCTCCGTTGTGGTCTCGCCCTTGGCGATCATCTTGGCGCGCGCAGACACCACGTTGAGCGGCGTCCCGAGCTCGTGCGCGACGCCGGACGCGAGCTTGCCGACCGTCGTCAGGCGGTCGACATGGCGGAGCTGCTCGAGGGTCGCGATGCGGGCGGCGGTCTCCCGCTCGACGCGCCTGGTCGCGTCGGTGAGGCGCTCGCACATCGCGTTCACCTCGATGGCAAGCAGACCAAGCTCGTCCCCCTCCGGTAGCGCGAGCGGCTCGCTGAAGTCCCCCGTGCCAATGCGACGAGCCTTGGCCGAGAGCGCCTTGATCGGGCGCCCCACGAACCACAGGCCAAGGAGCGCCGCGAGGGCACCACACACGATGACCAGCGTGAGTGTGGTGAGCAGCGTGTCAGTGACGATCGTGCGAGCGGTGCTGCGCTCCGCGTCGAGCGTCTCCGAGAGCTCGACGAAGCCGACGCGCTCCGTGTCCGCGGCCACGGCCGTGTAGCTCACGCGTTCGTCGCCGGTCGGCGTGGGGGCCACGCGCGTCAGCGTCTCGCCGACGGGCAACGCCGTGAGCGCAGCGGCCTCCGCATGCGCCTCCGTGCCCACAGCCGCGGTGTCGACCCATCGTATGCGGACAACGCCTTCGCGCTCGTTGGCGCCTTGCACGACCCGCAGCGCGCCGGGCTTCCCGTCGGAGCGCCACACCGCAGACACCGCCGCGCCGAGCGCCCGACCCACGAGGGCATGGTTGTGGACGCGATCGGCCTGCAGGAGCGCGGTCTCGCGCTTCACGCGGAAGTAGGCATTGCACGCCAGGATGAGCACCGTTCCCGCGATGAGGCCCGTGGTCAGCTTCGGCACCAGGTTCATGCGCGTGGTTATGGCACGTGCGGGCCCGAGCGTCAGCACTTGCGCCTTCCACGCGAGCGGTCTGCGCGGGGGCTAGTGCGGCAGATCGGCTGCGGCGGTGGCTTCAGCTGCATCGGGCACGGAGGTGGTCGGGCCGCGGGACTCCCCCGTGCGATCGAGGGCGATCTTGAACAGGATGGGCCCAAGCACCTCGTTCAACGCCGCGGCCGCGAACCCGAGTGATTTGAAGTCCGAACCTGGCCCCGGGAACTCTCGCTCCACGAGCGCGGCGACGCCGAGCGCGAGCCCCGCTTGCGGTACGAGGGACGTCCATCCCCAGCGCGCGATCCGGGGTTCGTCCTTCGTGATCGCCCCGGCCACGGACGTGCCCACGTAGATGACGACGAAGCGGACGCCGCACAGGAGCAACGTGACGGGCCACACCTTGCTGAGCAGCGGGATATCGAGGTGGGCGCCGGCCGTCGCGAAGAACACGACGTAGACGATGCCGCCCGTCTGCTCGATCTCGTGGAGCAGCTTGTCGCCTTGCTGCGAGAGGTTCTGGACCACGAAGCCTGCGACCATGAAGGTCAACAGCGGATCGAAGCTCAGGTATGCGAGGATCTCGGAGGCGCCGAACCCGAGGGCGAGCAGGACGACGACGAGCTGCTTGCCCACGAGCTTGACGTACGCTGCCATCACCAGACCGAGCGTCGTGCCGATCGAAATGCTGCCAAGGAGCGCGTGTCCGAGCGCGGTGAATGCGCTGCTCTGCAGCGTCGCTCCGGGCGTGATCAGCGGCTTCGCCAAGGTCAGCGCCGCGGCCAGCACGACCACGACGACGATTCCCGACGTCATGACCGCGCCGATCGAATACCGCGTCAGCGGGCCAGTTGCGCGTGTCTGCGAGAGCACGGCCAGGACGGCGGAGGGACTGCGCGTGGTTGCGAGCACGCCCCACAGGAGCGCGAAGCCGACGAGCGCACCGAGCGACATGGTGCGGGTGAACGGCATGAGCGAGCGGGCCGCGACGAAGGTGGCCCCGACGAGCACGATGCCCGCCACGGTCTGCACGACGTTGGTCAGGGCCAGGCTCTTCCACGCTTCGCGCAGTCCACGCACGCGAAGCTGCGCGCCGCCCGCAAGCGAGATGAGCGCGAGCGCGAGCGAGTTCACGCGGCTCAGGAGCTGCACGGACTCGTGGTCGATCAGGTGAAGAACATACGGCCCACCGATGATGCCGACCGCGAGGTAGCCAGTGAGGTGCGGAACGCGCAGCGGCTCGAGCACCTCGGCGAGGAGGGCCCCACCAAGGAGCAGAAACCCGACAGCCGAGATCGTCCCGAGGGCGCCGTGATCATCCGGGGCCGCGCGGCTTGCCGCGTAGAGCAGACCGAAGACCACGACCAGGGAGAGAAAGCTCGTGGCCCAGCGGCGCGGAGACATGGTGGCGGCGTGCGACACCTCGTCACTCTACCTTTACTGGACCCGCCATGCTGACGAACGTAGAGGGCGACGCGGGCCTGCTTGAGCTGCGCCTTCGACGTGGCCACGCATGGCGGCGCGTGACGCCACGCATGGCGGCGCGTGACGCCACGCATGGCGGCGCGTGACGCCACGCATGGCGGCGCGTTACTTCGCGGCGCCGCCGCCTACTACGATTTCGACGCGGCGGTTCTGGGCTCGGCCTTCGGTGGAGGTGTTGTCCGCGATCGGGCTGTCCGAGCCCTTGCCCACGGCCTTCACGCGGTCCTTTGCGATGCCGCGTGACACGATGTAGTCGGCGACGGAGGTCGCGCGCTTCTGCGAGAGCTCGCGGTTCGTGGCGTCCTTGCCCTGGTTGTCGGTGTAGCCGTCGACCTCGATGGTCGCGTCCGGGTTGTTGCCGCTGAGCGCGTCTGCCACCTGATTGAGCTGCGCCATCGCCGCGGGCAAGAGCTTTGACTCGCCCGTCTTGAAGAGCACGCCGCCGGAGAGCGTGATGACCACGCCGCGCGAGTCCTGCTTCACCGCAGCGATCTTCTGGAGGTCCGCCATGGCCTGTGCGGCCCGCTTCTCTGCGTCGGCGCGGCGCTGCTTCTCGCGCTCGAGCTCCTCTTTGGTCTTCGTGAGCTGGTCCTGCGTGCTGCGAAGCGCGTCGACCTGGGCCTGCTGCGCGCCGCGCTCGGACATATCCTTCTGCTTCATCGCGAGGCTGGTGTCGGCGGTGGCCTCTGCGAGCTCCGCCTTCCGCTGCGCGACGTAGGCGAGATCCTTGACCTCCGCCGAGTCGGGAATTTCAGCCCATTTCTTCTCGGCCACGTCGAGCGCGAGCTGCGCTTCGTGCACCTGCGCGGGGCTCTCCTTGTTCGCGGGGCCGTCGGCGGCCTTCTTGTATGCCGTGCGCGCCGCCACGAGCTCGGGCGGAGGGATGGCGGCGCCACATCCGGCGACACCGGCAAGGCAGGCAACGGACGCGGCGAGCGCGGCCACCAGGAGCGCGGAGCGTGAGTAGCTGATCTTCGTCTTCATCACTTCCCTCCTCGCAGAGCCGCGGCGCGATCTTGCGCAGCCTGCGCATCTGCCTTGGCCTTCGCGCCCTTCGCGAGCTGCACCGAGAGCTCTGCGTCCGCGCTCGCGCGCTGAAGGAGCAGGTCTGCCGCCTTGTTGTCGTCGTTCTTCATCGCCGCCTTCGCCTTCTCGATCTGCTCGTTCGCGAGCTTCAGATGGAGCGCGGCCTGCGGATCGCCCTCCGCGTTCAGCTCGTGGGCGGTGCGGGTACCGCCCTCCGCAGACGAGAGCCGCTCCGTGGGGACGGGAAAGCTTCCCCCACATGCGGCAAGAATGAACGGCGTGAACAGTAGCGAACGAGATCGTTTCATCAGTGCCCTCTTCGAACGTCTTCGGAAGGAGGCCAGCCTACGACAATCCCGCCACGAAAGGGGCACGAATGCCCTGCGCCGGTGCCGCTCGAGTCGCACAATGCCACAGCGGCTTGCGACCCCTGCAGGCAAACCGCCGTCGCAACGGTGGAACACATCATGCTCCTACGGGCAGTCCATACCAATCGACGCAAGGAGCTGTCATGGGAACCTCGGACATCAATTCCAAGATCGACGACATCGCAAACAAAGCCAAGGAGCTCGCGTCCAAGGCGGGCGCGAAGGTCAACGAGCTCGCGGACAAGGCCGACGCCGCGGCGACGGAGGCGAGCGGCGCAGCGGAGACCCTGGCTGACAAGAGCGAGCACCGCATCCAGGAGGGCGTCGAGAAGGCTGGTCACGCGCTGAAGGAGGTTGCCTCGAAGGTGCTGCACACCGCGCAAGAGGCGGCCGAGAAGGTCGGACACAGCGCGAAGGAAGTGGCGACAGCCGCGGAGCACAGGCGCGACGAGAGGAAGGGCAAGCCCTGATGAACTTCAAGAACATCTCCGACGGAATGCGACTGGCGATCGATCTCGCTGGCGCAGGCGACCGGCTCCTCCGATCGAGGGAGAACTCGCGGCGCACGACTGGATGGCCGCTGGTCATCGGCATGGGCATCGGCGTTGGGATCGGCGCGCTCATCTTCAGCAACGACGCACGAACCCGCGTGAAATCGTGGCTGATGACGGACACCACCAAACGACCAGAGGCGAACGAAGCTCCGACTGCGGCGCCTAACTCCGCCATCGACGCGGCGAACGAGCTGCCGATACGAAACGCACCGCGCCCGTCCTGACCACAGCGTATTCCGCGCCTCCCTGACGTACACTCTTGGGGTCGCATGCTTCAGGCCGGCGCACTACTGGACGTGGCGGGGGGCGTCGCGGCGCTTGGCGTTGCGGCGTTGGCCTGGTCTCTGTCGCGCGCTCCACGCTGGCGACGCATACGGCTGATCGCGTGGATCGGCGGCTCGGGCGTGAGCTACTTCTTCTTCGACCTGCACACCGCCATCCCTGGTGTGCCCGGCTTCTGGCGTTCCGCAGCGAACGGCCTTGATGTGGCGTCGCTGTCGCTCCACATCGGCGCGTGGATCCTGCTGCGAACGCGCCTGCTGCAGAACACCGCCGTCGACACGCTCGATCGCGTGCTGCTCTCTTTGCTCACCATCACGGGCGTTGCAAGTGCGATCCCCGGCGTTGCCTTCGTGCCGGGCGAGGTCGAACGCGCGTCACAGCTCGGCTCCATTCGGTACTACGACGTGCAGCCCACCGCCGCAGGCAACGTCGCATTTGCAGTGCTCATGGTGGTGATGGGCCTGGCGCTCGGCCGTTACCTCAAGGACGTACGCAAGGGCGACGTGACCTTCTACCACGTGGCCGCGCTGGGCCTTCTGTTCGCGGGCGCGGTCCACGACGTGCTCGTCAGCGCGGCCTACCTGTCACCGCCCTATGTTGCGGGGCCGTTCTTCTTCGCGGCGATCCTCTGTGTCGGTGCAGACTTCACGCGCGGCTTCATCGGCACGGCGAACTCGCTGGATCGCCTCGCGCTCGATCTGGAGCAGCGGGTGAAGGAGCGGACTGCTGCGCTCGAGAAGGCCACCGAGACGCTTCGTCAGACGGAGCGGCTTGCGACGCTGGGGCAGCTTGCCGGAGGCGTCGCGCACGAGATCAACAACCCGATCTCCGCGGTCATCGGCAACCTGACCGTGCTGCAAGAGGCCCGACCCGTTGGCAGCCTGACGGAGGAGGAGCACGCCTGCCTCACCGACTCGCTCGAGGCGGCGCGCCGCGTCGCACGCATCGTCAAGCAGCTGCAGCAGGCCGGCTCGCGGACGCGGGCGCAGGACGCGCGGGTCACCATCGACGTCGGCGCGTGCGTGCGCGCTGCGGTCGAGACCGCGCGGGCCTCCTCGCGCGGGGCCGTGAAGATCGACATCGATTGCCCGGATGGCACCTTCGCCACCGGCGAACACACGATGCTCGAGCAGGTCATCGAAAACCTCGTTCAGAACGGTGTCCAGGCCATCCCGGATGGCCAGAAGGATGGCCGTGTGGAGGTGCGCGTGGAGGCGCACGCGCAAGGCGGCGCACGCAAGGTCCGCATCGCCGTTACGGACAACGGCGTTGGCATGAGCGCCTCGACGAAGGAGCGGCTGTTCGAGCCGTTCTTCAGCACGAAGCCAGCGGGGCTCGGCACCGGGCTTGGTCTTGCGGTCTCCTCCACGTTCGTGACCGCGATGAGGGGCGAGATGCGGGTGGAGTCCACCCTTGGCCGTGGCTCGGAGCTCTCCATCGAGCTCGACGCCGCGGGGGCGCCCAAGACGGAGGCGGCAAGTGCGTCGCCTGCACGCACGGAGAAGCGACGACGCGTGCTCCTGGTGGACGACGATCCACAGGTCCTCTCGATGCACGCGCGACAGCTGGGCCCTCACTGCGACGTCGACACGGCGTCCACGGTGAAGGACGCGCTCGAGCGCGCGGCTCGCGAGCGCTACGACGCGGTGATCTGCGACCTGACCATGCCCGACGGCGGGGGCGAGCGGCTTCTCCTTGACCTGCGCGCCGCGGGCTCGCCGCTGGCAGACCGTACGCTGCTCATCACGGGAGGCGCGCGCGGCGAATCGGACGAGGAGCTCATCGAGCGACTGGGCTCGCGCGTGCTCAGGAAGCCCTGCGGGCGCAGCGAGCTCGTCGACGCGATCGAGCGGGTGGTCGCGCGCACGCATCCTTGACGAAGCGCGATCCAGAGCTAAGCTGCACGTCGATCGCCATGTTTCATCTTTCGTTCGTCTGAGCCCCTGAGTCCCTCGAGTCCTGTCGCTGGCCGCTGGCCGTGCACATCGCACGACGTCCCGCATGCCGACAGAGATCCCGCTCGAGTGGAGGAAAAGGCCGCGCTCAACACTGACGTTCGAAGGAGATACTCATGCTCAGGTTCGATTCGAAGCCCATTTCGGAGCACGCAGAGGTGCCCCTTGCCGACGAGGGTCGCTGGGAGAAGCTTGTCGCGGAGTGGCAGGAAAAAGGCCTCCCCGCATCGCCGCGTGAAGGCGGGAACGACGACTACGTCGTGTCCGTTGGACGCGAACGCGATCCGCGAATACGCGTCGCGCAGCTCCACGAGATCGTCGCGCTCACGAAGAGCACGGGCGACCGCGTCGTGGGAGCAGAGATCCGTCACATGGCAGAGCCCGACCCGCGCACGTTGCTCGGGAAGGGCGTAGCAGAGGAGCTCGCAGCGCGCGCACGTGCGTGCGGAAGCAACATGCTCGTCCTGGATGCGGAGCTCACGCCTTCGCAGACGCGAAACCTGGAGGACGTCGCGAAGCTGCCCGTGTGCGACCGCGAGGGCATCATCCTCAACGTGTTCCTCCGCCATGCGCGAACGCGACGCGCACGCATCCAGGTGGAGCTCGCGCAGCTCGAGTGGCTGAAGCCGCGCATCCGCGGCGTGGGCATCAACATGGACCAGCAGGCAGGCGGCATGGCGGGAGCACGCGGGCCCGGAGAAACGGCCTCGGAGCTCCTTGCGCGAAAGCTGGATGCGCGGTCGTTCGAGCTGCAGAAGGCGCTCCGGAAGCTCCTGACCTCGGGCGAGACGCAGCGGCACCTCCGCGGCAGTGCGAAGCGCATCGTGCTGGTCGGCTATACCAACGCCGGGAAGACGTCGCTGATGAATGCGCTCGCGTCCACGGAGCTGTCCGCACGGGACGTGCCTTTCGAGACGCTGGACACCACCAGCCGCTGCCTTACCCGACATGGGGGCGACGTCGTGCTGAGCGACACCGTCGGCTTCATTCGCAGGTTGCCGGAGCGGCTGCTCGCGAGCTTCGACTCCACGCTGCAGGAGATCACGGAGGCTTCTTTGCTCGTGATCGTCGTCGACGCGAGCGACCACGAGCGCGCGCTGCACCTGGAGACGACGCACGCCGTGCTCGCGAGGCTCGGCGCGGAGCACGTTCCACGCTTCTATGTGTGGAACAAGCGCGATCGCGTCGAGGCGATCGACGAACGCGAGATCGCATCGCTCTGTGCCGAGAGCCCGTGGCGCGCGCTCTCCAGCCATGACACACGCGCGGTCGCTGACCTGAGCAACGCGCTCATCTCGGCGGCGCGAGACGGCGAGGAGCCCGTGTCGATGCTCGTGCCGTACGAGGCTTCGGAGGTCCTGGCGTTGATCTACGCGAGGTGTCGCGTCACCGAGAGCGATGCAACGGAGACCGGACTGCAGCTCACGTTCCAGGGGCCCGCGCAGGCCGTGGGCCAGATTAGAGCTCGGCTCCAGGGGCGGACGCGATGAGAGCGACGACCCACGCGAAGCAGGACGAGCCGCTCATCGTGGTGGCGGATGCGCGCATCCAGGCGGATGGCGGTCGAACGCTCGTGGAGGGCCTTCGGCTCTCCCTGGGCCGCGAGCACGTCGCGCTGGTCGGCCGCAACGGCGTGGGAAAATCCACGCTGCTGTCGGTGCTCGCCGGCAGCACTCCACACGAGAGGGTGCTGCGGCGAGGAAGGACGCACCTGGTGCCGCAGGTGCTCGATTGCGTTCTGGGCATGAGCGCGGGCCAGGTCCGGAGGTTGCGCTTGATGGAGGCAAGGCAGTCAGGCGCGGACGTGCTCTTGCTGGATGAGCCCACGAGCGATCTGGATGACGACGCGGCCCTGTGGCTCCGCGCATGGCTGCGGTCGTTCACTGGCGGCGTCGTGCTCGCGAGCCACGATCGCCGGCTGCTCGGCGACATGGAGCATTTCTTCTGCATCCGGGAGTCGGGTTGTCGCTACTTCTCCGGCACGCTTGCGGAGCTGCAACGTGAGCAAGCCCGCGAGCAAGAGTCAGGCGAGCTGCGGTACCTCAGGAATCTCCACGGTCTCGCGGTGCGCGAGGAACACACGCTGCACCTCGCGCGCAGGAAGGCTCGAAAGAAGCAGTTTGGGCGCTCACGCGAGCTCGCGCGATGCACCTCTCGCGCGCGCCTCAATCAGAAGCGTAGCGACGCACAGGTGTCCCACGGCAAGTCCGCGCTCACGCGGCAAGCGCGCCTTGACGCCGTGCGGTCATTCGCAAAGTCGACGCGTCGCGCGCTCCTGGTGCGTCTGCCGCTCTCGCTCCAGGCGTCGCTGCATGCGGGCGGAGAGGCCGCCGCGCCGATCGTCTTGCGAGACGTGTCGGCCGCGGTGGACGGTCGCGTGCTGTTCACGCACGTGGACGTTGTCGCGGGAACGCGGCGCATCGCGGTGGTCGGGCCGAACGGCGCCGGCAAGACCACGCTGCTCGACATCATCATGCGAAGGCGCGCGCCCACGACTGGGCTCGTACGCACCGACGCATCGGCGATGGGCGAGATCGCTCAGGGAGGCACGAACTGGATGACGGACGAGCCACTGCTCTCCGAGCTCTCGGCGCACACACCCGCGAGCTCGCCCGAGGAGCTGGCGAAGCTGCTGGTCGCACATGGCTTCCCGCTCGCGCTCGCGGAGCGGCCGATGAGGTCGCTCAGCCCCGGCGAGCGGGTGCGCGCCGCGCTCATCTGCCTGTTCGTCCGCAGCCCACCCGTGGATGTGCTGGTGCTCGACGAGCCCACGTTCAGCCTGGATCTGCTCGGTCAGGCCGCGCTGATCCAGGCTCTTCGTGCATGGCCCCGCGGCCTCGTCGTGGCGACCCACGATCGTGAGCTCCTCCGCGAGGTGGGCTTCGATCAGATCGTCACGCTCGGCGGCGCAGGTGTCGTGACCGTCAGGTGAGCTGGCCGAGGATGGTCTCGGCGTTGCTCACTTCGAACTTGCTGGGCGCCTCGACGTTGAGCTGCTTCACCACGCCGTCGTCCACGAACATGGAGAAGCGCTTCATGCGGAGGCCCATGCCGCCGCCCGTGAGGTCGAGCTCGAGGCCCAGCTTCTTCGTGAGGTCCGCGCTGCCGTCGCCCAGGAAGCGGATCTTGCCGATCGCCTTCTCGCTCTGGCCCCATGCTGCCATCACGAAGCCGTCGTTCACGGCGATGCACCACACCTCGTCGACCTTCTTCGCCTTCAGCGCGTCGAGGTTCGCGAGGTAGCCAGGCACGTGCTTCGCGGAGCACGTGGGCGTGAACGCGCCGGGAAGCCCGAAGACAACGATGCGCTTGCCTTTCATCGCCTCGGCGACGGAGATGTTCGCCGGGGACACGGGGCAGAACTCGCCGAACTCGGTGGTCTCGGACAGGGTGGCGTCGGGGATGCGGTCGCCGATCTTGATGGTCATGGTGAGCTCTCTTTCGGGGGGGCAGGTTACCACGCACCGGCAAATCACACTCCCCCGTGTGCGATCCTGGCGGCCCCACCCCAAGCCCAACAGCAAGTGGGGACGGTTCTACTACCTCCGGGCTTCGATGGCGGCGATCGTCCTGTTCAGGGACCCGTCGTGAATACATGCGAGTCCATCGTTCATCCCGAAGAGCCCCGTGCTCATGCGCGACTGCAGGGGCCTCAACACGGCGACGGTGCGTTGATCGCCATCGGACTGCGCGCGAGGAAACAACTCCCTCACCTTGCATGAGTAGCCGAGCACGGCAGCGTCAACGGTCACGGCGAGCGCAGGGCTCATGTGCGTGCGGAGCTCGGGCGAGACGATCGCCTTGCGCGCACGCTCGCGTACGGCGGGTGGCACCTTCTTGCTCCCGTAAGCAAGGTCGTAGAGATCATCGAGGCCCTCGGCGCCCAGATGCTTCTCGAGATGGATGAATGCGAGCGCGGAGGCGATCTCGTCCGGAGAGAGTGCGGCGTCGTGAACCATGGCCTGCACCTTGAGGTCGGATGCGATGGATGGGTCCTGCGTGAACCACGCGTCGAGCGCCCGCATGCAGTCGGCCCACCGCTCCGTGGCCGCATACGCGGTTGCGAGCGCGCGACGCACCTCCGGTAGCTTCTTCTCATCGTCGGGGAGAACAACCAGCGCTTCGATGCCGCGCGTGAAGTCTCCATTCTCGACCAGGTCGAGCGCGGCGCGCGTGCGGGCGCTCGCCTGCATTCCCGCGGCGGCCTGTGACGCGCCCGCCGCCTGGCGCGCACGGTCGGCTCCCAGATCGGAGCGGGTGCTGCGTGTTGCAGCGACGATCCCCACGCAGAGGATCGCAAGAAGCGCGAGCGACGCGACACCCGCGTACAGCGCCTGCTTCGGCGACGCACGAACACGGTTGAGCAACAGAGCAACCGCGCGCGGTACGTGGAGCTGACGCGAGCCCGACGCATGCATCGACGACGCCTCCGCCGGCAGCGCGACGGAGGAGCTGGCAGGCTGAGCCGGCTCCGGGATCAGCGCCAGAAGGTCCTTCGCGCTCTGCACGCGCTTGTCGGCCTCTTTCGCGAGCAGCTGTTCGACGACGAGCGCGATCTCTGGCGGGATGTTCGCGTCAGGTGCCGTCTCGTTCATGGGCGGCGGCGGAACGTTCACCTGCATACCGAGGAGCGCAATGGGGCTGTCCGCCAGGAACGGCCGCTGTCCCGTGAGCAGCTCGTACATCATGATGCCGACGGCGTAGAGATCCGCGCGCGCGTCGATCTCGAGGCCAAGCGCCTGCTCCGGCGCCATGTACTCCGGCGTTCCGTAGACCATGCCCAGCTGCGTGAGCGCAGGGCCTGCAGCATTCCCGCCGTGGTCGTTGCCGCCGGCGGTCACCTCGCCCACGGGCACCTTCGCGATGCCGAAGTCGAGCACCTTCACGAAATCCGGATCACCTTCGCGCGTGACCAGCATCACGTTCTCGGGCTTGAGATCGCGGTGCACGATGCCCAGCGAGTGCGCGCGGACGAGCGCATGCGCGAGCTGCCGTACGATGTGGAGCGTGCGTGGGACGTCCACGCGACCGCGATCAAGCGCAGCGCGCAGGCTCTCGCCCTCGACGAACTCCAGGACCAGGAAGAACGACCCGTCGTCGAGCTTGCCGAAGTCCGTGGCGGCCGCGACGTTGGGGTGACCAATGCGCGACGCGGAGATCGCCTCGCGCTCGAACCGCGCCACCACCTCCGGCACGCGCGTCATGTTCGGGTGCAGGACCTTCACCGCCACGCGCTTGCGCATGAGCACGTGCTCGGCCGCGTAGACGGCGCCCATCGCACCTTCGCCGAGCAGACGCTCGATCTTGTAGCGCTCGGAGAGCACGAGCCCAAGGAGCGACCCCGGCCCACCCGGCCGCTGGCTCTCGCGTGCGCGCGACACCGGCGGCTCGTCTGATGCAGCCGGCGGCGCGGGGTTCTCGGAGGCCGTGCTCATGCCTGCTTCGAGCGTATGCCTAGTTGAATGCGCGTGCGAGGCTCGAGTAGCAGAGTACACGTTCGCCACAGCCCGTCACGCCGAGCGCCCACGAGAACGCCTCCAGATCGAGCGCGCGCAACACGAGCTCCGCCGCGGCCTTGGTGGGCGGTGCCAGCGGCGCGCCAGCCTTTCGTGCGCCCCTGATCACGATGGGCGCGAGATCTTCCGGATGGGCTCCGCCGATGCGCGCGCGTGTGCGTGCGAGCGCCACGTCGAATCCACCGAGCTCGTCCACCAGGCCTTGCGCCTTCGCATCCACGCCGGTCCACACGCGGCCCTCGGCGATCTTCTCCACGGCCTCCACCGGCAGCTTGCGCCCCTGCGCGACAATGCCGACGAACGCGCCGTACATGCCCTCGATCTCCGCCTTCAGCGCCGCTCGCTCGTCGTCCGTGAACGCGCGCGACGGGTCCATCATGTCCGCGCGTGCGCCGCGCTTCACGGTCTGCGTGACCACGCCAAGCCGCGCGAGCAATGGAGAGATGACCACGCGCGCGGCGACCACGCCGATGGATCCCGTGATGCTCGTGGGCTGCGCGACGATCTCGTGCGCGGCCGCGGCAACGTAGTACCCGCCGCTGGCCGCGACGTTCGCAAAGCACGCCACCAGCGGCTTCTCAGCGGCGAGCTGCATGAGCTCGTGATGGATGCGATCGGACGCGAGCGCGCTGCCGCCAGGTGAGTCCACGTGCAGGATGACGCCCTTCACGCGACGGCTCGTGCGCGCTGCGCGAATGGCGGAGGCAAGCTTCTCGTCCGTGGCCGCGCCGAATGGCGACGGACCGGCCATCGTGATCGCGCCGTGCACGAAGATCACGCCGATCGCGTCGGGCCTTCGCAGCGGCGTGAGGCGGAGCGCGTTGCGAATGCCCACGTACGTCTCCACGGGCACGAGCTTTGCGGGTTCTTCCTTCGTGCCGACGATACTCGGGACCATGTCCTCGTACGCAGCGCCGTCGATCAGGCCCTTCGCCTTCGCGGCCTCTGCGCGGTACGGACCGCCGTCCACGATCTCCTTCGCCTGCTCCTTCGTGAGGCCGCGTCCCGTGACGATCGCCGATAGCAGCTCCTCGTAGAGCACGTCGAAGATCGCATCGAGCTGCGCGCGCTGCGTGGGGCTCATGTCCTCGCGGACCAGCTGTTCGCCGGCGCTCTTGAACTCACCGCGCGCGAGCACGTCGGGCACCACGCCGAGCTTGTCCAGCGCGCCCTTCACGTACCTCACGCTGGTCGCGAACCCGAGCGGCGAGAGCGTGGCCTGCGGTCCGACCAGGATGCGAGACGCCACGGTCGCGATGTAGAGCTCCTTCGTGTCGCCCCCGGACGGGAGCACCATGATCACCTCACGGCCCGCCGCACGCAGCCGCGCGAGCTCCGCGCGAAGCGAAGTGGCCGTGGCCATCCCAGCGCCCAGCGACTCCAGCGTGACGACGAGCCCCTTGATGCGAGGGTCCTCCAGGATCGCGTCCACGAGCTCGGACAGCGCATGGAGCGACAGCGCCGGCCGCGTCCGCATCTCCCAGAGGCGACGCTTTGGAACGATGTCCTGCACGTCACCGCGGATGGTGAGCGACAGGTAGCTATCCTTCGGGACGGCCTGGATCCATCGCAGGAACGTGAGCGGCCAGAGGAGGAGGCGAAACAGGTTGGAGAACAGTCGGAGGATTACCACCCCCGCAACATAAGCCCCGACGGGGCCGCGCGGGAGTGATGCCTGCGCACGACATCGGGAAATCTCGACCCGCTGGTCATCCACGGCGGGATGGTAGACGCGAACCCGTATGCGTACGTGGGCGGGAGGCCGAGCCGGATGGTGGATCCGTTTGGGCTCGCGGAGTCGGACACTGCGCCGAACCTCGGCAACGCGATGGAGTTTCCGAACGACGCTGGAAAGTACTGGGCGCCAGATCCGGCGGTTTCGTGGCAGGACGTGGGCGCTGGCCTTTGGGGCATGGCGAGCGACGTGGCGACGGGACCGATCGCGGCGCCGAACGCGGCCATTGAGGCAGTGATTCACGCGAGCAGCGCGGCGGCAAAGAACCAGCTCGGGGACTACCTGAAGCAGGCGTACATCAGCTCGACCCCGCTCGACTCGCTTCGTCCTGCGTTTCCACAGCTCGCTGCGACCTCGGCCAGTGGCATCAGTGGAGCTGGGGATGCGGCCAATGCGAAGGGCTTGCTTGCCTCTGCGGCAGGACCGTCTCCCGCACGAGGGGTGCCGCAGCAAGGCATCCGAGTTACTCAGAACGGTCTCGACATCGCTGCCAAACACCTCGCGCAGTTCGGGGAACACGGGCCGAACCAGGCGATGCTCGCTCGGTTGCAAAGTGCGCTTGGGGGTCGGGTGACCGGTGCAGAAGCGAACTTCTACCTCCACGAGATCTCCGAGGCGACGATGATGGGACGTGGCATGTCCTACGACGCCGCCCACGCTGCAGCGCTGGAGAAGTACGGCGTCTCGCCTTACAGCCTGTATCATCCGGAGGTCATTCAACAGTTGCCTGCAAGGCGCCGATCCGCCGCAGTCGAGCTGTCAGTACCTCGCGGCCCGAAGACCTCCTATGCGCTTCTCGGCGGAGAGATCGTCGACGCGGGACCGGCAAGTCGAAGAAGCGCCCGAGGTCCGCCGCGCACACGGCCATCACGCGCTCGCTCGACAGCGTCGCGTCACTGAAGGAGGTCCTTGTCACCGAGCGCGAGGGCTACCTCTCCTTTCGGAGCATCCCCGTCGCCGCGCTGGAGCACTTCATCCGCGCAATGGTGAAGGCGCACAAGAGCCTGAAGTGACGGGAGCCTCGACGCGACAATATGGTCGCGCCACGCGACAACGTTGTCGCGCCCTTCGGGTGCCCATGGCCAGGTGGAAGGTGACCGTGGTCAGGTCGCCGCGCGGCTTCGCCGGTCATTTCGCGACCCAGCCCGCGGCACGCTCGTTGCTCGGGCGCGGTGCTACACTTCTGGAGGTGAATCATGAGCGACCTGTCGACGAAGGTCTTGATCGAGATCCGCGAAGAGCTGAAGACCACGAGGACCGACCTCCGCGCCGGTCTGGACGAGGTCCGCGCCGGTCTGAATGAGGTTCGCACGGAGCTGAATGAGGTCCGCACGGAGCTGAGTAGCCGCCTTGATGTGGTCGCGAAACGGCAGACGGAGTCCGAGATGCGCCTTGCGACCGAGCTCGTTGCGGTCGCCCACGCCGTGCACTTGGTCCGCGACGAGCTGCGCGAGTCACGCGTGCTCCACACCCAGGTACACGATCATGAGAAGCGCATCGCAAGGCTGGAGAAGGACACCGCCTGACCCCGGTCGCCAACGCGACAACATCGTCGTCCCCAAACCGTCCTGTGGCTCATCTCGCGTCTTCCAGAAACAGCGTCGGATTGGGCGCGAGACGCCCGTCAAGGTTCGCCTGGCGGGATGTATCGCGGCCAAGGCGATGCTGTTACGCGGGTGCGGCCGGTCAGAACATGAGGCCGTCGCCGACGTAGATGCCGACCGGGAAAGCTGGATTGGTCGACGCGGCATCTGGCGAGTACGCGGCCTCGATGCGGAAGATGGCCGCTTCACCCCATTGCAGGAAGATGCCCCCGCCTGCGCCCCACTTGAGTCCTAGCTTGGTGCCGTCCGCGGCGGGATCCTGCTTGAAGTCCTTCCACACGCGGCCGGCGTCGAAGAAGCTGGAAGCGCCGGCGCGGAGGCGCTGTCCCAGAAATCGGAAGCGAGGTCCGATCGCGCGGATCTCCGTATTTTGGAGGGCTTTGGCCTTGCCGCCGTAGCGACCGTCAGGCACGCCGCGCACGCCGTTCTCGCCGCCAAAGAGGTTCTGGAGCTCGAACGCGCCGCCCTCTTGCATGTCGTAGTAGGGCACGTCGCCGAACTGCAGTGACGTGACGAAGCGGCTCGCGAAGATGAACGGACCCCACAGAGGAACGTAGTGCGCGAGCACCATCGACGTGTGCCCGTAGCGCGCGCCCTCTGCAGAGCCGAGCGTGCCGCCGATTCCGAGCTGGTAGAAGACGCCGTCCTTGGTGATGAACTCGGAGTCGCGCGTGTCGTACATCGGGCCAACGGTGAGGGTGGAGAGGAACGTGGGGCGCGTGCCGATGACACCCAGGCCGCCAGGGCCGGTGTCGTCCTGGAGCTTGGAGTTCGAGTCGACCTCGGGGCTCACGAACCGCAAATTCAATCCAATCCCGAGATCGATCGGTGTCCTGGTGTGCACGCGCGCGATCGTGCGAAGGCGACCTTCCTGGTGCGTGTACTGGTAGCGACGACCTGGCTCCGTGGCGCCTGCCGGGTTGATGGCGGTCGTCGCGTTGCCGATCCCGAAGTAGCCCGCGTTGATCGTGCGGAGAAAGTTCGCGCGCGCGTCGATGCGCAGACGGCCGTGCCAGAGATCCGGTGCATCCAGCCGGAGGACGTGTTGCTGCTGCACGAGGCGCAGCCCGTTCGAGTCGCTCTTCATGCTCGCCGATGCGACGGCGTCGATGTTCCAGTAGTAGGGCTTCACGTCGTCCTTGAAGCGCGTGAATGTTGCCGCCCCGCCGAACTGCACGCCGATGTCCGTGTTGCCGCCGATGATGGGAAATCCCGCGACCTCGAAGCGCTGCTTGTCGAGCACCTCGGGCTTCTCGACCTTCTCCGCGATTCGCACGATCCGGCGCTCGTCACTCTGGTCGGCGCGCACGGAGCGAGCGACCACCGACACGCCAAGGAGCGCGATCAGAGAAGCGACCTTGTGGGTCCTCATCATGCGGTCGGCGCGGATCAGAAGATCTCACCGGTCGCCAGGTACGCCCCGATGGGTGTTGCGTCCGGCGACCAGGCAACGTCCAGACGGAGCAAGAACGCGTTGCCGGACCTGAGGCGCGCGCCTGTGCCGATGCCGTATTTCAGACCCAGACCCGAACCATCCAGCTGCGGCTCGGACTTCGTGTCAGCCCAGACCCGCCCACCATCCAGGAAGACCACGGCGCCAGCTTCCAGGTCCTTTCCTAGCGCCTTGAACTTCACGATGTGGCCGCGAAGCTCCACGTTACCGAGCACCTTCATGCGGCCGGAATAGCGCTGCGCGGGAACGCCGCGAACACCGTTCACGCCGCCGATCGCGTACGTGTCTGCAAACCGCGAGAGCTCGTAGAATGGAACGTCGCCGAAGAACACATCACCGACCAGCCGCACGGCCAGGACCAGGCGCTCCTTGATGAGCGGGGTGTAGGCGCGGAAGATCGCCGTCGTCTGTCCGTAGCGGTACGGGAACTTGCTGGCCTCGCCGCCCGGAGCAAGCTTGACGTCGGCGTTGTGGTACATGCCCGTCGTCGGGGAGATCTCGTTGTTGCGGGTGTCCCACCGCACGCCGTACTTGAAGTACAGATTCGCATGGTCCGCGCGCGCGTGGCCGAGCAGGCGTTTCAGCTCCGGATCCTTGCTCGTGGCGTCGACATCCAGCCGCGTCCCGTTCTTGACCTCCAGCCAGTTCTGCGTGAACGCGATACCGGTGGTGGTCGCGAAGTGATCGAACACGCGCAGGTGGAGGGTTACCGGAAGCACCGGATGCACGCGCACGTACTCGAAGAACTGAGCGTTCGTGCCGTCCGGCTTCTGCGCGGAGGACGCGTTGCCTACGCCGTAATAGGACAGCGTCTCCCAGCTGTATTCAGGCGCGATCTCCAGCCTGACCGCCTTGCCCAGGAATCGCGGCACCGTGAGCTTCACGAAGAGGTCCTGGTAGGGCGCCAGCACGCCACCGCCATCACGCGGCTTGAACGTGACGAACGCTGCGGACTCCAGGTTCCACACGTAAGGCTCGACGCCCTTCTTCATCCGCACCAGACCGGCGAAATAGCCGGCGCCGATGCCGATGTCTGTGTCACCGCCGGCGACCGGAACAAGGTTGAAATCGCTGCGCGCTCCGTCACCGACCGGCTTGTCTTCGACGGTGGTCACCTTGTTCAGAGAATTGAGCGGATCCGCCCCGGCGGAAGGAGGCTTCGCTGGGGGCGCAGGTGGCTCGGGCGGGGGCGGCTCTGGCGTGGGCACCGGCGGCTCCGGCACGGGCACCGGCGGCTCCGGCACGGGTACCGGCGGCTCCGGCACGGGCACCGGCTTCTTCCCCGCAGGCTTCTTCCCTGCGGGCTTCTTCCCTGCGGGCTTCTTCCCCGCGGGCTTCTTCCCTGCGGGCGGCGCCGCGGGCACGGCTGGATTCACCGCGGGCGGGGGAGGCGGCGCCGCGCGCGCAGGCAGTACGACCAAGGGCAAGCTAAGGAGTGCTGCAAGTCCGGATGCAGTTGCCCTGAGCGCCCTTGCGGCGTGCTGCATTCTCATTCTGCGTGGCGCAGTCGCAACGAGCATGCCGGAGCTGGCTCGTCCGATGTCGACTGCCCGTGCAGCAGATGCACCACACGAAGTCGACGCGGAAGCGCCACCTGCTCCGCGTGGTAGGGCGCCAAAGTGCCCCGACTCTGCAACACTGCCCCGAATGCAGGGCTTCCGCGGCGGTGGGGCGGCAGCGGATAGCTGCACACGCCCAGATGGCGATTTCGCCTTGCGCGCGAGGATACACGATGTATACACACCTCCAACATGACGCTCGAACTCTCACGCGCCTCGATCCTCCTCGCGCTCGGATGTGCCCTTCCCCTCTCGGCGCTCGCAAGCGTTGCGGGCTGCGGGAGCACGGCCACCAGCAACACGCCCGCCGACGCGAGCACGGACGGGAGCGACACGGAGGCGGGCCCTACGCCCGACGCGGGCCCCGACGTGGACAACGGCGCGCCTTCGACCATGTATCCCGCGCCGCACCCGGCGATGCCATCGCTCGTGAACCAGGCGGGCGGCAAGGTGCTCGCCACGCCGAAGGTGCACCTGGTCTTCTTCCCGGGTTACCCGTTCGAGGCGGACATCACCACGATGGCCCAGACCATCGGCAAGTCATCCTACTGGGGACCGGCCACATCGGAGTACGGCGTGGGCGCGCTCGAGTACGCCGGCATGACGGAGCTCTCCGGCCCGGACGCGACTCCGCCCACCACCATCGCCGACACGGCGGTGGAGGCGTTCATGAACGAGCGGATCGCGAACGGCACGTTCGGCACGCCCGACCCGAACGTCATCTATACGATCTACTATCCGTCCACGACCTCCATCACGATGATGGGCGGCCCGCTCGGCAACAGCGCGAGCTGCACATCCTTCGGCGGCTACCACAGCGACACGCCCGTGGTGGTCGGCGACGCCGGCCCGCCCGTGAACTACGCGTTTGCAGTGCTCCCCACGTGCAAGGCAACGGCCGGTGAGACCGTGCTCGACGGCGTGACCGGCGCGACGAGCCACGAATGGATCGAGGCCTCCACCGATCCGTTCCCCAGCACCAACATGGGTCAAGACTCCGCGTACTCCAGCATCGATCCCGAGCACCTGGCGTGGGAGATCCTCGGCGGGGGCGGCGAAGACGGTGACCTGTGCGTCTCCGACCAGAACGCGTTCTACAAGCCTGCGGACCTGCCCTTCCTCGTGCAGCGCGGCTGGTCCAACGTGCTCGCGAACGGAAGCCACAACCCGTGCTCGCCCGCCATCGCCGGCATTCCGTACTTCCAGAGCGCGCCCGTGCTCACCCAGAACGTGAGCTTCACTGCGGCAGCGCTCGGCGGAACGTTCAAGACCAAGGGCATCGTGATCCCGGTCGGCAGCACCAAGACCATCGAGCTCGATCTCTTCAGCGACGCGGCGACGAGCGGCCCGTGGACGCTGACGGCCACCGACCCGATCGCGCGCTTGCTTCAGCAGGCACCCACGATGGACTTCGCGTTCGATCGCCCGAGCGGCACCAACGGCGAGAAGATCCACCTCACCATCACCGTGAAGACCGCGCTCGGGCTTGCAGGCGGCGCGCACCCCTTCGTCATCACGTCGAGCATCGCAAGCCCGACGAAGATGTCGCACACCTGGGCGGGTATCGTCGTCGAGAAGTAGAGCGACGCAAGCCTGCGGCTCAGCGCACGGCCAGGATGGCTCGAACCGCGGAGTCCAGCGCGCTCACGGCGGGACGCTGGTCGGGCTCACGGCTCAGCATCCTGAGGACCAGCTCGTCCAGAGCTTCCGGTACATCCGGCACCTCCGCGCGAATGCTGGTCGCGTCCGTCGTGAATTGAAGGCGGATGATCTGCGAGACGTCCGCATGTCGGAACGGACGGTGTCCAGCAAGCATCTCGTACGCGATCACGCCGACTGCGTACGTATCGGCGGTGCTCGCGACGCTACCGAAGCTCATGACCTGCTCTGGCGGCATGTAGCCCGGCGTCCCCGCGGCGAAGCCAGAGTTGGTCAGACCCTCGACGGCACTGCTGGTGAACTTCGCAAGGCCGAAGTCCATGATCTTGAGAACGCCCTGCTCCGTGATGAAGATGTTCGCCGGCTTCAGGTCGCGGTGGACGACGCCCCGCTCATGAATCGCCGACACACCCACGGCCAGCTGGCCCAACGTCACGAGGCGCTGACGAAAGCCCATCTCCGGAATGCACTGCTTCAGCGTTCTTCCCGACAACATTTCCATCGTGAGGAAGAGGCGCCCATCGTGGACGCCCATGTCGTGCAACCGGATGATGTTGTCGTGCGAGAGCTTCCGGCTGACGCTGAGCTCCTGCTTGAACCGCGCGATGATGTTCGGATCGTCGACGCGATTCAGGAACGACTTGATCGCTACACGTTCGCCAAGGTCCTTGTCGGTGGCGGCGAAGACCACGCCCATTCCACCGCGCCCCAGCTCCTCCTCGACAACGTAGCGATTGGCGATGAGCACACCGGGGCGAATGGCGTTCAAGGGCGCGCGAAACACCTTGGTGGAGATCGGAGTGGTCTCCGAGGCGTTCTGTTCGGGCTTGTGCTCCGCCCAGAAGCTCACGGACTCCTCGAGTGAGTGGATTGACACGGGCGCCTCGGGAACGGAGAGCTCGGCGAGCTTCTTCCGGACGATAGCGTCTTGAGGCGTCAACCGCAGGACGCGCTCGTAGGTCTCTCGAGCTTCCTCGACGAAGCCGTGATGCGCATACAGCCCGCCGAGCGCGACCAGTGCCTGTGCTTCGTTCATGTCTCGCGGATCCGTCCGCGCGAAGGGCGCGACGAAGTTGTCCACGGCAAACGAGATGTCGAGCAGCTTGCAGCTGGCGTGGATCACGTACGAGCAAGCGTTCCGGTAGTGAATGCTGGACTGCGAGATCGTGACGAGAGCGTCGAGCCCCTCGCGAAAGGCTCCGGCGCGGATCTTGGTCGCGCCAACACGATAGGCCTCTGCGTTCGCCGACTCTGGCAGCGCCGGCGCTCCTACGCCGATGTCCTTGCGAACGGCGACCCCGCTGGGATTGACGGAGATGCGTTGCACGTTCTCGAGCCGCCGCATGATCTCGGAGGCGCCTTCGCGGTCACCACCGTGCGCCAGGCACGCCGCCGCGTTCCGTGCGAGCCGCGCGGACTCCGGGTCTGCCGCGGGATCGCCCCGCACCAGAGACAACAGGAGGTGCGCCGCGTCGAAGAAGCGTCCCGTGCGTGCGAGCACCTGCGCCGCGTGCTCCACTGCGCCTGCCGCCAGGTAGCCACGCACCGCTTCGGCGAACAGCCCGCCTTGCTCGCACTGCTGCGCGTGAGCGAAGAGCGCGCGCGGGTCGCCGGCGGCATTCTGCGTCATGCCGCCGTGCTCCCGGTCGACTCACCTTGATTTGCGATGCGAGCGGCCTCCTCGCGCGAGATGATCCCCTGGTCGCAGAGCTCCGCGGCGTGGCCTTCCAGGCTCTGCATTCCGCTCTGCCTGCGCTCCGGCGACCTGAGCCAGCTCTCCAGCTGATGAAGCTTGGACTCGCGGATCATGTGGGCAACGGCGTGCCCGTTGAGCAGGATCTCTACTGCCGGTACCTGCGCATCGCCCGAGATCTGACGGCAAAGGCACTGCGCCACGATCGCGCGCAGCGACACGGCAAGACCGTTGCGAACTTGCTCGATGGAGTCCTCGCTGCAGATGTCGAGTATGCGGTCGATGGCGCGAGCGCTGTTGCGCGTGTGCAGGGTGGCGAATACCAGTGCGCCTGTCTCAGCCGCCGACAGCGCAAGCTGCACCGTCTCCAGGTCACGCATCTCGCCAACGACGATCACGTCGGGCGCCTCACGGAGCGCCGACTTCAGCGCGCTCGCAAACGACTCTGCGTGGACGCCGACCTGACGCTGGGTGATGATGCTCTTCTTCGGTTCGTGGACGAACTCGATGGGGTCCTCGATGGTGATGATGTGCTTCTGCACGCTGCTGTTGATCTCGTTGATGAACGCCGCAAGCGTCGTGGTCTTTCCGGAGCCAGTCGGCCCGGTGACCAGCACCAGGCCCGACGTCTCCTTCGCGATGCCCTTGAGCACGGGCGGCATCATGAGACCGTCGAGCGTGGGCGCCTCCTGCGGGACCACACGAAAGACCGCTCCGGCACCGCCGCTGTGATGAAACACGTGGGCACGGAACCGGCCGCCGTCCTCCGAGAGCGCGTAGGCGAAGTCCGTCTCCTCCCCAGCGCGAAAGCGCGCGGTGTCCTCTGCGTTCATGATCTCGGAGAGCAGCCGAAGCATCTCCTCCTGCGAGAGCACGCGAAACGGCAATGGATGGAGCTCGCCCACGTAGCGCACGAACGGCACGTAGCCTGCGCGCAGATGAAGATCGCTCGCGCGTTGCTCCACCACCAGTCGCAGGAATGAGTCGATACGCGCCATGACTATCTGCGGCTCGGGGGTGGGCCGGGGGACGTGGGAATGGCCTTGCCGCTCGGCGGGGCCTCCGGGACCACGGAGCGCCGCGGCTCGGGGAGGACGGAGCGTCTGGCCTCTGGCGCACCGGGACGCGTGGACGTGACTGGCCTGGCTGCGGCTTCCGCGCCCGACAGAAAGGCCTGGAACTGCGCCTTGTCGACCGCGCGGGCGTGCGCCTCCTCTGGCTCCACCAAATTTTCGCGAACCAGTCGTGCCAGTTCGTGATCCAGGAGCTGCATCCCGATGCCGCGCCCCATCGCGATCGAGGTTGCGATCTGGAACTCTTTTCCCTTTCGAATGAGATTGGCGATGGCGTCCGTGTTGAGCATGACCTCTGCGGCGATCACCCGACCCTCGCCGGACTTGCGACGGAGCAGCATCTGGCAGACGATCGCGCGGATCGAGGCGCCGAGCATGGCTCGCACCTGCGCCTGCTGCGTTCCGGGGAAGCTGTTGATGATGCGCGTGATCGTGGTCTCGGACGAGGAGGTATGCATGGTGGCCAGCACCAGGTGCCCCGTCTCGGCCGCGCTGACCGCGAACTGGAACGTGGCAGCGTCGCGCATCTCGCCGACGACGATGACATCTGGGTCCTGACGGAGCGCAGCGCGCAACGCATCGGGAAAAGAACGGGTGTGCGAGCCGACCTCGCGCTGGGTGACAAGGCAACGATCACCGAGATGCACCGTCTCGATCGGATCCTCGATCGTGACGATGTGACGCGCCTGCGTTCGATTGATGCGGTCCACCAGCGCCGCCAGGGTGGTGGATTTTCCTGCGCCGGTCGGACCGCCGATCAGGACCAGGCCGTCCTTGAGATGCGCCAGACGATTCACGCTCTCGGGCAGGCCAAGGTTCTCCAGGACGATCAGCAAGGCGTCGTTCTTCACGACACGGAAGACCGCGCCCGCGCCGCCGAGATGCGTGAACACGTTCACGCGAAACCGGGCACCGAGCGCGCGCATCTCATGGGACAGATCCACATCGCGGCCCGCACGAAAGGCCTCGCGCTGGGCCGGCGACAGGAGCGTGTCGAGAAGTGAAGCCAGGGTGTCGTTCGAGAGCGGCTTCCAGCCATGAAGAGGCTCCACGACGCCGCGGCGCTTCACGTAGGGCACACGGCCCGCGAAGAGAAGAAGGTCGTCTGCGTCTCCCTCGACGACCGCGGCAAGGAGCCGGTCCACGCCGACCTTGCTGCGAATGGTGGGCTCCGCCTGGACCTTCCAGCGCGTGAGGAGATCGCGCGCGGTCCGCTGGACCTGCGGCGACGGATCCTCGAGGAGCGATTCGAGCATGTGGACTTGCGCGCGCCCACCGAGCTCGCCGAGAGCAAGGAGCGACGCGACGCGAATGTCCGCGTCTTCGTCTTGCAGACATTCGACCACGAACTCGAGCGCCTCCGTTGCGTTCCGCTGCTTCAGCGAGTCCACGCACACCAGGCGAAGGTCGTGCTGCTCGCGTCCAAGCTCCACGAGATAGCCAGAGACGCGCGTGTCCGCGATCGCAGCAAGGGCGAGCACCGCCTCTTCGCGAACCCACCAGTCCGGATCACCCTGCGCGACGCCCAGCAGCACCCCGAGCGTCGACGGCTCGGCGATGCGCCGAAACGTCCCCACCGCGAAGCGACGAACAACGGGAGACTTGTCGGACAGGTACGTGATCAGGTGCCCCGCGAGCACCGGTCCAGGCATCATGGCGACGAGTGCATCCATGGTGCGCTCGCGAACCCACCAGTCTTCATCGCGAAGGAACTTGAGTAAGCGCGGCGCAAGATCGCCGCTTGGATCGCCCACGCGATTCAACACCTCGACGGCGATGCGACGCACGTTGACGTCACGGCTCCGCAGTAGCCACAGCACGGCCCGCGCGGCGTCCACGCGGCCCGTCTCCGACAGACGAGCGATGGCGTTGAGCGAAGCGGTCTTCACTGGAAGCTGTGCGTCCGTGAGCCCTTCCACCAGGATCGGGAGCACTGCGTCGGTCGCGATGCGCTCCGCTGCGTCCACCACGGCGAGCTGGACGATGCTGACGCGCTCCCGCAGCTTTCGTGTGAGGATCTGGATCGTTCGGCGGCTCGGGAATCGCGCCAGTTGCTCGACAACGATCCGCTGCTTGTTGGGTTCGTTGGAGGCGAGGAGCATCTCGGTCCGTGCCGTGAAGTCCTCCTCGGACGAGTAGGCGGCGACGACGCTCATGGCTTCCCGGAGCACGCGCTCGTCAGCGTCGGCGAGCGCGTGCGAGGCCACCTCCAGGGCGAGCGCGGGATGCGCGACGAAGGGCTTTGTGAGGAGCATGCGAAGCGCGTGCGCCCTCTCGTTGGGACGGCCCGACGCGATGACCGCGACGAGCAGAGGTGCACTCCCATGCAGCGCCCGCGGCATCATCAGATCGATGGCGTCGATGCGACCGGCGAACGACGGATCGCGTACGAGCTGCACGAGCATGTCGAAGGCTTGCTTGCCGCCGAGGGTCTGCAGGAGCTTCGCGGCAAGGGCACGGCTTGCCGGATCGGTGACGCCGAGCATGCGACACAGCTCGAGGTGGCCGGGAACGCTGTTGACCCTTGGTATCAGGCTGACGAGGAGCCCGCGGAGGTGTGGCTCATGCGTCCCGAGACACTGCACATAGGGGACGAACAACGCGGGGTCGAGCGTGCGCTCGGCGACCATCGCGAAGACGCGGAGCCGCTCCACGTACCGCGGGTCTCCGACGGTATCGAGCAGGACCTCGAGCCACTTCGACAGCTCGACGGCGCCAATGGAGGCGCACGCAGCTGCGAACTCCGCAGCCGCTGGTGGGGATGGCCACGGCGCGGCGCGGAACTCCTGGAGGCTCGCCCGGGACATCGCTACGAGGGTATCAAAAAGACAGCGTGGCTACGCGGAATCGCTACCTGGCAACTGCCGCTGACAGTGCGCGCGCCACGTCGGAGGTGAGCACTGCCGGAGCTCCATGCGGGTCACCACCTGCTCACCTTCGCGCACGAGCACGATCCGGAGGTCGCCGCTGACGGCCATCAGACGCGGCACAGTGCGGTTCGGCCAGTCGCCGGCGGGGGGCACGAAGGTGAAGCCTTTCGCGCGGGCATACTCCGCCCACAGCGACGACACGTCCCCTCGTCGAGGCGGCGGAGGCGATCGCGCATCACGATGAAGAGGATTGCCGCGACGACGGACAACACCATCATCCCGATCGCGAAAACGTCGTAGCCCATGTCGGTCGCTGGACCTCTTGCAGCGTACCTACATGGACTTTGGACGCCCCACCCCAACAAACTGGTGCGGCAGAAGGTGATCACGCGGTAACGTCGAGAATCGGACTGTAGGGATGACCGACGCGACCCGATTCTTCGCCGCCACTGACGTAGGTCGAGTGCGGGAGCACAACGAGGACAACTTCCTCGTCGACAAGAAGCTCCAGCTCTTCATGGTCGCCGATGGCATGGGTGGGCATGCAGCCGGTGAGGTCGCGAGCGCCATCTGTGTGCGCACGATCCACGAGGAGCTGAAGCGCGAGAAGGAACTCCTCTCCGACTACGTCTTGAGCGCGCGCGGCGCGAACCGCGTGACGGCCACGGACATCACGACGCTCCTGGAGCACGCGGTCCAGCGCGCCTGTCAGCGCATCCACGAAGAGGCGCAGGCGGACGCGGAGAAGCGCGGCATGGGCACCACGCTCAGCCTGCTGCTCGTGCTCGGGCATCACGGCTTCATCGCGCACGTGGGTGACAGCCGCATCTACATGCTGCGGGCGGGCAAGTGCCAGCAGATCACGGAAGACCACACCGTGATGAACGAGCTGATTCGACGCGGAAAGCTCACGCAGGACCAGATCGCGAAGGTCCAGCAGAAGAACGCCATCACGCGCGCCGTGGGCGTCTACGAGCGCGTCGACGTGGACACGCTGATGCTGGAGCTCGTGCCTGGCGATCGCTTCACGCTCGCGAGCGACGGCCTCACGGGCTATCTCGAGTCCGCGGAGGAGCTGGGCAACTACATCGCGCTCGAGGGCGACGACGCCACGAAGTCCCTCGTGCACCTGGCGAACGAGCGCGGCGGCAAGGACAACATCACATGCATCGTCGTCCACATCGGCGGCGAGAGCGGCGGGGAGGAGCGCGCCAAGAAGGTCGCGATGAAGCGGGAGGTCGTCGCGAAGTTGCCGATGTTCTCGCGCCTGACCGAGCGCGAGCTGCTCCGCGTCATGCAGGCCCTCCAGGTGCAGTCGTTCAAGGCGGAGGATGTAGTCATCCGCGAGGGCGACAAGGGCGAGGAGCTCTACATCATCCTCGAAGGACGCGTGCGCGTGCTCCGCGGCGAGGAGGCGCTCACCACGCTGGGTCAGGGCCAGCACTTCGGCGAGATGGCGCTCATCCGGGCCGTGCCCCGCTCCGCCACCATCATCAGCGACGGGCCGAGCGAGCTCCTGGTCATGCGCCGCGCTGATTTCTTCGACATCCTCCGCCAGGACCACGAGGCCGCTGTCAAGATCCTCTGGCAGTTCCTCGGCGCACTGGCGGACCGCCTCGACCAGACCTCTGGCGAGCTCCGTCAGGCGAAGGAGGAGATGGCCGCCGTCGAGTACGAGGACGTCACCGTCGAGATTTTCCCCTCCCTCGAGGCCATCTCCGCGGCCAAGCCGGTGTCCAAGCCGGCCACGAAACCTCCGGTCCCGAAAAAGTAGGCCCCGTTTTGCGCTTCCCCCCAGGCGCAAGTTGCCGTAGCGTCGGCGAAACGCATGGGTTTGGCACTCGTTCGCGGGCGTGGGTGGGTTCTGGCGTGGAGTGCACAGCCGCGTGTTGTGGCTGGCCCGGTCGCGTTCTACGCGAGCGTGGCGCTTTGCCTGATCGCAGCCGCCGAGGTCCCGGCTTTCGCGGAAGAGCCCGTCACCTCGAGCGAGCCGCGATTGATGAGCGAGACCGCGGAGGTCACCAGCGTCGTCGACGCGTTCGACCGCGACGATCCGTTCGATCTGCACCTGACGCTCGGGTTCCAGCAGACCTGGAAGCACTCCGACATCCGTCGCGAGACAAACCTGTTCCAGCCGGGCCTCTCCACGGGCGGCTTCGTCGCATCCACGGAGAACGTCGCGTCCTACAGCCAGTCCGTGAGCTTGCTCAACTTTGGCGCGGACGTCGGCCTCTACAAGGATCTCGCGATCTCGTTCCGCCTGCCGCTCATCCTCGCAGACTCGCGTGAGCTCGGAGATCTGAACGGCTCCTCGCGGAACGCCCAGCGCACCACGGACGGGCGCGGCGATCAGCTCTTCGCTGTGCCGTTCAAGAGCCCCACGCGAAGCGGCGTGGACTGGTTCAGCGTCGGGCTCAAGTACGCAATCCTGAACCAGCAGCGCGACGAGACCAAGCCCACGTGGGTCGTCGGCGTCGACGGTCGATTCGCCATCGGCCCGCGCCTCCATGCCTGCAACGACAATGCGGCCGCAGGAGCGTCCAAGTGCCCGGACCCGGTGTCTGGTTCCAACCGCGACCCCGGCATCAGCCGCGCGATGAACGGCATCAACGTGATGACCGTCTTCTCGCGTCGCTTCGGTTACGTCGAGCCGTACACCGGCTTCAACTTCCTTGCCGAGTTCCCGCAGGGCAACAGCGACTTCGGCCAGACGAACGACGTGAAGGGCTCGCTGCTCAATGCGCCGCCGCTCGTCGGTGGCTTCACGCTCGGCACCGAGGTGATTCCCTGGGAGCAGCGCGAGCAGTTCCAGCGCCTGGTCATCGACTTCCGCGGACGCGCCGAGTACCACTCGCCGGGCCGCGAATACAGCGAGCTCTTCGACGCGCTCGGCTCATCGTCGGCGCGCTCGCTCCACACGCCGAACCCGGGCGGCTACACGCTGGGCCCCGACGGCGTCAGCAGCGTGGTCGACCCCGCGAAGCAGACCATCCCCTTCACGGGCATCACGGACCAGGACGGCTTCGGCACCTTCGGCGGCCTGGCAAGCGTCACATGGCAAGCAGGCGAGTACGTGAAGTTCACCGCCGGCGGAGGCCTCACCTACGCCCAGCAACACTTCATCACGGCCGCACAGTTCTGCAACCCGAGCTTCGTGAGCGACCCGAGCGCCGCAGGCCCCTGCCACGGAGTGGTCAACGGAGGAGCCGGCCCGCAACCCATCACCGGCATCCCAAACCCAAACCAAAGAGCCGTCATCGACACCCCAGGCCACCGCTTCACCGCCGACAACACGACGATTGTTGATCTGTTCATTCAGGGCGTGGTGATGTTCTGATGTCGGGTGACCGCCTGCCCTAGGGCTGGACGGTCGTTGCTTGCTGGTGCCGTGTCGTAGCGTCGTGAAAGGGGGCGAGGCGCAGATCATCGTCCTTGTCGCGTGGGACTTCGTCCCCTCACGAGCTCCGCTCGCGAGACTCCCCTGCCTCGGCTAACGCCGACGTCATGCTGCGCACGACGCAGATCAGCTCGGACAGGACATCGCTAACGAGGTGGCGGAGTGGTCTCGCCCATCGGGAATGGCCAACACCCACCATCTGGAAGCGTGACATCGACGGTGCGTGCATTCTTGCAACACAGTTCGTGAGACCTGCACCGCGGGAAGGATAGCGCCGCGCGGGCGAACCTGACCAATCGTGGCTCGCTCGTGAGACTCCCCTGCCTCGGCTAGCGCCGCCGTCAGATCAGCTCGGACACAACGTCGCGAACGAGGTGGCGTACCGATGTCAGTCGACGACGACCTCGACCTCGACCTCGACTTCGACTTCGACCTCGACCTCGACCTCGACCTCGACGTTGCCTGACCGCCGCGGCGCTCCGATCACGACTGCCCGAATGGGTCTCCACATCTTGTCCGCTGCCCTTGCGCAGAGCCCCGTCAGGTCGGCGGCGCTCTTTTTGGACGGGCGGGCTTCAGGTTCGGGTGGCGGAAATCCCTGCGCAGTAGCCCAACACATCCAAGAACCGGCAAGGCCCGCCCGGCCAACAAAGGGCGACCGCCGCCAGGGGCGGGCGGAGCGCACGCGCGCCCCGCACGCCCTGAACAGCAAACGTGAGCAGCTGAGCGGGCCGCCATCCCGAGCCAGAGTCAGCAGCACGCGAGAGCTGCCAGCGCGATCGCGAGCTTGCGAGAGCGTGCGTCCATCGCGGGAAGGATAGGAGTTTGCGCTTCGTGATCCCCGACGGGGGACAAGTGGCCCTTCTCTTACTTACGCGCCAGCCCCCCGGTGAACGTCACCGGTATCGCCCGGGCAAGTCGCGGGTCAGGGTTGTGGCATGGCGAAGGCTTCCAGCAACGCCACGTCCGCCAGGTCCTGCGGTCTTCCTGAAGCCTGCTTGTTGGCGATCAGATCGGCCAGCGAGATGAAAGGAATGGCCGTGCCTTGGAGGTCCACGTATACCGCTCGGCGGATGACGAGCTCGGTGTCGATGCCGTCCGCTCGCGCCATGATGTCGACATGAACAGGCGCGACTCCGAGGTAGACAATTTCATCGAGCTGCATTCCACGCACATCTTCGATGACGGAGCCCGGCGCACCGAATCGGGTGAGAGCGGTCGCGACGCGCTCGAGGTTGTCGCCCTCGCGCGAAACGAGGAGATCGAGATCCTTCGTCGCTCGCGGCTTTCCGTGGTGGCCCACAGCATATCCGCCGAGAACGACGAAGCGGACGCTAGCGGCGACGAACGCCGCCAGCAGATCTCTGAAGTCGGGGTGGAGGTCCATTGAAGCCTGCGAGAAGCATCGCTTCCCAGGTGAGAGGCCAGATCATGAGGACGCGCTCCGAGCCCGTCGTCGTTTGCCATCCACGACGGTCTACTTCCTCGAGCTCGGCGAAGGAACGAACGACGCCTCCCTGCCATGTCGCGCGGCGTCGGTCCGCCCGTTCCTTGGCCGCAGCTGCGAGATCATCCTGCGCCATGATCGTCAATTCTAGCAGCTTCTCCTGGACGCTCAAAGAGAGGCCTGTAGTCGACCCGGGACGTTCAGCGATGCATGGGCCGTGCTCCTGCACTGCCGGGTGATGGATGAGGACGCCTTCGATCTCCACGGAGGAGATGTCCTGGCCCATACTGGCCATCGGGGCTGCCTATCACGGGCGGCGCACGCACTCGACGTCGGAAGTTCGATGGCGGGCTCGGTGGTGCTCAGCCACCGGCACAGGCCATCCTCGTTCACGTACGCGAGCGCCTGTTCGCGCTCGTCAACAACGTCATGCCGCGCATGACGCAGATCGGCTCGGACACGACATCGCCAAGGGGGTGGCGGAGCGGTCTCGCTCGACCGCCGAGTGGACGACGACTTCGACCTCGACTTCGACGTTGCCTGACCGCCGCGGCGCTCCCATCACGACTGCCCGAATGGGTCTCCACATCTTGTCTGTCGACCCTGCGCAGAGCCCCGTCAGGTCGGCGGCGCTCTTTTTGGCCGGGCGGGCTTCAGGTTCGGGTGACGGAAATCCCAGTGCAGTAACCCAACACGTCCAAGAACCGGCAAGGCCCGCCCGGACAACAAAGGGCGACCGCCGCCAGGGGCGGGCGGAGCCCAGGCGCGCCCCGCAAGACGTGAGCAGCCACCCGCGCTAACCTCGTGGCGATGCTTGGGAGGCGAGGGCTTGGCGTAATGGCGGCGGTAATCGCGATCTCGACGATCGCGGCGCCCGCGCGCGCAGAGTCGCCGACCGTGCCCGCCGATGACGCGCTGCCGACGACACCGCCTCCGCCGCCTCCGCCGCCGCCAGGCGCCCTCACCGGCCGCGTGGTGGTCTGGCCGACGCTGACTCCGGCCGGAGACGAGGCCTCGAAGGAGCCGCTTCACAAGCCGAAGGCCACGGAGCTGGACGTGTATGCACGCGCGCAAGAGCTCGACGCGACGCTGCGCGATGCCATGCAGGACTTTGGTCTGGACCTCGACGTGGCGGACCTTGGCCCCGCGGCAGACAAGATGCGCGATATCGATCTCCTTGAACGCGCGGCTCGCTCGGGCAAGCGCGGTGCGGCCGAAGAAGGCGAGTGGGTGATCAGCGCGCGCATCCAGCCCGACGGCACGGACACGTTCATGCTGCGCATCGTTGCCGTACCTCCAAAGTCCAAGAGCCTGCGCGTGCGCGTGGAGCGCGTGCGCTCGCCGGACATCGCCGTGCGCGGGCTCGTGATGGTGCGCGACCTTCTGAGCGTTGCGCCGCCGCCTTCGCCGGAGGACCGTCCAGAGAACAGCCAGTCGATCGGCTATGGGGTGATGAGCAAGCTCAAATCGCCGGGCCGCGCGGTGCTCGCGCTGAACGGCGCGCTGTTCGGAGCATATGTATCCTACAGCATTTCGCGCGCGGGCGGCTCGGAGGACCCGCGGCTGCTCTATCCGCTGCTCGCGATCGGCACGGGCACTGGCCTTGGCGCAGCGCTGCTCGGCGCGGAGGAGTTCGACGTCACCACTGGCGACGCGTGGTACCTCGCTGGAGGGGCGTGGTGGGGGACCAGCTCGTTCTTCCTGCTCGCGAACAGCCAGCACATCCAGCCCGTGGACGATCGCTATGCGTGGGGCGTGGGCGGCGGCGTGGGCGGCCTTGGCCTTGGCATCATCGGGCTCACGCGCAAGCGCATGGACGAGGGCGGCGCCACGCTCACCCACTCCGGTGGTGCACTCGGTCTGCTCCTTGGCTCGCTCGCTGACCTGGCCTATCGCGGGGACCTGAGCGCTGCGCCCAACTTCGGCGCGGGCCTTGGCTCCGCGGTGGGCCTGGTCTCCATGGGGACCACGGCGCTCTTCGTGGACGTCACCACGCAGCGCACGCTGCTCATCGATCTGGGCGCTGGTCTTGGCGCGCTCGCGGGCTCCGCAGCGGGCTCTCCGTTCATCGTGAACGACGTCGCATCGGGCGATCTCGTGTCCACGCAGAAGACACGCGCGTTCCTCGGGCTCACCGCCGCGGGCACGATCGCCGGCGGCGCGATCGGCTATGCGCTCACGCGTGAGAAGTCGAAGGCGAAGCCCGAGCCCGGAGCCCCAGCGCCTGCCCCGCCGAAGCCCGCGGCGTTCCAGCTCTTGCCGATGACCGGCGTGATCGGGCAGAGCGCTACGCGTGAAGGGCCCGTGCCCGCCTACGGCATCGGAGTCATGGGCACCTTCTAGAAGACCGGCGGCTTTCGCCGATCCCTTCGCGCTGGGCGCGCTTTTCGTTCCGGTGCGTGCTCACGACCGGGAGGTCGTTCCGCGCGCTCCTCACGAGAAAGCGCACCCATCGCTCGGTCTCGACGAAACCCATCCGGCCTTCTCGTGCACATCGTTGGCAAGCTCATCAGCCGAAGCTTTGGAGCTCGCCGCGATACGTCTTCTCGCGCCGGATGATCTTTCCGTCCGAGAAGAGAAGGACCTCCGCGAACCGCTCCATCGGCTCGCCTGCTTTCGCAGGCCGCAGCAGCGCGACGCTTCCGAGCGCGGTTGCATCGGCGCCTGCACCTTCGAGCGGTGTCTGCACTTCACCCGCGCCTTCGAGCGCGAGCAGCGAGAGGCCCGCTGGAAAAACCACCATGGGCAAGCGGTCAGCGCCGGCCTCACCCGACGCGATGTACCCGCCGCCTGCGCATGTGACGAAGCCCGGACCAGGACGCCGCGTCACCTCCACCGCAAACACCTCCGCGGGCTCGAGCGAACGGACCAGCGGGCTCGCGTACTCGTCGAACAGGTGCGGCAACAGGAAGCCAGAGCCGCAGCTCACCTCCGTCACGCTCGGGTCAAGGGCGGTGGACTCCAGGGACCCGGTCCCACCGCCGTTGACGAGCGTGATGTCGAAGCCGTCGTCACGAAGGGCCGATGACATTGCAAGCCGGCGCGCACGCACGTCGTCGATGCTTCGCGACTTCAGCATGCGGAGCACCGCGCTCCTCGCGCGAGCACTTGCCTTCTGATCGGCAACGCCTGCGACGAGCGCCTCGTACGCGAGCAACCCCACGACCGTCAGATGCCCGGTGTCACGCGCCAGCCGCGCCACGCGCAACACGTCCTCCGGGCGTGCGAGCGGAGACCGACGCACGCCAAGGTGAGCTCCGAACAGCGACAAGCTCGTGTCCACGCACACCACCACGCAAAGCTTCGCGCCGCTCGCCTCCGCCGCCCTTGCCGCCGCACGCGCGGACTCCTCGGAGTCCACGGTGACGATCACGCGCTTTCCATCCGCTCCCAGGCGCGCGAGCGCAAGCAGGTCAGCGGGCGCGAGCGTGGGATAGGCCACGAGCAGGTCGTCGTGGCCATTCCGAGCGAGAAAACAAGCCTCTCGGACAGAGAAGCACATGAGCCCGCCGAACGAAGCGCCACACTTCTCCTTCACGCGATCGATGAGCGCGCGCACGCGGAGGGACTTGGTGGCCACGCGAATCGGCTTCGCCTTCGCCGCGCAGACAGCGACGTGACGGCCAACGTTGCGATCGAATGCGTCCAGGTCGACGACCATCGCGGGCAAGGTCTCTCCTGAAAGCGCCTCCGCGATCGCACCGAAGTTCATCCGGCAAGACTATCAGACCACGAGGCGCGCCTACTTCTGCGGATTCCGCGCGTGCACTGCGTCGTAGATGTTCTTCATGAGGTGGAGCGAAGTCTCGAGCACATGCACCACGCCGTCCTGAAGCTCCGGTGCAGTGCCGCACGTCTCGCGCAGGATGTCTTTGACCTCTTCCAGGTGCGCTTTGTCGATGACGGAGTGCGCCACCAGGAAGCTGAGCTGCGACGGCGCGAGCTTCAGATCGCGACGCAACGCGACCAGGAAGTCCTCCAGGTATGGATAGCAGCCCTCTGCCCAGTAGCTGTACCCAAGGCGCGCGGTCGCATCTTGTTCCTTCAGACGAAAGAGGTAGCCGATGAATGCCTCGGTCTCCGGCAAGGGCCGCGAGGTCCGCACCGACTCCGCCGACACGCCAATGCTCTCCAGATCCTTCAGCACCATCAGGTCGTGACCGGCCTCGGTGTATGCATGATGCAGGCAATATTTGAGGAGCGGCAGGCGCTCCGACGTGAGGCCGACAGCGACCAGAGCCTGGTTCTGCGCGTTGAACCGCGTGTAGTGATAGACCTGCGTCATCAACGAAATGTAGAAGTCGCGGTCGATGCCGCGCTTCAGCCGCTGCCACGACGGGCTCTCGTGGATCGCGTGCCATGCGGTGCGCTCGACGTTGCCGAGGCGCTCGAAAAATAGTTCGCTCATGTGCCTGCTCTCCTTCGTGACGCCGCGGACTCCGAAAGCTGCCACCCGCGCGCAGCAAGGCGCGTCATGACCGTGGGCTGCGACGTCATCATGTCCCCGTGGATGACGACGTAGCGCCGGTCCTGGGGCCGGCCGCGGAGCGTGAGCTCTTCTCCGCTGGTGACGCGCATGCCAAGGCGCGCGTAGAGCCGCTCCAGGGGGCGCGCGCACACCGCGAAGTTGTAGCGTAGGGGTGTCTCGCGCAGCAGCCATGTGCCCGCAAGAAGCAACATCGCCTCCACGAGACCGGTCGCGCGCTCATCGCGACGAACCACCACGCGGCTTGTCTCCACCAGCGTGCCCTCGGGCACCTGGGGCCGCGTCCACGCGTCCGTCAGATCGCACAGCTCGAATCGGCCACGCAGCGGCACCGTGAACCTGCAGGTCGCCAGCGCTGCGCTCTCGCCGACGCGCGCGCAGACGAAGATGAAGGAGCGCTCGTCGTACACGTCCTCTGCGCGCGGGCGCAGCCCGCCGGGGGGCGCCAGTAGATAGCTCTGGGCCACCCGATACTCGGCTTCGCGCAGCGCAAACACATGTGCGCGCTCTTGGGTGCTCTCCGCGAGCTCCACCGTGTACGCAGCGTCACCGTGCCGTGCAATGGCCATCGAAAACGCTACGACCGAGGAGGCCGCATGGATCGGTCGCGCGTAGAACCTGACGTGCAGCACGCAAAGCCCCACGCGGCCCCCGTTCACCTCACCTACGGCGAGAGCCTGTGGAACTACTTCCGCGGCTGGCGATACCCGTTCTTCGGGACGATCTTCATCTACCTGCTCATGGTTCTGGGCTGGGTCGGCCTGGGCGGCGGCCTTGACGAACTGGGCGCGGCCTCCATGCGCCGCCTCGGCTTCGGCCTGCTCGGCGCGACCATGCTGCTCTTCGGCATCTTCCTCATCAACGACGCCGCGGACCGACACGTGGATGCACGCGTGCATCCCGACAGGCCCATTCCGCAGGGAAAGTCCGCGTGGCAACACGTCATGGCCACGGCGGTCGCACTGCTCGTCGGCGGCGCACTGGTGAGCACGCAGGTCAACCGGCAGAGCCTTGCAGTGGCGTCGGCAATGACGGTGTACGCGCTCTTCTTCTACGGGTGGGCCAAGAGCAACATCCGCGTACCTGGCTCTTCGGAGATCCTGACGCCCGTGGTGTCGGCGATGTTCCCGCTCTACGGGCTCTCGATCGCGGGCTGCACGGAGCCGCGCATCCTCTGCGGGGCGGTCGGCTACATCTACCTGGCGGACTTCTCGCAGGACATGCTCGGCGGCATTCACGATCAAGAGGGCGATCGCATCGGCAACGTACGGACCTTCGCGCTCGCGCTGGGCGCGCAACGCACGCTCATCCTCTCTGCCGTCGTCTATGTACTCGCCGCGCTCACCGGCGCGTCGCTCCTCTACACCGGCCGCGCGAGCTACATCTACGCGCTCGCGCTCGGAGGCGTTTCAGTCGCAATGATCATCCTCTACGCCAGGCTCTTCCGCATAGCGCGCCAGCCCGGCGGCGGACCCACGCTACTCACGGCCGCCGATCGCACGAATCACCTCGCAGGCATGTTCTTCTTCATAGTCTCCGCGTCCACGTTTCTCGATCACGTGGTGCGCCGCCTACTCCACGACTGATGCCTTCCAAACACGAGCGCGCGCAGCAAACCATCGCACGAGAAGGCCGGATGGTTTTCGTCGAGACCGAGTGATGGGTGCGCTTTCTCGTGAGGAGCGCGCGGAACGACCTCCCGGTCGTGAGCACGCACCGGAACGAAAAGCGCGCCCAGCCCGAAGGTATCGGCGAAAAACACCGGCATTCTAAGGCATGAGGCCGCGGATGAAGGGGACCAGCTCGCGGTTTACTTTTTCGGGTTCTTCCAGCGCTGACATGTGGCCGGCGTCTTCGACCCAGCCCATTCGCGCGCGCGGGATGTTGTTCACGATGAAGCGCGACTCGTCGGGGACCGTGGAGCGGTCGTCGGTGCCGCACATCACCAGCGTGGGGGCGTTGATACGCGGGATCTGCTTCGAGATGTCCCCACGCTTCACGACGACCGCGAGCCCCGCGCGGGCGACGCCCTCGCGAGAGAAACCAAGGCCGTTGCGACCCGACTCTTCGACCAGGTCGGGCTTCTCGCGGAGCGTGCGCGGCCCGAAGAGGAGCGGCGCGACGGCGCGGTTGTAGAGCTGCATGGGCACACCCACGCGGCGATGCAGCGAGAGCAGGCCGCGATACTTCGCGCGGTTCACTATCGACTCGGCGTGCGCGCTGGTGTCCAGGAGGATGAGCCCCGCGACGCGCTCCGGATGCGCGAGCGCGAGGCGCATGGAGA
The DNA here is from genome assembly GCA_038230375.1 of Polyangiales bacterium. Classification (GTDB taxonomy): domain Bacteria; phylum Myxococcota_A; class Polyangia; order Polyangiales; family Polyangiaceae; genus JANXLV01. Next base: position 3,650 of record JBBRNJ010000010.1, on the reverse strand, counting down.
CCATGGCGCCCCACGAGAGGCCGACAAGGATCGCCTTCTTCACGTCGAGCTCGTTCATGGCGTCCAGGAGCGCCTCTGCGTGGTCCTCCAGCGTGAAGCGCGGCGGGTCCTCTGTCTTGCCGTGACCGGGACCATCGAAGACGACGGTGCGTGTGACCTCGGAGACCGGGCCGACCTGGTTCCTCCACTGCCTTCCGTCAAAGAGGAACCCATGGAGCATGAAGACAGGGGCGGCCTCCGGCTTGGGCAGCTGTCCGCGTTCCTCGTAGAAGAAACGACCTAATCGTGTGCGGGCGTAGGGCATACGGCCGCGGAGCCTATCACAACGCGCTCTTCGCGATGGCGGGCGCGGTTTCGCTCTCTGCGTCGGCCTCGGCCTCGACCAGCGCGTGCGTCAGGGCGTCTGCCGAGGGATCCTCGAGCGCGACGCGAAGCCGCGTGGCGAGCTTCTTCTCCGCACACGCGTCGATCGCCACCCGAACCCGCACGGCCTCGTCCGCGCCAAGGGTCTTCGCAAGCGACACCATGGCTGTCAGGCGATCGAGCGAGCGAGCCGCCGGATTCTCCAGCGTGCGCAGCAGCGCATCACGCGACACCGACGCCTTGCGGAAGCTTGCCTCCGCGCCGTCGCCCACGCGCCGCAGGAACTCCAACCACTCACGCGGTGAGCGCCCTCCCCTGCCCAGCGAGGTGGTGCTCGCCTCGTCCGTGGTCGCTGACTCCGCTGCGTGACGCGCGGCTCCGATGCGCTCGCAGATGCGCCGCGCGAGCTCGATATCGTCCGCCTTGGGCTTCCTCTGCTGGGTCACCTTGTAGCCGAGCACCTCGCCGCTCCGCAGGTGGATCGCGACCTCTGCGCCGTTGGCCTCCACGCGCGCTATCGCCGAATGCTTGTAGAATGCACTCTTCATGAGCGACGTCGCCTGTACGCCGTCCGTGCCGACGACCAGGGAGATCCGGGTGGCCCGTTGCCGCGCGTAGAACGCGATGGCAAGAAGGAACGCGCCAAGCGGGAAATAGGAGCTGCCGACCATGGTCGCGCCGCCCATCCAGAAGAACGCCGCCAACCCGAACGGCAGCAGCGCCAGCAACCGCTTCGAGCCCTTTGCTGGCTGCACGGGGAACGAGCACGCGGTGCTCTCCGCATCCAGCCCCAGCTGGTGCAACACGTCGGCCGCCTCCTCCTCCGAAGAGACCATGACGTCGATGCGACGACCAAGGCTGCGCACCAGGCGCACGTAGTGGCTCCCACCGTCGCGCATGGGCGTGGCGGTCTGGATCTCCTTCTTCGGCACCACGGTCTTGCCGATGCGAATGATGTCCGCGGTGGCGACGAGCTCGCGCATGGTGACCCGCTTCGCGAGACGACCCATGAGGCTTGCCCAACCGAAGAACGCGAACCAGCCAACGAGCCACGCGGCCGTTGGTAGGTGCCCGATGCCCAACATCATCGCGCCCCAGATGCCGAGTGAAACGAGGCGTAGTCCAGGCGAATCAAAGCGAACGGGCATGACACCCGGGCGAGTGGTTGTCCGCCCCTGTGTGTCGGTGGCGAGCGTGACGTCCTCGTCGTTCACTTCGGCGGACATCGCACCCGTGAGTCTATCACGACGCGCGCTGCGGGCCTGGCTGTGGGCTGTCGTCCGCCTCCGCTTCCAACAACGCCTCCTCGAGCGCCTCATCGCTGGGCGGCTCCACCGCGATGCGAAGCCGCGACGCCACCTTCGCATCGGCGCAGGCTTCGATCGCCACGCGCACACGCGGTGACTCCGCCGGCGTCAGATCCTTCGCGAGCGACACGGCCGCCGCGAAGCGATCCACGGCGCGCGCTGCCGGGTTCTCGAGGGTGGCCAGCAATGCCTCGCGCGAGGCGGGCGCGGTGCGAAATCCCTCTTCCGCGCCCGCGCCTTCCCGGCGCAGGAAGTCCAACCATGCACGTGCGCTGCGACCTCGACGGGCAAGCTGCGTGGCCGTCGCCTCACCGTCCACACTGGTCTCCTGCGAAGCGACTCGCGCGTCCATGATGCGCCAGTAGAGGCGATGTGGGAGCGAGAGGGGCACGCGCCGCACTCCTTCAACGGGAAGGACGAGCTTGATGATCTCGCCACCGTGAAGGCGAAGGTCGACGCCTCTCGGTTGCAGCTCGACCCCGGCGATCTCCGCATGCCTGTAGAATACATGCGTTCCGTATCCGTCGAGCTGGATGCCATCCGCGCCAACGACGACCGAGAGCCGACGCGCCCGTTGAGCGAGCAGGAGAATGCTGAACGAGAGCGACATCAGCAGGAAGAGCCACCATCCGCTGAGCGTGACCTGTACGGAGAAGTAGATGGCGACCAAGGGGCTGACGCTCGCCACTCCCACCAAGAGGCCAACCGCATCAAGCACCCTGAGGCGCCAGGTTGTGCGAGCGAACACGAGCCCGTCGAATTTGGTCGCCGGACTGTGCTCGTCGTTCGTGACGGCGCTGCCGCCGTCGTCCTGGGTCACGGGAAGATTTCGCGCTCCTTGTACACCGACTCGATGCGGGACAGAGCCAGGGCATACGCGGCGACGCGCATGTCGACCTTCTTCTGGCGCGCGAAGTCGGAGACCTCCTTGTACGCACGGGTCATCGCGCGTTCGAGCTTGGCGTCGACCTCTTCCTCCGTCCAGCTCTCCGAGCGCTTGTTCTGCACCCACTCGTAGTAGCTGACGGTGACGCCGCCGGAGTTCGCGAGCACGTCGGGCAGGATGTCCACGCCCTTCTCGAGCAGGATCTTCTCGCCGGCCGGGTTCGTGGGGCCGTTGGCGCCTTCGACGATGACCTTGACGTTGAGCGACGCGGCCTCGGCCTCGCCGATCTGGTTCTCGAGCGCGCAGGGCGCGAAGATGTCGGCCTTGGTGGCGAAGAACTCCTCGCGCGTGATCGGCTTGCCACCCGGATAGCCGGCGATGGAGCCCTTCGACGCGACGTAGTCCTGCAGCTTGTGGGCGTTGAAGCCCTCCGGGTTCAGGAGGTAGCCCGTGTGATCGCCGACGGCGACCGTGGACACGCCGAGGCGCGAGAGGATGACCGCGAGGTGCGAGCCGACGTTGCCGAAGCCCTGCACTGTCATGGTGCTGCCTTCGAGATCGAAGTTCTTCTCCTTGGCCCACTCGACGACGCAGATGACGCAGCCCTGGCCCGTGGCCTTCGTGCGACCGAGCGTGCCGCCGCTGGAGACGGGCTTGCCGGTCACGACGCCCTTCACGGACTGCTTCTGCGCGGAGCCGACCATGTTGGAGTACGTGTCCATCATCCACGCCATGGTCTGGCTGTTGGTGCCGACGTCCGGCGCCGGGATGTCGTACTCGGGTCCGATGTTCTCACCGAGCGAGTGCGTGAAGCGACGCGTGATGCGCTGGAGCTCCGCCTTGGACACGCCGTGCGGATCGAACTTGATGCCGCCCTTGCCGCCGCCGAACGGCAGGCGGAGGAGCGCGCTCTTCCAGGTCATCATGGCCGCGAGCGCCTTCACGTCGTCGAGCGTGACGCTCGGGTGGAAGCGCATGCCGCCCTTGAAGGGTCCGAGCAGGTTGTTGTGCTGCACGCGGTAGCCCTTGAAGAGACGTACTTCCCCGTTGTCCATCTTCACCGGGAAGTTGATGATGATCTCGTTCTTCGGCTG